>JAAVZO010000036.1 GCA_022791685.1 Clostridiales bacterium
CAGCTTGATCGTACCGTCGCCGTGCGGTGCAATGGCATGAAAACGGATATCGTATATGATCGTTCCTTCATTTACAGACGCGTCGTCATTCGGCATACCTGTGATTTTATTGCTGTTCGTCTGATTCGGCATAACAGCGACTGTGCCGATTTCGGGTGTGCCTTCGATATACTTTTCCTCGATATCCTTTACATCGCAATCTTTGTATTCTTCCTCCCCAATGTCTGCATTTCGTTTCATATATATCATACCATATCCTTCGCATACTTTCAAGTACCTTTTGTAAATTATTTGCCCACCTATTGTGGTACGATTGGAAATATCCTTACAGAGTATCTTGAACCCGACCTCGCCGAACAAAATTATGACACCGGAGTCCGAAAGGTTTTCGATGATCTATATGCTACCGCAGCATCATATTACGGCTATTGCGGTGAGAATGAGCAATAGCCGACCAACAGATATCCGCAAAGCAGCGGTAACTGCTGTTCAAGATGTCTATTTGGTTGGCTGCTTGGCAATAGCTTCAACAATCATCGATGTCCACCTCGCGGAGGCGGTGCAGAACAACGTAAATAAGCTGCTGAGTCCATTTTCATAAATGAAATGTATAACGGTAACAAGGATATACTAAGGTGCGTTGCAGAGATATCACTGTTAACACACAGCTCGTCTCGTTAATAATTCATATAGTAATAAACAAACATCAAAAATAAAACCGTTCGATACTTTTAAATAACGAACGGTTTCTTTTTGTACTTACAGCAAGTCTAATAAAACTTTTTAAATTGCTGCGAGCGGCACCAAGCTAAAAGCGTATATGAAACTGCAGCGACAGCCTGAGTCACCGGGTAAATTATCATCAGCGAGCCAAGTGTCTGATAGTTCGGAAATACAGCAAATATCCAAAAAAGACGCACTCCACAAACTCCAACAACAGATACCAGCGCAGGTATGAGCGTGTAACCGTAGCCTTGAAGTCCGCCTGACATAATGTCCATAATACTCTGCACAAATTTGAATATGACGGTATATTTCATCCGTGCCATAGCAATTTCGATAACAGCTGCGTCAACGACAAATATTCGAAGCAGTCTGTGCCCGAATATGTATACCGCGCTGCTGAGCACTACCGTCACAGATACGCAAAGCAATAACGCCGTTTTTATAATCTTTACACAGCGGTCATATTGATTTGCACCGTAATTTTGGCTGACAGCAGTGGTGACAGCCTGAGCAAAGGCGTTTCCTATAAATTGAAGGTATATCTCTACATTGACCGCTGCACTTGATGCTGATACAGTATCGGTACCTAAGCTGTTTATCGCCGACTGAGTACAGACGTTAGAAATTGAAAATACCGAACCGAGAAATCCGGAAGGCAAGCCTATTTTAGCAAGCTTCCAAAATATTTTCCGGTCTATTCCGAGTTTATTCGGATAAAGGCGAATAAACTCATTCTCCCTCATAAGCAGCAATATCAGCAGTGCAGAGCTGATTCCGCTTGAGATGACCGTTGCCCAAGCAACACCGGATACGCCCAGGTTAAGTACAAGAACCAAAAACAAGTTAAGTCCAATATTGACTGCGCCACCTATCGACAGACAGTATAGAGGCTTTTTGGTATCACCGCAGCTTCTGAAAATAGCCGAACTGAAATTATTCAGCATCAAGAATGGCATTCCTATAAAATACACTCTTAAATATTCTGAAGACAGCCCGATTATATCCTCCGGTACGAGCATAAGCTTGAGCAGAGGCCTTGCCAAAAATAGTCCTGCAATACCTATAATAACTCCGCTTATCAGTGCGACTGTTATCGCAGTATGTACTGTATCTGCGGCTCTTTTTTTGTTCCCCTGCCCTACATATTGCGCCGCGACAACATTAGCAGCATTTGACAGTCCGACAAAAAATTCTATGAAAAGATTTATAAGCGGTGTTGTTCCACCTACCGCGGCGAGCGCTTCCTTTCCGACAAATCGTCCGACTACCGCTGTATCCGCTGAGTGAAATAGCTGCTGTATAATGCTCGCCACTGCAATAGGAAGAACAAACAGCAGCATTTTTTTACAAAGCGGTCCTTCGGTGAACAAGATTTTATCTGTTCGTTTGGCTTTTAACGAACTTGACAATTGACTAATTTTCCGCACCAATCCATGCCTTACTGAATTTATCAATTTCGGCATTCATAGTATCAGTTATACTTGTGATAGCTGAAATATATGCGCCATCCTTGAAAATCGCCTTTGCTATCTGATTCATACAGCCGCCAAACTCCATGAACGAATTGAAATCAAGATATATAGAATCTATTATTGTATCTAACATGACCGAGTCCTTTTCATTGCGTACACCCTTGACTTTCATAGCCATATCATACGCTACCGGACGCAGCATATCCCTCGACATATATGCCATTACCTCCATTATGAAGCCGGCACGTTCGGTATCAGCATTAGCTGGAATACAAACAAACGCATTCATCCAGGTATTGACAAGACTGCGATAATTCTCCTGACTCTCGTCATATTTCGGAAGAGGCAGCATGATATAGTTAGAGTTCATATCACGGTAACGTGTATAGCCAGAGCTTGCATAGTGCATAAGAAATACAACACGGTCATTCTTGAATGCGTCGTGGAGTGCGTTGTTATCCTTTCTTGGAGCTTTCGAGAGCACCTTAGACAGCTTTTCTACTACGTTTATCGCTTTTTCACTGTTCAAATCAATATAAAGCTCACCATTATCATTGATTGAGCTCAGATTTACCCCGGATGCTACCATAAAGGAAGCCGCAGTCAGTCCATTATCTTCATTTAAGATACCGAAAAAATCGTCATCGGCATACAGGGTGCCGTCATTGTTTAAATCGCGATCAAGCTCTCCCGCAAGCTGATTCAACATATCAAGCGTCCATGTGCCATTTTCGACAGCAGAATAAATATCATCCTTCGATATCTTATACTCCTCAAGCAGCGTTTCATTCGCATAATAGCAGGCTGGTGCGCGGTATGATATCGGTGAGATGTCACCGGTAGTGTAGTACATCTTGCCGTCGATACGGCAGTTTTCATAAATAAGCTTACTCCACCACTGCTCGTCAAGAGACAGCTCATTTATCGCTGCAAGGTCGGCAAGTATGCCCTCGGTAGCAAGCGGACCTATGCTTGTTGGTATGACAGAGAAAAACAAATCGTATGCTTTTTCATCAGACATCACCGACTTGCGCAAAAGCTGAGCACGCTCTGAGGCGCTGCTTCCCGAAAGATACTCGAAATTGATATTATATTTTTCGGAAATTATCTTATTGCGTTCTGCTACTTTATCGTTTACCATATCGCCTTCAAGCGTTTCGTCCGGATGATTGACGTTGATATTCCCCATATCATCAAGAATAACAAAGGTTTCACCTCCGAAATCACGCTCGCCAAGCTCTGCTATACGATCCTTAGTCGATATTACTGTAGATTCATTAGTAATATTTTCGGTATCAGTCGTTTCATTAGAAGAACCCTCTGACGTATTGGAGCAGGACGATGCGGTAAGAAGTGCAAGCAGCAATGCAAAAATCGAATAAGTACGATGTTTCATAATTTATTCCTTCTTTCTATAATTTTTAATATTAGTTCACTTATAAAATTACTGATTAATCGTTATAACCAAACGCATTGTTCAAATCATTAAGATACAGCGCGTCATATAACACAAGGTCTTGGTCATTCGACCATGGGTCGAGGAATTCCCCTCTCTTGCCGTCGAGACGATAAGGATAAACGCAGGCAGCTGACCCTCGTCCATCATCAGATATAAGGCACATACAATTTCGTATACACTCCTCTGCTCTATCTATCCATTCATTTTCGCCCGAAAGTCTTCCGTACGCGATATATGCGCGAGCAGTCAGACAGCTAAGGTGGTGAGGCAGAGTGTCACCAAAAATTCTGTTTTTGCCAAACCAATAGTCGTCCCAGAAGCGTATCGCGACTTCGTTAAGATGAAAGCTTGGCTGGTGTCCGGAAAAACGTTCAAGACAGGCAAGATGCTCTTTTGCCTTTGCAGCGTAATAGTCTTTATTTTCGCAGAGCAGTCCCATCTCAGAAATATGTGTTACCGCCGGGGTCACTATAGTCTGCTCGTAATTTACTTCATGCTTCGGATATGATGTGCCGTTGCTTATTATATTATCAACATGAGTGTGGAAAAGCTCCAGCATTCGCTCACCGTCAGCTTTTCTGTTCGACATGGAGAAGGCTCGCATTACCTTGTCAATTGCAATGCCATTAGCATAGCACTTTTCCCCGCCTACGCTGTAATAATTTTCAGCAAGCTTTAATATATGCGAAAGATAAGACTCGTCGTGGGTCAAAAAATACATCTCAGCAAAAAGAAGCATAACTCCCGGCGCATTGTATAACCTGATAAGGTCACGGTTTTTGCCAATATTATTATATACTTCGCCGGTCTCCTCATCATAAAACTCGCGGAAAACAAATTTTATGAATCGGTCAATTGCCGCGCGCACTTCAGTGTCATTTCGATATTGTAAATATTTTATAAGCAGAAACGGTATATTCAGACGTTCGCGGCAGGCATTGTGGTCGGGATTTCTGTAGTCGAAATACATACTGTCATATTCATTGTCGTAAATTAGGAAAGCGCCGTAAAGCGGACTTTCTGGGTCTAAGCACTGCTGCTCTCGTACTATGAACCGCACGCGCCGTTCGAGAAGCTCGTCAAATGGTATCTTCACCATCACATCAGCCCACGTACTGTTTTCGCCCGATTTTACTATAAAGCGGTACTCACCGGGCAAGGCAGGAGTGTAATTAAGTATATATTCATCACCGTCAGGAACAGCGCAGATCTTTTCTCCTCGGCAAAGTATTTCGGGCGTATCACTACATTTCACAGTCAGCTTTATGCTTTCACCCATAAAAATCGTGCAGCGCTCAGCTTTGACATTGATATAGCGCTCATAGCCGGAAAGCTTTGAAATAAAATCATTCTTTCCGGAATGACGGAATATTTCCCAGCTAAACGTATAGCTCTCACCGCTTTTGAGAAAAAAGCTCGTCGGACATAATATAAAATACCCTCGGTTATTGCTCTTACAGCCGTCCTGACAGTAGCAGTCAAACGAACCTTCGGTGAAGAAAATACCAAGATTCAGCTTTGAATTGCCCATTCGCAGCGCATTTATCCATGCTGTATCATGCCCGCACCAGATGTGAGTATTACAATGCCGCACCATACATTCATCAGCGCTCGTATATCGGTCATTTAACGGAAACTCTATCCCGAAATTGTCTCGATTGACACAAATCACCGTCTCGGAAATATTAGTGAGAATGCAGGTCTCTATAAAATTTCCGTTATCTGCATAGCTGCGTTTGAAGCAAACAGAAAGCTGCGTATCATCAAAAACGCTTGATGAAATGTTATTATCCAAATCACACGATACAAGCTTCATCTTACGACCGTGTATTCTGCCCCACAGCCCGCCTTCAGCGCACCAGTTCATTTCGTGCTTATCATCAGGCATACATATTGATTTTATGCACCCAGTGCTTTCGTCTACAGCAATATTGAAATTTTTATTAGTCATTGCAAAACATCTCCTTTTGTTCAGCCTCGTCAATTGCAATTTTCATGAATTTCCGCCTGTAATCTGATGGAGACAAACCTTCAATTTGTCTGAACATGCGGCTGAAATAATGTACGCTCTCAAATCCAATGTCAGCAGCAATATCACCTATCGCCATACTCGACGCGCGCAGCTTAGCCTTTGCATATTGTATTCTGACAATGTTGCGGTATCGGAAAATAGTGCATCCCATTACCTTTCTAAAGACACGGTTAGCGTGATTGAAGGTCAGATAAAATTGTCCCTCAATATTCTCACCAGAAATCGGCTCGGCACAGTGGCTCTCGATGTATTCGGCTATTCTTCGTGCAGTATCGTAGTTTTTCTCAGGCTTGCTGTCACCGCAGTATGACTTATTCATAAAGCTTGACTCGAGTTTTATAAATATCGACGCGACTGCACTCGACAACTCGAGACGTTTCTCTGGTTCCTTATGACTTGTATTGAGAATGTTATTTTGCAGCGTAGCAGTGATATTCTCGAAAAGTTCAGTATCATTGATATGGCTCGCCTGCCGTATCAATACATTAAGAAAATCGTAGCATCTCGGACTGAATGTATCTGTGCGCATACAAAGCTCACGCTTGCTTCTAAGCTGCTCAGAATATTCGTCATCGGAAAGCTCAACAGCTCTAATGCGCTCGGAATTGAAGTGTACATAATAGTATTCGCAAAAGCCGCACTCAACAGGTGCCTGATAATCGTCCTTATAGAACAAATATATATCACCCGGAGTCAGTTCTATCACATCGTCGTTAGCTCGAAGTCTCAGACTGCCATTTGTCACTACATAAAGTACATACTCATTAAGTCTGCGAGTCCTATGAAGCTGTGGAGGAATTAGAGTCTCTTTGCCAAGCAGCACTATTTTTATCAATTCATTCAAATCAATTTGAAAATATTTCATATATTTAAAGTTCCATCATTTAAATTTTTATAAGTCTTAACTTGTATGCTTTAATATTATATCACCATTATGTAATGATGTAAATACATATTTTCAGCAATATGTATACAAAATCGGCTTTTTAAGCTGTACGTATAGTCCGTGCTTTTTCAACACTTCGCGTGACAAAAAACGCTTTTATTAAATTATGCAATAATTCTTTTTTCTGGAGTAAGTAATACGCTTCCTCCGCACATAGTAAATATCCCCCGGCAAACCGGGAGCTTTACATAGACGGGCGTAGCCTTTCCGTACCCCAGCCTAACCGGTGGGCTTAATACAAGCAAGACCGGTTTCGGAATTTCCGAAACCGGTCTGTATGCAGCTTTACATCACATTTGATTTTTTCGGGATAACTATCGAGCATATGATATATGCAAGAATTCCACTTCCGCCCGCACAGCAGAATATGACCCACGCAAGACGAATCAAAGTCGGATCAACGTTGAAATACTCAGCCACGCCGCCGCAAACTCCATCGACCATCTTGCCCTCTTCAATTTTATACAGCTTCTTCATGTAACAAACCTCTCCCCAATTTATATTGTAAAAATTTAGCACCCATGCTGTCAATACTACTATATCATAAACCGGCGGAAAAATCAAGTAGTGAAATATAAATATCGCAATTTTTCGCACACTTGTATATGGCGCGGATTTGAATAATATCAGTACAGCATTCATGATTTCGACAACAAGCATTCGATGCGCGGAAATTTGTTACTATTTTGAAAATTGTTGCGTTTTTCTATTGCAATTTGCACCGAAATGTTATATAATGAATATGGTCAATTTTATAACGAATTTCATAATTTCAGTTTTAAGCGTAAATTACCGCATTTTGGAAGCTCTCCGAAATGTTAGTATTTAAATATCGTATAAATCAGGAGGAAACTATAATGGCAACAAAAATTCTTGTCGTTGATGATGATCTTAACATATGCGACCTGCTCCGTCTCTATTTCGAGAACGAGGGCTATGAGGTCAAAACAGCCAATGACGGCGCAGAGGGTATAAACTTCTTCAAGATGTATGAGCCCGACCTTGTTCTGCTCGACATTATGCTTCCTAAAAAGGACGGCTGGCAGGTATGCCGCGAGATACGCGAGATCTCGTCTAAGCCGATAATCATGCTCACCGCTAAGGGTGAAGTATTTGATAAGGTGCTCGGACTTGAGCTCGGCGCTGATGACTTCATGGTCAAGCCTTTCGAGACTAAAGAGCTTTCCGCTCGCGTAAAGGCAGTTCTTCGCCGCTACTCTGCACACGACAATCAGAGCGATGATGAGACAATAAAGTTCGACAATATCGAGATCAGCCGTCAGAAGTATGAATTAAAGCTCAACGGCAAATCGGTAGATATCCCCCCGAAGGAACTCGAACTGCTCTACTTCCTTGCATCAAACTACAACCGCGTATTCACACGCGACCAGCTGCTTGACAAGGTATGGGGCTTCGATTATCTCGGCGACTCGCGCACCGTTGACGTACACGTAAAGCGTCTGCGTGAAAAGCTTGAGGGCGTTTCGGACAAGTGGATACTTAAGACCGTATGGGGCGTAGGCTACAAATTCGAGCTGCTTCAGTAATAGACCGCTATGATAATCTCGGTTAAAATTAGGTTATCAATAGGTCTAATAGACTAATAAATACCGCCGCTGTAGATTTTCTGCGGCGGTATTTTTATAATTCTATTGCACTTTGGAATAAATTGTGCTATAATATACGCATATAAATCTAACAATAAGGAATAAAATAATGTTCAAAAGCGTATTCACAAAATATATCACCGCGTTCATGCTTATTATCGCGATAAGCTTTATGATACTCGCGCTGATACTCTGTCAGATGGTCACAAACTATTCTGACGATACCAAAACCCAGATGGTCGAACGCACCGCTGACACTATCGCCGGATTCGTCAACGACGGCTACCGCGACGAAGGTTCGTATGATTTCAGCCAGTATATCTATTTCAGCCGCAATACCGTCCAACCTTTCGTGTCAGCTATGACTGAATTAAACGAAGATATTATAATATTGGTCTCGGACGCAAACGGCGGGATACTGCTCACAGCCGACAAATCTGAACCCGGTTATATAAACTCGAATGTATCGATAGACATAATGTCAAAGCTGTCATATTCCGGCAAACAGACTGTCAGCAGCGACCTTGGCGGCGTATTCACATCAAAGCACCTCGTGCGTGCAATCCCGATATACGACGCTGACGGTATCTTTGTTGGCGCGATATTCGTGTGCTCACCGCTTCAGGAATTTGACCAGCTCATCGAGACTATGATCAAGACGATCATCATGTCGTGCCTATGGGTAATGCTCGCAGCCCTGCTTGCAGTATACTTCATAAGTGAAAAGATAATCGACCCGCTGAAGCAGATGTCGAAGGCAGCAAAGAATTTCGCTGCCGGAAAGTTCGATGTACGCATTCCGGTCAAAGGACGCGACGAGGTAGCCGAACTTGCGACTGCGTTTAATAACATGGCAGCGTCGCTTGCTAATCTTGAGGATATGCGCCGCACATTCCTTGCGAATGTCTCGCACGACCTGCGTACACCTATGACGACGATATCCGGCTTCATCGACGGTATAATCGACGGCGCGATACCGCCCGAAAAGCATGAATATTATCTTGATGTAATCCGCACCGAGATACGCCGCCTGTCGCGCCTTGTTATCAGTCTGCTGGATATAACGCGAATTCAAGCTGGAGAGCGTAAATTCAACAAGACTGCGTTCGATATATGCGAAATGGCGCGTTTGATATTGATATCCTTCGAACAGAAGCTCGACGCAAAAAAGCTTGATGTCGAATTCGAGTGTGTAAAGGATAAAATGATAGTGTACGCTGACCGCGACGCGATATATCAGATACTCTACAATATTTGTGACAACGCAATCAAGTTTTCGCGCGATGGCGGAAAATACCGCATAAGTATTCTTGAAAAGGATAGAAAAGTTTACATTTCGGTATTCAATGAAGGTATCGGAATACCGGCTGAGGAGCTTCCGTTCGTGTTCGAGCGCTTCTACAAGAGCGATAAGAGCCGCGGTCTTGATAAGACAGGTGTTGGTCTTGGACTTTATATCGCAAAGACGATAATCGACGCACACGAGGAAGAGATATGGGTAAAGAGCGTCTACGGCGAAAACTGCGAATTCGTATTCACCCTCCCCTACACTCCTGAGGCTACGGTAGTTGTCAAGGACTAATTTTAAGGAATTTTTATAAAGAATTCATCATTATGCAAAAAGTCTCCGAACTTTATTCATATTTGTATGTTATAATTTAATAGACGAGTTTTGAAGCTCCATACACTTAACTCATGAAGCTCAAAATTCATATACGTACACACCCTGTAGTTTACGGAGGATCTATGTTCGGTATTTTTAATATGACACGCGATGACACTGAGAAACAGTCAGCGCATAATAACGCAAGACTTGACAGCAGAGTCAACAGCAGTACAAAAAATAGCGACGAACCTTGCTTTGGCGGATTTCGAAGCCGCTGGAGCTACGATGATTGCCGCCGCAGACTCTCTCACCCGAGAATACGTGTGGCAAGTCCGATCTATGCGGCAGTCGGGATCATCAGTTTTGCATTCTGTGGTTTATTCCTGCTCGCCTGCATAATTTTGCTGAACGATTTCGTACATCAAAACCGCGACCTATATTATCCGGCAGGTTTGCGATTGTCATCTGACGAGATATCGGAAACCGAATCTGTCGCCATGGTTGATTACAGTGCGGTCATAAAACAGCCCGATACGTCTGAATACGGTACACCGGCAGACGCGATATATGAAAATGTGACCTATGAATTATCAAAACGCTACTGTATCCCACGCGGGGTCATGATAAGCGGCTCGTTGAAAAATTCAGACGCGGCGATCGCGGGCTTCATTGAAGGCGATATAATTGTTGCCGTAAATGGAAGTGAGATCCTCAGCATAGACGATTTAACGATTCTCAGCGACAGCTTCGAGAACGGCGATATCATCACATTCAGAATATTCAGGAAGAACAAGTACATAGACGTAGCCATCGCCAATGCGCCTGCTTCTTGATAAAACTGTATGTTAAAGCAGATGAGATAATTCTCATCTGCTTTTATCATCAAAAAGTATATTGAATTATACCAACTCAAATGAGATATTTTGTCGTAATTCATATAATTTAAAAGATTCTTAAAAATATATTGACAAATCCCCAAAAATATGATACTATTTATCATAATAGAAGATAGAGGTGCGGTTGGCAATCAGTAGAAAGCCTCGAAAGGTGTCGCCGCCGAAGCTTGGTTTCATGCTGAGCTGGGATACAGCCATAACAGACTGTATACTGTCATTGCAATGCAATTGCATTGCGATGGGGAGCTATCCTGCTTGATTTGACCAAAAAGTCAAAGAGACCGGAAGGCTTCAATGTTTCCGGTCTCTTTCTTCAAATTTTTTGGAGGACATATCATGCAACATCAAAGCAGACTTACAAAGTTATTCTGTCTTATGCTGCTGGTCACACTCATCATGTCTGTTTTCTCGCTCGGCGTATTCGCTGAAACTGAGGCAGACACTGACGCTTCCGTGGTTACCGAAGCTATAACCGACGACACTGAAGCTGATGAGGCTGACGACGGCACATCTGACAGCAAGTTCTATTCGACATTCTGGGCGCTGATACCGCCAGTAATAGCGATAGTGCTTGCACTCATTACAAAGGAAGTTTATTCCTCGCTGTTCATTGGAATCCTTGTCGGAGGTATCTTGGCAGCATCCTTTAATCCGCTTGGAACGGTCGACGCTATTGTCAATGAAGGCTTCATTGAAGCAGTTAAGGGCAGCGCCGGAATCTTCATCTTCCTTGTAATACTCGGCATTCTCGTAGCACTTATCAACAAGACCGGCGCAGCTGCCGCATTCGGAAACTGGGCTAAGACTCATATCAAGACCCGTATCGGTGCAATGCTCGCTACCTTTGTTCTTGGCATACTCATCTTCATCGACGACTACTTCAACTGCCTTACCGTCGGAAGTGTTATGCTGCCAGTCACCGACTCACACAAGATCTCTCGCGCAAAGCTTGCATATATCATCGACGCTACAGCAGCTCCGATTTGTATGATAGCGCCTATCTCATCGTGGGCAGCAGCCGTATCCAGCTATGCTGACGGCACCGGATACTCCGGACTCGAGCTGTTCATCCGTGCTATTCCGTTCAATTACTACTCGTTAATGACTCTGCTCTTCGTTCTTCTTATCGCATTCCTTCGCGTTGATTACGGTCCTATGGCGCTTCACGAAAAGAATGCGCTCGAAAAGGGCGACCTCTTTACGACCGGAGTCAGCACAAACCGTGCAAAGGAAGAGCTTGAAGTCAACGAAAAGGGTAAGGTCATGGATCTTATCATTCCGATCGTCGTTCTTATCGTAGTATGCGTATTCGGTCTCGTTTATGTAGGCGGAATCATGTCAGGTCTCGATTTTGTAACCGCGTTCAGTGAAACTGACGCTACTGTTGGTTTGCCGTGGGGTGGTCTGATAGCACTTATTGTAACTATAATCTACCTCATCGCAAGACGTGTTATCTCCTTCAAGGACGCTATGGACTGCGTTCCGAAGGGATTTATAGCGATGGTCCCTGCAATCCTCATACTTACTTTTGCTACCGCGCTTAAGAATATGACTACTCTGCTCGGCGCTAAGGAATTCATCGGCGGACTTATGGAAAATGCAGCTAAGGGTCTTGACCTCTTCCTGCCAGCAGTTATTTTCGTAGTAGCTTGTCTGCTCGCATTCGCGACTGGTACATCGTGGGGTACATTCGGTATCCTCATTCCGATCGTCGCTTCGATATTCCCTGCTACAAGCGAGCTGCTGTTTATAGGTATCTCTGCTTGCCTCGCAGGAGCTGTATGCGGCGACCACTGCTCGCCTATCTCGGACACGACCATTATGTCGTCCGCAGGTGCGCAATGCGACCACATCAACCACGTATCGACTCAGATACCATACGCAGTTACTGTAGCGATCTGCTCGTTCATCGGCTATATAGTCGGCGGACTCACAAGCAATGGCTGGATCGGACTTGTTGTCTCGGCTGTTTGCGTTGTCGGAACAGTGCTGTTTATTAAGACCCGTCAGAAGAAAAGTCTCTGACATTTAAATCAAATGAGCACGGGTGCAGGTTATAATATCTGCACCCGTTGTCAATAAATAAAATCATTGCTCATTACATATACTATCAGAAAGGAGGATTTTATCATGAAAAAATACGTATGCGATGTTTGCGGTTGGGAATACGACGAGGAAGCTGGCGATCCGGATAACGGAATAGCTCCCGGCACCAAGTTTGAGGACCTGCCAGACGATTTCGTTTGCCCGCTCTGCGGAGTCGGCAAGGACGACTTCTCTGAAGCTGAATAAAATAAAAAAATAGGCTGGCTTTACAAGTCAACCTATTTTTTCTTTACGCTTATATTTCTTCCTTTATCTCGTCGTTGATACGGCTTCCATCGGCGAGCAGCTTTTCGAGCTTATCAGCATCGCCAGCCTTCATCGCCTCCGAATATTCAAGCAGCGACGCGGCAAGCTGCTCTACCTCAGGAATGAGATAATCGCGATTTTCCATGAAAAGCTCACTCCACATATGCGCGTTCAAATGTGCAACGCGGGTGAGGTCACGGAAACTTCCTGCCGAGTATCCGCGGTGCTCACGTGCTGTCGGGCTCTTGACATATGCGTTCGAAAGTATATGTGCGAGCTGAGATGTGTAAGCAACGATCCTGTCGTGGTCGTCCGCATTTGTTACTCTGACTGAGCTAAAGCCTACCGACTTAAACAGCTTCACAGCGTCGTCGAGACAGCGCACATCAACGTCTTTCGGCGGCATAAGCAGCATAGTAGCATTTTTATACAGCGACTCACGCGACGCTTCAAAGCCTGAGAACTGTGTTCCAGCCATAGGATGTCCGCCAAAGAAGCTGAATCCGTACTTCTCTGCTGCTGCAAATCCAACATCGCAAACTCTGCGCTTAGTGCCTCCAAGGTCACATACAAGCGCACCTTTTTTTATCTCAGCTGCGTGCTGCTCGAGCAGTTCGACCGTCGCAGCAGGGTATGCAGCACAGATGATCGAATCAAAATCAGAAAGCTCAGGCAGCGTATCGCAGACCTTATCGCACGCACCAACGAGCAGAGCCTTTCGCATAGCCTCACGGCTCGTATCAAATCCGACCACTGTATGCTCAGTGAAGTACTTCAGCGCGCGCGCCATCGAGCCGCCGATAAGTCCAAGTCCAACTATCAGTATTTTCATATCCGTTTTCTCCATGTTAATTTTTCAACTTGTCACGGCATAATTGGGGGATTGAGTCTCCCAATTATGCGAAATGTTCACCGCCGCATTAGAGGCATCACTGCTTTAGCAGTGTGGACATCGTGACAATGTTATATCCTTGCCGCACGCGCAGCAACAGCTGTGAGTATTTCCTCACGCTCATCATAATGCCGATACTCGCCCTCAATAAGCTGATACTCCTCGTGTCCCTTTCCGGCAAAAAGAATGCAGTCGCCCGAAAGCGCATGGTCTATAGCGTAGCGAACTGCGTCGCGGCGGTCGACAAAGGCTGCATAAGGGCATGAAGTTTTTATAACGCTCTCCTCGATATCGTGAATGATATCCTCCGGCGCTTCAAAGTTTGGATTGTCGCTGGTGATTATACAGAAATCGGCGAGCTGTCCGGTCACTTCACCGAGCTCAGAGCGCCGCAGCTGAGTGCGTCCACCGACCGAACCGAAAAGTACGACCAATCGCTTCGGTTGATATTTGCGTATAGTCTCAAGCGCCGCGCGCATTGATACAGCATTGTGCGCATAGTCTATGATCGTAACGACATCCTCGAGTCCGCTTCCCTTCTCCGGTGTGACAAGCTCGAAACGTCCGCGGACTGTCGCCCTTGACAGCGCATCACAGATAACATTTTCACGTATCTGCATACGCTGAGCGACAGCAATAGCGGCAAGTGCGTTGTATACGTTGAATTCGCCCGGCATACGCAGGCTGTATTCACACTCTCCAGTGACCGAGCGGCAGATAAATTTTACGCCGAGTAGGTTTCCGCTTCTCCACGGACGAATATCGCGTGCTGCAAAGTCACGCGGACTGTTCGCTGAACCAAATGTCGTGTTGATAGAGTGCGCATTCTTGACCATATCGGTAAAATGCGCGTCGTCGGCGTTGAATATTCCATATCTGCACTGGCGGAACAGCTCCGCCTTGCAGTTCATATAGTGCTCGAAATCCGGGTGCTCAACTCCGCCGATGTGGTCGCGCGACAGGTTTGTAAATACTCCGATGTGGAAGTGTATACCGACTGTGCGGCGCATATATATCGCCTGAGACGATACCTCCATCACAACGCAGGATATACCATCATCTACCATTTTGCGGAACGCCTTATGCAGCTCGTAGCTCTCAGGAGTTGTGTTGACGGTAGGTGTGCGCACGCCGTTTATCAATATACCGGTAGTTCCGATCGAAGCGGTAGCGATTCCGCCGGCGTTGAGAATATCATATACCAGCGACGCTGTCGTCGTCTTGCCCTTTGTACCGGTAATGCCGATGATAAGCAGCGAACGCGCCGGATAATCAAATAATGCCGCCGATGCGAGTGCGAGCGCCGCGCGAGTATCAGTGACGATTATCTGCACCGCGTCGTCGGGAAGGCTATCGAGCTGCCGCTGGACCATGAATACACGGCAGCCGCAGCCATAAGCTCCAGCAGCGTAGTTATGTCCATCCGAAACTGCGCCGATAAGGCAGACAAACAGCTTATCGAGCGTAGCTTTACGCGAATCGTAAGTTATATCGGCTATTTCAAGCGTTTCGATAAGCTCGCTTGAAGCGTTTGATGTATATTCGATGTCGGCGAGAATTTTTGAAAGTAACATAATTGTTCCTTTAGTAATGTAATATTTTATCTGTTCTCGTAAATCAGTTACAATGAAATTGCCCGCTTGCCGCAGGCTTTGATCGTCGCGAGCGCAAGGCATTCGAGCGAGTCTACGTAGAAGTCGCCGAGCCCTTCCTGCTTCTTTACCAGCGAAAGCTCAGTGCAGCCAAGTATCAGCTTTTCGCAGCCGAGCGAGCGCATATAGTGCGAGATTTCGTAAAAGCTCTCCATATTTGCGCGGCGATTCTGCTTGATCTGACCGTATATGATCTCCATCACTCGCGCCTGATGTGCCTCGTCAGGGACTATGCACTCGATTTTGTGCTCACTGCAATATTTCTGATATGTATGCGAGCGCACCGTTCCGTCGGTCGCAAGCAGTCCGAAGCGTTCAACTCCAGCGCGCTTCAGGGTCAGCACCGATTCCTCGATTATATTGAGTATCGGCACGTCGATTTCAGCCGCCAGCCGGTCATAGAAATAATGCGCAGTATTGCATGGTATCGCTATGATCTCCGCTCCGAAGCTGACGAGCTTCTGTGCGTCGGGGATCATAGCGTCGAGCGGATTTTCATCCGACTCACCGAGTATGTAGCGAGTACGGTCTGGTGTAGTCGCACGGCTCGAAATAACGATATCGATATGCTCTTGGTCGCATTTTGCGTCAGTCAAAGCGGTGAGCAACTCGTAAAAATATACGGTAGACATCGGACCGAGCCCGCCGAGTATACCGAGCAGCTTACTCTTTTCCATAGTATTTTTTGAATTTTCCGTAGTGATTGCGTCCGTGCATGATAAGGAAAAACAGTCGGCGTGGATTCAGCACGAGGTCGTAGCCATACCATAGCGATGGGTGCGCCTTGCCAGCCTTAGCAAGCGATTTCGCACGCGAGACTTCATCCCTATCGCGGCAGTATTGGTACACAACACCCTTTGGTACGCTGTGCCAGAGCACCTCAGTATCGCAGTAATAGGTATCGCCGAGCTCCTTATTATCGACGTAATCGTCGACGATATACTTAGCAACGTTGCAGCCAGCAGATGTAACGTAGTTGTTCGAGCGTCCAAGCCGCAGGTTTATCTCAAATGCACGGAAGCTTCCGTCACGCTCATCGTACTTGATATCGAAATTTGAGTAGCCGACGAAACCGATATCCTCAAGGTAAGCCTTGAATTTCTCCATAAGCGGGCGGTCAAGCTCAGTAATTATCGCGCAGTGATTTCCGAGTCCCTTAGGCGTATGTTCTTCAAGCAGCACATGACCAAGACACATCATTTTGACCTTGCCGTGCTGGTCGGAATAAGCAGTAAGCACGCGCATACGCGAGTCGTCGCCGGGTATCATATCCTGTAGTATGATCTTCTCAGGATATCCGGAAGCATATATACGTCGGATAATGATCTCCGCTTCACCCTTACTTGCCGCGGTGTAGACCTTCTTCATTCCGTCAAAAGGATAGTGCCAGTAAACCGCGCTCGCCGACGGCTTGATTATGATAGGATAACTGAATCCGAGCGCTTCTTCGTCAAGTATCGCTTCAAAATCGCTGTCCGGCGTAACGATCTTCGTGTTAGGATACAGTATCTCATGCTTGTCGCAGTCCTCGTAGAAATTCGCCTTGTACGCGAGTCTCTCGAACAACTCCGCACCGATATACGGCACGATGTACTTATCCCGCAGCTGGTCGCCGTAATGAATCAGCATAGACGCATACTCGTCAGTGCAGCCAAAAGCGATAAGCGTCGCACCATTGTGCTTCTCCGCGAACTCTCTCAGCGTAGCCACCATGACCTCAGGCTCTTCAAGTTTTTCCACAATAGTGAATTTAATTATTCTTGTATAATTCGACGCACCGATCGAGTAACGCCCGAAAGCGTACGATTTTACGCCGTATTCCTCATGAAAGGCGCGCGCGACGTTGTAGCAGTTCAAATCTGCGCCGAGCAGCACCGGTATTATATTCTGTCGTTCCATTATATTTCCTTCTGTCGTGATTTATGAATGGTTGTGCGTATTTGTTAGTTATGGGACGCGCGGCTTGTTCTGAACGTTCTCCGAAGGAGAACGTAAAGCCATGGCAAAAGACTTTTTATAAGCTATCGCAAATACTGGGATGTTCGCCCATGCAAACCACCGTAATCGTTCACTTAGCTGGGCGAACAGTCTCTGCGCCTTGTTAGAGCTATCATGCGCGTTCGACTCCGTTGACCCATCGCCTCGCTTGCGAGGCGAGACCTCTACGTCGAACTAATCTCTGCCATTTGTTTGCTTTTTTAGAATCAAATTCTACACAACTTACTTATTTTTCATCTATAAAGAAGCGCTTGTACCAGACTAAGAATGTAAATACTGTCCAGATCTGGCGCTGATTGTTTGCTTTTTCCGCCTTATGCTCGTCGAGCAGTTTCATCAGCATTTCTGTATCGAAAAACTCCGCTGCATATTCGCTTGTGAAGTAGCTTTTGACGATATTATAGTACTTATCTTCCCTCAGCCAATAGCGGATAGGCACAGGGAATCCCATCTTCTTACGGTCCGCCCATTCGTCCGGCAGCGTCTTATTTGCCGCTTTACGGAAGATGTATTTTGTATTTTTTCCATTGATCTTATACTCGTGCGGTATTGCCTGCGCCTGCTCCATTACTACTCTGTCGAGGAACGGCACACGCAGTTCGAGCGAGCTCGCCATGCTCATTTTATCGGCTTTCAAAAGTATGTCGCCTGGAAGCCAAAGGTTGAGGTCGAGATACTGCTTTTTATCAAGCTCCGATTTCCCCTTAACACGCGCATAAATCGGTGCGGTAACTTCCCTGACTGACGGACCGACGCGGTAGTCAGGCTTCAATACCTTCATCGCATCCTTTTCGTCCCAAACGAGCGCCTGTCCGATGAAGTAGTCCTCCGGATTCCCGCTCGATTTGATTATGAAATCATGCCCCTTGAAATACGGCAGACGCTTAGCTATACCAGCTGCGGCAACTCGTAGAGGCTTCGGGATTTTTTTATATTTCTGCATTGCCGGAGTCTCATCGTACCACTCATATCCGGCGTATATCTCGTCCGCTCCCTCTCCAGACAGCACAACCGTCACCTGTTCACGTGCAAGTCTTGCGAGGAAATACAGCGGTACGCTTGACGGGTTCGACTGCGGCTCGTCCATGTGATATTGTATATCGGGGAAAGCGTCAAAGCATTCATCGGCAGTAATCAGCTTGCGGTAATTATCAATACCGAGCTTATCCGACAGCTCATTTGCGTAGTTTGTCTCGTTGAATTTATTATAATCGAAGCCGACCGAGAAGGTCTTATCTGGCATAAGGCTTGCGGTGATATATGACGAATCAACTCCGCCCGACAAGAATGCACCGACCTTGACATCGCTTATACGATGTGCCGCAACCGATTCATTGACCGTACGGTCGATATCGTTGACATACTTGTCAAATTCGCCTGCTTTTTCGGTAAAGTCCGCGTCCCAATAGCGCGTCGTAGTAAATTTTCCGTCCTTCAAAGTAAAATAATGCGCCGGCGGAATCTTGTATACGCCCTCAAAGAAGGTCTCGTTGAGTGAGGAATACTGGAAAGTTAAATATGGTCTGAGCGCACGGTGGTTCAGCTTTTTTTCGAATTCCGGATGTTCGAGGAATGACTTTATTTCTGACGCAAAAAGATAATTCCCGTCTGATGTTTTATAGTAGTAGTACGGCTTTATACCAAAATAATCGCGAGCGCCGTAAATAACGCCGCTCTTTCTATCGTAAATTATAAACGCGAACATTCCGCGAAGCCGCCTTGCGAGACTTTCGCCATATTCCTCAAAGCCATGGACCAGCACCTCAGTGTCAGTACGCGTTTTGAATATATGTCCCTTCGCAGCGAGCTCCTCGCGCAGCTCCATAAAATTATATATCTCGCCGTTGAAGACGATAACTACGCTGCCATCCTCGTTATAGATCGGCTGCGAGCCGCCTTCAAGATCGATAATGCTCAGTCTTCTGAATCCGAGCGCAACATTTTCGCCGATAAACTCGCCCGCCGAATCCGGTCCGCGATGAATTATCCGCGACATCATATTGTTAAGTATTTCCTTACGCTTCTCGAGCACCCCCGTGAAGCCGACAAATCCGCACATATTTTATATTTTATCCGCAGCCTCAGCCGCGTTATTTTCTCCAAAATTTATATTTTTACAGCTTTGCTCAACAGCTATCGAGCAATAAAATGTATATATATTCTATTATACCATACATTTAAGAAAAAATAAATAGCTTTCTGAAAAAAAGCGGTAAAACCTGATAAATTTTTATCCTGAACCAGTTAAATTCAGTCCTCATCTGGATATACAGTCAGCTTTGCTTCCTTGTAGCCGTCGATACCCGCCTTTTGCAGCGCACCGAATATGCGATGACGCAAGCCTTTATTGTTCCGCTCAAGCTCAGACAGCAGCTGCTTCATCGACTCGCGTTCAGTGTGCTTGTCCGCCGGACATGGCGACTTTATCACAGGTAGCGGGTGGTGATTGACAAAATAGCGGACATCCTTCTCCTGCGCATAGATAAGTGGACGTATCATGGTCAAGTCCTTGCGACTGAGATAAGTTACAGGCGAGAATGAGCCAAGCCGCCCTTCGTAAAATAGATTAAGCATAAAAGTATCGACTACATCGTCGAAATGGTGACCGAGCGCAAGCTTATTGCAGTTCTGACGCTTGCATTCATCGTGCAGCGCACCGCGGCGCATTTTCGCACAGAGCCCACATGGATTCTTTTCCTTGCGCACATCGAACACGACATGGCTTATCTGAGTTGGAACGACCACATACGGCACATCAAGCTCATCGCAGAGCTCACGTATCGGGGTATAATCGCTCGGCGGTGTGAAGCCCATATCTATAGTAATAGCGACAAGCTCGAATTTCTTCGGATAGAAGCGGCGCAGCTCAGCAAGAGCATAAAGCAGCGTGAGTGAATCCTTACCCGCAGACACACCGACACCGATACGGTCACCGTCCTGAATCATCTCATAATCATCGACAGCCCGACGGGTAAAGCTAAGTATTCTTTTTATTTCTTTCATTTATTTTCGAGACCTCATATCAGTAACAAATAAAGTTAAACAAGCATAATATATAATAAAACAAATCGCACAAGGAGAAACACATGGCTATAAAAATTTTCATAGACCAAGGGCATAATCCGGTCAATCCCAACGCTGGAGCGGAAGGAAACGGACTTAGAGAGCAGGATATTACGTACAGCGTCGGAAGGATCCTTGCCGACCTGCTGAACAATAACAGCGCATTTGAAGCACGTCTGTCGCGCAGTTCACCTACCGAAATACTGGGCACAAGCAACACGTCGAGCCTCAGCACGCGCACTAACGCAGCGAACGCATGGGGAGCAGATTACTTCATCAGCCTGCATACAAATGCGTCTACGAACGCGTCTGCGTCAGGTACAGAAGCATACGTATTTTCGCGTAATTCATCGGCATTCGGACTTGCTGAGGATATAGTAGAGCAACTCACTTTGATTACTGGGCTCAATGATCGCGGCGTGTTTATACGTCCGTCACTATACGTACTGCGCAAAACAAGTATGCCGTCAGTACTTGTTGAAATGGGATTTATAACCAATCCGGGCGATGCTTCGCTCATGTCAAATGAGCCCGACCTGTTCGCGCTCGGGATCTACAACGGAATACTGGAATATTTTAATATGTAATTTCAGTATGTAATAATTTCGGGATATGTGCAGATACTATCATAAAATCAAAAATTAAGGAACGGAATGTATAAATGTCAAAACCAGTATTTCAGGACAGCTATCAGAAGAACGTCGAATATTTCGATAAGCTGTTCGGTATCGGCACTAATTACGATTTCATCAGCCGCGAACAGCTCATCGCTGGACACAGCGCGCGATTCTATTTCATCGACAGCTTTGTAAATAGTCAGATACTCGAACGGTTGTTCATCTATCTTGCGGAGCTGAAAAATATCAGCTCCGCAGAGGATGTACAGCGCTTCGCTGCGGCACATCTTCCATACACCGAAGTATCGGTCGAGTCTGACGCGGACAAGTTCGTATATCAGATAATGTCCGGCACTATGGGTATGCTGCTCGACGATTTCGAAAATAACAAATCCACCGGCTTTGTCGGAATAATACTCGACGTGCGCAGCTATCCGACACGTGGAATAGATCAGTCGGAAAACGACCGAGTGCTGCGTGGTGCGCATGACAGCTTTGTTGAGACCATAAAGCAAAATTCGACTCTGATACGCCGCCGTATCCGTGACCCGCGGCTCACATTCGAACGAATCACAGTCGGCGATGTGTCGAAAAGCGATATAGTGATCTCGTATATTGAGGGAGAAGCTGACGCGGACTACGTGAACAGCCTGAAAAATAAAATAAGTTCAATAAAAGTCGACGCGCTGACACTTGGACAAGAGAGCCTTGCCGAGTGCCTTATCAAGCGGAGGTGGTACAATCCATTTCCGAAATTCCGTTACACCGAACGTCCCGATACAGCCGCAGCACACCTTTTGGAGGGCGGCGTTATAATCTTATGCGACACCTCGCCTGAGGCAATGATATTGCCGACCTGCATATTTGATTTCATGCAGGAGACCGACGACTACTACTTCCCGCCGCTCACCGGCTCATATCTGCGGCTATTACGATATATCGTATTCATCCTGACACTGCTGCTGACACCGACATGGTATCTCTTGATAAGTCACCCAGATTGGATACCTGAGTGGATGAGCTTTATTTTGATCGATACAGAATACAATCTTCCGATAATCGCGCAGCTGTTCATCATCGAATTTGCACTCGACGGACTCAAGCTCGCGTCGATGAACACACCAAGCTCATTAAACAACACCTTTGGCGTAGTCGGTGGACTGATACTTGGTGACTTCGCGGTGCAGATAGGCTGGTTCATACCTGAGGTCATAGTCTACATGGCATTCGTTGCTATCGCTAATTTCTCGCAGTCAAGCTACGAGCTGGGATATGCGTTCAAATTCATGCGAATGCTGCTTTTGCTGACCACCGCAATTTTCGGAATATGGGGCTATATCGGCGGAATCATCATAGTGATCCTGCTCGCTGCGACCAATAAAACGGTCAACGGCAAACGAAATTACCTCTATCCCCTGATCCCGTTTAACGGACGTGCGCTCAAGCGGCTTGTAGTACGCGAGCGGCTTCGCACGCACAGCTCCGACAAAGAAAGCCAACATTAAACTGCTGCAGAGTGAGCATACGCTCACTCTGTATTTTTATTACTTAATTTCAGTCGTATCCTTCATTGAAGTTGTGCAAATCTGGAAGAAGGTCTTACCGCGATTTATAAGCAGCTCCTCACCGTCAGCGCCATATAGCTTAACAGGCGTATCTTCATCCTTTTTCGACCATGTTATCTTCTCGTATTTACCGCCATAGAGATAATATCCATCGCCAGTACCAGTCGTCGTTATATCCATATGCTTGTATTCATCCGAGGTCTGCACACTCTGCATATACAGTACAATTATATTTGTAAACGAAAGCTGCTTCTTCGCAGTATTATCAATATGCTTGTCGCCAAGGAACTGCCAGCGATAATATACGTTTTCCTTTTCGTCATACTCAAAATGCGGATGATGTGCACCTGAGTACTTAACCATTAGATAGGTCGCGTCGCCGCCATCAAGCTCACGTGTAGTATCATATGGCACAAAATCAAGGGGTGAATCGAAATCATCGACGATATCGGTGCGCAGCTTTCGGGTCGCGATAGCGTCGGCAATTCGCTTGCCGTCGGTCATCAGGCTATGCTCAAAGCCCATGTTTTTCTGTCTCCACGAATCGCGGTAGAACATATTCGGAACGGGATTATTAACGCCGTCGAGATGGTCGACCTTACGTGTGCTCATCTCAACATACGCCTGATTGCTTCCGCCCGCGTGTATATATATAGCGTCGTGGTTCGCGGCAAAATCAAGATAATACTCGCGCGACGAACGCACCGAACCGACTACCGGAAGGTTTTCGTAATCCATGGTCACCATCATTAAACGTGTCTGCCAGCCCTCAACAAGGCACTCGTACATAACATCAGCATATGATATGCCCTCCTGCGGTGTAGCGACCTTGATGTTGTTTATCATGATCGCAGCTGGGCGGCGGTCACTGTAATCTTCATCGGCTTCAAGACCAGTAAGCGGATTGATAAATTCCGGCTCAGATGGTATAACGACAGGTGGTTCAGTATCAACAGCGCTGGTATCCGGCGATGATGTATCCGGAGCGGAGGTATCGGGTGCGTCAGTAACCGGTTCGGTATCGTCCGTGCTGTTATCAGTCATCACGTCATCGCTGACTATTGGTCCAGATGTACCGTCATCGGTATCATCAGTGTTATTCTTGTCTCCACAGCCGATGGTCAATACACAGGCTGACAACAATGTTATACAAAGTATACGCTTTAAAAAATCCTTATTTTTGATTGACATTTCTTATTCCTCACGATAAATTAACATTATATAATATTATAATCCAAAATTGTTCGATTGTCAACTCTATTTGCGCTTTATTATATTCCATATAATTTACAATTTGTATGTATAATATTAGGCTCTAATATGTTAAAATATATATATAAGATTAGCAAAATGTCCCATGTCCCCAAAACGGCAGGGGACATTTCTCCAAATTGAATGAGTATATTCTTAAGGAATAACGCTTAGTTTGAACCCGCGGGCGGGATATTTCCTGTCCGACAGCTTACGAAAGGAATGGTATTATTATGAATACGCTTACTGGTAAATATTTAATGTACCGCGGCAAGCCGCTCGTCCGTGAAGGACAGCAGATATGCTGGGGTGATATGAACGATAAATATGTCCTTGTTCTTGGTATAATGTCTACTAAGAAGGTAAAGGACAAAGAGCTGCCCGATCAGGTGCTGATACAAATTCAAAGCACCGAAGACGGAAAGGTAGTAAAGGTCGGCTCTAAAAATGGTCTCTATGAGGCTTTTGAATACGGAGTTATTTGGCTCGAAACAGAGCTGAAAAACGGCTGACATAGTTAAAATGGATATGAGGCAAAGCCTCATATCCATTTTTTTGATATTCAGAATCACTTATCCTCAACAAGAGTAACTTTCTTCATGCGCACATCCTTTACTGGCTTGTCGCGCATATCAGTATCAACTCCGGCAATTTTGTCAACTACTTCAATGCCGTCGACTACGCAGCCGAATGCCGCATACTCGCCGTCGAGGAAGGTAGCGTCCTCGTGGCAGATGAAGAACTGCGACGAAGCGCTGTCCTTTACCTGAGTGCGCGCCATAGAGATTGTGCCGCGTGTGTGGCTGAGGTTGTTAGTAACACCGTTAGTCTTGAATTCGCCCTTGATAGTCTCAGGCGAGCCGCCCATACCTGTTCCGGTAGGGTCACCGCCCTGAATCATGAAACCATTGATCACGCGATGGAATATAAGTCCATCATAGAAGCCCTCTTTAACGAGCTTTTCAAAGTTAGCGACCGTAATAGGTGCTACGTCCGGATAAAGCTGAAGTGTGATAACTCCGCCGTCTTCCATTTCAATTCTTACCATTGTTTTATTCTCCTTAAAATATTATTTTTTATTCTCGCGCTCGTATCTCAGTCTCAGCAGATCTTCTTGCATACGAGTTCCACCGCTTGATGCACTCTTCATCAAAAGCTCAGTATAGAACGCCAGCTTTGCGACTCCCTCCACCGCTGCCATGCGATCAATTGCACTCGCCGGCGACTCTCCATAGCTATAGACCTCATCCGAGCATACAAGCAGAGCGCTGACCTCGTCACGACAAGCATCATCGTTTGGATCACTATCGCTGACGAGCGTTTCAACTATCACGCGACCGAGATTTTGACTGTAGTTCTCCTCGATTTCGCTGAGCGTCAACCGACGTGTACACGGGATAGCATCGCCGAAATACTCAGCATGTGTCGTGCCGTATGGTTTTATCGGTCGTCCAGCCTGAGCGAAAGCAGTCGCGTATGTCGGATTCGAGCTGACTATCGAATTCACATATCCAAGTGCATGGTAGATCTCACGGTGAGTCGCGAATTTCTCCGGAAGACTTCCCTCTCCGTCGATTATCGCGCCGTCGTCAGTAACTGCGAGCACATCGATAGGAGTGACCGCAGCGCAGTCGAGTTTGTCTGGCTTGATAAGTATTACGCCGCATTTGCGGTCATAAGCGCTGACTATACCGCGCCTGAAATCGCACAACTCACGGCGTGACAGCATATTACAGGCGTTTGACACCTGCTTGCGCAGTTTTTCGTGCATATATAGGTAAACCTACTTTCATAAGTAAATTAGTATTATTCATCTCACTTCACATGGAAGCGCTTCTTCAGCTCATTTCGCGTATATCTGTTAGCAAATACTACCATAGCCGCAAAACACAAAAGCGAAGTCGCCGCAGCCGCTACTACTGGCCATTCAACGTCAGAATAGCCGAATATCCATAAAAGCACCGCCAATACTCCAAGCACCGCTATAACGAGCTGATACAGCGTATATGCACGGTATTTCACCGGACGTATCGCTATACAGAGTACGATCGCCACAGCAGCCGCCATGATAAGCGCAGGAATGACATAATTGACTGACCACTTGTGCCATCCGGTCAGATAGTCGATCACGAATGTAAGTCCGCTGACCGTCAATAGCTGCCATAGAGTGATCGAACCGGGATTTCGTGCATTCGAGATCAGGTTCATAAGATTGAGCCAGATATAAGCAATAGCCGCCGCGGTAATAAACGCCCACGGATTATCTGTCGGTACAAGATGATTGATGAGAAAGCTGACCGCCGCAAATACGACCGCCAGAAACGTTACGATCTTAGCAAACAAACGGCGCGAAAAACGAGTCTTTATGTATGGATAATCAAGCTCGAAATCATCGCTTACCTTATCAGTCTCCATATCGCAGAGCGGGCAGTAATCAAGGTCATTTTCAATAGAGACCTTACAGTTAGGACAAATTCTCATTTATCAACTCGCTCCTTTTTAACTGTTTTGTTTTTATTCTTATCAGCCTTTGGCTTCTTTTCGGGTTTAATATTTTTAACCTTCTCGGGCTCTGGCGTTTCGTTTGATACTATCGACACATCTATTCCCCGCTCAACAAGCTGCATTATCATAAAACGTTCGAGCGAATTGTCGTCGATAGTCGATGAGAAGCTGAGCGCAAGCTCGTTATTATATGAGCACATTGAAATCTTCTTCGGATGTGTACGCGACGCGCCGAGCAGCATTTCGAACCGCCTCAGCTTTCCAGCTATCGCCTCAGGAAGCTGCATACGTCCAAGATTCGAAAAGGTTATCGTATATTTTTTCTCGGCACGTGAAAAGAAATACCGCATTATCAAGTCTTTGATCCATATCGGCACAAACTTTACCGGTGGGATCTTCTCAATACGCACGTTATCAGCGATCTGCCGCTCAAAATATCCACGAGTCAGACAGGCTTTAAAGCGCTCCTTCACTTCGCCAAGAACATCGTCAAATGTCATCTCATCCTTCGGAGTAACAGCAATATTGACGTGTCCGAAGAAATTTCGCATTGTCGTTGAGCCAAACATCCCACGCAGATTGACGGGCAGACTTACCGCTATCGGGCGGTTGTGCTTCGAATGTCTATATGAGGTATTGATTATCGAATATATTATCAGAGCGCACATATATTCCGACATTGTCGAGCTGCTGTCGTGTGCAAGTGCGAGCAGCTTGTCGGTCGGCATTAAAGCGCAAAGCACATTCAGCCGCGTACCATCGTAGCTATAGCCCTGAATATGGAATGCGTCAGACTCCTTTTCCGGTTTTGATACAACCGAATCAGATCGTGTATTATCCGCAATTTCCGAATTTCGTGCAAAGCTGTCTTCATCGAAATCACGTGCGATACGCTCGCAGTAGCTCCGGATGAATTCAGATGTCATTTCAGCATCATCGAGCAGATTAAAATAGCAGAAAAGTATCAAATGAAGAAACTGCGTAGTTCCCATTCCATCAGAAAGTGCATGGAAAACTTCAAGATTTATCCTCTTATGATAGTAGGTGACACGGAACAGAAAGCCATTCTCGTGCGCACCAAGTATCGGCGAACACGGATAACGGTGCTCCTCACGAACACGTGGGATCTCACGGTTCGCATCAAAATAATACCAGAACAGACCATGGTGCAGCTTAACCGCAAATGCCGGAAGCAGCTTTAATGCACGTTCGAGCGCCTTTTGAAGTATATCGGGTCGAACCTCGTCGCGAAGTATGGCGCTGACACGAAATACGTTAGTGCCGCGAGTATCTGATACTGCCGGAACGAGCTTAGCGGCATTGTCGAGTCTGCCCCAGTAGTATTCATTTATTCCGCTGTGCGAGCTGCGTTTTCCCTTAGCCGACATACGATCCGTATCCTGCCCTTCTGAAAAATATATTGTTCATAATATTATATCGCATATCAGAAATTATAGCAAGTGTAATTTGTTAATTTTAATAAAAAATAAAAAGCCGATTGACGAACAAGAAAAATCGTAGTATAATATTATAGATATGAGCAATCACGTCATAGATGAACCACTGCCAAAGCCCTCTCCGAGCACTTCGCTCGCCTTGCAGATAACAAAAAACGCATTCGGGTCAAATCCGGCTACAGCCTGCTTCAAAAAGAAAAGCTCGCCCTTGCCGACAACGCACATCACAACTCGCCGCGGCTCGCTCGTAAATCCGCCGCTGCCGTCAAGCAATGTAGCGCCGCGTCCAAGTCGTTCGGATATAAGCCGCGTGAGTCCCTCGGGGTCGGATGAGATTATCAGCGCAAGCTCAGCACGCTGTGAGCCCGATATTATCAAATCGGTAATTCTGCCCATCACATATAAGCTGATAATCGAGTAAAATATACCGCTCCACTCGCGAGTGATGATCGCTGCGATCACTATTATCGCAAGGTCGGAAAACATTATGAGGCTTCCAGTCGGCAACCGCTTGAAGCGTACCTTCAACAGGCAGGCGATGAGGTCTGTACCTCCGGTCGTATATCCGCGTGAGAGCAGCAGTCCAAGCGACGCGCCCATCGTTACGCCGCCAAACACTGCGCATAGCAGCGGATCAGTAATCGTAATTGGAAATATACTGATAAAGTCTATTGCAAGCGAGGTCGACAGTGTTCCGATAAGTGTCCGCACTAAAAACATAAATCCGAATCGGCGTGTATTTAATATCACAAGTGGAATATTCAGCAATATTATCATAATGCCGACCGGAATATTGACGTAAAGATTGACAACTGTCGCGATTCCAGTCATTCCGCCGACTACAATTTTCGCCGGAAGCAGGAACATATTCATCGACGCTGAGAAAAGCAGCGCACCGATTATCACTATCGCTGTATCGTAAAGCAATAGTCTGACCTTTGATTTGTCCATTATTATCCTCAAAATAAATTTAATAAATACTTATAGAAAGAAAGATGTAAAATGAAATCTAACATTATCCTCATCGGCATGGCAGGCAGCGGTAAAAGCACCGTCGGCGTGCTCGCCGCAAAATTCCTTGCGTATGATTTTGTCGACACCGACCTCGTATTGCAGCGTCAGGAAGGCAAGATACTTCAAGCTATAATCGACAACTACGGGCTCGACTACTTCAAATTTGCAGAGGAACGCGCACTGCTCGGACTGAAGCTTCATTCTGACGAGAATCCCGACATTCCACCGGCAGTAATAGCTACCGGAGGAAGCGCGATATACTATGACAAAGCAATGCAGCAGCTCAAGAAAAACGGCATATGCGTATGGCTGTCGCTTCCATTTGAGGAAGTAAACCGCCGCATAGGCAATCTGTACACGCGCGGTATTGCCATGGAGACCGGAATGACACTCGAGGATGTATACAATGAGCGTCTGCCGTTATATGAAAAATACGCCGACCTGCGTGTCGACAGTGCCGGAAGCCCGGAAGCTACCGCAGACTTGATAATGCAGGGACTGAAAGGGCTAATTCAGGAATAAGAAATGGGGTACACAAATATTTGTTTGTGTACCCTTTCATTTATTCAGTCCTCGTAGTAATCATCGATATCGTCTATATCATTCGATACTGAGATATATTCAAACGGATCTACATACTGTCCATTTATCTTCATTTCAAGATGAACGTGCGGCTCCTCTGCGATCTCGATCAGCGCAGATTCTCCGACAGTTCCGATAGCCTGACCAAGCGCGATCTTTGTACCGACCATAATTTCAGGCGAAAGCTCGTCCGCAAGGTTCATATAGGTCGAGTAAATACCGTCGCCGTGGTCGACAGTGACGCTGCGTCCCATCATCGGGTCATTCCAAATACGGCAGACTGTACCGCTCGAAACCGAGATAACATCGCTTCCAATAGGTGCGCTGATATCAATTCCGGTATGCGCACGGTAATCGTTCATAGTCAGCGAATATACCGGAACATCAATGTCAAAGCCCTTCATTGCAATGCCGTTTACTGGCATTACAAAGTAACGCGCTTCGATAGATGCGGGCAGCTCCTCGCCGTCGGTTATCGCCGTCGGAAGCGTGTCTGCGTCTGTAACAGCAGCTGAATCCGCAGATGTGTCCGCCGGAGTTGTATCGTTTGCCTTATCGGTATCGAGAGTTTTTGCGTCGGTTTTGTCTTTGCCGGAGGGCTTCGATTCACCTGTAACGGGATCTGTATTTGCTGACGTATCCGAATTCAATGTGTCGAGCGTGTCATCTGGATTCGGAGTTGGCTTCGAACGCTTGCCAGCGACCGTGTAAACCGAAACGAACACGACGCAGACGAGCATAGCTGCCAGCAGCAGATAGATAACCGTATTGATTGATTTCTTCTTGATTTTGTTTTCCATGTATAAAACCAGCCTTTCAATTTTTCTGAAGCATAAAATATTACTGAACTTACTTCGGTTTGGTAATATTCTTGACAGGTCAAGGCTGGTTTATACATTTAATTTTTCATATTATTGCAGATTAACTCTGCGCTTCATGATTATGTTGGTGATGAAATAAAGTCCAACTGTGATAAGCGCGTACAGAAGCATGTAAATGATGAAATTCACCTGCATATTGAATGCGTCCATACCCGATATCGTCACGAGCTGATTTCCAAAGAACCAGTCAGTGAGATTGATATTCCGGCTTGTCAGCGCAAGCGTAGCCATATAAACATGCGAAATTATGTTTGACGCTATATTGATACCAACATATCCGATTATCGAACCAAGTATGCGGTGATTGTTGAACAGCTGACCGATAGACATTGCCGCATACAGGGTGAGTATCAATCTTGCTATAGAAAGCAGGACCATAATTATCATTTCAACGATAACAAGCACATCGGACATATTCAGCGCCCTTATCAGCATACTGAAAAATTCGGGAATAAATGCAAAAAGATTTTGCAGAAAATAGAGTGAATCATTCGATAAGGTTACGATGAATACTGACAGCAGCACTACGATAACGTCGAGGATCAGCCATACCGAGGTGGTAAGCAGCTTTGAGATTATTATCTGCCAGCGCTGTACTGGAAGCGTAAGCGTCAGATATCCCTCATCACCGTATACGTTATAATAGAAGCGTCTTACTGCGATTATAATTACGAGCAGCATTGACATTACTGCAAGCATTCCGTAAAAGAAAGCCGAAATAGCGGACGGTACAGCAAAGAGTGACATACTCCTCTCGAACATTATAAATAGCCGTGTAAGTCCGGCAAGTCCGAGCATAGCGGCAAACATCAGCAGCATAGCGCCGCCGGTCGCGGAAAATTCGTGTTTTATCAGTTTTCTTAACATTTGTAGACCTCCCTAAACAGCTCGTCGACCGACTTGTTGTATTTCTCACGGAGCGAATCAGCCGACGCACAGAGCGCTGCCTTGCCGTCCGAGATGAATATTACATCGTCGAGCGCACGTTCGATATCGTTTATCAGATGTGTAGATATCAGTATCGAGCCGTTTTCGTTGTAATTTGAAAGTATCGTGTCGAGTATATAGTCACGCGCCGCCGGGTCGACTCCGCCGATAGGCTCATCGAGCACATACAATTCCGCGCGGCGGCTCATTACAAGTATCAGCTGCACCTTTTCGCGCGTTCCCTTCGAAAGTGCGCGCATACGCTCAGTTTTATCAATATTCAGCCGCTGGAGCATTTCATATGCCTTTACACGGTCGAAGTCCAAGTAAAAATCTGCAAAGTAATCGATAAGCTGGCTGACCTTGCGGTCGAGCGGCAGATAGTTGCGCTCAGGAAGGTACGACACCATCGACGCGGTCGAGGGAGACGGCGGAAGTCCGTTCACGAGTATCTCTCCTGAATCAGGCACCAACAGACCGTTGATAAGCTTGATTATCGTGCTCTTTCCGCTTCCGTTAGGTCCGAGCAGTCCGATTATTCCTCCGCGGTTGATTATGAAGCTTGTTTCCTTCAATACCTTCTTCGCGCCGTAACTCTTTACTACACGCTTAAACTCGAGCAGCGGCGTGGAGACTGCGTTTGCTTCAGCTGGATCTGGCGTATTGCCAGAGTTATAAATTTCATCCATTGTTGTTCTTCCTTTCTAACATAGCTATCATTTGCTCGTGCGTATAGCCGAGCGCCGTCATGTGCGATATGAAATCGTCGAGATATGTCCTCGCGATCTCAGCGCGCAGTGATTCGATTCGTGCGGTATCATCGGTAATGCTCTTTCCGGCTGTGCGCTGCCCCGTGACGAGTCCGAGCGCTTCAAGCTCGCTTACCGCACGCAGGATAGTGTTCGGATTGACCGCACATTCTACCGCAAGGTCGCGGACCGACGGCAGCCGCTCGCCGGGCATATACTGCCCGATAAGTATCCGCCGCTTCAGCTCCTCGACGATTTGCAGATATATCGGTCGGTCGCTGGTAAAGCACCACTTTGAATCTTTCCCCGCTGACGATAATTTTTCGGGATTATTCATCTTGTACCTCCTTCATAGGTGTATCAATCATCTAATACAATGATACACCATTTTACTGAAAATGTCAATAGTCAATATATACAATATTGAATCAAATCCTCTATATTTTTTCGGCATATAGAAATTTGCAGAATTTTCACACGATTAAAACTAAAACCGACATCCTATGATGCCGGTTTTATTATGAAATTTTAATAGACGTATTTATGAAATCGCAGCCAGCTTGACAAGGTTGACATTTTCACCTACCATGCCGGTAAGGGTCGCGAAAAACTGCGGTGAAATCAGGTTTATCCTGTATTTACCGTTTTTCATACGGTCAACGCTTTCAACGTTATAGCGCACACCTCCGCAGAGGATCTGCACGTATGTAGACTTATTGAACATACTTTTACTTGCGCGCAGTTTTTTGATAAACTCGTCGGTCAATACGATATTGTCAATGTCGACGAGCTCTGCGCAAATCTTATTGGGTCGTTTAGTCATTTCGGAAATGGTCAGAACATTATGCGGTACTTTTGTTTTCATTCACCGTGCCATACCTTTCATCATTAACTGCGATAAGCCCCGGTATTACCTGTTCGATTTTCAAAATGTGTATCTACAACATTATCGCGGTGCCGCGACAAGTTGAATAGACTTGCTTGATAACCTACTTTTAATTTATAGATCATCGAGCAAATATAATATAATGCCGGTTCAAATCAAACGGACACTCACCTATAATGAGATTCATCTAAGATAAATCTCATCACAATTTATATTATAGCATACTCACTTTTATTTGTCAAGACCCACTATTCAATTTAACAAGTTTATTACATAAATATATAAAATGCTTCACAAAAGTACAAAAAGCGCTTACATATTAACATAAAAATGGCATTTCCATCTGGAAATGCCATTTTGCAATTCAGTTTAATGAAGCCTGCTCGAAGTGTACGACCGTCTGTGAAGCCGAGTCAGCAGTAAATGTGTATGTATATTCACTGAGAACACTGCGGGTGACTCCCTCAGAATCGATATAATAATTATATACGACCTTATCACAGTCAAACTTCTGACCGTCAGCTTCAGAATCAAATCCGCGTACATAGCTGTCAGTCATCGTCACAGCATAAAGTGTGACACCGTTGCTTGCACTGAGTACCTCGATATTTTCAATATCCGCTATAGTGTAATCGATTTTGAAATATTTAAATATATCCGGCGCTTCATCATTCGAGACCTTCTCGCCGTTTCTCGATACAATAAGACTTCCGTTCTCCTGAGTAGCCTCGTATAATCCGACTACCTCATCGGTAGAAACGAGCTTTTCACTCGCGGTGAAATCATATTCAAGTCCACTGTTCTGAATAAACTTTATATATGTCTCAGTTACCTTTGTAAACAGCTGCTTGCTTTCAATATCGATCTCAGGCTTGAAAGCCTCATAAACCATGATCTCGCCTGAATCAAGAGCTATCGCACTGTCACATCCGCGCTTAACGATATCGAAGTATCCGAGCAGCTCCTTTTCGTTGCGGCAGCCGGAAAACATCGCCGTAATTATTAACATCGCCGCGAAGATCGCCGCAATTTTTCTGATACTTTTCATTTGTTACTCCAGATTTTTAATTATATGTCAGACTAAAAAGCTGTAATTATTGTATAGCTTTAGTCTCCAGCTCGCGCGAACGGTTCGCCTTTTGGGCAAACAGATTTCCGCTTGTAGGCGGCGTGTACGTGATAGCATTTGCGCCTGCGAGTATAGTCTCCTTGATAGTATTATCGCTTGGACCACCTGTTGCAATTATCGGAACATACGGATATTCGCTGCGGATACTTTTAATTATAGACGGAGTTTCGGACGCGCCCGAAACGTTCAGTATAGACACGCCGGCCTCAAGTCTCGCCTTAAAGTCGGTATTCTCCGAAATTACAGTAAGGATCACCGGAATGTCGATCGCCGAGGATATCTCAGCTACTGCCTCATTGGAAATATTTGCGCTGACTACAACACCCTGCGCACCCTGATATTCAGCGTGCTTTGCAAGATTCACGACACGCTTTATTCCTCCAGCTCCAGCACTGCTTCCGATACCGCAAAATACAGGAACATCGGCAACGCTGACGATAGCCTGAGTAATTATCGGCTGCGGCAAAAATGGATATACCGCTATAACCGCGTCGGCATTATTATTTCTTATAGTAGCAACGTCGGTAGTAAAAATAAACGAACGGAGTATTCTTCCGTTGATCTTGATCCCGCTCGCGTCGGATATTGCCTCCGGCAGCTTGATTATAGTCTTTTTGAGGTGTCCGCGCACCTCAGGGATGTAGCTTTCGTTTGTCATCGATAGACAAATCCTTTCATAAGTTAAATGCTAACACGGTATGCTAATAACTATTACGCCAAAAATGCACTGCATTGTTCTGCAAGTGCATTTTCGGCATTTCAGAATTTTATCTAAATATCAATTAAAGATACTTCTTAATAGTGTCAGTAGCCTTTTCAACAGGAACCGAAACAGTCATAGTGCAGTGGAAACCACACTTCTCGCTCAGAGCGTTGACCTCATCCGCCAGCTTGTCAAAGCTTGCAAGGTCATTCTCGCAGATCTTGAGAGCAGAGTCGATATAGATATCTGTAACGTCGTGGTTGCTCGCAATGATTCCTGCAATGAAGCCGAACAGAGACTGAGCGTCGCAGATACCGTACTGGTCGGTATCGATAAGGCGTGCCGTGTGTTTTATATCGTAAGTAAGCTTACTGCCCTTCTCAATGCAGACGACCGAGCCGCTGCTCGCCTCGGAAGCGGAGTTGACCATCTCAATGAGATGCTTTGTCTTACCTGTACCCTTTACACCAATGATTAGCTTTAACATAGTGAAATCCTCCTGAATATTTTAGCGGTTGAATGTACAGCAAATACTGTACAGTTATTCACCTATCTATATTTTACACTAAAACCGCGAAAATTTCAAGGGGTTTTCTGAACATATTTAACGTTTTCGAAAAGTTTTTACAACTTGTACAAATACGCTTGAAATAATTGGGCATCATGCCCTTATATGGGGCATGATTTGCCCAATTGGGGTAAGCTTATGCTTTTTAAAATCAGTTCATTCTCTCTTCGAGGGCAGCCTTTTCAGCTTCATAGCCGGGCTTGCCGAGAAGAGCGTACATATTCTTCTTGTATGCTTCAACACCGGGCTGGTTGAACGGGTTTACGCCGAGTACATAGCCGGAAATTGCACAAGCAAGCTCGAAGAAATATACCATATAACCGAACGAGAACTCGCTTCTGTCATCAAGCTCGAGCATGATGTTCGGAACGCCGCCGTCTACGTGTGCAAGCAGAGTTGCGTTCATAGCCGCATTGTTGACCGAGTGCAGCTCCTTACCGGAGAGGAAGTTCAGTCCGTCGATGTTGTTCGGGTCGTTCGGGATAACTACGGTATGGTTCGACTTCTTAATGTTTACTACAGTCTCAAAGAGGTTGCGGCGGCCTTCCTGAATGTACTGACCAAGAGAGTGCAGGTCGGTGGAGAATACAACGGAGGACGGGTAGATACCCATATTATCCTTGCCCTCAGACTCGCCGTAGAGCTGCTTCCACCACTCGTTCATCATGAGCATAGCGTGCTCGTAGGAAACGAGGATCTCGGTAGTCTTGCCCTTTCTGTACATGAGATTGCGCAGAGCCGCATACTTAGCAGCATCGTTCGACTCGATATCGTCAGAAGCGTAAGCTTCACGTGCAGCAGCAGCGCCCTTCATCATAGCGTCGATGTCGCAGCCAGCAGCAGCGATAGGAAGAAGTCCAACTGCGGTAAGTACAGAATAACGTCCACCGATGTCGTCCGGCACTACGAAGGTCTCGTAGCCCTTGTCGGTCGCGAATTTCTTCAGGGTTCCGCGCGCCTTGTCGGTAGTTACGAAAATACGCTCACGAGCGCCGTCCTCACCGTACTTCTCCTCGAGAAGCTCACGGAAAATGCGGAATGCGACTGCTGGCTCAGTGGTAGTACCAGACTTTGAGATAACGTTTACGCAGATATCCTTGCCCTCGCAGATCTCGAGCAGCTCAGCAAGAGCCGACGAGCAGATGTTGTTGCCAGCGAAGTATACCGAGGGGGTGTCCTTCTTCTTTTCATTGTAGGATGGGGACTTTACGAACTCGATAGCAGCGCGTGCGCCGAGGTAAGAACCGCCGATACCGATAACGACGAGAATGTCGCAGGTCTTCTGGATCTTAGCAGCAGCAGCCTTTATGCGTGCGAATTCTTCTTTGTCGTAGTCGACCGGAAGGTCTACCCATCCGAGGAAATCGCTTCCGAGTCCGTTCTTAGCCTTTACCTGCGCGATCGCAGTCTTGACGGTGGGTTCAATACCCTTGATATCTTCCTCTGCGAGGAAGCCTTTAATATATTTATCGTTGAGTTTGAGTGCCATTATTATTTCTCCTTGAAATCAAATAAAAATCATATAATTATATTTTACAATATAATTGTTATATTTTCAAGCATTTTCGCCTCAATTGATTGAAAACTTCACAGCCATTTATCTGAGAAGTTTAGTGAAGTTGTATAAAATCCGATAATTTCGCGTCCACTTGGCAAATATCACGGTCATTTAAAGGCGATATGTCAGCATACTGTGTGAGGGCAAAATGGGTTTACATAAATTTCCATCGCAAATAATTCGATTATTTTTTCAAGAAATTTATAAAAACCTATTGCAATTTTTGAAAAGGTGTGGTATAATATCTCTGTTAATCATGAATAATCAGCGCCGCGCGCCAAATAACGCGCGACTTTTAGGAGGTAAAAATCATGGCAAAGTGTGAAATCTGTGGAAAAGCAGTGACTTTCGGTCTCGCTGTCTCGCATTCTAATCGCAAGACTAACAGAACTTGGAAGCCCAACATCAGAAAAGTAAAGGCTGTCGTAAACGGTACACCTAAGACCGTTAACGTTTGCTCCCGCTGCCTGCGCTCGGGCAAGGTTACCAGAGCCGTCTGATTTGTTTGAAAAAAGTAAAGAGTCTGCAAGATATTTCTTGCAGACTCTTTTACATTATGCTATATTATTTTAAGAGGAAAAACACGTGAAATACATTTTACTTGGAGAACCAGCATTTCAGATATACGCCGACGAGCTTTCACAGCGTGGCTTTAAGCCTGTTTCGCTTTCGCCTGATACGCGGCTGAATAGAATCGTACAGACTCATGCTGATACGCTTGTGTTTGAATATGGCGGGCACTTGATAATGAACCGCGGCTATCTTACACAGCTCGATCTGCCGACACAGCTTGCTGCACGAGTCGAGCCGACCGAAGATTATCCACACGGTAACTATCCCGACGATGTACGTTTCAATGCGCTTGTTATCGGGCGGAATATGTACGCAAAGCGCTCGGCACTCTCTCCTGCACTGATTTCGCTTGCAAATGAAAATCAGCTTAACATCGTAAACGTGCGTCAAGGCTACGCGCGCTGCTCAGTGCTCGCACTGCCGTCCGCTAACGCCGCAGTGACCGCCGATTCCGGTCTCGCAGACGCACTCGAAGCAAACGGCGTTCGCGTGCTGCGGATATCGGCTGGCGGAATTAGACTCGACGGCTGCGAGTATGGATTTATAGGAGGAGCGTCATTTGTCGACGACCCGCAATGCTGCTGCTCGCTGCATTCACGTCCAACGGTATATTTCTACGGCTCGCTCGGAATACATCCAGACGGCGAGCGTATAAGACAGTTCATCGAGGGCTGCGGGTATAATGTCATAACGCTTATGCAGTCGGAATCGCTTTGCGATTTCGGAGGCGGGATCGTGATTTATTGTTGACTTTTCGATAAGCCTATGCTACAATAGTGATAATAAATATTGAGGAAAATCAGCACCTTCAAAAAGAGCCCAGTATAAGCCCGAATCGGCACAGCCGTTATCCAAAGTGAATAATTATGTATGAGGTGAAAATTATGAACAAACGGTCATTTATTTTGATTTTCGCAATTTTGATACTATCGATTTTAACATCGTGCAGCGGACAAAACGCCGACAGCTTTGACGCAGCTATCGCTGAGCTTGAATGCACTCAAAGCATGAAGTACGTCAAAATCGAATCTCTGTCCGAACTTCTCGAAACTGCAAAGCCAAATCTGATAATATGCGGCAGTGTGTTGTCGCGCGGCAATCCAACGATAATCGACCATTCGGAAGAGTACAGCGACGATTATTTGAAGTCCACAGCTACCGCCGACAAAAAGCAGTTGTGCGCCGCAGCATTCCTTTCAACACCGTACACAATTGAAATCAACGAGGTTCTGCTCGGCGATACATCAGCCGGAACAACAATCGAAATCGACGCACCATATGGCATTATTGACGAGTACTTCCGTCGTGACGGACTTCACCCGATACTGAAGATAGGACAGGAGTATTTATTCTTCCTGCGCACCGACTATATGTACGGCGACCAGATATATTACCTCGCATTCGACCCGGTATCGGCTCTTGAACTGAACGTCGACGGTACATTCAGCGGCGAATACAGCGACTACATCGACGGCGTTTTCGGCGACTACAGCAATTCGATCGTGCGTCTGCTCGATGACTTACAGCGGCTGATTTCTGAAAACGACTACGACCTCACGATGGAATCATTTGCAAGTGCAGCTAAAAAAGTTAAGCAATAATCGTAACATAAAAAATCCCGACTTTTCAGTCGGGATTTTTGTATATCAGCCGAATAGCTTAGCCTTCGTAATTATAGCCGAGCTCGAGCGCCTTCTTGTTCTTTTCGATAAGCGCAGCCTTAGTTGCCGGAATGCTCTGCACCATGAAATCGAGGAACTTGTCGTACTCAAACAGCTTCGTGATCTTAAGCAGATATCCGAGAATGATAACGTTCGCCATGCCGTTGAGTCCGTTTTCCTCAGCGATACCGGACGCAGGGATTGCATAATGCGATACTCCCTCTCTCAGCGCCGGAGTTGGGATAAGCGTGGAATCATAGATTACCATGCCGCCGTCGACAACGCACGGCTCGAACTTATCATATGACGGGATATTCATCGCGATGAGCAGGTCGGGAGTTACAACGAGCGGAGAGCCGATTTCCTCATCGGAAATTATGACCGAGCAGTTAGCCGCACCGCCGCGCATTTCCGGACCGTAGGACGGAAGCCACGACACCTGCATATCCGAATACATCGCAGTCTTAGCGAGCTGCTTTCCAGCGAAAAGTATACCCTGTCCGCCGAATCCTGCCAAAAGGATATTCATTGTCATATCAGTTTTCCTCCTTTGTCGAAGTCGGATTGAGAGTTTTTACGTCGGTGTCCTTATAAACGCCGAGCGGATAGAACGGAATCATATCGGTTTTGATCCATTCGAGCGCCGCCTCAGGAGTCATACCCCAGTTGGTCGGACAGGTAGAAAGTACCTCGACAATCGAGAGTCCCTTCTTGTCGATCTGATTCTGGAACGCCTTTACAATAGCCTTCTTCGCGTTCTTGATGTTCGGAACGGTATTTACCGCTACACGCTCAGCGTACGCAACACCATCGAGAGTCGAGAGCATTTCGCAGACGTGGATCGGCGAACCCTGAATTCTGCGGTCGCGTCCATACGGAGAAGTAGTCGTTACCTGACCCGGAAGCGTAGTAGGCGCCATCTGACCGCCAGTCATGCCGTAAATTGCGTTGTTAATGAAGATTATCGTGATATTCTCACCGCGCGCACCGACGTGGACCGTCTCAGCAGTACCGATAGCGGCGAGGTCACCGTCGCCCTGATACGTGAATACGATGTTATCGGGATGTGTGCGCTTTACACCAGTAGCGACTGCCGGAGCACGTCCGTGAGCGGCTTCTATCATGTCGCATTCGAAGTAATTATATGCAAATACTGCACAGCCGACCGGAGCGATACCGACCGCCTTGTCGCAGATATTCAATTCGTCCAGCGCCTCGGCAACGAGTCTGTGTACGATTCCGTGCGTACAGCCCGGGCAATAGTGGAATGGCACGGGTGAAAGTGATTTCGGTTTATCAAATACTACCATCAGTTAAGACCTCCTGCGATTTTCTCTATCTCGGCGAGCACTTCAGCCGGCGTAGGAATAACGCCGCCCGTTCTGCCGAAGAAGCTTACCGGCCTCTTACAGTCGGTAGCGACCTTTACATCATCGACCATCTGTCCCATGTTTAATTCAACAACAAGGAACTGCTTTGCGCTGTCAGCGAGCTTGTTAAGCGGCTTCTTCGGATACGGCCAGAGAGTTATCGGGCGGAAAAGTCCGACCTTGATTCCCTTAGCGCGTGCGGCAGTTATCGCAGTCTTGCAGATACGCGAGGTAATGCCGTAGGATACGATAACGATATCAGCGTCGTCGCACTTATACTCCTCGTACTTGACTTCCTTCTCCGAAACTTCATCGTAGCGCTTGTAGCGCGCGATAACCGAATCCTCAAGGTCCTGCGGATTCATGTAAAGGCTGTTGATTATATTCTTCTTGCGCTTACCGCCAGTACCATTGGCAGCCCATGTCTTTTCGGGAACTTCGCGCTTTGTCGCGAGCTCGAAGTCGACCGGCTCCATCATCTGACCGAGCGCACCGTCAGCGAGAATCATAGCGGGCATACGGTAGATATCGGCAAGATCGAAGGCTTCGCTCGTAAGCTGTGCCATCTCCTGAACCGATGCAGGCGCAAGTACGATAACGTGCTCGTCACCGTGACCGTTGGCTTTTGTAGCCTGATAATAGTCCTGCTGAGAAGGCTGAATGCCACCGAGTCCCGGACCTCCGCGCTGTACGTTGACGATAACGCAGGGCAGGTCGCAAGCAACTATGTAGGAAATTCCCTCGCTCTTAAGCGAGATTCCGGGCGAAGACGACGATGTGAGACAGCGCGAGCCGGCAGCAGCAGCGCCCATTATCATATTGATAGCCGAAATTTCGGATTCAGCCTGAAGGCAGAGTCCGCCGACTTTAGGCATACGCTTTGCCATATATTCCGATATTTCGGTCTGAGGAGTTATCGGGTAACCGAAGAAATGCAGACATCCGCTCTTGATAGCGGCTTCAGCAATAGCCTCGTTGCCCTTCATTAAAACCTTTTTTGACATTATTTTAAGTTCCTTTCAAGCAAGTCTATTATTCTTTTTCGACTTTTATAACAACATCGGGACACATAGTCGCGCACATAGCGCAGGCAATGCACTTCTCAATGTCGATAATTCCAGCAGGGTGATAGCCCTTCTTATTGAGTCGGTCATGATTCAGTGTGATGATCTTTTTCGGACATACGTGTACACAGAGACCGCAGCCCTTGCAAAGATCCTCTGAAAAGGTTACCTTATTCATATTTTCCTCCAATTTTTGGCTTATTTATTATTTAGGTCGTCTTTAATAGACCTGTTCGATAACCTAACTTTAGCTTTTGAAAATGCTGATAAAATCAGCATTTTCAAAATTTAATTGAGAGGTTATCGAACATGTCTAATATAGACGATTGGTCGCATTTTTTATAGGCAGCAGATTGGGAATATCTGAAAGCTCGTCCGCGATTCGCTCGTCGGCAAGCGTGCAGAGTATCGGAAGTCCGCTTTTCTTTGACAATTCATCCGCCCAGTCGAGCGACGCGCGGATATCGTCAGCGGTCGTCTCCTCGCCAATATTCGACGAATTTACAATACAGCTCACATGAAGCCGCGAGTAATATTCTATCTCGCGAAGAATAGCAAGCGCATCATCTGAAGTTTCGGTAAGCGGGCGGTATTTGCTCGCAACGTATATCATATCGCAGCCGTATTTTTCGAAAAATTGATTGTACATTCCGAGTGCGACCGCGCCGTTGTCGCCTCCGACATCGAATATCGTCACTCTATCTGAGTCGCGCTCGTACTCTTCAAGTGCAGAATAAACTTCAGGCGGAAGCGTCGGTATGTCAACGTTAGTATTCGCGAATTCCGGTACTATGCAGCGCGCGCCAAGTGCCATCAATTCATCGCGGTTGTCAGCCGCACGGAAATATGGATTGACGATATCAAGGTCAACAAGCGTCACCGGCAATCCTTCAGCAAGCTTCTTCTTCGCGAGATTGACCGCAAAGTTGGTCTTGCCCGAGCCGAAGTGTCCGGTCACGATTATTATTTTATGCAGTGTTTCAAGTGTTTTTTGCATTTTCACCAAACTTTGATTTTATTTTTTGTAATGTAAATAGTGGGATACGTCCTTCTTTTCGTCATAGTAGGACTCGAGTCCAACTTCCTTTATACGTCGGCTGCCGTCCTCCCACACGCGGGTTATCCGAGTATCGACTGAATCAAAGAATTCCTTCGCCTTAGCGCACGGGAATTCGCCGCAGTCAGCGCAGAAATCAACACCATGTTCTTTAATGCAGTCAGGTATTACGCATCCGCCGATACAACCGCATTTTTCGGAAATGTCGCCCCGACATCCAGAGCAATTTCCGCCGCTGAGATGATGGAGTGCATCGTTGAAATTACCGAAGAATGTACGTCCTTCATCCGAACTGTCCATGCCAAGAAATTCACAGATTCCCTCGCTGTAAGCCGTGAGCCGTCTTGCACATTCAGCCATAGGTCCTTCTTTAGCTGCCATACAAGTGCAGCAGAGCATTGAGCAGGGAGCAACGCATTTAAGTAAAAATTCTCTGTTCATAATATATTTTCTCCGTCAAATTCAGTATATTTTATTGATACGCTGACAGCTGATAAGCCGCTTATATATTATATCATATATCGTAATAAATTTAAAGAACATTTTTTTAAATTTCTCGATATATTTTTCTCGTCGTATTGTACATATTTTATAGATTAAAGTGCTTGTAATTTATTATAAGGAAATTTTCCAAAACGTTTGAAATTATCATAATTTTATGGTAAAATATATATATACTCTATTTTTCAAAGAGGAATAACGCTATATGGATCATATTGCAACTGCATTTTCTTATATCTGGAACATAATCAAAAACATCTCATTTATCGACATAATCGACATTGCGATCGTCGCGTTCGTATTTTACTATGTCTATAAATTCATACGTGAGCGGCGAGCGGGCAAGCTTGCAGCCGGTATTCTCATCCTGCTGCTTATCTTCTGTCTGTCAAACTTGCTCAATATGTACGCGATGAAATTTATCCTGCAAAACGTATTTCAAGTCGGCATCATAGCGCTTATTATCGTTTTCCAGCCGGAACTTCGAAGCGCACTCGAAAAGGTCGGCGCTGAGCCGCTCAAGAGTTTGCGCTCCATCGGCGAATCGAAATCGGGCGAGGACACGCAGACTATCGCTATGATAAACGAAGTCACTGAGGCCGTCTGCGATATGTCGCTTGATAAAACCGGCGCGCTCATCGTAATTGAGCGCTCGACTAAGCTCGGCGATATAATCAAAAGCGGCACAGTGATAAATGCCAATCCAACTTCCTTCCTGATACGCAACATTTTCTTCAACAAAGCCCCACTCCATGACGGAGCGATGGTCATCCGTGACGCTCGTCTGCACGCCGCCGGCTGCTTTTTGCCGCTGTCGACGAACAACGATATAATCAAGGATCTTGGTACGCGTCACCGTGCCGCGATAGGAATGAGCGAGAACAGCGACGCTGTAATACTCGTCGTATCAGAAGAGACCGGAACGATATCAATGGCAATTGAAGGACAGCTGAAGCGAAATTTCAGCTACAATTCACTGAAAAGCGAGCTCACAAGCCTGCTTATCACAAACACTCAGCAGAACGTAAGACCGTCAAAGCGGGTCGGTAAGCTGCTCCACGGGCGCGGTGACACTGACGATATAAATGACGGAGACGATAGCGGCTCCAACGACACTAATAGTGTCAACGGCAAAAAATCTAAATGAAAGGACACGGTCACGCCTTTTAAATGCAGAACAATAATAAAAATACAGCTGACGAATACGAAAAGCACGTCGCCGAAAATAGCGGCGATTATCAGGTAAAATCCGGCAAATACGAGAATCTTATCGCTAAGATCCTTTGTGTAGTCGCTGCAATACTGCTGTGGTTCTATGTGGTCGTAACCGACACTACGACTGGAGAAAAGACCTTCACCGGTATAGGAGTCGATATACGCGGTACAGATGTGCTTGAACAACAATTAGGACTGTCGCTGATAAGCGGCTATGACTTCACGGTAGATATCACTGTAAGAGGCAAAAATGCAGACCTAAATCGTGTGTCCATTGACGATATAAAAGCATATGTCGATGTGAAAAACATAACCGGCTCAGGTGAATACTCGCTCAGCGTACACACATCCCTGCCAGCTGGAATCACAATGGCTGGACTGTCGTCTAACTACATCACCGTTTATATCGACCGACGCGCCACAATAAGCGTGCCTATTGAGGTGTTGACCACGCAGACCATCGAATCTGGCTATACACTCGGCGACCCCGAGCTTAGCTTTGAGACTGTAAATGTATACGGTCCGGCTGAGGAGCTTGATAAAATCGACCATGCAGTCGTAAAGCTTGACCTTGGGCGCGTAACGAAGACACTCACATCGACCGGAAAGATAATACTCGTCGACCCGAACGGAAACGAGATAAGCAATCCGTATGTCCGTTTGCAAATGAGCGAGGTCACAATAAAGTTACCGGTGTACATCTACAAGGATATTCCACTTGCAGTCGAATATAAATATGGCTACTATAATGATTCGAACGTCACAATAGCGATAAATCCTGCTTCCCTGCGTGTGCGCGGCGACCCAGATGTGCTCGAAAATATGAACAGCATAATAATCCAACAGATCGATGAAAAGAAGATAACCGAAAATACCACGCAGTCAGTGCCGATAATGCTGTCGGACGACATCGAAAACGTTACTGGAATCAAAACGGCGACAATTACAATATCGCACCAAAACACTCAGACACGTGAAATCGTGGTTAATAACCTCATTGTAAGCAATCCGAATAACCTCAACTATAAACTTGAATCAAGCTCGATAAACGTTCGCTTCCGCGGCGCAAATTCATTTTTGCAGTTGCTCAATTCGAACAACGTAACCGCTAAAATTGATCTCGGATACCTTAATAACACATCGGGCACTGTATCAGTTCCGGTCACTGTTTCGGTTACCGACGCACTTGCAGGAAGCGTATATGAAATCGGCGAATACAAGATTGATGTAACTATAAGCTAATGAACAGTATAATTGTAAAAAACCTGCGTCTACCTATAGACGCACCAATAGAGGAGAGCTTCCAAGCCGCTAAAAAGCGGCTTGCGCTCTCTCAGAATGAATATTTAAGCGCTAAGCTTCATAAGCGCTCCATAGATGCAAGACATCGAGTTGGAAACTCCCCCGAATTTGTCTGCTCGGTAACTGTCGACTGCGAGATCAGCGAAAAGAAGCTGCAAAAAATCGCTTCACTCGGAAGCGATTTCGAAATAATCAAAAATGAGCCGCTCACGATCGAGACAGGAAACGAACTGCTCGACGGTCGCCCACTCATTGTTGGATTTGGTCCATGCGGAATGTTCGCGGCGCTATTGCTCGCTGAAAATGGCTATAACCCACTTGTAATAGAGCGCGGCGGCGATGTATCACAGAGAATCGCGGCAGTTGAGGAATTCAACCGCAGCGGACAGCTCGATACTGAAACCAATATTCAGTTCGGTGCGGGTGGCGCTGGTACATTCTCGGACGGCAAGCTTGTGACAAGAATCAACGACCCGCGCTGCTCATATGTCCTTGAGCGATTCCGTGATTTCGGTGCGCCGGACGAGATATGCTATCTCGCAAAGCCGCACATCGGAACAGACAAGCTGCTTGGCGTAGTCGACGGAATACGTCAACGTATTGAGTCACTCGGCGGCGAAATTCGCTTTAATACAAAGCTAAATGATATTGAAATCGTCGGAAATAAGGTAAGATCCGCGAGACTCGAATCAGACGGTATCAGCAGTGAGATAAAGGTCGGCGCGGTCATACTCGCAGTTGGACACAGCGCACGCGATACATATGATATGCTCGCTGCACACGGTGTCGAGCTTATGCCGAAGCCGTTCTCGGTCGGAGTACGAGTCGAGCATTTGCAGAGCGACATCGACGCGGCGCTTTATGGCAAGTTCGCTGATAAAGTTGGCAAGGACGGCAAAAAGCTGCTTCCGCCTGGTGAATATGCGCTGTCGTGGCGCGAGCCGCAAAAGGGACTTAAATCTGACACGGCGCGCGGAGTTTACAGCTTCTGTATGTGCCCAGGCGGTGAGGTAGTCGCTGCGGCGAGCGAATGCGGAGGTGTTGTAACAAACGGTATGAGCCGCTATGCGCGTGACGGAAGGAATGCGAACGCGGCTATCGCAGTATCGGTATTTCCGGAGGATATCGGCGGCGGTTGGCACGGCGGTATCGAATTTCAGCGTATGCTCGAGCAGAAGGCATTCAAAGCAGCCGGAAGCAATTACAGTGCGCCGGTCGAAACGCTCGGCGACTTCCTTGACGGCAAGCGCTCGCACTTTACCGAACCGAAACGTATAATACCGACCTACCGCGGAGGCATATATACATTGTGCGACCTATCCGACGTACTGCCGGATTTTGTATCAGGTATGCTGAAGAAGGGCTTCCCACGATTTGCCGGAAAAGTACGCGGATTTAATGCGCGAGACGCAGTGCTCACCGGAGTTGAAACGCGCACCTCAGCGCCAATACGCATACCTCGCGGTGAGACGCGAACAGCGTCGGCGGCTGATAACCTTTATCCCTGCGGCGAGGGCGCTGGATATGCCGGAGGAATCACCAGCGCTGCGGTAGATGGAATCAACACGGCGCTTCAGTTTATGAAGGTATATAGATCCGACAGATAAGGAGGATTATATGCAGATTGTTTTATACATACTGGGATTCATATTGCTGTATATAGTAATACGACTCGCAGTAAAGCATGGAATAGTCGACGCAATGATCGTGCTGGAAGATAAAAAATCCGATTCGCATGATGAAGAGGAGAAATCCAAGGAATAGAAAAGGGGCGGAATTTTCCGCCCCTTTTGTTTACATTTTTCGAAGCAAGCCTTCCATTTCGCGAATTCCTTTCGCCTGCGATGAAATGATCGCCTGCAATATCGGCTTCAAGTCAGGACATATCCGATATTTCAGCGCATTTTCAGACATACGTATCGCACCGCGATGGTGCGGTATCATTTCAAGCATGAAGTCCGTATTGATGTTATTGCTCTGCGGCGCATTCTCCATCTCACTGAACATCAGCCGTATGATCTCATTTACACGGCGCTGATACTGCTTGATCTCAAGCTCATCGTTCGTCATTGCGGTGCAGCGTCGGATTATACGCTCCATGTCGGCGATACTCTTAGTTTGTTCGTCGATTATACCGGAAGCGATACTCCTGAGCGGCTCAAAATCACTGTATTTCAGCAAATTTTCCGACATCTCAATAGCTGCCCTGTGGTGCGGTATCATCTGCACGATGAAATTGTGCGAAATGCTGTCATTAAGCTTCGCAGTAGTCATTCCCTCTATCATATCTTCAAGGATAAGATAATAACGGCTCAGATACTTCACCGCACTGCGGTCAAGCCGTCTTGCGTTATTATTCATCATATAATCATCTCCTATAATCACTTCCAAACGGAAGTAATAAATAACTCATTAAGGTGGTAAGCCCTAATGAGTTATTGTTATTATATGCAGATGATCATTCGATTGACAGCTTACTCCTGCTCGCCAAAGCTGCAAACGATAGTCGCAGGCTTTAGTCCCTCCGACTTTGCATACAGGTGCAGCTCGCCGCTCTTGGCATTGAGTTTTACACATATAGCAATGATTCCAGCACGCATTTTGCGGTCTATTGTAGGTACGGGGTTGTGGTCGGAGATATCCGAACCAGTTCCGACTATCGTTCCGGCAGAATTCGTATCGAACGTTACAAACGGTGCTGCGTCGGGTACTCGTCTGCCGTCAGCGTCGAGCGCATAGCAGTTGAATACCGCTGTATCATACGAAGTAAGCGGGTGCTTGTTCTGCAATTCAAGCTCGAGCGATACAGGTGCTCCGGTAGTCTCAACGACATCGACCGTCACTTCCCTGCCCTCGCGGTATCCCACCGCTTCAAGCCTGCCGGGCTCGTATATAACGTCAAACTCAGCGTGTCCGTACTTCTCGATCTCACAGCATCCGAGTACAGTGCCGTTGAGCTTTAATTCTATCTCATCGCAGTTGGTGTATACCCACACTTTGATATGCTCGCCTTCACGCCCAGATAGGTTCCAGTTAGGTATAATATGCGCAATAGGTTCGTCGCACCAGTGCGATTTATTCTGATAGAACGCGTCTTTTTTCTGCAAGAACAGATCAAGCGCACCAGACTGCGAACACAGGCGCGGCCATTCGGTCTCGCCGCGGTGCTCGATTCCTGCCCACTGATAACCGCCACCGAGCCATTCGCGCGCCATCAGGAACTTCCATGTGACCTCGCGCGCCATGAACCAGCCGCTGCGGTTGTCGTAGCAGTGCAGGTATCCGCGCTTCGGGCAGTCGTCATATGTCCATCCACGCGTTGAACCGACGGCACAGCATTCAGACGCGAATATCATCTTGTTCGGGAACTTCTCATGCAGCGAGTCGTAGTCATTGAGGTTGTAGTTGATACCGATAATATCGACTTCTTCCATTACCGGAGCTTGCGCTGGATTATGCGAAACCGCGGTGGTGAACGGACGGCTGTTGTCGAAACGGCGCGCGAATTCACGCATCGTTACAAATATGCGCTTGCCGATCGGCGTATTGTGCAGCGGCTCTTCGTTTCCAAGCGACCACATAATGACTGACGGATTGTTTCGGTGTGCCTTGACGAGCATTTCGAGCTGCTCGAGCCCTTCTTTAGTTGACTCGAACCAACGGGTCTCAGCCATAACAAGGAAGCCAAGTTCGTCGCAGTAATCGAATGTCGTCTCGCTGTGTGGATAATGAGCGGTGCGGTAGCCGTTCGCGCCCATCTCACGCAAGCGCTCGAGACGCAGACGCTTGACCGAGTCAGATATCGCCTTACCCTGAAGTCCGTAGTCCTCGTGACAGCATACGCCCTTGATTTTGGTAGGCTGCTCATTCAGGAAGAAGCCGTGATTCGGATCAAAGCGCAGGGTGCGGAAGCCAAAGCGGGTCTTGTATGTATCGATTTCAGTTTCGCCATCAAAAATACGGATAATAGCATTGTAGAGGTTCGGAGCATCGCAGTCCCAAAGCTTCGGCTCGTCGATGAACATTTCAAGCGAGATATCCTGCTTATCCTTCTGCGCGACCGTAATCTCGCCGGAAGAATAGCAAACCTCAGTGTCACCGTCGTATATCTCCGCCTTCACGCTGACTGTGCGCGATACCGCGTCGTCATTGCGGACAGTTACATCGACCGGAATACGCCAATCATTGCCGCGCTTTTCTGGGTGTACATACGCCCCCCAGAGGTCGACCGATACAAGGTCAGTTTTGATGAGCCAGACTTTTCGGTAGATACCGCCGCCGCTGTACCACCAGCCCTCGTGCTTATCGGTAGTGTTGACGTACACCGCGAGCACATTTTCCTCACCATATTTCACCATGTCGGTAATATCTACCTCAAACGACGTATAGCCACAGAAATTATGTGCCATCAGACAGCCGTTGAGATACACGGTCGCGTGAGTTGCCACTCCCTCGAAATATATCGACAGGCGGCGATTCATGTCACTTTCTTCGACTCGGAACTTCTTGCGGTACCATGCGTTGTCGTATTTGAAGAAACCAAGTGTATTGTTATTTTCAGGCTCTGGCTCCTGCGTAATTATGAAATCGTGCGGCAGAGTTACCGCCTGCCAGTTTTCGTACAGCATTTCGCGATTTTTGCCGTAGTCACGCGACGCATATCCACGCAGTATGCGTTCGGTCTTAGCTTCAAGATACATCGCTTCCTTTAACGGCGCTTCCTTTAAGTGCTCGTCTCCCTGTTTAAAATACCAGCCAGAATTGAAATCAAGCTTTTCTCTCATAGCCATGTCTCCTTATTATATGATATATTATTTCTATATTTATAATTTTATCCGTTGTTATTTTCGCAGTCTATGAAATAAATTTTCACAAACATTATACCCTATCTTTTACAATATGTCAAGCCTTTTTTCAAAAAACATAAAAATTCCTGCACAGCATTTGCTGTGCAGGAATTCATCAAATATACTGGAGGTTAATAAATTATCGCTTATTAGCCCTTGCAGTCACAGGACTTAGCTTCGAACGACTCACAGTCAGTACACTGACATACGGTCGGATGAGGCTCGTGGGTTGCGACCTTGATAGTATTGAGAGCGCAGTAATCTTCGTATCCGCAGTGATTCTTGCACTGCTTAACGGAACATTCGATAGAACGGTTAGGAGTCTTGTTTTCCATGTTATTCAGCTTCCTTTCGTAAAGCGGCAAAATTTATAATTTCGTCAGCTTCTTCTATAATTTCTTTACATCCCAATCGGGTGACAGACTATTTGACTTAACAGCCTGTGAAATTATATTTTGCAAAAAGTACTGCTTTTATTCTACCATATTATGCCAATCCGTTTATCCACTTAGCACGCATGAGCAGAGCCGCACCATAAGCAGCGCTTCGTCCCTCGTCACACGATTCAACGACCAGCTGAAATTCATAATCACTAAGCAGAGTATCAAGCACATCTGTCAGCTGGATTCTCAGGCGGTCACGCTCATCTGTATTGCGGCATTCAACGCGAACAAGCTCAGGATCAAGCACCAGACTTGCAGCGGCAATTGTGTTCGGCAAGTCATACCCTAACGCCGACAATCTCTTGATATCTCCAGCATGACCAAAGCTTCCGCGCATGACCTGTCCATCGCGAATTATCGCACCACCGGTCACATTTCCGCCATCGACAAATATATGTATGCTCGACGAAGCGTCAAAGCGTGAGGCGTTGGCAATTGCTGCGGCACGGCTGTTCACCTCTGCAAGCTCAGGACGATGTCCGTACAGCCCGCAGAAGCGTTTATACAGGTCCGGTTCACAGCTATCCGGAAGAAGACATACACTTCCAATTATCTGCTCTCCATCGCCGGTAAAATCAAAGAAAGCCTCAGCGGCCGCATTGCTGCAATTTTCAAGTTCAAACTCGTGCTCGCTTTTCAGTGACAGCAGCAGGTCGAATATGTAAATTTTATTTATTTTTCCGGTGAGGTCGAAAACCATGATACCAAGCTTGTCATTGAGACGATACGCTGACGATTTACGTCCAACGGATTCAGATTCGCGTTTTTCCTGGATCAGCGCTGAGCTTTTTTCGAGAATGTCAGTCAGCTTTCCAACTGTCATAACGCTCAGCTCGGTCTCAGCAGCAATAGCTGCTCGTGTATAGCTTCCTCCGCGTGAAACTATGTCGAATATCTTGCCTATGCTGTCGCGTCGTATCGAGTCAAGGCTTAATTTTTCCATATATGTTTACCCTTTGCCATTGTTATTCAATAATAGACTTGTCCGCTGACCTAACATAAGATTTTGAAAGGTTATAGAACACATCTAATAAAATTATACAACAATTCAGCATAATTGTCAATAGCAAACCAAATCCAATAGAGGTAATATAATACGGCGGCCAAAAGTAAATAAATTGCAAAATTTGGGCTTAATACTTGAAAATGCGAATAATATAATATATAATTGTTTGTGGGGAAATTCAGTCGATTTTACACCGATGTACGACGGCCTGAATTACCCAAACAACATAAAATCAACACAACGGCGTACATAAAAATATTCAATTTGCCGAAACGTGTTATAATGGAGGAAATATTATATGTTTGAAAAAATCAGTGACATCATTGCAAAGCAACTTCGTGCAGAAGCAGACGAGATCACAGAGGATACTAATGTAATGGATGACCTCGGTGCAGACTCTCTTGACGTAGTCGAAATTCTTATGGCTATCGAGGACAACTTCGGAGTATCAGTCTCCGACGAAGAGATCCCGAATCTTAAGACTGTACGCGACATCGTCGAATACGTCGAAAGCAATATGTAATATACTTGTTCGCTAACCTTTCAAACAAATTTTTAAAATGCCGATCTTATCGGCATTTTAAAAAATAAAGGTTATATTGCCGAACAATTATATTGGATATCTGCCGAAAGTCACCAAAGCTTTCGGCTTTTGTTCTATATATTTATTTATACAGGTAACACATGAAACAAAAAAATCTAAATCTTATAGCAAAGCTCGCACTGCTTGCGGCGACGCTTATTTGGGGAAGCTCATTCATTCTTGTAAAGGATGTAGTTGATACGCTCCCTACCTGCGCACTGCTGGCTATACGCTTTTTGTCAGCGTCGGTGATACTGTCACTTGTATTCACATCTCGCTTCAAGGGTTTCAATAAAAAGTACCTGCTGTACGGCGGGATAACCGGCGTGCTGCTGTACACAGCGTATATGCTGCAAACCTTCGGTATCACTGATACAACTCCAGGCAAGAACGCATTTCTGACAGCCGTTTATTGTGTTATGGTGCCGTTTATGGCATGGCTGTTCAACAAAAAGCGCCCTGATAAATATAATATTATCGCGGCGCTCGTATGTATCGTAGGTATTGGAATGGTATCTCTCACCGCCGACTTCAGTATTCGAATTGGCGACATTCTGACTCTCTGCGGCGGTGTATTCTTCGCACTGCACATAATTGCTGTATCGAAATTTTCGGACAACTGCGACCCCGTGCTGCTAACGATATTCCAGTTCGCGTCGAGCGGGATATGCGCGCTGATCTGCACGCTGATATTCGAGCGCGGAAAGATAACGACGGTTGAGATAAGCACCGAGCTTGTAATGAGTGTAGCCTATCTCGCGGTATGCTGCACAGCAATTGCACTGCTCTTCCAGAATTTCGGTCAAAAGTACACCGACCCATCGACTGCGTCACTGCTTTTGTCGCTCGAATCGGTATTTGGAGTGGCATTCTCGGTAGCATTCGGGCGCGAGGAGATGTCAGTGAAGCTGGTGATAGGCTTCGCACTGATATTTGTCGCGGTCGTGATATCCGAAACAAAGCTGTCATTCCTTTTTAAGAAGCAGGCAGATAATAAATAAAATCCGGAGGGATCAAATAATGGAACTTAACGAAAGAAACCGCCGTATGCGCGAATTTTTCGACCGCAAAGCCGACGGCTATGACGATGTTCATTTAAAACTGATGGACAGCAAAACAGCGATAATAGGCAAGCTCAAAGAAAGCGATTCAAAGATACTCGACCTTGGCATCGGAACAGGACTTGAGCTGATACCGCTGTTTGAACGTCTTCCTCAAGCGCGTGTCGTCGGAATAGACCTATCAAACGAAATGCTCGCCGAGCTGTCAAAGCGCAGCTTTGCAGACAAAGTAACTGCTATCCTCGGTGACTTTTTCTCAGTTGACTACGGCATTGATTACGACGCGGTAATATCGACATCCGCGCTGCACCATTTCGACGAAGAGCTGAAAATCGAGCTCTATCGACGTATATATGATTGCCTGAAGCCGGGTGGAAGGCTGATAAACTCGGACAAAATCGCAGCCGACCAAGCAGCACAGGACGAAATGTTATATGTATACACCAACGAGCCTGACAAATATCCTCACATCGACACGCCGTTGACAGTTGAAAATGAAATCAAGTTGCTGCAAGCGGTCGGATTTAAGAATATCGAAGTCTCGGAAGTCAGTATTGATGACTATCGCCTGATAACAGCTGAAAAATAAAATAAAAAATGGTGCTGTGTTTGTTTTCAGCACCATTTTTATTACACTATCTAATATAATTCGTGCGGATCCTTGCTTCACGCTCAGGGTAAGCAACTCCGGCAGCGCGTCCGGCTTCGATACTTTTAAGCATCCATGCCATATTATCAGCGAGCGTGCGCATAGTCTGCAAGCCCTCCTCATCACGGCGGACCTCATCGGGAGTGTTGCCGTGTACCTGATTCCAATACTGCGACGTGACGAGCGGCATATTGCTCATCTCAAAGTACTTACACAGCGACTCATACGCAGCGCTTGCGCCTCCTCTGCGACAGCTTACCACAGCCGTACCTGGCTTGCCCTGCAACAGAGCCGAACCGCTGTAGAACAATCTTCCAAGGAAGCTCGTGACTTGACCGCTCGGTCCAGCATAATGTACAGGCGAGCCTACAACGATACCGTCGCACTCCTCCATCTTATCGAGCGCTGCATTGACGACATCACCGCCGAATACGCAGCGCTTCTTACCGGATTTTGCACATCCGCCGCAGCCAATGCAGCTTCTTAGCGGATCAACACCAAGCCAGAATATCTCAGAATCAACTCCATTCTTCTTCAGCTGCTCTGCTACTTCACTTAGTGCAGTATATGTACATCCCTTCTCATGCGGACTTCCGTTTACTAATAATACTTTCATGTGTTTGTCTCCTTTTAATTAGTTATAATTTTATATTGTCGCATTTGATTTCATAGACTCAAATATTCGCTTCGACAGCAGCCCTTTCGTTACTGGATGTATCATCTCTTTCTCACATACATCCGCACTGATCACAGTATGCACGCCGTCGATCACCTTTTCTGCGTCGAGCTGAGCCTGCTGCACAAGCTTCCATCCCTCTCGGTCAGTAAAATCTGCTATTTGCACGACGTAGAACGGGAGCGTCTCATCTTTAAATGCGCTTCGCCAGCAGTTTATCATCATTTCAAGCAGTTTTGTATATATCCGTCCTTCGTCGCGTGAGGTATTGCTCTCGCCTTGATACCAAACCACATTGCCAAACGAATACGGCATAAGTCGTTCGAGCATAAAATGGTATAGCTTGCCATTTTTGTTAAACGCCGAATACTGCTTACATCTCGCGTCAACGTGCATACGCTCAAGTGGTACTTCAAGCTCGCTGCCAACGTATATTTTTTCGTCGATCCAGCTCTGTATTATCGACGCGCCCTGTGAGCATACTACTACTCCTACCGACGGCGTGCCCGCGTGCCTCATCTCAAGTCCAGTCAAGTACCCAATAGCCGACCAGTTATCGACCGTTTCACGTCGACATTTTACCCAACCGTCAACCGGTGAGAATGGCTCTCCTTCTTCAAGACGTTCGCTGACAAATATGCGCATATTGTCGTCATCGACATATTCATCTAGCGGCGTTATTTCTTCATTCATTCTGAACTGCATATTCGACTGCCCCGCGAAAAGTATAACCTCGCCAACCATTATATCGCGGATAATGACAGTATCGCCGTTCATGCTGACTTTAAGTTCATACGGTCCGCCGTATGGCTGCGGCTCAAACTCGATGACCCATCTACCGCCGCTCGACTCGATTTGCTTCTCAGCGCCAAGAAAACAAGCTGTGACGTTTCCCTCTCCATCTCCGAAAATACGTATCGGCTTATTCGCCTGCAATATCATTCCGTCGCAAAAAATTTCGCCAAGCTTCATTTTATCATTCCTTTCAGATTTTCACCGATTACTTCGAGAAAATTTCATTGTGATATTACTATTTTACTCCAAAATCGCTCCGATGTCAATGTCTTATTTGAAAAGTTTATGTTTATATCCACAAAATGCTTGACAATCGCGCAAAAATACATTATAATAAATATGGCAAATTATTATAATTATGTGAGAGAGTCAATTTTTTATCAGCAGGCTATTATATTTGCCTGTCTGCCTCACATGAAAGGAAAGGTATAAGTTATGTACTATATAGGCGTTGATCTCGGCGGAACTAACATCGCTGCCGGAATTGTAAACTCCGAATTCAAGATCGTTGTAAAAGGCAGCGTTCCGACCAATGTCGCTGGACGCACCGGCGAGGAGATCATTAAGGATATGGCTTCGCTCTGCGAAAAGCTCGTTAATGACGCAGGTCTTACCTTTGACGATATCGAATATGTAGGTATCGCTTCCCCCGGCGCTATCGACCCCGTTCGCGGTGTTGTCGTATACGCAAACAATCTTCCGTTCGCTGACTTCCACATTTCGGATGTGCTCAAGAGCTTCATCCCGGTCAAGAAGGTGCTCGTTGAAAACGACGCTAACGCAGCGGCAAAGGGCGAGGCTGTCGCAGGTGCAGCTAAGGGCGTTGCTGATGCGGTAATGATCACACTCGGAACCGGTGTAGGCGGCGGCATTATCATCGACCACAAGGTATATTCAGGCTTCAACTATGCTGGTGCAGAGCTCGGTCACATCGTTATCGAGCACAACGGCAGACAGTGCTCATGCGGACGCAAGGGCTGCTGGGAGGCTTACAGCTCGGCTACCGGTCTTATCAATATGACTAAGGAAAAGCTCGACGAGTGCAAGGAAAAGGGTATTCCTACTCTTATGACTGAGATCGTAGAGGCTGAGGGCAAGGTAAGCGGAAAGACTGCATTTGCGGCTATGAAGAAGGGCGACGCTCCGGCGAAGGAAGTTGTAGATATGTACATCTCCTACCTCGGCTGCGGTCTGTCGAATATCATCAATATATTCCAGCCTGAAATACTCGTTATCGGCGGTGGTATCTGCAACGAAAAGAACTACCTCACCGACCCGCTCGAAGAGATCATCAAGCAGGAAACCTACGGCAATGAGCTTATCAAGCCCACCACGCTCAAAATTGCTGAGCTTGGCAACGACGCTGGTATAATCGGCGCTGCTGTACTCGGATTCTGATTTAATTATATCGGGCGAATACAGTCCATGACTGTATTCGTCCGTGAAATTTTATGAAATCAAACAAAACTAAAACTATACCCGCTTTTGCTGCACTCGCGTTAGTGTGGCTTGCCGCGCTCGTATTCGCGAGCATATACGACCTCAATATTTCACTTACAATAGCTGACCCGATGTCTGGCTTCGGACGCGCGCTCGAAATCATCGGCGAACCTCCGGCAATACTGTTCACGTCATTTAACTGCGCACTTATAATATACTACTTTTTAAAAAAGCCGAATCGTGCACGCCGTGATATTACTCTTGCTGCACTGTCGTTTATCGGTATGTACGGCGCTGCGTTTTACACCATATATCAAACCTTCCGCTACATTGCAGAATATCGCAGCGACGTATCCAGCAAGGTTATCGAAACCGGTGCGCTCGAAATCATACTGAGCGTTGTAATCTGCACTGCTGTATGCGCAATAATGCTGTTTGGCGTGTCGAAGTTGAAATACGAGACATTGTGCAGGGTCTCAGACACCGCAGTACGATGCGTATTTGCCGCAATAACGACGCTTGTTGTTATCTGGTGCTTTAAGCTCGTGTGGGGACGTGTGCGCTTCCGTCAGTTGGACGGCGACTATACACGCTTCACACCGTGGTATCATCCGAACGGCTTCACTGGGTATTTTTCATTCCCATCAGGGCATACTGCAAATGCGGCAGTTATATTTACAGCAATATATTACCTCGATTTTCTGCCTGAAAAGCATAAAAAGCTGAAGCCTATTATATATCTTATGCTGGTACTCTGGATTCTGCTGCTTGCATTTTCGCGCGTTGCCGTCGGTGCGCACTATCTCTCGGATGTACTGTTCGGCGCGGCTATAACTTTCGCTATCGTATATTTCTGGAAGCCCAAAAACAATGGAAAACGTTAAAATCAATCCCACGATTTACACATCACGCCCAAAAGAAAAGCGCATTCCAAAGGAAGAACGCACGTATGATCTGCTTGACAAACTCGGAATCAACTTCGCACGTATCGACCATGAAGCGATAGCCACAGTTGACGGCTGCATTGAAATCGAGCAGCTGCTCGAAATTGAGATATGCAAGAACCTCTTTCTGCGCAACTCAAAGGGCGACCAGTATTACCTTCTAATGCTGCCCGGGAATAAGCAGCTCGTCACTAAAGATATCGCTAAGCAGATCGGCTCAACGCGGCTTTCGTTCGGAACGCCGGAAAAGCTTGAGGAATACCTCGACCTCACACCGGGCTCAGTGAGCGTCCTTGGGCTGATGAATGACTGCGAAAATCGCGTTCAGCTGCTTATCGACCGCGAGCTCACAACGCACGAATATATCGGCTGTCACCCATGTATCAACACATCGAGCTTGAAAATCAGTATGGATGATATACTAAATAAGCTGCTGCCCGCGATAAATCACACACCGATATTTGTAGATATAACTTAGCAAATAGAAATAACGGAGACATATAAATGGTCACAATAACCGGAGTTGAGCACGGCTCATCTGCCGAACGCCACGGTATCAAGCCGGGCGACATACTCATATCTATCAACGGTCACGACATAAGAGATGTGCTTGATTACCGCTTCCGTCTGACCGAAAAGAAAATAACACTAAAAATACACCGCGGCTCAGAGCTGTTCGATGTTACGATAAAAAAAGATGAATACAGCGATATCGGGCTTGAGTTCGAGACATATCTTATGGACTGTAAGCAGTCATGCCGGAATAAGTGCATGTTCTGCTTTATCGACCAGCTACCGAAAGGGCTTCGCGATACGCTGTATTTCAAGGACGACGACTCACGATTGTCATTTCTGATGGGCAACTATATCACGCTCACTAATCTCAGTGAAGAAGATGTAGACCGAATCGTCGAGATGAAGACTTCGCCCATCAACATTTCGGTCCACACTACAAATCCTGAGCTGCGCGTGCAGATGATGAAAAACAAAAATGCCGGCAAGGTGCTGTCGTATATGCAGCGCTTTGCGGACGCTGGGATCGAGCTCAACTGCCAGATAGTGCTCTGCAAGGGTATCAACGACGGTGATGAGCTCATGCGTTCTATGCGCGATCTGGTCAAGCTTACGCCGCACTTGCTTGGAGTTTCGATAGTCCCTGCCGGAATCACCGATCACCGCGATGGGCTCGAAAAAATAGAATTATTCACACCTGAAGAATCGGCGGCGGTTATCGACATGGTAGACGGCGTTGCTGAGGAATGCCTTGATAAGTATGACTCTCGGCTCTTTTTCTGCTCGGACGAATTTTATCTGCGTGCCGGACGTGAGATACCGGACGAGGACTACTACGAAGGCTATCCGCAGCTTGAAAACGGAGTCGGCATGATACGCTCGCTGCAAACTGAATTCGACGACGAGCTCGAATATCTATCTGACTACGACCTCGACAAGCCGCGCAATGTCTCTATTGCCACCGGATATGCGGCGTATGATTTTATAAAATCGCTCGCCGATACCCTTATGCAGAAAGTCCCGACACTAAAATGCAGCGTATACAAAATACGCAACGACTTTTTCGGAAAAAATATAACTGTAGCCGGTCTCGTCACAGGTCGTGATTTATATTCACAGCTACAAACCTGCGAGCTCGGCGAACGCCTGCTCATTCCGTCGGTAATGCTCAGAAGCGAGGGCGATATCTTTCTTGATGATATGTCTATTGACGAGCTGTCCGAGCGTCTCGGCATACCGATAACGCCAACCGATTCAAACGGCACTGATTTCGTGTCGAAAATATTATATTAAATATGAAAAATATGAATCAACATTTTCGTCGGCTTTTATGCGCGGCAGTCTGCATACTAACACTGTCAGCTTCCTTGCTGACTGCCTGCGAAAGCAAAAGTACCAATGAGGTGGACTACACATTTTATGAAGCCAATTTCAGTCTCGAAGAAGTCGATAGAAGTATAAATATCGCATATCCGTCTCTTACTGGGACTGTCAACGATGTAGTTATCGACGAACAGCTGAAAACCGCGTCTGTCGAATACATGGAGCAGTACCTCTTGTATTCCGGTATCGTAGGCTCATATCGCTATACTGTCGACTCGATAACTGCTGCATATCTCGGAGATAAGCTTGCAAGCTTCCTCTGTATAGGCAGCTATCTTGATGACGATTCGTCTCACCCAGAGACCATAGCATATACACTCAACATCGATCCAACTACCGGCAAGCTTTACAGATTCGATGAGCTTATCTCAGACTTCGATATGCTCGCCGACAAGTTTCGTAGTGGCAAGTTCAAGCTGGTAAACGGCGTTGATGGGCTCTTAAATGCAACAAACTATGAGGATATGTTTGTCGAATACAGCTCGCTTTACGAAATATATCCGGAGGTTTATTTCATCAATAATGATGGTAAGACAGAGCTTGCATTCGTGGTAGGACTTGTGTATACGCTTGGCGGTCATGCTGAATTTTCTATCCCGGTCGACAGTGTCAAAGACGCGCTGACCGATACTATAATAGACCTGCTGCAATAATATTGCAGCAATGAAAGGAAACAAATAATGTCAAAACCCGTAATAGCGATTGTCGGACGGCCTAACGTCGGCAAGAGCACACTATTCAACAAACTCGCCGGCGAGCGCATCTCCATCGTCGAGGATACACCAGGTGTCACCCGCGACCGCATTTATTATGAAATCGAATGGAATGGTCGTGCAATGATGCTTATTGATACCGGAGGTATCGAGCCGAAATCCGACGACCTTATATTGAAACAGATGAAAAATCAGGCGGAGGTCGCAATAGCTACCGCTGACGTTATAATATTCATGGTCGACGTGAACGTCGGACTTACCGCCGCAGACCGTGATATCGCAGTAATGCTCCAGAAAAGCGGCAAACCGATAATCCTCGCCGTGAATAAGGTCGACTCGATCGGCGCGCTTCCGATGGAATACTACGAATTCTACGAGCTTGGCTTCGACGACGACCCGATACCGCTTTCGAGCGTACACGGTACCGGCTCGGGCGACCTGCTCGACCGCGTGCTCGAGATCTGCCCGTCTGACGAGGCTAAGGAAGATGAATCCGACCTCATCAAGGTAGCCGTGATCGGCAAGCCTAACGCCGGAAAGAGCTCGATAATAAACAAGATACTCGGTGAGGATCGTCTCATAGTTTCTGATATTGCCGGAACAACACGCGACGCTATTGATACACGCGTTGAAAATGAATATGGTAAATACGTATTCATCGACACCGCCGGAATTCGCCGTCAGAGCAAAGTCGAGGACAGAATCGAAAAATTCAGCGTGCTGCGTGCAAAAATGGCAGTGGAGCGTGCCGATGTCTGTGTAATAATGGTAGACGCAAACGAGGGTATCACTGAGCAGGACGAAAAGATCGCCGGAATCGCTCACGAGGCGGGCAAAGCGTCGATTATCGTCATAAACAAGTGGGATATGCTCGAAAGTGAAGATAAGAACACTGTCGAATACGACAAGCGAGTATACAACTCGCTCTCGTATATGCTCTATGCGCCGACACTCTACGTCTCCGCTAAGACCGGACAGCGCGTCGCAAAGCTGTTCGAGCAGATAAACTATGTATACAATCAGAACTGCACTCGCATATCGACCGGTATGCTCAACGACGTACTCAACGATGCGACCGCGCGCGTTCAGCCGCCGTCCGACAAGGGTCGCCGCCTGAAGGTATACTACATGACCCAGATAAGCATAAAGCCGCCTACATTCGTTATATTCTGCAACGACGCGGAGCTGTTCCATTTCTCGTACCAGCGCTACCTTGAAAATCAGCTGCGCGAGGTATTCGGCTTCCGCGGTACGCCGATCAAAATTATAATCAGACAGAAGGGAGACAGTGAAGTATAAAATATACTTCACATATGACTATGACATTAAATCAAATACGCACAAATGGATTGCTTCCGAGCCTTCTCGCCGGAGAAAGTAATGAAATTTCCATATGGCTGCTTGTGATATTCTGTGTGATAGGCGGCGTAATCGCTTATCTTTTGGGCAGTCTAAACTTTGCAGTCATCATCTCGAAGTACAAATTCAAAGAAGATATCCGCAACTACGGAAGCGGCAACGGCGGCATGACCAATATGCTCCGTACATACGGCAAAGCGGCGGCTGGCTTTACGCTGCTTGGCGACGCTGCCAAAGCCGCAGTATCGGTGCTTATCGGAACTCTGCTCGCAGGTGAAGCTGGCGCGTATCTCGCCGGGATCTGCTGCGTTATCGGACACTCGTTCCCGATCTACTACAACTTCAAGGGCGGCAAGGGTATAGTCGTTACGGCCGCTGCTCTGCTCTGCCTTGACCCGCTCTGTTTTCTTATACTTTTCGTGATATTCGCGCTTATCGTAGGATTTACAAAATTCCTGTCGCTCGGCTCGATCATCGGAATGCTGCTCTATCCGCTGCTGCTGAATCGTATGTGGCCGTTCACTCACGGCGGCGCGTCAGAGGGTGCGATACCGGCTATAGCATCGATACTGAACGCAGTGCTCGTTATCTGGCTGCACCGCGAGAACATAAAGCGCCTGATGGAAGGCAAGGAAAATAAATTCAGCCTGAAGAAGAAGGACAAATTCCTGAAAGATGAAAAGAAAGCAGAGGATAAAAATTCGGAAGATAAGGAGTAAATCTTGATGAACAAAGAGCTGCTCGACCTTTACGAAAGAAATTTTCCTTTAAATGTACGAAAAAAGAAAACTGTCTTAGAAATATTAAATAACACATCAAACAATGTTATAGAACAGCGCGGAGATAATGATGAGCTTATCGGCGCGGCAATTGTAAATCAAAGTACAATTATTATGCTCTGCGTTGACGCTCCGTACCGCAATGAAGGTATTGGCACAGCATTACTTGCAAAAGCAGAGACAGCCGTAAAAAACAGCGGATTCGATAGTGTCAATGTTGGCGCTGGATTCGACTACCTAATGCCGGGAGTACCTACATCGAAGCGATATTGCAGCGCTGAAAATGAGCAGCTGTACAGCCATGTTGACGAAAGTGCCAGCAGATTTTTTGAAAACCGCGGCTACGTTCATTCATGGGGCTGCAACTGCTTTGATATGGAAGCAGCATTAGCTGAACTTCCGGAAATTGAAACTTCGATCGGCAGTACTATTGACGGAATTACATACAGATTTGCATCCATTGATGACATGGGAAGCGTATGTGAATGTATCGATGACGCATTTTCAGAATTCACAGAGTATTATCAAAATACCTCACTATACAGCGAGGATAGTAATGCAAGGGTTCTGATCGCAGTCGACGGAAACAGTACAGTTGCAGGTACATTGATCGTGAAAATCGAGGATGAAAGCAAGCGTATAGGTGCAGCCGGATGTACAACTGTCAGACACGCCTATCGCGGTCGGCATATAGCCGTTGATCTGGTCAAGCTCGGAACGCAGTATCTAAAAAGCATAGGGCTTGAAAGAGGATACTTAAGCTACACCTACACTGGACTCGACCATATGTACGGTTATGCCGGATACAAAATATGCTGCTACTATATGATGGCACAAAAGACATTATAATTAAAAGACGCACCGAATGGTGCGTCTTTTGTTCACAATTTTGACCTTATTTCAGGTTAGCCATTACCTTTTCCATCCAGTCGGTGACCTGCTTCTTTTCGTCATCCTTAACGCCCTTGAGGAACGGCAGACCGCCCTTCATGTAGAGCACGTCGTCGATAACGTTCGAACCAGCTTCCTTAACTGCATCGATGAGCACCTTTGCGCCCTCAGCAGGACCATCTACGAGGAACGCTACATTAGCAGCTCTTGCCTTGGTAAGCTCCTTGCAGAAGAGTATCAGAGAGTTGTCAGGATCCTTCGAAATCGAAACCAGCATAACGACCAGTCTCTCCTTATCGCAGGAATAAGCCGGCGGAACCTTGTCCATGCAGTTGATCTTCTCGGTTGCATAGTTATCGGTTATCATCTGAGCTATAGTCTTGATCTTACCCTTTCCGGTAGAGTAAAGCACACGCATTTTCATTTTAGTATATCCCCATTCCCGGTATCTTTTATTGATATAGCTGTCGCCATCAGCAGCTCTTAATATCCCGTCACAGACACCGACAAGGCGGGATATCGCTAAACCAAAAGCTTATCTTACATAATTATATCACATATCACAGCAAATTTGAAGTCAATTTTCGAATTTTCTTAATTTTCGTGGATTTTGACAGTTTTGTCAGCTGGATTTGTGCATTTTGACGTAATAATTTTGAAGTACTCAACACTGAAAGCTTCTACTTCAGCGATATTTCCATCAACATTTTGATTGCCGAGCAGACGTATCGGTTCAGATTCAAATTCAAGTTCCCACACCCGCGATGACAGATTTGCACAAACAGCGATAGTTTCATCGCCATTTGTACGCGTGAACAGCAGCCGACGCTTGTTGAGCGTTTCGTATAGCTCAATAGCTCCATCTGCGAATGCCTTCTCAGCGCGACGGATACTACCAAGGTCGCGGTAAAAATCTGTAAGCTTAGTATCGACAGCATTGAACGGCAAGCGGTTGAACGGATCATGTCCGCCCTCCATACCGCATTCATCGCCGTAGTATATACATGGTATCCCCGGGAATGCAGCGAGTATCGCCCAAGCTAACTTCAGCCGTATGACAGCTATCTCGCGCCGCTCAGTTGGAAGCCTGTATGTCGCCAGCTCAGCATTCGAAAGCTTATCTGTGCCAACATCAGCGAGCACGGTCAATATACGCTCAGTATCGTGTGTACCGAGAAAATTCATCAGCACATCTGCAACTTGCTTCGGGTAATGTGTATAAAGCATATGTGCCGTCTCGTAAAGCTTCGACGAATTGCAGGTCATGACGTATTCGATCACCGCGTCCTTGAGAGGGTAGTTCATCACTGAGTCGAGCTGACAGCCGCGGAAATAGCGGCGGCGCTTGTCATACGCTACCTTGTTCGACGCGTCCTCCCAGACCTCGCCGAATACGATAGAATCCACACGTTCTGACTTTGCGGCAGCTCGCAGCTTATCGAGGAATACGTCCGAAAGCTCGTCCGCGACATCGAGCCGCCAACCGTCGATACCCTTTTTCAGATAATGCCGTATCACGCCATTTTCACCGCAGATGAAATCGAGGTAAGACGGCTCATCGCTTCTGACTGCCGGAAGTATCTTGACTCCCCACCAACAGCTGTATTCGTCAGGAAACTCATCGAATTGATACCATTTATAATACTCTGATTCCTTCGAATTGTATGCGCCGACCTCGGAGTAATTGCCGAACTTATTGAAATACCGGCTGTCTGCTCCGGTATGATTGAACACGCCGTCGAGGATCAGCAGCATTCCGCGATTTTTAAGCTCAGCGAGCAGGTGATCGAACGCTTCTTCGCCTCCGAGCAGCCGGTCGATTTTCATATAATCTCCGGTGTCATATCGGTGGTTCGACGCTGCTTCGAATATTGGGCAGAGGTACAAAATATTGACTCCGAGCGACTGAATGTAGTCGAGCCCGTCCGCAATTCCCCACAAATTTCCGCCGAAAAACATATTATTTGCAACCTCTCCGCCCGGAACATCGGCATACTGCGGTATACCGTTTTCCCAGTCGTGGTTGATTATCTTCCCTTTTGACGGCTCAATGTAACGTCCACCTTTCGAAAATCTATCGGGGAAAATCTGATACATCATGCCGCCCTTGAAGCGGTCGGGAGTGCTGAATCCATGCTTATACACGGTCAGCTGCGTGCAGTCTACACCACAGCGGTCGGGTGTAAGCGTGCCATTGCGTCGGGTGTACAGCTCACCGATCGGCGTATCAAGTCCGACGGTATAATAGAACAATCCACCGTCATCACCGATACAGATATCGTGAAGCACTAACGTCAGCTCAAATATATCGTCTGCCTCCGCAAAATCGACAAACGGCATATCATAGCTATGGTTCGTCATATCGTCGTCGCGATATAGGTGAAGCCTCGCCGCAGCCGCACAATAAACGCGCGGCACCCTTACCATCAAGGTAAGAGTGTCGTCGTCCGAAAATGCACAGCTCGAAGTAATGCCGTCACGTGTGCGCTTTTCGATCCTGACGCGCGAGCCGATATTCGCCAGCTCCTCGTAGGAGTTATAGACAAGCATTATTTTATCGACCGCAAATGCCAGATATTGTCAGCATATTCACGTATCGAGCGGTCGGAAGCGAATATACCCGCTTTCGCGGTATTGACAAGCGACATACGATTCCACTTTTCGCGGTCATTATAATCGCGCAGCATAGCATCATGAGTGTTGCAGTAAGATTCAAAGTCAGCAAGGCACATATACGGGTCGGCGATACCGTGCGAATACTGCGGATTTACGAGGTACTGCTTGATATCAGCGAACGAACGTCCGTTGAAGCCAGCGTCGAGCGCGTCGACAGCGCTGCGGAGCTTCTCGCTCTGCATATAGTACTGCGTCGCATTGTATCCACGCTTCCAGAGGTCATCTACTTCCTCAGTGGTGAGACCGAAAATGTAGATATTTTCGTCGCCGACCTGTTCAAATATCTCGACGTTCGCGCCATCGAGCGTACCGATAGTCAGCGCACCGTTCGCCATAAGCTTCATACAGCTTGTGCCGCTCGCTTCCTTGCCAGCGAGCGAAATCTGCTCACTGATGTCGGCAGCCGGAATGAGTATTTCGGCGAGGCTGACGTTGTAATCCTCCATGAAAACCACGCGCAGTTTCTCACGAACACGCGGATCTTTCTCGATATCGGCAGCGATGAAGGAGATAAGCTTGATTATATTTTTGGCCATATAATAGCCGGGTGCAGCCTTTGCACCGAAGATGAAGGTCTGTGGCGTGATGTCGAGGTCGGGGTTCTCTTTGAGCTGAACATAAAGGCTGATTATGCGCAGCGCGTTCAAAAGCTGGCGCTTGTACTCGTGCATACGCTTGATCTGCACGTCGAATACCGAGTCTGGATCGAGCTTGATCCCGGTGCGGTTTTCGGTATAGATAGCGAAGTTAGCCTTATTTGCGCGCTTTATCTTATCGATTTTATCGAGCACGGCGCTGTCTGACGCGAATTTTTCGAAGTCAGCGAGCCGTTCAGGCTGCTTATGCCAGCTGTCGCCTATACACTCGTCGATAAGCGCCGACAGCTGCGGATTAGAGTAGCAAAGCCAGCGGCGGTGTGCGATACCGTTTGTTACGTTGGTGAACTTACCGGGTGTGTGCTTATAAAAGTCGTGGAATATCGTCTTTTTCAGTATCTCCGAATGAAGCTTAGAAACACCGTTGACTGTATGCGAGCCGACGACGGATAAGTTCGCCATGCGTATCTGGTTATAGCCGATGATCGACATACGCGAAATTCTGTCCCAGTCGCCCGGGTACGCTGTCCAAAGCTCAGCGCAGAAACGGCGGTTAATCTCATTTACAATTGTGTATATACGCGGGAGCTTGAGCTTGAAGAGGTCTTCATTCCAAGTCTCGAGCGCCTCCGGCATTACGGTATGGTTCGTGTATGAAACAGTGGAGGTGACAAGCTTCCAAGCGTCATCCCAGCCATACGAATAGGTGTCGATGAGTATTCTCATCAGCTCAGGGATAACGAGTGCGGGGTGCGTATCGTTGATGTGGATAGCGACCTTTTCGGAAAAGTTAGCGAGCGAGCCATATGTGGTGAGGTGATCGGCGATTATACTTTGCAGCGACGCTGATACGAGGAAATACTGCTGTGACAGACGCAGGAACTTGCCCTCAGTGTGATTATCGGAAGGATAGAGCACCTTCGAGATAATCTCAGCATTGGTGTCCTCCTCCATCGCCTTGACGTACTGTCCCTGCGAGAAAAGGTTCATATTGAAATTGGTGGTATCACACGCCTTCCATAGCCGCAGAATATTTACCGCCTTCGAGTCAGCCCCTGATATCATCATATCATACGGCACCGCCTGCACGACATCGCAATCCTCGTGCTTGATATCGCAGTGTCCGTTCTCCCACGTCTCAACTACGTGTCCGCCAAACTTGACGGTAAACGTTTTATCCTTTCGCGGCACGAGCCAAACGTCGCCCTCCGGCATCCAGATATCCGGCAGCTCAATCTGGTCTCCGTCGATTATCTTCTGCTTGAATAGACCGTACTCGTACAAAATCGAAAATCCGGTAGCCGGATAATCGAGCGTCGTCAGTCCGTCCATGAAGCAGGCAGCGAGCCGTCCGAGTCCACCGTTACCGAGTCCAGGATCAGGTTCGAGCGAGTAGATCTCATCAATAGAAAATCCCATCTCAGCGAGCGCCTCGCCGTAAACGTCGGCAATACCTAAATTGCGAAGATTATTTCGTAAAGACCTGCCGATAAGAAACTCCATGCAGAGATAGTATATCTTCTTGCCGCGCTGTTTCTTAGTGTCGAGCTTAAAATCAGTTCTCTTCTGCGTCAGTATATCCTTTACCGACAGCACGACAGATTTATACACCTGCTCCTCGCTCGCCTCCTCCGGCGTAGTCCCAAAATACCTTGCAAGCTTCGACGTAACAGCGTCACGAACCTGCGCCTTATTGTATGCTGTATTCATTTATATCATTTCCTTATTGTTAGTTTGTGCATAATCGATTGTATAGGGGTACACGGCTTTACGCCCTCTTTTAGAGTGCGCAAAGCCTCTGTTCCTATTCAATCGAACATGTCTATTACAGACTCTCGTACATTTTGAGGTATGTCTTTGCCGACGCATCCCATGAGAAGTCACACGTCATAGCGTTCGCTACGAGCTTATTCCATGCCTTTTTATCTGCGTAGAATGCCAACGTGCGTCTTACTGCGTCGAGCATATCATGCGCGTTGTATGTCTGGAACGTCACTCCATTTCCCTCTCCGATGTCGGGATTGAACGGCTTTATCGTATCGTAAAGTCCGCCCGTTTCGCGCACTACCGGAACTGTACCATAGCGTGAAGCTATCATCTGCGCGAGTCCGCATGGCTCAGATTTCGACGGCATTAAGAATATATCCGCCGACGCGTATATCTGCTTTGCAAGATTTTTATCGAACGCGAGCATTACGCCGCATTTATCAGGATATCTCGCTGCGAGACCAGCGAAGAAGTCTTCAAGCTCGCTTTCACCCGTTCCGAGCAGTACAAACTGCACGTCGGAAGCGAGTATCTCATCTGCGACACGGCGCACGAGGTCAAAGCCTTTGTGCGACGCGAGACGTGAGACCATCGCTATCACCGGCACATCGGCATTCTCCGGAAGTCCGAATGTCTTTTGAAGTGCGAGCTTATTCGCCGTTTTCTTCTCGATAGTATCGAGAGTGAAGCGTTCAGTTATGGCAGTATCAGTTTCGGGGTTATAATAATCAACATCGATTCCGTTGATTATTCCACAGATTTTATCCTTGTTCATTCCAAGGATGTGGTGAAGTCCGCTTGAGAAGTACTCAGTCTGAATTTCGTTTGCATAGTTCGGGCTGACTGTAGTCAGCTTATCACAGCAGACTATAGCTCCCTTTGTTAAATTTATGCAGCCATCGTACTCTACGACATAACGGTCCCAAGAATCAAGGCAGAAGATATCTCCGAGGATATCGAAGCCATATATACCTTGATAATCAATATTGTGTATAGTATATACAGCTTTCATATTGGAATATGCTTCGAGGTAGCAGTATTTGCGTTTCAGATAGATCACGCACAATGCGCTCTGCCAGTCGTGGCAATTGAGTATGTCCGGCATAAAGTCGATATATGGCATCATCTCCATAACAGCCTTGCAGAAGTAAGCATAGCGTTCGCCGTCATCGAAGCTTCCGTAGAGCGACTGACGCTTGAAATAGTACTCATTGTCGATGAAATAATATGTCACTGCCCCAAGCTTATATGCCCAAACACCGCAGTACTGCTTACGCCACGAGAGCTGCACGGTGAATTCAGCTACAAGCTTGCTTTGTGATTTATACTTTTCCGCAACGACCTGATACATCGGCATTACGACGCGCACATCTACATCGCTGCTCTCACGCATGAGTGCCGCCGGCAGTGAGCCAAGCACGTCGCCAAGTCCGCCAGTAGCAGCGAACGGCACTGCTTCAGAGCCTACAAATAGTATTTTTTTCATAATTTAACATCCCTTTTCAATATATCAAACAAGCTTGCCCTTTTCGATGAAGAACGGCAGCGACTCGTGACCGGACAAGATTCTTCCGTCGCGGATAACTACGTTCTTATCGGTTATAACACAGTTCAGGAACACATTTGCGCCGATGACGGTATCCTGAAACAGGATCGAATTCTTGACTGTCGCGCCCTTTGATACCTTTACGCCACGGAAAATTATCGAATTCTCGACAGTTCCTTCAATTATGCAGCCATCAGCAACGAGCGAGTTCTTAACGTTCGACGCGGAGTCGTAGCGAGTAGGTGCAGAGTTTCTGACCTTAGTGTATATCGGGCGATTCTTAATTCCAAACAGCTGATCGCGGTTATCCGACGCACCGATCAGCTCCATCGAGTGCTTGTAATAATCCTCCATCGAGCTGATGTTTGCAAAGTAGCCGTTGTACTTATAAATACGATAATTGCGGCGCGAGGCGTTGCGTGACAATACATCACGATTGAAGCTCGTATATCCGTGCGCGATAGCGTCAAGTACTATACTCTGTAAATATTCGCGGTTTATAACGAGAATATTCAGATTGATATCGTGATATCCAGAAACATTCGTCGGATACGCGTTTACATCGGTAATGCGTCCATCGTCGTCGGCTTCAACTACTACGTTACGCTTAGCTGTTTCGTTAGTCAGAAGTACGCGCTTTACCGCCATTGTGATATCAGCGCCGTTTCTGATGTGGTCGTTGATCATATCGTTCAGGTCGACGTTGCAGATAACATCGCAGTCGGAGAGCACCACATAATCGGACGTAAAGCGGCTCAGCGAGTAGTTGACGCTCTTCAGCGCCTCCATACGCGAGTTGTAGAGTGCATTCTGAGTATTCGCATACGCGGTCATATACGGCGGAAGGATCTTGATACCGCCCGAGCGGCGGGCGAGGTCCCAGTCCTTACCAGCTCCGATATGGTCCATAAGCGACTGATAGTTGTAATGTGTAATGACGCTGACCGATGTGATTCCCGAGTTGACCATATTCGACAATGCGAAGTCGATCAGACGGTAGCGGCAGGCGTATGGAACTGATGCCATCGTGCGCTTCAGAGTCAGCTCCGGTATGTTTTTGTCGTGGAGATTTGTGAATATTATTCCCTGTACTGACATTTTTATAAATCCTTTCCGCTGTTATATTTTTTTCTCTTCAATATACTGTGCATTGACCATTTCGCCCGAAGCGATCTTCATACCGTGCGGTATCACAAGATTGCTTCCGATAAGCGTGATACGCTTATCGGCATCCGCACCGATCTGCGAGCCTGCGCCAAGCTCTGTATCACCGTCAACGATAGCGTAGGAAACCGACGCGCCCTCTCGAACGACTGTATCCTGCATGATTATCGAATTCTTTACGTATGCGCCGCGCGCGATCTTTACACCGCCAAACAATATCGAATTTTCAACTATTCCGTGAACTTCACAGCCCTGCGAGATTATCGAGTTATCGACCGTAGCATCGCTTCCGATATAGTGCGGCGGGCGGATCTCACTGCGTGAGTAGATTCTCCAGTCATTGTCGTAGAGATTGAAGGTCGGATTCTCGCCGAGCAGGTCCATGTTTGCTTCCCAAAGGCTCTGTATCGTTCCGACATCCTTCCAATAACCGCTGAACTCATAAGCGTACATTTTTTCGCCGTTGTTGAGCATCGCCGGAATGATATTCTTACCGAAATCCTTCGACGAATTCGGGTCGTTCTCGTCGTCCTCGAGATAGTCGGCAAGCAGCTTGCGGTTGAAGATGTATATGCCCATCGAAGCCTTTGTACTCTTAGGCTCCTTTGGTTTCTCTTCAAACTCAATTATACGATTGTTCTCGTCCGTATTCATGATTCCGAAGCGGCTCGCCTGCTCTATCGGAACGTTTATAACTGCGATAGTAGCTGCGGCATTGTTCTTTTTGTGGGCTTCGAGCATTGCGTCGTAGTCCATCTTGTAGATGTGGTCGCCCGAGAGAATGAGTACGTAGTCAGGATCGTAACGGTTGATGAAGTTCATGTTTTGATAAATGGCATTCGCGGTGCCCTTGTACCAGTCCGCCGATTTCGAACCCTGATATGGCGGCAGTACCATAACACCACCGTTCATGCGGTCAAGATCCCATGGCTGACCGTTGCCTATATATTCATTGAGCACCAGCGGCTGATACTGAGTCAGCACACCGACCGTATCTATCCCCGAGTTTACGCAGTTCGAAAGCGTAAAGTCGATTATGCGATACTTAGCGCCGAACGGAACTGCTGGCTTTGCAGTCTTTTCAGTCAGGGTGTAGAGTCTGCTTCCCTGTCCCCCCGCGAGCAGCATCGCGACACATTCTTTTTTGTTGTACATACCGATGAAACCTCCAGATAATTATAGTATTGATTATTTATTATTTACGGCTTCTGACGCGTCCGAGCGGCTTTAATACTACCGCCGACAATCCCGGAAGATCGATCGTCAGACTCCGTGATTTGTTTTTGTTTGCATTTTCTTTAGTGTCGTTGCTGTCTATAACAGCGACCGTATCAAGCTCGCCTTCATTAAGCAGTCCCGAGCCGCCAAATTCCGCGCGGTCGCTGTTGAAGACCTCGACATAGTGAACATGGCTGAGACCCTTGATCTCATAATTTTTCCGCTCTACCGGCGCAAAATTCAGAACAACTACAAGCTCACTGCCCTTTTTGTCCATGCGGCGGAAGGCGATGATATTCATATCGCGCTCGTCCGGATATATCCACTCGAAGCCGTCCCATGTGAAGTCGAGCTCCCAAAGCGGGCGATTCTCAAGATAGAAGCGATTCAGTTCAGCCGTATATTTTTGCAGCTTCTTGTGCATATCGTAGTCGAGCATGAACCACTCAAGCTGATTTTCGTAGTCCCACTCGCGGAACTGCCCGTACTCGCAGCCCATGAATGTGAGCTTTTTTCCGGGGTGGCATATTTGATACGCCATAAACAGGCGGTCTCCCGCGAATTTATTATCATAATCGCCGAACATCTTGTCAAGCAGCGACTTCTTTCCGTGTACGACCTCGTCGTGCGAAACTGGAAGAATATAGTTTTCGTTGAGCGAGTACATCATCGGGAAGGTCAGCTTTTCGTGCTTGTGCTTGCGGAAAAGCGGGTCAGTTTCGACATATTCGAATGTGTCGTTCGCCCACCCCATGTTCCACTTGAAATTGAATCCAAGTCCACCGTCAGCTACCGGCTTCGTGACCATAGGCCATGCGGTCGACTCCTCGGCTATCATAAGCGCGTCTGGGAACTCAGCGAACAGCGTTGTGTTGAGCTTCTGGAAGAATGCAATCGCTTCGAGATTCTCGTTGCCGCCGTTGCGGTTAGGTATCCACTCGCCCAGACGGCGGTCATAGTCGAGATAGAGCATAGACGCGACCGCGTCGACTCGCAGTCCGTCGGCGTGGAACTCACGCAGCCAGTAGAGCGCATTAGATATAAGAAAACTTTCGACCTCGTTGCGTGCTACGTCAAAGAAACGTGTACCCCATACCTCATGCTCCATACGGTCACGCCCCTGATACTCGTACAGAGGCACACCATCGAACTCGTACAGTCCGTGCTCATCCTTCGGAAAATGCGCCGGGACCCAGTCAAGGATAACGCCGATACCCATAGTGTGAAGCTTGTTTACGAAATATTTGAAGTCCTCCGGCGTACCATAGCGTGCAGTCGGCGAATAGTAACCGCACACCTGATATCCCCACGAGCCGTCGAACGGGTGCTCCATTATCGGCATAAGCTCGACGTGAGTATATCCCATTTGCTTTGCATACGGTGCGAGCTCGTCGGCAATTTCACGGTAGTTCAAATAAGCGTCACCATTGACATTCGAACGTCCGTCCTTAGTCTTCCATGAGCCAAGATGTACCTCGTAGATATTCATCGGTGAAGAGTAAAATTCGCGTCGCTTTGCTTTAACGCCCTTGCCCGTGACCATCACCATTCGGCGCGCGAGCCAGAGCGAATCGCTCCATTTGAATGGCTTAGGCTCGTATATCTTCGATGCTGTACCCTTCAATGTCTCAGAGGCGAACGCATACGGGTCAGCCTTCAGGTGTACTCCGCTGTTCGAATATACGCGGTATTTATAATTGCAGCCATCGAGCGAATCCGGCGAAGTAAGAGTATACTCCCACACGCCCATTTCAGTAACCTTTGTCATTTCATATTCGTCCGACCAGCCATTGAAGTCTCCGGTCAAATCGACTCGATTTGCATTAGGTGCCCAGACGCGGAAGGTATATATATACTCGCTTTTAGTTTTGTCAGTGTGGCATCCAAGATAATCGTAGGCATGAGTGCTTGTCCCTTGATGAAAGTAGAATGCAGCAAGGTCATTCGGTGAGTTTGCCGTTTTATTTATTGTCTTATCAGCTTTATTTTTCATTTGTTGTTATCCTTTCAAATTTTTGATATGGACTCGAAACGCAATAGTTGATAATATTATACCACGATCACCTCGAATAATAATGTCGAACTATGTGAAAATTTTTATTTTTAAGCTTCAGCTATTATCCGGATCAGCTCGCTTCCGTATTTGCTAATAAATACATCACCTATCCCACGTATACCTTCAAGCTCGTATCGCGTGGTCGGCTTTACGCTGACTATCATTCGCAGCGTCGAATCCGGAAATATGCAGTATGCCGGGATCCCGCGTTTATCGGCAGTCTCACGCCGCCATTTACGAATTCGCTCATATAGCTTTGCATCCTCAGGCGCTGACGGAGGTATGTAGCTTGCGGGCTTATCCGCCTTCTTTTTCGACGGCCTCACCTTTGGTTTTTCTTGCCTGAATTTCATTGATATCTGCCGCTTTTCACTGTAGAATCGGTCGAATTCAGGTGTCAAGCCAAGTATCGGATATTCGCCGCTGCTGCGTTCGAGCAGCTTCGATTCAATAAGTCGCGTTATAATATCGCGTATCGTGCTTTTCGGTGTGTCAGCGAGTACTGCAAATCCAGCGCGTTCGTTGTAGCCGCCGCGCTCCATGCGCTCGTTGTCATCTCCGTGAAGAAAGTCGGTTATAAATGCTGCACCGAATCGCTCGCCTGTATTGTAGACCGCAAGATAGATCGCACGCACGATGTTAGTGATATCGCGGGTCTCGTAGACTTCACCGCATGACGAGCATTTCTCGCAGCGGTTATTTGCCGGCTGCTCACCGAAATATCGCAGTATGAATGTCCGCAGACAGGATGTGGTCTCACAGTAGCGTATCATCTTATCGAGCTTCTCATACCTAAGACGCTTAGCTGCCTCACGGTCATCCTCATCCACTTCTTCATCTTCTGAACCATTCTCAATAAGCAGTCTTGCAGTTCGGAGGTCAGCAGCCGAATAGAGCAGAAGGCATTCAGCCTCACTTCCATCTCGTCCGGCACGTCCTGCTTCCTGATAGTAAGCTTCCATCGAAAGCGGCAGATTATAGTGGATAATAAACTCCACGTCCGGCTTATCTATGCCCATTCCGAACGCATTTGTAGCTATCATCACCGGCTTCACGTCGCGGATAAAGTCATCCTGATTCGCCGCACGATGAGCATCATCAAGCCCGCCGTGGTACATCGTAACCTGATATCCGTCGGTCGCGAGCCGCGTATAAAGCTGCTCAACACTTTTACGTGTCATCGCGTATATAATTCCCGACTTTCCCGAATGCCGTTCGAGGTAATCCTTTATGTAATCAACGCGGTTCCCGTCACGCACAACTCCGAAATATAGGTTCGGTCGGTCAAATCCAGTCGTAACCTCATGTGGGTCGCTAAGCTCGAGCAGTGCACGGACATCCGCCTTGACCTGCTCGGTCGCAGTCGCTGTGAAAGCCGCAACTACTGGACGCTCACGCAGCTTATTTACAAAGTCGCCTATCTCGGTATAGCTGCGTCTGAAATCGTGTCCCCACTGTGAAACACAATGCGCTTCATCTACCGCTAAAATCGAAATTTTCGTATTTTGTGCAAAGGCTATGAATCCTTCAGTAGTCAACCGCTCAGGTGCGACGTATATGATTTTATAAGCGCCCCTCGACGCACGTTCGAGTGCGATAGCATACTGGCGCGAAGTAAGCGAACTGTTGAGATACGCGGCATTTATCCCGCGCTGATTCAGCGTGCCGACTTGGTCCTTCATTAGTGAGATAAGCGGCGATATAACGAGCGTTATCCCCTCTGAAAGGATCGCCGGTATCTGATAGCATATCGACTTACCGGAACCGGTCGGCATTACTGCTAAGATATCGCGTCCGGCGAGAATACTGTCGATTATCTCCTCCTGTCCATTGCGAAATGAATCGTATCCAAAATATTTCCTGAGTGCGGTTTTCTTGTCTATCATCTGATTACCTGTTATTTATTTTTGAAAGATTTATCTTTCAAATTTTATCCTACATATATTATACAACAAAAACCACTTAAAGTAAAGAGTTTTTTAATAAGCTGAATAAAAAATGAGCGCGTTGCGCTCAAAATTTTATGTGCACACCGCACAATTTAATGTGATATTTTTGTACATTTCGCGCCCTCGTATTTCAACTTTGTTGCATTACCGCCTCTGAGATGGCGTTCCGACTTATTTTTTTCGAGAATCTGATTTACCGCAGCAGAGAGCGGCGGATCTATACGTTTAAGTCTGTATGTAATATCCTTATGGACAGTAGATTTGCTTATTCCAAACGCTTTTGCGGTCGCTCGAACCGTACTGTTATGCTCTACAAGGTAGTTCGCAAGTACTCGGGGACGTTCGTCATTGTCATATTTCAAGGCGCTCACTCCAATACAGATAACGATTTTCTGTATTATTTATATGAGCGCCATGTATTTTTTATTCTCTTTAAATAAAAAAATCGCCATGCAAGCTAAAACAGCCTGCACGGCGATTCACTAAATGTCACAAAATGAAACGCAAATTTAGGTATATTTTTACAAACTTTTTATCATGCCAAATCTATCGTGTTTATTCACAAAATAAGTCCGATTTTTTTAGGCATATGTTACATACGCTCACTTATTTAAGCAGAAAATCAATGTACGCTTTCCAGTCTGCGCGGCATGGACTATGCTCGCCTTCGCGGTTGTGGAAAGCTACAGAGCCATCGTCGAACGACTCCCCGACCTCAGCGTATCTGTCGTCCCGAGCAATAAATCCGGGCAATCCATATGCCTCCCACGCCGGCGAAGCAGCAGCGCAGCATAAGTATTCTGACTCAGGGTCAGCCCAAATATCGAGAGATGAAGCTCCGACTGCGACCTTTCGCGGCGAGCAGGCAGCGAGCAAGAAATGCTGGTCGAACGGCATATCAGAAATAGCGTCGCCGCTGTACTCGTGATATTTTTCGCAGAACCAGTAGTTGAAGACTTTAGTAATAACAGAGATATCCTCACCCTGCTTTCCGCGAGTGATCGCATCACCTGAGCAGCCGGCATTATTCGAGAACACGTACTTGAAGCGGGTATCCTGAGCAGCACACCAAAGCGCCGTCTTGCCGAGACGTGAATGTCCGCAAACCGCGATCTTATCGGCATCGAACAGATCAAGAGTCAGCAAAAAGTCGAGCGCACGGCTCGCAGCCCATGCCCACATACCGAGCTTGCCCCAGTTGTTAGTCGCATTCTCGTCGCGCGGAAACAGCGGTGCGATCCCAGTAGCAAAATCATCGTAGCGGTCAGCGGTTATATCTGTATAGCAGAATTTCGCAAGTGCAACACCGCGCTCGCATATTTCCTCGTTCGGCGTAAATCCGCTCGGAGTTTCGGGATTAAAACTAATGTATACAATCAACGGTACTTTCTTATCCGATTTCGGGCATGAAAGCGCAAGTGGGAAGCTGTAATCACCACCGGGTGTTGTCACAGTGATCTTGTAATTGCGGTGAAATGCGTGTCCAGCGAAGCATTTCTCGTGTCCAAAGGTCTTCTCAGCTCTGACCTCAGACTTAAAATTCGGTGTGCGTCCATAAATATTGTCGGATAAAATATCGACAATTTCAAGTCTGCGTGCCTCAAGGTCAGCAGTCTTATTAAATCCAAGCTCCGGAAGCTTTCTAAGCTCGAGCTGTTCACTTATAAACGACATAATTTCATCTCCTATGTTATTAAAAGTTAGTTTTCTTATATGGGGAAACACGGCTTTTCAGAACGACCTCGCTTGCAAGGCGAGTAACATTACGTCGAACTGCTCTCTACAATTTGCTTATATCTTATTTTATTCTATACGATAAGTATATCATCTTTTTGCAATTATTTCAATAGTTTTATCAAAATAAAGTTAAGAAATTCGCTCAAATATGCAGAAAAGCCGACGCAAATGCGTCGGCTTTTATTTTAGCTCATTCGTCCATGTTCTACTGAGTAGACCTTATCGACTATTCTCATCGTCGACTGGCGGTGTGATACCAGTACAACTGTGCGATTTTCCTTTTCTTCACGCAGTGAGCGAAGTATTACCGCTTCATTGAGACTGTCGAGATTGCTCGTCGGCTCGTCAAGCAGTATGAACGGCGCGTTATGCAGGAATGCGCGTGCAAGTCCGAGCCTCTGACGCTCGCCGCCGGAAAGCGTGTCTCCGAGCTCTCCGACCAGTGTGTCGTACTGCTTTGGCAAGCTCATGATAAAGTCGTGCACTGAAGCCTTCTTGCAGGCAGCTTCGATTTCCTCATCGGTCGCGTCGAGCTTTGCAATGCGCAGATTATTGCGTATGCTGTCATGGAACAGGTGTGTATCCTGCGTCATGAAGCTTTCCATATCGCGAAGGTCAGAGGTATTGATCTTGTTTACATCCGTTCCCGATATCTTGACTCGTCCCTCGTTTACATCCCAGAACCGCATGAGCAGCTTCAATAATGTAGATTTACCGCTTCCGCTGCGTCCCACAATTCCAACTACCGAGCCTTCCGGCAACTCGACTGACACGTCGGATAGGATGGTTTCGTTTCCATACGAGAATGTAACATTCTCAACCTCAGCTCCATTGAATGTGACCTTAGGCTGACCCTCAACTTCTTCGGTGACAGGCGACTCATCGAGAATATCAAGCACACGGTTTCCGGCAGCGAAGGTATTCTGCAATGTGCTTCCAAGGCTCGCGAGAGCTACTACCGGACCAAACGAGCTCATCAGCGCGATAGTCGGTATCAGCACACCCTCAAAGCCAATAGCTCCGGAGTTGTACAATGCAGCTGAAGTAAAGAGCATAGCGAGGTCGAATATCAGTATTATCGTATTCGTTACTGCCATGTTTCGACCGGCGGCGAGCTTCATTTTCTTCTCGTCGGATGACAGTGCGTCGGTGCGTGCGTTCATCTCATCAAGCCGCACATTTCCGCGTCCGTACTGGATAGTCTCGGACAAACCACGCAGACTGTCGAGTACAAATCCGCTGAGTTCTCCCGCTCCACGGCGGAAGCGCATTCCATTGTCTCCGCTTAATTTCGATACGACGACCGGCACGATAAGTCCGACTACAATGTAAGCTGCAAGCGCGATAAGTGCGAGCACGATATTGTAGCTTGCGATGAATATAAACATGACAATGACAAACAGAAATGCTATAACTATAGGCGAGATCGTGTGTGCGTAGAATACCTCTAAAAGCTCGATGTCCGATGTGATCACCGAAATGAGATCGCCCTTGTCGCGTCCTTCGAGCTTAGCCGGGCAAAGTCTGCGCAGCGCTGCAAATACGCGGTCGCGTATAAGTGCAAGCAGCTTAAAGGCGATGAAGTGGTTACAGGACTGCTCAGCATATCTAAGGAATCCGCGCAGAACTGCAAATACTACGACCGCAACAAACAATGCAGTAAGTCCGAGCGGCGCTTCAAGGCCGAGAATAGACAATACTGCGTATCCGCCGAATATAGTGATGAATGTTGCCGAGAGGTTGCCGACGAGTCCCATAAGTATCGCGAGCAGCATAAATCCAGCAAGCGGCTTCACAAGTCCGATAAGCCGCGACATTACTTTAAATCCGCTTCGTTTCATCTGCATTCACTCTCCTTAGCATAATTTTCAAGGCTCTGCTGAGCTTCCCACAGGCGCGCGTATTTACCTTGCTTCTCAAGCAGTTCCGCGTGGCTGCCGCTTTCGGCGACAACGCCGTCATAAAGTACATATATATTGTCAGCTCCAGCTGCATTGATAAGTCGGTGCGAGATCAGTATTACCGTCTTATGTCCGGCGATCTTATGTATTTCTTCCATTATATCGTTCTCGCTCTCAACATCAATATTCGAGGTCGCCTCATCGAAGATATACACTGGACTGTCATGCAGCAGTGCGCGTGCGAGCGCGAGACGCTGGCACTGACCACCCGATAGGTTCGAAGCCTTTTCAGCAAGCATGGTGTCGAGTCCCTTTTCGCTCTTTAAGAAGCCGTCGAGCTTTACACGCTCAAGCACCGACCACAGCTCGTCATCAGACGCGTTTGGTTTGCCCATCAGGAGATTATCGCGTACACTTCCCTTGAACAAATAGCTCTGGTGGCTGATGTATGTAAGATTTTTAAATAAGCTTTCCTCGGATATATCGGTAAGCTCTATTCCGCCTATTTTGACCGAACCAGTATATCCGCTGCTGCGTCCCATAATTATCGAAGCCGCAGTCGACTTTCCACAGCCAGATTCACCGACTATCGCGGTAAAGCTTCCGCGTGGGAACTCCATATCAACTCCGCGCAGTATCTCACGCTCGGAAGTATAGGCAAAATGCAAGTTAGAGCAGGATATCGGGCATTCGTCGCCAAGCGTTTTTGTTCCCTTTGCAGGTTCGGGGAGGTCGAGCAAATTGAATATTTTATCGCTCGCCGCCATACCGTTCATAGCCACGTGGAAGAACGAGCCGAGCTGGCGCATAGGGATAAAGAAGTCAGCCGAAAGCAGTATTATCGCAATACAGCCCGCAAGCGTAACCTTTCCGGCACCATACTGCGTCACCGACATGATCACGCCGAGCGCCGCACCGCCATATGCGACCAAGTCCATGATAGTTATGGAATTAAGCTGCATAGTAAGGACCTTCATCGTAATTTTGCGGAAATTTTCCGACTCGCGGTTCATTTCGTCATTTTTGAATGCGTCTGAGCGGTATATTTTTAATGTAGTAAGTCCTTGCAAGTTCTCAAGAAATGTATCGCCGAGCGCCGTATACTGCCCCCAGTATTTCGCAAGCAGCTTCTTCGCCCATGTCTGAACTGCCGCAATAGCAACCGGGATAAGCGGTACGCATACAAGCAGAACTATCGCTGACGGCAGATTTACAAAGCTTAGTACAGCGAATAATGTAAGCGGTGCAAGCATAGCGTAGAAAAACTGAGGCAGATATGCGCCAAAGTATGTTTCAAGCTGGTCGACACCTTCTACCGCGACCTGCACAACTTCTGACGTATGGATCTTATCCTTATAAGAAGCGCCAAGTTTTAAAAGCTTAGAATATATCATCTCGCGGAGCTTCTTCTTGACCGCTCGCGACGAATAATAGCTCATTCTGTTCGCAAGAACTGTACAGACAAATCGTATTATCACCGACACGGCAGCTATGCCAAGCGCAATGATAATATCATTTGTATCGCTGCTTTTAGTCACAAGTCCGGCGAGCAGATTTGTCAAAGCAAAAATCATCGCCATATTGGCAATAAGCGAGCACCATTGCAGCGCGACGTTACCGGCGATAAACTTTTTGCTTTCACCGACCGTGCTGATAAGGCGCTTATTGATCATCATAAATAATGTACCTCACTTTATTTTTCTCGATTAGCGTATGCTAACTAAAGTATAATTATAATCCATTTTTGTTTATTTGTCAAGATAAAATCCCAAAAATCTACAAATTCAGTGGGTTATATAAATGAATGTTTTTTATGAGCAACAAGAATGTGAATTATGCTCTGTAAAAAAAGATTGACATTTAAGCTCAATTGGTGTATAATAATGGTGTTGTAGTAATTTAATTTGATGTATGATATATCGGTTAGCCATGGGTAACCGATATCGTATATTGACAACACAAGTAAGGAAGGATAACAATGTTTAAAAACAAAACCGCAAGAATCTTATGCGCGCTTATCCTCGCAGGAGCTGCTACACTCTCGTTTGCAGCCTGTGAAGATACGAGCAAGGATAACGACACTCCAAATGTAACTGATAACGATGATCAGAACAAACTGACTGGAGACTTCGCGACAGTTTCAAAAAGCTTTAACTTTACAAAGCTCGGCGAAAGCGCGATACTCACTTCAACAGTCGGAGGTACCGAGGTTTACGATGTAACTTACACCTCTGCTGATCCTGCAGTTGCTGATGTTATCGGTAATGCTCTTGTTGCTACCGGAAACGGCACGACCACTATAACCGCTTCTTATAACGGCAAAGAGGACATTATAATGGTAACTGTTGCCACTGCGGCTAAGGTGTCGATCGACGGCGACCGTATGGTTTCACTTAACACTGATAGCAAAAAATCAGCAAATCTTACAGCTACCGTATCGGTTCCTACAATATATGATAATGACGCTGCTGGTGTAACATGGACCTCTAACAATCCTGATGTCGCAACTGTAGATGCTAACGGCGTTGTAACTGCTGTATCGGCAGGCGTTGCACAGATCACCGCTTCGAGCAACTATCAGATAACAACTTCATCTACTCAGACTGTCATGGGCATGACGATAACCAACTCTGAATCACTTATCTCAGACGACGTTATCGTAGTTATGGTAAATAATGAATTTGATGCTAAAGCAAATGCAGACCTTATCGGTACATATGAAGGTCACTACGATTGGCAGGGATTCGCAGCTCAGGCATCCGAAAGCAATCCGATATACACAAAGGACAACTTCCTTTGGATCCGTTCCAAGATAGTTCTCGAGCTCAAGGAAGACGGAAGCTTCACTCAACATGTATATAACGCACAGCGTGCTACATATCCTGAAAGCATTGATGAATCGCTTCCTGAATCGACTTATGAGGAGCAGGTAGCTAAGTACGGCAAGAATAACTGCTACATATATAATGCGTATGATCAGGATCCGGCATCTGATGAATTCGCTTCTGAAAATGACAAAACATTTGCAGCTATTGACGGCATGGTATCGAGAGGCGCAAACAACTTTGCTGAGAGCGGTTACTTCATGATCCTTGACGGAAACCTCGTGCTCTACTACGGACAGACCAATGGTATGACCGGCGAATATCAGACCTCCGAATTTGTATACGGTCCTGTAGCTGGTGCTGAATTCACAAATAACGTTTACACTCCTTTCAAGAACATGGTCGCTATGAGCGATAACATGGCAGTAACTCTCGCAAAGGCTGCTAACTGACAAAAGGGCTTGTTAATATGAAGAAGACAAAATTCACTGCAATTCTTCTCTCGCTTCTGCTGCTCGCGTCTTGCGGGCAGCCGGCAAGTGATGGAAATGATAGCGACAGCGATAAAACTGAAACACGCACTGTCACCGGCACAGCTACTATGACATGGCACAGCACGACTCAGTTCGTCGCAGCTATTGATGTTACGCTTAATGGTGATGTTATCGAGAGTATCGAGATACGCGACGGAAGCGTAATAGTTACAGACGCTTTCTCTGGCTGGCAGAAGGGTAAAAATGATTATCTCGCTCAGTACACAGGAAAGACAGTTGAGCAGATAAAGGCTCTAAAGACGGAAGCACCGAAAGACGTGAACAATCACTACGACGGCGGTTCAATTGAGGGCGACATTGACGCTATCGCAGGTGCTACCGCGAGCAGCACTGTCATTGCAATGGCAGTCAAGAACGCGATCGACAAGCTCGACAGCTAATTTATTTTACATTTAATTCAGGAGGGCTTTGGCATGAAGAATCAAAAAAAGTCAAGACTTCTCGCATTTCTCTCAATGCTGCTGGCGGCAATGCTGCTGCTCGCTGCGTGCGGGGATAAGGAAAATAAAGACTCAGATACCAACGATACTGACGACGCTCAGAACTCAGTAAATATCGTATCATCGTGGGTCGGAAGCTTCACTACCAGCAACGCAATGGGCGACGTTGTCAGCGGACATCTCATCAACTTCTACGATGACGGAACCTGCAAGATCTTCTACGGGATCAAAGCCGGAATGCAGGGACATCACTACGGCGTATACGAAGGTACATATTCGGAAAACACCGTAAATTATACCTATGTAAAAGCCGACACTGATGTAACTGCTGAGGACAGCTTTGAAGCTGACCTTTCTGGGAATACATTCACCGCTAAAGTATGGTGTCTTGCAAACTATCCTAACGGCTCTGCTGGTGGTATCCAGTATGTACGCATTCCGAATGTTGAGCCGAATGCAAATGCTGAATATCTCTACATCGGTTCAAGAAAGGTCGGCGACGATATCTTCGCTTCATACATCGAGCTCTGTGACGGAAAGCTCAGCGTAAGCTATGCAGCAAATGAAAAGAGCGGAACACTCGAAGGAAGCTACAAGATAGACTACTCCGCTGTGACCGATATTGATACTCCGGACTATCTTATTCTGAACTACCCGGCAATTGCTGAAAACGGAAGCAATTCTGAAACTAAGGTCGAATTTAACGATACCTCGTTCATTTCGATAACACTTGAAAGCGACATATCGTTCCCGAGAATTTCAATGGCATCCGTGATAAATGCAGACGGAGTAAAAGACAACTGATAATTTTATACCATAATAAGCCGACGCATATCATTTTTATGCGGCGGCTATGGTGCTATTATTATAAAAACATTATCTAATTAAAGAGGAGAACTAATTATGAACAGATTTTTTGAATGGGCTTACCGCACCCGCGGCAATTCGGTACGCGACCTCGCAGCAGGCAAAGAAGTATCAATGGAGAAAATGTTCCTGAGCTTCATGTCTCACAATCCTATATTTGTAAGCGATGGACCTGCTGGTCTTAACGGCGCAGTTAAGGGTATCGGCTTCATTCCGAAGGAGGAGTACCTCGCAGCAGCGCTTGAGGATTATGTAAAGCACATCAAGACCTATGACCCGGCAGACAAGACCTACTCCAACCGTGGTCTTGAAGTACTTATGAAGTGGCTGTACTCCGAGGAAGCTGAAAAGAACATCGACTTCGATCACGTTTACGGCGTTGAAATGGCGTTCACCAACAGCTACAAGAACTATCAGGCAAACCCTCAGTGCTCGATGGTATTCTATCAGCCGCCGGTAATCAGCTATGAATTGAAGGGTAAGATGGAGCTTATCGGTGAGCACCACACAGCCGATGAGGAAGTAGATCCGTTCTCGCTGCCTATCCTTCAGCAGTTCATCAATGCACAGCACGACGTTTACCACCTTCCTAACATCGACCGCTGGAAGACTCGTCCCGTATACCGTTTCACTATTGAGGAGATCTACGATAAATCCTCAACTAAGAACGGCTTCGGTCAGAAAATTTTATGATCAAACGCACATTAGCCCTGATTCTTTCACTTGCACTTCTCTGCTGCGCCTTTGTCGGCTGCGGCAGAGAGGCGAAGCATTCGGATGCGTTCAAAATTGGTACGAGCGAGATCCCGAAAACGCTTATGCCTTATGTTTCGTCGCACAGCTCGAACACATACGTTGCAAATATGGTATACGACACCTTGCTCGGAAGTGTCGCAGAGCCGCTTGACTACAATTTCCCGGACGGAACTTCATATGTAGCTCCAGACGATGATAACTACTTTCTGTTCAGCGACCGCCTCTGTAAGGTAGAGGGAGCATATCCCCGCAAGGAAGGCAGCGATTACGGATGGATTCAGTTCGAGCCGACAGCCGAGCAGTATGAAACACAGCTGAAGCGAAAAGGAATACAAAAAGGCTTCGATGAGGTCGGAGACCCTATCGATGAGACCGACGAGGAGTTCGCAATACGCGCTGAACGTGCAGTTCCGGCGCACAATTGGATGGAATACCGCTTCGAGGTACGCGACGGCTACACGTGGAATGACGGCGAGCCGTTCACTGCTGATGATATTGTGTTCACTTTCCAGTATGCACTAAAAAATGCCGGCTCACTCGCGAGTGTCGCATACTTCCTTGACAGCTACTACGAATCCTATGTAGACAACGGCGACCTTGTACTGATACTCGCTACCAACAAATTAAGTGATATACGCACGATCTGCTCATCGATCCTGATCCTGCCTGAGCATATCTGGTCGGAGATACGCCGTCCAGCTCAGGAGAAAAACCTTGATCCGGTCGGAACCGGTCCATACCTTGCACCGTCATCCGATTATATTGACGACAACTCAATGACTCTCATATATCGTGACGATTACAACCCAGCTTTTGCAGCTGAAATGTTCAGCGGCGACCCGATAAAGAAAATTACGCTGCTGCGTTTGCAGAATGAAGACGTAACTCTTAACTCTCTGCTGATGGGAGATATTGACACCTCGCTCGACTCGCTTACCGCCGGAAAGGCTTATACCGTAAACGGAAATGACCGCTATGCAGGTCTGAATGTTTCATCCTACGACAGCGAATTCGTCGCGACGCTCGCACTCAATGTGGGCAAAAACGGCGCGTTCAATCCTGATAAGATGAAAAACAGCGATATGGTAAGACAAGCAATCTCGCTTGCGATAGACCAGCAGGGACTAATCGACAGTGTGCTGTACGGCAACGGAACAACGGTCGGCGACGGTCTTGTTCAATCTACACTTCCCCACGCACTAAAAAATGCGGACGGCTCGTATGCTGACCATGTCACCGATATCGAGCGTGCAAAGAAACTGCTCGACGAAGCCGGATATCCAGCTGACGCGTCCGGGATGCGCGACCTCAGCTTTAAGATACTCGCGTCGACTGGAAGTGAAACTCTAGTCAATGCAATCGGCAAGCAGCTGAAGGAAGCACTCGGAATCACAATAGTGTTCGACCTCGCAAAGTCCGACTACAGTGAAGTCATCAAGCAGTCGAACGGCGCGGATTTTGATATGATCATCAACTCAGTTGCATTTTCTACGGATAAGCTTCTGATGTTCGACGCACGTTTCGGCCGCTATGCGAACGGCTCTGCGCGAGTTTGGAACGTAACCGGAGTCAATGACGAAACGCTTTCGTCGTTAATGTGGGATATGGACACTGAGACCGACATATACAAGCAGTACGAGAAGGCGCGTGCGGTTCAGGCGCGTGTCGCTGAGCTGTATGTTGAAATACCGCTCTACTGCTCGAAAAATTATTGTGTCTACACTGATAAAAATTACACCGGATGGATACAGATGAAGCAAGGCTCGGTCCTCAACGACTATTCGATGAAATACCTTAAACCCGCAAAATAAGTTTATTTATTTTCAACTGCTGAAATACCAAACCGACCAATGTCGGTTTGGTATTTTGCAAACTATTCATCCCCTCTACAAAGGAGGTCATTAAAATCAAACCCGGATTTATACTTAAAAAGCTGCTTGTCAGTCTTGGAATTTTATTTGTCGTAATTACACTGAATTTCTTTCTTCCGCGACTGATATATGCAGACCCCGCGACACCCTATTACGCCGGAGTTCCGGAGGATGCTATCGCACTCAGAGCTGCGATACGCGAGGAATACGGCTTCGACAAGCCGATGATAATTCAATATTTTATCTACCTCGGCAAGCTTCTGACACTTGATTTCGGTGTATCCTACATTTATAAAGAGCCAGTATTCAACGTTATGTTCAAACGTATACCGTGGTCTCTGGTACTGAGTCTCACCACAATGCTTATCGCTGTATTCAGCGGTATTATCATTGGTGCAGTAGCCGCTAAAAACCGCGGTAAGTGGCAGGATAGAACGGTACTCGGTATGTCGACCTTGACTACCGCGATACCGACCTTCTGGCTCGCGATGGTATCGGTAATGTTGTTCGCATTCATGATACCGGTATTCCCCTACCGCGGCGCTATGACTGAAGGCTACGTGCTGCAAATGAACGGCGCGCTGTTCGGCATCGTATTCGCCGCCGCGATAGTATTGACCGTCGTATTGTGGTTTATATTCCACCGCGGCTGGCTCAACTTCACACTGCCGATAATCGGACTCATTGCCGCCGTCGCAGTGTCGATCCCGTTCGACGATATCGCCGACGTTGCGTATCATGCAGCGCTGCCGATAATCGTAACTGCGATAGGAAGCATAATCTCGTATGCCATGCTCGTTCGAAACAGTATGATATCTGTCGTCAATGAGGATTACATACTCACCGCACGCGCTAAGGGTGTTCCGCAGAAGGATATTCTCTTCCGCCACACATTCAGAAACGCGCTGCTGCCGCTTGTGACCAACATTGGACTCGGTATATCGGGACTGCTCGGAGGTTCAGTGCTAATCGAGCAGATATTCACATGGCCCGGCATGGGTACACTGCTGCTCGAAGCCAACAACAGCGGCGACTTCCAGCTCTCGCAGGCGATATTACTGCTGTTTGCGGTCGTAACTATCGCGGCAAACTTTATCACTGACTTGATCTATCACAAGCTCGACCCACGTGTCGGCATTGCTTAATGGGAGGAAAAATGAATAAAGTAATAAAATCTCTCAAAAATATGCTGACTGGGATACTTTCATTTTTGCTGAAATTATGGAAGCACCCGAAAGGTCGCCGCGGCATTATAATAATCGCAGCTATAGTGCTCGTCGCAATATTTGCGCCGCTGCTCACACGCTATGACCCGTACAACTACAATATCACAGAAGGACTTCAGCAGCCGTCGTCCGCACACTGGCTCGGTACTGACAAAAATGGCGTAGACATCCTGACACAGCTACTGTACGGCACGCGAATCTCGCTGCTCATCGGCTTATCCGCCGGCATAGGCGTGACGCTGCTCGGCGCAATGCTTGGCTGCGTCGCCGGATATTTCGGCAAGATAAGCTCGGCGATAATCCTAAACGTGATCAACGTGCTGCTGGTAATCCCTACCCTGCCGCTGATGATCATACTCAACAATATCAGCTCGAGCTACGTCATGATGATATTCATTTTCGTAGCGCTCGGCTGGTCGGGAACGGCGCGTATGATACGTGCTCAGGTACTGTCGCTGCGTGAAAGCGGATACGTCCGCTCAGCTGAGCTTGCCGGAGCAAGCCGCTGGTACGTTATGTGGAAGCACATAATTCCGGCAGTATCGAATCTGCTCATAATGAACTGTGCGCTCTCGTGCGCTGGATTTATGATTGCCGAAGCCGGACTTTCATTCATCGGACTTGGCGACCCGAACAGTATGAGCTGGGGTAAAATTCTCGTGCGCGCGCAGGAATCGGCATTCACATCGGGACTCTGGGCATGGGTACTCGCGCCCGGTGTTGCGATATTCATAACCGTAACCGGATTCATGCAGATAGGCTACGCAATTGAGGATATCTGCAATCCGCGTATGGTAAAGCAGAACAAGGCTGCACAGCAGTTCCACAAGCTCGATTCAAGCGAACTCGACAACATCTTTGCTTCGATGGACGACAATGTATCCGAATCTGCAAAATCTGAAAACAAAGCATTATCCGGCGAAAGGAGTGGAAGCAGCAATGGATAATAACGCACAGAAACAGCCTGTAATGGAAATTGAAGGACTGAAGGTGCTCTTCCACAGTGCCGAAGGACTTGTTCGCGCAGTCGAAGGTGTAAACATTACGGTAAACGCCGGTGAATGTGTCGCGGTCGTCGGTGAGTCGGGCTGCGGCAAGTCAGTCACCGGACTTTCGATGATGCGTCTTTTGCAATCGCCACCCGCTGTTTGGCGCGCAGACAAGCTTATGTACACTGACGCTGCGGGCAATAAGATCGATATTCTGACCGCTGACGAAAAGGTACTCGAAAAGCTGCGCGGCGCTGATATATCAATGATATATCAGGACCCGTCGTCGGCTCTGAATCCGGTAATGACTATCGGCGAGCAGATCGCGGAGGTATACAAATATCACACCGAGCTGACTCCTAAGGAAGCCAGAGCTGCCGGAATCGAAATGCTGAAGAAGGTCGGCATTCCCGCCGCTGAGGACAGATACGACCAGTATCCGCACGAGCTTTCGGGCGGCATGAAGCAGCGTGTGCTCATCGCTATGGCAATGGCTTGCAAGCCGCGCCTGCTTATCGCTGACGAGCCTACGACTGCACTCGACGTTACAATTCAGGCACAGATACTTGACCTGCTGCGCGAGCTTTGCGCGAACGAGGGAACGGCACTTGTAATGATAACGCACGACCTTGGAGTCGTCGCGGATATCGCCGATTATATGTACGTAATGTACTGCGGCAAGATCATGGAGCAAGGGCGCGTAGACGAGATATTGACTGCACCGCGTCATCCGTACACACGTGGACTCATCGCATCGATACCGCGCTCAGGTGAACGTTTGAAGCGCTTCCATCAGATACCGTTCAATGTTCCCTCTCCGATGAACAAACCGCACGGCTGTTATTTCCACAACCGCTGCGACGTGTGCAGTGAGATATGCAAAAATCAAATGCCCGCGCTCACTGATATAGGCAGAAACGAGCATAAGACCAGATGTCACAACGAAAGGAGAGGTTGATATGTCGGACATCATATGTAAAGCAGAAGACCTGTGCGTCGACTTCAAGATCAAGCGCAAAGCCTTCGGTAAACCGGATATCCTGAGCGCTGTCCGCAAGGTCAACCTCGAAATACGCCGCGGCGAGACCTTCGGACTTGTCGGCGAATCGGGCTGCGGTAAAACTACGCTCGCAAATGCGTTTCTGCATTTCGTTCCGATATCAGACGGCAGCATTACCTTGAATGGCGTTAAACTCGACGCAAATTCGACTAAAGCCGACTGGCTGAAGGCTCGCAAGGGCGTTCAGATGATATTCCAAGACCCGTTCGGTTCGCTCAATCCACGCTTTCAGGTGTGGCAGCTTATAAGCGAACCAATGCTGCTCGCAGGCGAGAGTGACGAACATATTCGCCGCGACCGCGCCGGCGAGCTATTAGAAATGGTCGGATTATCAAGCAAGGACGCAGCACGTAACGTGTTCGAGTTCAGCGGCGGTCAGCGTCAGCGTATCGCGATTGCACGTGCGCTTTCAATAAATCCATCGTTCATCGTATGCGACGAGCCGACGAGCGCACTCGACGTTTCAGTTCACGCTCAGATATGTAACCTGCTGCTCGACTTACAGGACAAGTACGGGCTCACGTATCTGTTCATCACGCACAACCTCGCGCTGGTGCGTCATCTGACCGACCGCATGGCGGTCATGTATATGGGACAGATAATGGAATCAGGCAGTACAGACGAAATATTCGCCGCGCCGCAGCACCCCTACACAAAGGCGCTGCTATCAGCGATACTCGAAGCCGACCCTACAAAGAAGCAATCGCACATTCGCTTGACCGGAGAGGTCGCGAGCCCGATAAACGCAGGCGACAGCTGCCGATTCGCACCGCGCTGCTACAAGCGCTGCAACGAATGCACAAAGGCGGCAATTTCACCGATAAAGCTCAGCGACGACCACATCACCTGCTGTCCGTATTCGGATAAATAGCAAAAAATACCGATATCATTAAGTGAATGATATCGGTATTTTACTTTATTCAACTATTTCCGCCTGTTCAAGCGCCTTAGCCACCGCGTCCATCAATCCTTTTGAGCTGTATGTTGAGCCAGCAACCACATCGACTTCGGTATTCTGCGACTTGATTATCTCGTCGATTATCGTCGCCCCCGCCTGCTCAAAGAACCACTGATCCTGCTCGCGAGTCTTAGCCTCTATCGAGGTTATGCGCCCGCCTTCTATCGTGACCACAGCGCTTATCTTGCCGTCGTATCCGTCCGCGTCGGCAGTGTATACGCCGTCATTCCAGTTCGACACAAACTCAACGCTGTCAGTAATGTCGCTATCATCTAAATCGCCGTTACTTGCCGTAGGGTGATTCGAGATTACGATAACGACCCCGATCACCGCAAATATTATCGCTGCACACACGGTTATACTATGTCGAAGCGCCGCATTTATTTTCTTATGCGACGACTCGATCTTGACGATAAGATAAACCAAAAATGCCACGCTATACAATATTACGCCGATTATGCAGTCAACACGTCCGAGCATTGACGATTTCATTATCGCAAGTAAAACGTGAACGTATAGCAGCAAATACATCAAATACGCCCAGCACTGGATGCGCTTCCACTTGCGTGCGTCCATTTTACGGCGTACTTTCTTTACCGAAATAACCGTAAGCGGAAGCATAATTACAAGCAGCAGTATCATCACCGCAACCGCCAAGATACGCAATACTGAAACCGACTCAGTGAAGGTGCGGATTATGTAATCAACGCCGCGATTAACGCAGTGCCCAATTGTAAGAACAGTTGTAAATATCGAAAGCTCGCCGCGTATCGGCATTAGCTCCTTCATCAGCCTTGAGCCCTTCGGCAGCGCACCGATCCACATTACAGCGCACCAGAGTGCAGCCGCAAGCGAACCGCTTGTGAATATCGCGAATATATATTTATTCACGAACTCTGGCAATGCGCTCGAATCTACGAATATCGCCAGCGCAGAGAGTATCGCCGCTCCAATGTAGAAAGCCGCCGGGCAAGATTTGAGAGCTTTTCGGCAACACCATATAAACAGCGCCGCAACTATAAATGAAATAATATGTACCATGTTTTGTTTTCCTAAATTACAACGTAGTAAGCTATAACTAACTTCAATCAATATTGTATCATATTTTCCCGATAATGTCAATATTAAAAATAAATTCAAGCATACTTTCATCAAGGTTATCAAATGAATCACTTACGCATACATTTGAGTAGTAAATATTGATAACAGGAGAAAAGGCTTGAGATCACGAATCATAAAATCAATTATAAAATCGCTTGTACTTTTATTTGTCGGCGGTGCGGTCTATACTATCATCGAAACTGTCTGGCGCGGCTACACACATATCGCAATGTTTCTTGTCGGCGGACTCGCATTTCTCGCCGTCGGACTTATAAACGAAATACTGCCGTGGAATACACCACTCACACTTCAAATGCTGCTCGGCGGCATGATGATAACCGCTATTGAATTTATATCCGGCTGCATACTCAACCTAAAGCTCGGACTCGGCATATGGGACTACAGCGATGTCTCGCTTAATCTTTACGGACAAATATGCCTTCCTTTCGCACTGTTATGGGTAATACTGTCGCTCGCCGCGATTTTGCTTGATGACCTTATGCGCTGGAAACTATTCGGTGAGGATAAGCCGCGATATAAGCTGATATAAAATATCCGCAGCGAATCAAGCTGCGGATATTTTCTTTTATTCGAATACAATGCTCTTGGTTCGAGAGCAACCTTATATTTCAGCCCACCATTTTTATTTACCGGCTTAGAGAGCTCTAAATCAACCGCCGACTCTCCGGTAACACAATTATTCTTAGTAGAGCTGCATAAATAATAGTGTATTCTGCGTGTTTACAGCGATTTTAACGTTTTGCCTGATTTACTTAATATTTAATAAAGCTCGACATACTTTTGAATCTCCTGCTCCGCCTTTGATATTATCGAAGCAATATATGATGAAACCTCCTGCTGACCACTGATAAGCGTCATAACGGCTTTTTCGAGAGTTGACGAACCGGTTTTTACATAGAATCCAAGGTTCGGGAAGATATATTTATCGAGCATTTCAATAGATTCATCATCACGCAGATATTTCGATTTGAGCATTGCCTCATAGTAGCGAGGACGCAGATATGTGTGTCCTTCATAAGCCATCAGCTCGAGAACTATCGCAGTACGATCGAGATCAGTAACAGTAGTAGGAATATACATCGCTTTTGCAGACCACTCATTCTTTACGAAATAATTTTCCTGTGTCTCGTCATATTTTGGTGTCGGGATTACGCCGAAGTCGCTTTTCATATCGCGGAACTTCTGCACTGAGCCCAGCCCGTGTACAAAGAAAAGTGCCTGATCGTTCATAAACAGACGGAACACCGCCGAGTCACCATCACCGCCGTTATTAGGCTTTGTACGCGGATTATATATATCATCACTGTACTGCATAGCATAGTTTCTCAGATTTGTAATGATATCAATTACCGACTGACTTTCGATATTTATCTGCGGAACGCCGCTGCTGTCAATAATCGCATAATCAATCTTTACACCGGAAGCAAGACGTGCCATACCGTCGAGTCCAAGGAAGGTGTATCTGTCACTGTCATCAAGTGTTGTATTTCCGTCGATATCACTCGCTACGTCCTTTGAGATTTCAAAGAGCTTCGAAAGCGTCCAATTGCCGTCACGCACAAGCTGATACAGATCTGGAAGATTAAAATCATTTGCCAGCTTCTTATTAAAAAGCATAGGTAAAGCAGAGTCCATGTGAGTTATCATCATGCTGCTTATTGCTGACGGAAGCTTTCCTTTGATAGTTGAAGCTTCAATATAGTTCTGGTCCCACCAAGGCTTATCAAGGTTTACATAATTAAGAGAATTGAAATCGACAAGATATTCACTTCCAATGTAGTGTGTAAAGTTACCGTCAGTAGCATCAATAATGAGATCATATTCATCGTCCTGTGCCATTACTATACGAGGAATCAGTTGGTTTCCCTTCTCAGTACCAACTATCTCAACAAGCTTTATACCGATCGCTTCCTCAACATTTCGGTTGCGGCTATAAATCGCATCGTTAAGAATCTCAGCATTTTCTTCCTCAACAACGATATGCTCATTGTTGTAAATACCATATCCGTATATTTGAGTATATATCTTAAACTCATATCCATTGTAGTCTACATTCGGAAGATCAGGCTTATCATCGGTCGTACTCTCACCCGATTCGTCTGAGGTTAAATCAATTAACCCCCCCCCGCTTGTGTCGGAATTTTTGTCGGACTCATTGCCGCACGATACTGCCGACATTGCTAAAATAAGCGCCAGCAATATGGAAATTGTTTTACTCATTTTCATAAAATGTTCCTCCTTAAGTAACTTATTATGTGCTCATTATACCATACCTTTTCTATGTTGTCAATAGATTTTCAGAAATCTTTTTGATTTTTTTATTTTTATCGAAACTAATTTTATTTATAGTAAAGCTTATCCCATTTATTGGTAAGGATTTTGGCAGATTTGCTATTGTAACAAGTTTTATTATTTGTTCAGTAGAAACATTATAGTATATATTGCATATTATTTGCAGCTATTTAATCGATTATTATTTCAAATAGTATAAATACTTAACGAAACTTTGATGAAATTTGCTGCAAAAAAACATAAAAATCGGCTGATGGATATAAACCCATCAGCCGACATTTGTTTAGCTGTTCTCGCCTATGTATATTCCAACGCGGCTCTGAATTATCTTTATCGTCTCGTCCAGCGATTTCTCGTCCGAGAAATACATCGCGAGATCCTCGTTTATCATCTCAATGATCTTCATGCTTGCCATAGGCTTTGCGTCCTCGATCATCGCGCGGATCGAGTCTATGTCCTGCTGCGTGATATCGCGGCGAACACCATCCTCGCGGTTGAGATAAAAATCATCGTTGTCACGGTCGCCAGTCCAGCTCGAATAGCCCATACCGTTAATGTCAAAGAAGAAATGCTGGTCGAACATCATTTCAGCCTTCTTTTCGAATGCTTCGATATATGACGAGAATCCGTTCGAATGTCTATCGCTTAAAGCACTGTTTTCGAGCATATATCTGATAAACGACCATGCGCCCTCCTTTACGGGTGATTTCTTGCCGATCGCATAGCTGTTGTTAGCATTGAGCATTACGCCTCTGCCGCTGCCGGTCGGAATTCCGACGAACGATAGCTCAGTATTCTTTCCAAATCCGGTCGCGACAAGATTGAGATAATCTGCGAATGAATATATGCTATCTTCCTTGAGAATTATCTTATCTTCACGGTAGGGCTTGTTATAGTCATTCTGATAATCCTCCAAATCGTCGCCACTCAGCGTTTTGCGATAGTTGAAGTCATCTTTCTGTTCCTTTGCGAATTCGAGTATCTTTCTGAATTCCTCGCAGTCGAAATTGCAGGTTCCTTTGTTGTAGTCGATGAAGTCGTTGAGCGACAATGCGAACAGCATCATAAGCATATTATCGCGGCTCGAATAATCCATCAGGAATGTTCCATCCGGCAGACTGTGTGCATAGTCGATAAATTCGGACGCAGTCCAGCTGCTGCGGTCTACGTTCGATTTTTTAGCTACCATGGTCGAAATATAGAATTCTGTCGGCAGCTCATATAGCTTACCCCTTATTTCTGTGCTCGTCATCACGCTCTTAAATATCTTAGAGCGGTCGAAGGTCTTATCCTTATCCATCAGCTCATACAAATCAGCGAATGCGCCGCTTGCGATAAGCGTGTCCTTGTTAGAGAAATCTGAAATCATTACGATATCCGGCGTGTTTCCGGATATTATCTCGTTTTGCAGGGTAGTCTCAGCGCGCTCATAATCGTCATCGGTGTTATACTGATTATAATCGTTGACTACTACGCGATATTTATCGTTGTTGCGGTTGAAGCGGACTATCGTTGAGCGCATACCATAATTGAGGTAATTTACCGCAAGATTGATAACATAGCGCTCCGGCACTTCCTCGTCGGGAATATGCTTCAAAAGATATAACTCATAATTTGAAGAATTTCCGTCATAGCTGTAATATGAAGCTACCACGGTGTCCTTGTCGATTATTGCCATGTTCTGAATTCCTTCGCTGTCGATGTCTGAGTTGAGCCAGTTCAAAAGCTCGACCGGTTCGCCATCAGCTTCATTGTATCCATACAGCGCTGTGCGGTTTTTGATGTAAATATCATATCCCGGTCCAACATAGAAATCCACGCTTCCATTTCCAATAATTCCACCTGAAGGAAGTGAAATCGGTTCGCCGAAATCGCGCTTTGATACATCGATATATTGCAGTGCGTCATGGTAGTTGTTTGAATAGTCGACATAGCTTGCGAACACACGGCCATTTGAGTCAGCCGAAACACTATTGATATCGCCGTTCACCTGAACATCGAACAGCTTATTCATATCTTTATCAAGTACGATTATCATATTGTAAGTCGCAAGATAAATATTGCTGTCCTTATCGATAGCTATTGATTGCACATAAAAGCTGTTGTCAAAGAACATCGAGTTCTCATCAGTCTCATTTTTAGCCGGTGCAAACTGTTCAAGATCATCGCAGAGCGTCGTGTATGTACCGTCCTTATACAAAAGCAGCTTGAAGGTCGATTCATATGTTTCTTCATCATATGAGTTTACAACTATGAGATATCCGCCGTCTGGAAATGCGGAAATGCCGCTCACATAATATTCATTTGGCAGCTTGATGTCACTGCGCGTCTGGCTTCCGTCGAGCCCGATATCGAGCATAAACTGATTTAGATCAAAGCCTCCGTCCGGTCTTTCGATGTACTCGGTGCAATATGCTGATACGCCATTATCAGTCGGCGTGAGATTAGATACACGCGCATCTCCCGGAATATCAATGTCGGTCGACTTGTAAACGTTTGTAACTCTTGAAAGCTCAGGCTCTTGAGCTTTATCGCCGCATGACGAGAGTCCAAGCCCGCCGAGCAGCGTTGTCGCCGCGAGCAGCAGCGAAATTGATTTTTTCTTCATAAATTTATGATCCTTTCATATTTTAAATGGACAGAGTATTAGACGTAAAAAAATCGCAAATGTTCCATTACAGCTGCAAATATATTTTTGCCTGTCATGATATTATAATTTTACCATAAATATTATTAAGATGCAATTATGAAACATCTTAATTTTTCTTAATGATTACCGACTTGTCTCGACGCGCTTCGACAATATTTTAAGTTTACTATTGCATTTTCGGCGTATAAATGCTATAATAGTATTATAATACTTCATAAATTTGAGGAAACCGATGAAAATTGCAATTACTATAACAATAATCGTACTGTTACTCGCTATGACCGGAATTGCGCTCGCCCCAGCTTATATACTCTCACTCCCAGTCGAGGCTACCCCCGACGCGGTATTGTCGCATCCAGCTTCGACCGACGCAAAATCACCAACAGTAGAGAGTGAGGAAAAGGAAATCGAGCCGCCGCCCGAACCAGTGATAACAGACATCACGCTGTCATTCGTCGGAGATCTAATGCTCGCAACCGACCGCGGCGGCGAATACGCAGGCTCATTCAATAAGCTTGCAAACGAGGTCGAGCCGTCATACTTTCTCGAAAACTTTATCGAGCTGTTCGAAAGTGACGACTGGACGATAGGCAATCTCGAAAATGTATTCACTGACGACCCGACCGTACAGCCGCGCGATAAGGGATATACTCCGGCGTACTGGTATAAATCAAAGACTGCAAACACGGCAATATTGAACGCCGGAAGCGTCGAGGTCGTGTCGCTCGCTAACAATCACTCTGAGGATTACGGCAAAAAAGGTTATTCGGATACGCGCGACGCACTCGACGAAGCCGACGTTATATGGGGTGACAATAACAATATGGTGATACTCGAGAAGGAGGGCTTCAAAATCGCGGTATACTGCACTACATTCTATTATAACAGCTATGATCTAATAATCTCAAAAAAGCTCGCCGAAACCGAAGCCGATTATAAGATCGTATATTTTCACGGCGGCACAGAGCGCGTCCATGTTCCGGACAGCTGGAAAGCAACCGGTGCGCACAGAATGATAGATAACGGAGCAGACCTTGTGATAGGAGGTCATCCGCACGTTTTGCAGCCAATCGAGATATACAAGGGCAAGACGATAATCCATTCGCTCGGCAACTTTTGCTTCGGTGGCTCACGCAGTGAGGAAAACCGCACAATGGTATATCGCCTGTACTTACAGCTGACCGACGGCGAGCTGACAAGCGTGACCGACGAGGTAATTCCCTGCTATCTCTACAGCGACCTCTACAAGCCGGCTATAATCACCGACGAGACCGATAAAGCCAACGTAATGGCATTCCTTAACGGCGAGATCGAATCGCCGATAGTTAAATGAAAGATATGAATAGTACTGCTTACAGCAGCTGTCAGCTTTGCCCGCGCAGCTGCAAAATCGACCGGAACAGCACGGTCGGCTTCTGCGGGCAATCGAATGAGCTGCGCGTCGCACGTGCCGCACTGCATATGTGGGAAGAGCCCTGCATATCCGGAAACGAAGGCTCAGGCACAGTGTTTTTCTGCGGCTGCACGCTCGGCTGCGTCTACTGTCAGAATGCCGAAATATCTCGACGACGTTCGACTCATGGGAAAATAATCACCGTCGAGCAGCTCGCCGACTGCTTTCTGAATTTGCAGTCGCAGCACGCAAACAACATCAATCTTGTAACGCCGACTATGTTTTCACCGCATATTACATCGGCAATATCCATCGCTCGCTCACGCGGACTGACGATACCGGTCGTGTACAACACAAGCGGATATGAGCGCTGCGAAATCATATCATCGCTTGCGGGCAGCGTCGACATCTGGCTGCCGGACTTCAAATACCTGTCAAGCGAACTTGCGGCAAAATATTCGAACGCCTCTGACTATCCGGACCACGCTAAATCAGCGCTGCGGTCGATGGTCGATATCGCCGGAAGCTGCAAATTCGATGAACGTGGAATGATGACACGCGGCGTAATCGTACGTCACTTGCTGCTTCCGTGGCAGCTGAATGAATCGATAAAGGTGATAGAATATCTGTACAGCGAATACGGCAATGACATATATTACAGCCTGATGAGCCAGTACACACCGGTAAGCACACTCGACCGCGAAAGTTACCCCGAACTAAATCGGCGTGTTACGACCTATGAATATAACAAGCTCATTGAATATGCGCTGTCACTCGGAATCAAAAACGCCTACATTCAGGACGGCAGATCAGCGAAGGAAAGCTTTATTCCATCATTCAACGGCGAAGGGCTCTAAAATAAAGCATATACAAGTCTATTGTTATAATCAACGGTATATGTGCAGATGTACTAATTTTTTTATACATTATTGTACTATTTGTCATCACTGTATTTTAGACGATTTTTTGTTACTTTTGCCTCAAATTATCATTTTTGATGCACCGATATGAGCATTGCATTCAAAAATCATATAATTTGTGCAGAATTCGACTTGACAAAATACTGTCAAATGGTGTATAATTATTACTTGTAATGAATTTATATTAAGGTAAGCTTCGCTATCGCGAAGTAATGGTAATTGTTATTATGGATTTTGAAATGATGCACCCAGCTGACCGGATCGTCACAATAATGAACCGACTCTACAGCTATGGTATGACCACCACCTCCGGCGGTAACCTTTCTATTTGTGATTCGGACGGAACTGTCTGGATCAGCCCTTCGAGCGTTGATAAGGGCTCTCTGAGACGTGAAGATATAATGCAGATCCATCCCGATGGAACTATCGTCGGACCGCACAAGCCGTCGAGCGAATATCCCTTCCATCTCGCTATATATGCTGCACGCCCCGATCTTAAGGCAGTGCTTCACGCACATCCTCCGGCACTTGTAGCATTCAGCCTTATAAGAAAAATACCGAACACCTCGCTTATTCCGGACGCTAAGTTCATCTGCGGCGATATCCGTATGGCTGAGTACGCACTCCCCGGAAGCCAGCTGCTCGGTGAAAAGATCGCTAAGGAATTCGCAAACGGCGTAAATACCGTAATGCTCGAAAACCACGGTGTTGTTATCGGTTCTTCCGACCTCTTCAAGGCATTTATGTGCTTCGAGACTCTCGACTACTGCGCACGTATCGAGATAAATGCACGCCAGCTCGGCGGCACTCCTAAGGGACTTTCCGACAAGCATATGGCTGTTTACAAATTAAAGGTACATCCTGAGATGGACGAGTTCGTTCCGCGCATTCATTCAAGTGAAGAGCTTGACGCACGCCGCGAAATGTGCAACCTCATCCACAGAGCATACGATAATCAGCTGTTCACCAGCTCGCAGGGTACATTCTCGAAGCGTCTCTCTGACGGTTCGTTCATCATCACTCCTTACGCAATGGACAGAAAGTATCTTGAGCCTTCCGACCTTGTACGCATTGAAGGCGGAAAGAAGGAGCACGGCAAGAATCCGTCCCGTTCGGTCGGACTCCATGCTGCTATCTACGCTAAGCACCCTGAGATCAAGAGCGTTATCTGCGCACATCCGCCGCACATCATGGCATTCGCGATCACTGAAGCTGAGTTCGACGCACGCCTGATTCCGGAGAGCTACATTATGCTGAAGAATGTACGTAAGTTCCCGTTCGGTTCATCCTTTATGCAGCCTGATATGCTCGCTGACGAGATCTCGCTCAAGAACCCTGTCTGCATGATCGAAAACGACTGCGTGATCGTTGGCGGAACCTCGCTTCTGAACGCATTCGACCGTCTCGAGGTCATGGAGTACAGCGCAAAGTCGGTTATCGACACCGCTTCGCTCGCTGAGCCAGTCGTCAAGATCTCTCCTGAAGAAGTCAAGGACATCGAAGTCGCCTTCAATCTGTGATTGAATTTCAATCTTTGATTGAATTTCAATATGTAATTAAAAAGGAGTCATCCTGTATGACTCCTTTTTCTATGATCAATCCCAATTTTCAAGCTGGATCTCGTGCCATAGGTTATTCAAATACTGCTTCCAATATTGATATTCCGGACACCAGCGTCCAACGAGCGCCCAGAACCTCGCCGAATGATTGAACTCCCACATATGACAGAGCTCGTGAATGATAATATAATCGATCGCACGTGGGTCTGCCATTATAGAGTACCACGTAAAATTGAGTGTGTCACGCTTTGAGCAGGTCGCCCAGTGCGACCTCGCGGCGTTTATCTTCACCGACATCGGTTCAAGCTTCATCTGCTCTGCAAGCTCTGAGACTCGCTGCGTAATATGATTCTTTGCCAGCAGCTTGTATATCTGTATCACAGCGCGACGAAGCCGTTCGCTATCAAGTCCGCGCGGAAGGTAAAATGCAGTTTCATCGTATCCTACAGTACTATTGCTATGCTCAGTTATGGTCCGCACGCCGCCAAGACAGCGCACCTTATCGCCGACTGACAGCGTAAATGCTGCTCTGCTCGCGTTGACCTCACGCCTCTTATCACAATGTACGATGATCCAATCACGATACTTCTCAGCAACCGAACGTACCTCACTTTCCGGCATTAAAGCCGGGACAAGCAGTTCGGGTACACCGTCATCAGCAATTCGGATACAAACTGTCCTGCGCCTCGCCGACGGTTTCAAGCGGCATTCAAATCCAGCGATGTTGATCGTATCAACCATTTTCTCTTTTATAATTGCGCGAATATTCGCAGCCGCAGTAATCCTGACGGTAGAGTCCGTACTCGTGCGACAGCTCGATCGAACGCTTGTAGCCTTCGCGCTTCTTAAAGTCTGACGGAAGATAGCTTACACCGTATTCGTCGGCAAGCTCAAAGCCTATTTCGTTAAGCTTAGCAGCGTTCTTATGCGGACTTACAGTTAGAGTAGTGCAGAAATAATCGTATTCATCGCGGTGCTGCGACATATATTTTGCGGTCTCAGCTAACCGCAGCCGATAACAGCGAAAGCAGCGTTCCCCGCCTTCCGGCAGCTGATCAAATCCACACGACTGCTCAATGAACCGTTCCGGCTCATAGCTGCCCTCAACAAATGTGATACTATTCGAATGCGGAAGCAGGCTGATGAGTCGTTTCTCTTCAGCGGCACGCTTATTATATTCCTCGCGTGAGGTAATATTAGGATTATAAAAAAACACCGTTATATCGAAATAATCAGTAAGATATTCAAGTACATAGCTCGAACACGGAGCGCAGCAGCAATGCAGAAGCAGGCGTTTTTTTGTGCCTAATTCGTCGAGCTTTTTGTCAAGCTCAAGTTGGTAATTTATTTTCATAATTTTATAAATTCCTGTTGAAGTTTGTTGTAATATGTGGTATAATAGTTTTATGATATATAATTAAAATCGGAGGCAAATAATTGAACCCTCAAAATAACCGTCAGCAATATAATGCTAAACCGCCAAATAATAACGCTTATGCTCAGACGCTCCCTGTCAATAAAAAGCCAACTTATATACTGATAATAATAAAGCTTTGTTTACTCGCACTCGCAGTAATAATGATGACACTTTTCATTTCTATGATATTCGTCGATCTCACACCTGCTTATGTCAAAACTATACCTGCCACACGCGACCAGCCAGAGCTCGCTTTGCTTCCGTCTGACGGTGTCAGCGAATCAGACATACCAAAGCCACCCGAACCCGAAATACCGATCGACGAGCCGCTTATCTACGACTTCTCGCAGCCTGTTCCAGAAGGCGATGAGTATCCGATAGAATACTTCAACAACACTGTATTCATCGGAGATTCACGCGCACTCGGATTTGTGACATACACTAAAATATCACCCTTGAACTACTCCAGCGTAGGACTGAGTATCGGCGGACTCACATCTAAGCCGTACCTGCGATACAACGATAACGGTGAATTCATAAACATCAACTGTATGGAAGCGCTTGAAATCGAAAAGGACAAATATCACACGATATTTATGGCGCTTGGTATCAACGACCTTGGTTGGGATGTGAAGGCGTTCATAAACACCTATCGAAAGCAAATCGCAGCTATACGTGAGATAACTGACGCTACGATATATATTCAGCTGATACTTCCGGTCACAGCCGAATATGGCGCAAACTCAAAATTCGGTATAACAAGCGAGAAGGCAGCATTATTCAACGAAAAGCTACGAGAGCTCGCGGCAGAGCTTGAAGTATATATGCTCGACCCGACCGAGCTGTTCATGCTTGAAGACGGTACGCTGGATCCCGAAGATACGCTCGACGGCGCACATCTGACGACCGCAGCATACAATGAACTGCTTGACTATTATCGCACACACATCGTAGACCCCAGTAAATACGAGAACCTTCGAGATAAGGACGCAGTAGAATTTACTCAACCTTAATAAACCAATTCCGGCAGTTTCCTGCCGGAATTTTTGTTTGCATTTTAATAGACTTGTTCGATAACATAACCTAAGATTTTTAAAATGCTGATGAAATCAGGATTTTAAAAATTTAATTGAAAGGTTATCGAACACGTCTAATGTCTGTGCGAATCGAGATAATTCTGCAATATGATCTGCGCTGACAGCGTATCGACCGACGCTTTGCGCTTTTTGCCGCGCGTATCGGTCATATTGAGTATCTGGTGTGCCGCCATAGTACTGCACCGTTCATCGAAAAACTCAATCGGAAGGTCTATCTGCTCTTTGAGAAGCTCTGCGAACTCCTTGACATGCTCAGCTCGAGGACCGAGTGTACCGTTCATATTTATCGGAAGTCCGATAACAATGCGTGCGGCCTTATACTCGCGGGCTTTTTCAGCTACAAGCTCCGCTGTCTTGACAATGTATGTGGAGTTGACGTATCCTATGCCGTTCGCCAGCATTCCAAGCGTATCGCTCACCGCGAGTCCGGTGCGCGTATCTCCAAAATCCACTCCGAGTATACGTTCCATCAGAGCACGATTCCCCGTATACGGATGAACTCGCTGACCTCAGCCGCAGTCGGGATAGAGCTCGAAGCTCCCGCCTTGCTGACGACCATTGTACCGACCGCATTTGCATATTTGACTGCACGCACGATATCTCCGCTGTTGAGGTATTCAAGCGTAAGCGCAGCAGTAAACGAATCGCCGGCAGCGGTCGTATCGACGACCTCGCCTTCATAAGTCGGTATGAGCTGTGCATATTTTCCGTCGTAGATATATGCGCCGCGTCCCCCGAGCTTGATAACGACATATTTCGCGGAAACCTTCTGCATAAGCGTATTAGCAGCACGCAGACAGTTATCGCTGTTGTTCGGAAGGATACCAGTAAGTGCAAAGGTCTCGCTTTCATTCGGGGATATCACCTCGAGCTGTGCAAGCTTGTCGAGCGGATAATCCTGACGTGCCGGACCAGCATCTACGAATACCGGAATGTTGCGTCGCTTTGCAAATTTAGTTGCGGCAATTACTGCCTCATCCGGTATCTCAAATTGCAGAAATACCGCGTCCGGCAGGCAGGTGAATGCGTCCTCGATATCTTCATTCGAGAGATTGAGGTTAGCGCCTGGATATACAACGATTCGATTGTCGCCGTTTTCCTCAACGATGATAGCTGCAAGACCAGTCGCAGCTGTGCGGTCATGCTTTATAAAGCGAACATCGATTCCATTGTCGACATAAAGCGCCTTCAAACGTTTCGCGTGATTATCGTTTCCAAGTCGGGTACAGAATACGCTGTCACCGCCAAGCCGCGCGAGCGCTACCGCTGAGTTAGCGCCCTTCCCTCCCGGGACATAGTCATACGAGTTTTTTTCGATAATAGTCTGACCGGCTTCAGGCAGCTTTCCGACCTTCATCACGAAGTCCATATTGGCGCTGCTGATTACGAGTACTCTTTTTTTCATAATAATACCAAGACCCCGCTGCGGCGATGTATCGCCGATGCGAAAATCTGCCTTTCTAATTTAAGAAAATCAATATTCGAACTTTTTATCGCCCGAAATTACAGTAACATGATTCTTGCCGTCGGTCGAAGCCTCAGTGTAACCGACAATGCGTGCGTCAACATTGTACTTCTTAGCGGTCTCGATCATGTATGCAGCGTCATCCTTTGAGCAGTAAAGCTCCATACGATGACCCATGTTGAATACCTGATACATCTCAGCCTCACTGATATCCGCATTCTCGAAAATAGCAGCAAACAGCGGAGGAATTTCAAAGAGGTTATTCTTGATATAATGTATTCCGCTGCCGAAATTCTTGCACTTAGCCTGTCCGCCGCCTGTGCAGTGGATCATGCCGTGTACAGCGCTGCGGCGGTTTGCGAGGATCTCGCGGATTATCGGCGCATATGTGCGTGTCGGAGAGAGAATAGCGTCAACGACTGTAACATCAGTACCCGGAAGAATATCGTCGACCTTATAATTTCCACAGTAAACCTTAGAATCGTCAATAGTATTCGAGTATGTTTCGGGATACTTAGCCGCATAATCGTGCGAGAGCATGAGGTGGCGAGCCGCGGTAAGTCCATTCGAGCCCATTCCAGCATTGTATGCCTTCTCATAGCTTGCCTGACCATAGGAAGCAAATCCGACTATAACATCGCCAGCTTTGATATTGTCGCAGTCAATGACATCACTGCGCTTCATGCGGACAAAGAATGTAGAGTCTACGATCAGCGTCGAAACGAGGTCGCCGACATCGGCAGTCTCGCCTCCAGACATGGTAATGCCGACACCGTGGCTGCGGAGCATTTCGCAGAAATCAGTGTAGCCGTCGATCACAGCCTTTATTGCCTTGCCGTCTACACGGTGCGCGTTGCGTCCGATAGTGTTCGACAGTACGAATCCGTCGGTCGCACCAATACAGAGCAGGTCATCAAGGTTCATAACGACTGAGTCCTGAGCGATATTGTAGAGCGCGGTAAGATCACCGGTCTCCTTATATTTGATGTATGCGAGCGACGATTTTGTACCTGCACCGTCTGCGTGCATAGCAGCGCAGTAATCTGGGTCTCCGCATGGGTCGGGAATGATCTTGCAGAATGCACCTGCAAACTCACCTTTATCCTGCTTAGAAATGGCGCTGTGGACCTCGTCCTTAGTAGCGGAAACTCCGCGTGATAAATAAGCCTCTGACATAATTTATACTCCTTTTATGATTGTGGTTGTTTATTAAAGTTTAATATATTGTTTATTGCTTTTACAGCTCAACTTGCACCGCTTGGGTCGAATTCGGATAACACGTGATGTCAAGAATGCGCTGATTCGAGCTGCCGCGGAAATGCAGATTTAGATCCCGCAGTGAATCGACATACCGACCATCGACAAGATAATTCGTAACCGACAATAATTCATGCACTGACGGTTCAGTTTTTGCTTTTTCGAGCAAATGCTCGTATGTGAAGCCGCTGTAGGTCATAATATCCATTCCGCTTTCTATCGCCTTTTTAGCAACTACCGCGAGCTCATGTCCCCATAGGAACGGCTCACCGCCGCTGAATGTAAGTCCCTTGATAAGCGGATTTTTTGTTATATCATTCCATAGACGCGTGGTAGTTGTGACCTTTCCTCCGCCGTATGCGTGCGAACCGGGATTGTGACATCCGGCACATTTGTGCGGACATCCCTGCACAAATACCACATACCTCAGCTGCGGTCCGTCGACTATCGACTCCCGCGCCACACCGAAAAGGCGTATCGGAAGCTCTTCAATTACAGCAGTATTTCCAAAATTTCTTTGAAGCATTTCATATCCCTTTATCTGAATATCAAGTAAATTACCGTTCCAGCACTAACAAGCACCGCGATTATATAGCCGCCTATCAAGCGTGCAAATTCGACCTTTTTGGTTATTCCATCGGCATCCGTCTTTTTATAATCGACTGTCTGAGCAGCTATCATCGCCCAGACACCAAGTGTCAGCAGCGGAAGTGCAACTGCCGCAGAACCGCCGGCAAACTTAAAAATCAACGCGGCGCACAGCAATATAACTGCGATAATAAGCCCAATAAGCTTGTACTTATTCATAACTATAGCCTCGTATCTCCATTATATACGCTCCCTCTTTTTGCGGCTAAGCAGAACTACCACTAAAATAGTCGCAACTGCTACAAGTATTCCCGCTCCGAACCAAATATATATGCCATAGGTTTCGGTGGGATTCGGGCTGCGCTTTTTAGCACGCTCGTCAGCTATAACGCTCTCAAGCGATTCATCATTATATTCACGCGAAAGTCCGTTTATCGAATATAGCTGTAATGTCGCCGACTGTATCTCACTTCCGTCAACTAAAAGCTGAATTCCCTCAACATCACTCGCAAGCGAAAAATCACTAACATCTACGTAAATCGTCTTTGATTCATTAGGAGCAAGCAAAGCGTTAGCTTCAAATCGCTCATTCCCAGCAAACAGCACAAGCTTTACCGGAATCTCGGAGATATTCGTAGGATTTACATCAGATACCGCAAGCGTAACTTCAAGAACAGGCGTTAGCTTCAAGTTCTCAGGATATTCAAACCTATGCGCGATACCCATATATTTGCTTGCATTCGACGTATCGTATGCGCTTCTGTCAAGTTTTGCCGTCAGCGCTGGCGTACCGCTGCCCTTGACCGAAAGTTCAACGCAGTAATAACCCTTCTTGAAGTCGCTGACATTAGAAAATGAATCAAAGTTATAATATTTATAGCTTCCCTTGATTCCCGATGGCTCATCCTCAAACGCTTCATATGAAGTCACGCGTTTGAGCGGCAAGCGTTTCTCGTCATAGTTGTCTATTATATCGCTCCAGTCGCTTAGCTTCAGAGTCGAAAGCGCCAGTGAAGCCACATCCGCTCTATTCTTAGTGTCAAGCGCTGCCAGATATTCGGCAATATATCCCGTAGTTAATGTATCGAGCGAAACGATATATGCGTCGATATTGTCATTAAAGCAAGCGCAGTAATAACCTTTCACGAGCTCGCCGACCAACTCGCCGATAGTAAGCTTTGAAAATGTGTATGTACTATCGCAAAAAAGCAGGTGCGGCTCAGCTATACCATATCCACGCATTAGATCAATGAGCTTTTCGCAGTTGGCTATATCAATAGCACTGCCGTTTACCTCTCCTATACGATAAAACTTATCGATCACTATGCCGTAATCAAACCTTCCGTGTCTGCTTATTTCTTCATTCAATGCAGTAAGATAGATTTCAAGTCCGACTTCAATAGATTCAGTTGTAAGCTCAACAGTGTACATCTCCGAAAATGAAGCATACAAGCGTGTTTCAGAGTTCACGCTCATAAGTGCGTTATACATTTTACGCAGATTCTGAGCGTCATACTCGACCATATCATTAAGCGACAGGAATGTATTTTCCTCTTCACGCTCTATATTGTTGAGGATATTTCCCCAAACAATACCGCTGATACTCGCGTCTACACACCATCTCTCAGCGATATAGCTTCCGAACGCCATCAAAAAGTCTGTACCGTCGTGTATATTGTTATACGAATATTCCAAATACGTCTGACCGACAACACCTTCATAAAGCTCAGCTTCAAGAGCACGATTCCAGTCGGCGATTCGCAGCAGCACCTTTACCCCAGCGCCGCCAAGCGCAGAAATTTTTCCGTCAAGCGCATTGAATGTACTCTGATTGAAATAATAAGCATTTCCATTATAAATATATCGCTCACCGCTTCCCGGCATCGCAAAGATATCATCAGCATAAATAGTAATGAGACTGACATCAGCGAGACTCTCGCCAACATATGAAATATCGGCAGCAGCAACGCCCTTAGGTCCAAACTCCGATGAGATCGAAACACTTGCAGCACGTTCGGGATTCTGAATGCAGAACGGCGGCGCTGCGAGAATCATTGTACCATCAACATGACGCGAAACGACCGCAAATATAGCATAACGCAGCTCCTGTGAAGCTTCATTGAGTGTGAGCGATAAGTCGAACTTTGTAGTCATCGGACTTGTAAGAAGCGGCTCACACTCGTTAAGTGACGCTATCTCGTCAGCATTTCCGGAATTAAGCGCATAAATACAGATAGTTCCATCTTGATTGGCGAGCACTTCATCGCGGTTTATCTCACCTGTAAAGTGTATCGACGAAAGGTCATCGCGAAGAATGCAGCTGTCAACACTTCCGCAAGTCTCATACTGCTCGGGATTATAGACCGACAGTGCGCAAATCGACGCTATCTCAATATTTCCGCTTCCACCGTCAAACTGCATTCTGATATTATGCAGCATTGAAACGTCACCGACATCAATATAATAATATTTGCTGTCATCCGTTTTATCAAGCTTAATACTGAGACTCTTGTCTTCACTCAACGCCTCGGTATCGTATGTCGAGTAATGCAGCGTGAACGAATCGAGGTCAGATTTGTTGGCGAGCTCAAGCCGCAGACAATTGAGCTTCCATTCAACGTCAGGTATAAAAACTGTAGCTTCGAGAGAAGTTATCACTGAAGGCGACAGGCGGATATTCAACATACAACCGTCGCTTGCAAAATTCGCCTGACCTCCGGATATATCAAAAACATCAAATAAAAATCGCTCGGTAAGCTCGCGGTTTACCTTCTCACCTGCGGTCACATCGTCGATAAAGAAGCTATTCGCGTGCGACTTATTGCTGTTTGTGATTATCTTTATTCCCATCTCAGCAGAAACAATGTCATCACGGCCGCCCCATGTACTTATATCAAGCGACACCTTAGTCCATTCCCCGCTCGGGATCAATGTCAGCGTTTCAACACTCGTGCCGTCGGCTGAAAATAAGGTCAGCCGCGCATAATAAACCGCCGACGGGTCATCCTCAAACGGAATGGCATACATTTCGCAGGAGAATTTACGGTATTCGGTTAGGTCAATCGAATCATCAAAATCAACGACGACAGTTCGGATAAGCTGTACAGTCAGGTCATGGCTAATAACTTCAAGACAATCGCGGTAAAACGGCGCTTCATCGTCCCCAAACTGATAGCGTCCGACCACCGCCTCCTTTGTATTGTCACCGTGCGACCATTCGCCCGAATTGGTGGAAAAATCGTATAAAACCCAGTCAGTGTCAGCCGCAGATACAAACACACTAAAAATAAGCAGAAAAACAACGGTAATACCTATCACCGCAGTCAGATATAAGCTCGATCTTTTCAAACGCATGACACCGCCCTTCTAAAAATAAATTCCATACTGTTATTATACCATTTTTCGAGCCAAAATGCAAATGTTTTTTTATTTTTCTAACAATTTTATAAATCACTGTTGTGTTCTCGCCGATTTTCTGTTATAATATATATTAGTCATGTTCGATAACCTAAATTTAGCTTTTGAAAATGCTGATTAAATCAGCATTTTCAAATTTTAATCGAGAAATTATCGAACAGGTCTATATATGATGAAATTCAAGGGGGCAAAATTAACTATGCCAATTAAAATTCCAAACGGTCTTCCGGCTATTGAAACGCTCGAAAGAGAAAATATATTCGTAATGAACGACTTCAGAGCCTCTCATCAGGATATCCGACCACTGAAAATTGCGGTACTGAATCTTATGCCAACAAAGATAACTACCGAAACACAGCTTATTCGTCTTCTGTCGAATAGCTCGCTCCAAATAGAATTTACACTGCTTCAAACAGCTACCCATAAATCCAAGCATACTTCCGCTGAACATATGGAAACATTTTACAAAAACTTCGGCGATATCAAAAATGAAAATTTTGATGGACTTATAATCACAGGCGCTCCGGTCGAAAACCTTGATTTTGAAGAGGTAAACTACTGGGACGAGCTTTGCGAGATAATGACGTGGTCAAAGACACACGTATTCTCTACGCTTCACATATGCTGGGCGGCGCAGGCAGGACTCAACTTCCACTACGGCGTTCCAAAATATCAGCTCTCGAAAAAGCTGTTCGGAGTGTACAAGCACTATGCGCTCACACCGAATCACCCGATTGTGCGTGGATTCGACGAATACTTCTACGCCCCACACTCACGTCACACCGAAGTTCGTGAAGAGGATATCGCGAAGGTTTCCGAGCTTGAAGTAGTTGCCAAAAGCGAACTCGCCGGCGCATACATCATTGCAGCGAAGGACTCGCGTATGCTGTTTGTGACTGGACATTCGGAGTACGACAACGATACGCTCGCGAATGAATACTTCCGCGACAAGAACAAGGGACTTGAGATAGACGTGCCGTACAATTATTTTCCGGACGACGACCCAACAAAGCGTCCGCCTAATATCTGGCGCGGACACGCGAACCTGCTTTTCTCAAACTGGCTTAACTATTTCGTTTATCAGAATACACCGTATAATCTTGACGAATTGTCGTAATATGGGTTTGCCCGTAATACGAGCTTGCTCGTAATTATTACCACGGTTTTTGAGCTGCTCGATCGTACATAATAAATACGCGTAATCAATTTATGCAAATTTATTAAAGGAGAACAACTCATGGATAACAACGAAAAGCTCCTTCAGGAAGTATACCGCAACGTAAAAATGGGCGGTGACTCTATAGTCAACCTGCTTGATAAAGTTGACGATAAAAAGCTTCGCGGAGAGATGACAGTAGAGCTTGATGCCTACCGCCGATTCTCCAACGAAGCCGGTCAGAAGCTCAACGAGCGTGGACTCAAGCCGCAGGAATTATCGCCCGTTGCAAAGACAAGCGCCAAGGTCGGCATGGCGTTCAATACTATGCTCGACACCACCACCTCGCATATCGCTGAGATGATGATAAACGGCGCGACTATGGGCATTATCGACCTCGAAAAGCAGTTGAATGAAGGCGGTCACTCACCGGAAGCTAAAGCTTTCGCGGATGATGTTCTCGAATTCGAAAAGAACACCGTCGAACGCCTCGGCACATTTCTTTGATTAAAGCAGCATTCTGTGGAAAAGACAGAGAGTGTGTACTTTCGTACACACTCTCTGTTCGATACATATTCATCTTGATAACGTTTCAACATGACAATGTTGTTCAGTCTGCGAAATAATCGAATGGGTCGACGTATTCGCCGTCCTTCATCACACCAAAGTGCAGGTGATTTCCGGTAGCCATACCTGTAGCGCCGACCTTTGCGATGACCTGTCCAGCTGCAACACTGTCGCCTTCCTTGACAACGAGCTCAGAGCAGTGCATATAAATGGTCTTAACGCCGTTGCAGTGGTCGATTATCACATAGTTTCCGTTTGAAGCGTTATACTCCGCCTTCTCTACGATACCTCCAGCTGCCGCGAGTATATCCGTTCCACGCTCCTGAGGTATGTCGATTCCATCGTGGAATATCACCTTTTTGCTCAAAGGATTCATTCGCTCGCCGTAATCATTGCTGATCACTATATCAGACACTGACGCTGCAAGCGGGAAAGTGAAGACCAACTCAGCAGTCTTTATCTCGTCAGACTCATGAATCTCCGGCACCTCAGTTCCAGGCGGCTCAGTTATGGTCGAGTCCTCCTTTTTCCATTCAACAGCAACAGTTTTTGTCGGAGTTGATACATCGGGAGCACCCGCGCTATTAATATCCTCCGCTGGAACAGCGCGAACGAACATCATCGACGTGCCGGCAAGCAGCAGAGCTATAACGGCAGAACCTGCCGCGGTAAATTTCTTTGCATTCATAATACATTTGATCCTTTCTGATATTGCGCTGCCGCCAAAGCTTTCAACAAGCGGCATACGCATTTCTTCAGCTTCAATTAGACAAAGCGCATATACGTCGCGCCTGTCCTCGATCTGCCGCAGGACCGATTCGTCACAGGCAAGCTCGATATCACGGCTCGCAAGATCAAGCATTACCCATACAAGCGGATTGAACCAGTGCAGGCAGGCGGCAAAGCAGAACAGCCGCTTGCAGACAACGTCATATCTGCGAATATGGATAAGCTCGTGCGCGAGTATGCAGTCGAGCGCCTCGCCGTCAAGCTCGGTGTATTCAGTCGGAAGGATTATAACAGGCTTAAACAGCCCGACAGTCAGCGGTGAAGCAACATCGGCAGTTTTAAGCTGTACCTTCCGGTTGACTTTGAGCCGACGCATAAGGCAGTTAATGTGAACGTTGCAGCGTTCATCGTCTATCTTACGCGCTTTGCTCAGCCTTTGACGAATCCGTCTGTCAGCAAAAAGAAAGAATACAAATACAGCTGCTGCTCCGACAAAATACACCGCTGTAATAGCGATAACCGCTGCTTTAGTCGACGATATCTCCGTCTTTGTCTGCGAAGGCTCATTAAGCCAAGGCTTATTCAACATTTCGCCGTCGATCGCCTGAAAATACCGATAATCCGTATGTCTTTGGTTAGGCTGCGGAATATGCTGGATCTCGGGCTCCGGCTGCGATACCTGCTGCAATTGTATCAAATCTGCTGGAAGCTTCACTTCAAATGACAGCGGTACAAGCAGACGGACAGCGGCAAGCAGCCATATGATACGCAGGCAGCGCTTTGGCAGAATGTCGAGATTCAAGCGTCTGAGAAGCGCAGTAAGTGCAATGATAATGCCTCCGGTAAGAGACATATAAAGAAGTGTCATTTCAGCTCCTCCACCAGCTTTTTAAGCCGTGCGATCTCATCGCGTGAAAGGCGGTCGCTGCCTAAAAGGCAGGCTACGAGCTTGTCCGCAGCACCTTCATAGAGCTTGTCGATAAGCTCAGCGGTCTCGCTCTCCTGCGCCTCACGCCGCGATACCAGCGCATGACAGATAAAGTTTGGTTCACGCCTTTCGATCGCGCCTTTAGCGATACACTTCTTAATAACCGTGTAGGTAGTATTGACGTTCCATCCGATGTCCTCAGCAAGTCGTAAAGCGATATGCTTCGCTGTCGAGTCGCCGTCATCCCAGAGCACGTTCATTACCTTGAGTTCAGAGTCAAAAAGCTTGATTTCAAGTGATTTTTCCTGCATTTGTAATTCCTCCAATATGTACTATTGCAATAGTATGAGTATATTATAGCATTGATTTTCTCATTTGTCAATACTATTGGAGTAGTTTGAGTGAAATTTTTATTTTGTTCATAAAAATAGAGAGGGCATGTATACATGCCCTCTCTATTTATTTTATTTATCGTAATCTATCATATAGCTGCCGCCTAAGCTATTTATCGCGATCAGCACACGTGCGCCGCCAGCAAAGCTGTTTACAAACGTCTTCGAATGCTTCTTTCCATTACAGTCAACAAAGGATACAGTATACGTAAATTCAGGCTTCGGATCGACTGTAAAATAGCAGACCTTCGTATCGCTTATCGACTGATGGGAAACCGCAATAAGGTCATTAAGGCTTGTGATAGTCACATCAGTTATCGCATCTTCAGAATAATTCGTCACGATAAGATTACCGCTGCGGTGTATTATACCGTAATCAGCAAGCGCACATCCGGCAAGTGAAGCACCTAAAAGCATTATAAGCGGAATCAAAACGAATAATGCACGTCTTTTCTTCATATATCAGTACTCTCCTCAATGATACTTACTGCACGAGATTCAGAATTTACCGATACAGGCTTGCACTCCTTAAAAATCAATACTACCTTGAATAGATCGCCGTCCGATGTCACATCAAAGCTTCCCTTCTGCAATTCAACAAGGCTCTTCGCTATCGCAAGTCCAAGACCACTTCCCTCAGTATGCCGCGAACTGTCACCCCGCACGAATCGTTCGGTGAGACTATCTGCTGGGATGCAGAGCTGTTCAGATGAGATATTTCGGAAAGTTATCACTACATCGCCGTTACGCTTCTCACAAGTCAAATATGCTCTTGTTCTGGCGAGTGAATACTTGCATATATTCCCGCAGAGGTTGTCGAACACGCGCCACATATGCCGTCCGTCCGCCATTATATACGCGCCGTCCTCGGGTACAGACAACACAGGGATTATATTCGCAATCGCGAACCGCTCGGTATATTCGCCTGCTGCCTGAGTCAGCAGCTCAGCAGCGTTAGTTTCGCTGAGCTCAGTAGCGATAGTTCCAGACGATGCCTTAGACGCTTCAAGCAGGTCCTCGGTCAGCTTCTTCAATTTACGCGACTGGCGATCGAGCACGTCGATGTACTCGCGGATAGACTCGTTTTCGGGGTTTTCTTTCTTGATAAGGTCAACGTAGCTGATAATTGAAGTCAGCGGCGTTTTGAGGTCGTGCGATACGTTGGTGATAAGCTCGGTACGCATACGCTCGCTCTTCATCTGTTCAGCTACCGCCTTGTCGATACTATCGCTAATATGGTTGAGAGTCTCAGCATGACGGCGCAGCGAGCCGTACAGCTTGTCGGTGGGAATACGGCTGTCGATATCGCCGCTCGCTATCACCTCTGTACCACGGCGAACCTTCTCTAATTGGATGATATAATAATATCCGGTAAACACGAGAATAATGCTTAAAAATATCCATAATACTATGAAAAATCCTTCCTGCGAACCAATAGCGATTGCCGTCAGGAAAAGGTAAACCGCCATTACCGCCGTCCACTTCCATGTAATACGGGTGTTTACAATAATCGAGCTGATACCGCAGCACATTGCTTTAAGAACACGCCAGCAAAAGCGAAGTATCATGTAGCAGAGCGTATTTCTATACCAACCGCCGGCACGCGAACGTTTAATGAAGCTGCGCAGCGCCCACAATGCGGTAGCCGCCATGCCAAAGCTAAGCAGTATAAATATGATAAGCTCGAAAATATGCGTGTCGAGCATATTTACATTTTTATCAAACATCGCGTCGAATAGACCATTGTCAAGCCAATAGAAGGATTCCCAAAATGCCGCAAAAAATATTATAAACAGCGCCGTCTTGACTCCAAGCGCGATTTCGAGCGGTATACGCTCGACCCACATCAAGTGTATTTCATCGTCGCCTGTACGCTTTCCCGCCTGACAAAGACAAAGTATCAGCAGAAGGAATGCCGCAAGCGCTGAAACTGCCGTATAATATATCCACGTGTATCGTGAGGCATAATATTCCTGCCAGCTCGAATATGCCGCCGCATACTTATCATTCACAGGAATATTGCCATCATATCCGTATCGGATAATAAAACCGGAGTTGAAGGTAATTGTATTATGATCGAACATATCTTTATCGGTAGTCTCATCATTTAACAGCACATTTGAGAATATCGCTTCTTCAAGCTTCATATAATCCCGGTTGAACTGCGAATGGTCGTAATCGAAATAGACTGCAAAAACGAAATTCGTATTATCGTTTCTGAACATCTCAAGTTCCTTTTTTAGATTATATGATAAATCGGACGGATATCTCAGCTCACCGTCTACTGTGACATTATCGAGCACCTCGCGCCCTGCGGTCTGATAGTCGATCTTACTCTCATTATGAATATAGTCACGAATCAGAATAATTACGTTTCTATAATCATCGTTCAGCTGCCGATATGGGTAAAATTCATCACTGTAGCAGCCCAACGACTCCATATACATACATTTGAACCCGCAAAACAGTGTGCTGTACGCCATAACAAAAAGCAGGATAAGCGCGATTATTTTTGATAATGGATTGTATAATAGCTTTTTCATAATTTCCTCCAACTCAGCGAGTAGTGTTTTCTATCATGTATCCCTTGCCCCAGACTACCTTCAGATAGCGCGGCTCGGCGGGGTCTATCTCGAGCTTCTCACGCAAGTGCCTGATATGAACTGCTACATTGTTAGCCGTTCCGACTGCTGCTCCAGCAGACTGTCCCCATATTGCGGTGTATATATCATTTGTTGAAAACACCTTTCCCTGCGACTCCATCAAAAGCTTTAGTATCGAATATTCGGTAGGGGTCAGTGTTATCGGCTCGCCGTCGACCGAAGCGACGCGCTCCTCAATGTCGAGCTCTATTCCGCCGCACACGATACGGCTTGCGTTAGCCGGCGCAATGCTGCCGAGCATTGTATATCGCCGCAGCTGAGACTTCACTCTTGCGGTCAGCTCAGCCGGATGAAACGGCTTAGTGACATAATCGTCAGCGCCGATATTGAGACCGAGCACTTTGTCCGCGTCCTCACCCTTAGCAGTAAGCAGTATCACCGGAACGTTGCTGAATTCACGCAGCCTCGACATCGCCGTTATGCCGTCCATCTCAGGCATCATGATATCCATCAGCACAAGCTGAACATCCTCTCGCCGCAGTACGTCGAGCGCCTGCTTGCCGTTGTAGGTGCAGATCACGTTATACCCTTCCGCCTTGAGGTAAATTTTGAGTGCTGTAACTATATCTTCTTCATCATCGCAAACTAAAATATTATACATTGTGATAAACCGTCCTTGTTTGAAGCTTATGTATATATTGTACCATAGAAATCATTAAGAAGCAATGTAAAAACTTCTTAATTTTTCTTAATAAAAAAGAAAAATCTCGTATTCGCTGATACGCTCTTGAAAAATTCAGATTTTTGTGATATACTATATTTACTAAGTATTTTTCAGGAGGAAACACAATGAAAATTCTGATAATCGGCGGTGTTGCCGCCGGAACTAAGGCAGCGGCTAAATTGAAGCGCTGCAATAAGAGTGCAGAAGTTAAAATTCTGACTAAGAGCCAAGGAATATCATATGCCGGCTGTGGACTTCCTTATTATGTCGGCGGAGATATCGAGGACATCGGTACGCTCGCAGTCAACACTCCGGCAAGCTTTAAAGCATTGACCGGCGCTGAGGTAGTCACAGGATGTGAAGTAACAGCTGTCGACCCAAAAGCAAAGTCCGTGTCGTATAAGCTCGCTGATGGAAGCGTCGGAAATGAAGCTTATGATAAGCTTATAATCGCGTCTGGCGCGCAGCCGTTCGTTCCCGATATCGACGGAGTATCGCTCGACGGCGTATTCACCGTAAGAACTCCAGACGATGCAGCCGCGATACGAGATTACATAGAAAAGAATAACTGCAAAAAGGCTGTAGTTTGCGGCGCGGGCTTTATCGGTCTCGAGATGGCGGAGAATCTGCTTTCACGCGGACTCAACGTTACCGTAGTCGAAATGGCTGACACCATCTTGCCGGGCGTATTCGACACTGATATGTCGGGCTACATCAAGCGTCAGCTGCAATCGGCTTCCATGCGCATACTCAACGGTACTGCGGTACGTGCGGTAACCAGAGACACCGCCGCTTCTGGAGTTGTCACCGATTCGGGCAATATTCCAGCTGACATAGTTATACTCGCGATAGGCGTTCGCCCGTCTACTGCATTCCTTGACGGCTCGGGAATCGAGACAATAAAGGGCGCGGTAGTTGTTGATGAGGGATTGCGCACCAACATCGAGGATATATATGCAGCAGGCGACTGCGCGATAGTAAAGAATAAAGTTAGCGGCGCGCGTCAATGGTCGGCGATGGGTTCGACCGCGAATATATCCGCGCGCGTGCTCGCAAAGCGCTTGAACGGCGCTGACGACAGCTACACCGGATGTCTCGGCACTGGCATCGTCAAGCTGCTGCCAAGTCTCAACGCCGGACGCACAGGACTAACCGAAGCCGACGCGAAGGCTGCCGGATTTGACGCAGTATCCGCGCTCTGCGTAGTCGATGACAAAGCGAAATACTATCCCGATTCTTCATCTGTCATTATAAAGCTCGTAGCCGACCGCGCGACAAATAAGCTTATCGGCGCAGAGGTAATCGGAAGCAATTCGGTAGACAAAATGATAGATATCGCCGCGACCGGAATTTCACTCGGCGCGACGGTCGACAGCTTCGACACGATGGATTTTGCGTATGCTCCGCCCTTCTCCACCGCAATAAGCCCGTTCGTCACTGCCTGCTATGTGCTCGAAAATAAACTTGCCGGTGAACTCGAATCCTTCACTCCGGCTGAATATGCACAAGGTGCAGCGCGCGGTTATACGATAATCGACGTACATCCTGCCGCAAAGATAACCGGTACTAAGTGGGTAAACCTCACGTCTCCGGAGAAAGACATGGACGGCATTCCGACTGACGCAAAACTGCTCATCGTGTGCAACCGTGGTCGCCGTGCATATCTATTGCAGAACAAACTAAAGCAGCTCGGCTACACCGCAACAAAGGTACTCGAAGGCGGCTCGACCTTTAATCAGGTCAAGGCTGAACGTATCGGCTCAAAGCTGCCCGAATCCGAAATCAAGCGTGTAAAGGGACTCGGATGTCTCAGAGACAAGCGCTTTGACGACGTATTCAACGTCCGCGTCATCACCCGCAACGGCAAGATCACCGCTGAGGAGTCGAAAATAATCGCAGAAGCCGCTGAAAAGTACGGCTCAGGCGAGGTCGCAATGACCACACGCCTTACAATCGAGATTCAGGGCGTGCCCTACGACAATCTCGACGAGCTGTTCGCATTCCTTGCCGACAACGGACTTGAGACCGGCGGAACTGGCTCTAAAGTGCGTCCGGTCGTATCATGTAAAGGTACTACTTGCCAGTTCGGACTCATCGACACTTTTGGACTCTCAGAGAAGATACACGAGATATTCTACAAGGGCTACCACGATATGACACTTCCGCACAAATTCAAGATAGCCGTCGGCGGTTGTCCGAACAACTGCGTAAAGCCTGACCTCAACGACCTTGGAATCATCGGTCAGCGTCTGCCGTCGATAGACCTCACAAAATGCCGCGGCTGCAAAGTCTGCCAGATCGAGAAGAAGTGCCCGATAAAGACCGCACAGCTCGTCGACGGCAAGATAACGATTGACACCGAAGCCTGCAACCACTGCGGACGCTGCGTTGACCAGTGCCCGTTCGGAGCTGTAACAGAGGAGCGCGTCGGATACAAGATCACAATCGGCGGAAGATGGGGCAAGAAGACTGCATTCGGTCGTCCGTTAAGTAAGATATTCGCAAGTGAGGAAGAAGTACTTGACGCAGTTGACCGCGCTATTCTGCTCTTCCGCGACGAAGGGATCACCGGCGAGCGTTTCGCCGATACGGTCGCGCGTCTCGGATTCGAGTACGTCGAAGATAAGCTTTTGAACGGCAAAATCGACAAGGCTGAAATCCTCAAAAAGAGTGTAACAGGCGGCGCAACGTGTTAAAACCAAAGCTGCTTATAACTACTGCACTGCTGGCGCTCGTGACAATAGTCGCGGGCGCTTGCGGTGATAATAGCGCCTATGGCGATAATACTGTCGATAATGAAAATACTCTGCAATCGCAGTATTCGTATACATTTACCGACTCATCTGGTACAAGCATAACCTTGACTGAAAAGCCAGAAACGGTCGCGATACTGTTTTCATCATACGCTGACATTTGGGCAAAATCCGGCGGAACCGTCGACATAACGGTTGGTGAAGCTATCGAGCGTGGCTTTGCTGACAACGGCGTTATTCTCGTAGACCCGAGCGCCGGACATTCGACTATCGACCTCGAAACACTTGTGAACGCCGAGCCAGACCTTGTGATCGGTACTGCCGACTATGTGTGCCAGAGCGAAGCGGTGGAATTTTGCCGTGAAGCCGGAATCAACGCAGCGATGTTCAAGGTCGAGAGCGTCGATGACTACCTGAATATGCTGAAAATCTGCTGCGAAATAAACGGACAGCCTGAAAATTACAAGCTGTACGGCGAAGAAATCAAGGCGAATATCGACTCAATGCTCGCCGAAGTAAATTCATATTTGAAAAATGACTCCATCGTTCCACCGAGCATACTGTTCGTGCGCGCCGGAAGCAGCGATAAGTCGACGAAGGCTAAAACTGCGGCGGATAATTTTGTCTGTGCAATGCTTGACGAGCTCGGAGTAAACAACATTGCGGACGAAGCCGGTGAGCTTGTCGGTAACCTCAGTCTCGAGGTAATACTCGAAAAGAATCCCGACTGTATGTTCATAACCACGATGGGCGATGAAAGAGCCGCGACTGAGCATATGACCGAAAAGCTGCAATCGGACGGCTGGCGCGAGCTTGACTGCGTGAAGAATAATAACTGCTATTTCATTCCAAAGGACTTATTCCACTTCAAGCCAAATTCGCGCTGGGACGAAGCATACCGATATCTAATCGACCTGCTATATCCAGGTCTGCTGTCTGAATAAATCACATAGAAAGGATTCGGCAAGTGTCTAAAAAACATAAATTGACGCTGCTGTGCGTGATATTCATTTTCTTAATACTGCTCGCCGGATTCTGCGCACTCGCATTCGGAAGCGTTAGTCTGTCGGCTTCACGAATCGCGGCAGCGATAAATGGCAGCGACCGGACAGCGTCGGTGATAATATTCAAGCTGCGTCTGCCGCGGCTTGCTGCTGCTGCACTCGCCGGAGCTGGACTTGCAGTCGCCGGACACCTTCTCCAAAGTGTCACCGACAACGAGCTCGCAGCACCTAACATAATCGGCATAAACGCCGGAGCTGGATTTGCAGTCATGCTGATACTTTGCTTATTTCCGAGTTGCTGGCGGATGCTTCCGGCAGCAGCTTTCGTCGGAGCTCTCGCAGCTTCGTTTTTGGTGCTGACGCTTTCGGGAGTAAGTTCAGGAGAACACAAATCATCACTCGTACTTGCCGGAGTCGCGCTGTCATCAATACTCAACGCAGGAATCTCGTTTCTGTCGCTGAAATACCCCGACGTGCTTTCGTCATACACCGCATTTTCGGTTGGCGGATTCGACGGCGTTTCGTTGTCGGAGCTGATAATTCCGGCAGTTATGATAGCGGTCGGAATCATATCTGCGATAATTATCGCACCGAAGGTAAGCCTGCTCAGTCTTGGCGACGAAGCCGCGTCTGCACTCGGAATAAACGTGCGCGTGGTGCGTATCATAGCTGTAATCATCACAAGCGCACTTTGTGCCGCCGTCGTATCGTTCGCCGGACTGCTCGGATTTGTCGGACTGATTGTCCCGCATATCGTCCGCAGACTGATCGGCGCAGGGCTGCGCGTGAGCCTACCGTTCAGCGCGATGTGCGGGGCAGTTCTCGTGATATTTTCGGATGTTATCGGACGTATCGTAATTGCGCCGGGCGAGCTTCCAGCGGGTATAATCATGGCGATAATCGGTGCGCCCTTCTTCCTCTATTTGCTGATTCGGAGGAAATCATGATCGAATTAAATAATGTCAACATTAGCTATTGGAAAAAGCAGATACTGCACGACATCACCTTCACTGCGAGCGACGCGGAAATTACGATTATCCTCGGAAAAAACGGCTGCGGAAAGTCGACGCTCATGCGTGCAGTCACCGGAAGCCTGAAATACGTCGGAAGCATATCAATCGACGGCTGCGAAGTAAGTAAAACTTCATCTCAGAAACGTGCACAAATGCTGTCACTCATGCCACAGCTGCTCGCGCGCCCGTCGATAACCCTGCGTGAGCTTGTATCGTTCGGTCGGCAGCCCTACGCTGGAGTCAGCGGAATACTGACAAAGCGCGACTGGGAGCTTGTCGACAATGCCATCAAGCGCACTGGGATTTCACAGCTCACGGAGGCGTATGCAAATCAGGTGTCAGGCGGCGAGCTTCAAAAAGCGTATCTCGCGATGACATTGGCGCAGGACACACAGAATCTGCTGCTCGACGAACCGCTCGCACACCTTGACATCGAATATGAGCGTCGTATCGCCGAATTTCTGCTAAACATGAAGCAAAATGGACGCTGCGTGCTAACAGTGTTCCACAATATAAACCGCGCACTCGAACTCGCCGACCGAATAATCGTAGTCGGAGACGGCTGTATTCAGTTTAACGGAAGTGCTGATGAATTCATAACAGCCGATGTCGCTGGAAAATATTTCGGATTAAATAGCTACGACTGCACCGATGAAAATGGAAACAAACGCCGATTCTACGCATGACAGACAGCAAGGATCGGCGTTTGCTTTGTTATATTAAACAACGTTTAAGTTAGCATCAGCTAACTTAAGTATCAATTTGCCGAAATTTATATTTTGTACCAAAAGCTATTGACAAATTCTGAAATATCAGCTATAATAATATCAGATTAGCTGCCGCTAACTTGTGTATGACAATGGGTTAGCGGTTGATAACTTACCATTACGAAGGAAGGTCGTAAATCATGCCGCTAACATTGGCGAAGATAGGCGAAATCAACATAATTAAAAAAATCGGCGGAAATCCAGAGGTGAAAAAGCACCTCGAAAATCTCGGCTTTATAGTCGGTGGAAATGTAACGGTGATAAACGAGATCGGCGGAAACATCATCGTCAACGTCAAAGAAGCGCGAATCGCTATCAGCCGTGAAATGGCTAATAAAATTATGATATAAATTTCAGGAGGTAATATACTAATGAACACATTGCGTCAGGCAAAGATAGGCGACACTGTGACCGTTGTTAAGCTGCATGGTGAAGGTGCAGTAAAACGTCGTATCATGGATATGGGGATCACAAAGGGCGTGCAGATCCACGTGCGAAAGGTAGCGCCGCTTGGCGATCCGATCGAGATCACCGTGCGCGGATACGAGCTCTCGCTGAGAAAAGCAGATGCAGATATGATAGAGATCTGAGTGGATTTCTATCAAAAGCGACCTTTATTTTTTGTAATAGAGTTAGCAGAAGCTAACGAACAGAAAGGACAATCACATGAACCTACGAATCGCCCTTGCGGGCAACCCGAACTGTGGTAAAACCACACTGTTCAATGCGCTAACCGGCTCGAATCAGTTCGTTGGAAACTGGCCTGGAGTAACGGTCGAGAAAAAAGAGGGTAAATTAAAGAAGCAGGACGGCGTAACGATAACCGACCTTCCCGGTATCTATTCCCTATCTCCGTACACGCTCGAGGAGGTAGTCGCACGTAATTACCTCATCGGCGAGCGTCCGGACGCGATACTCAACATCGTCGACGGAACAAACCTCGAACGCAACCTCTACCTCACAACTCAACTCACCGAGCTTGGAATTCCGGTCGTAATCGCGATAAACATGATGGATATCGTAAAGAAAAACGGCGACTCGATAAACACCGCTGAGCTCTCAAAAAAGCTTGGATGTAAGATAGTTGAAATCTCCGCATTGAAGGGTGACGGCATTTTCGAGGCTGCCGACGCAGCGATAAACGCAGCGAAATCGACTAAGACAGTGCCTCAGCACACCTTCACCGGCGTAGTAGAGCACGCAATCGCGCACATCGAAGAAGCTGCGCTGCACGACATGAGCGACTCTCAGCAGCGTTGGTACGCAATTAAAATATTCGAGCGCGATGACAAGGTGCTTGAACAGCTGAATATTGATAAAGCAAAACTCGAGCACATCGAAGCCGACATCAAAGCCGCTGAAACCGAGCTTGACGACGACTCAGAATCAATAATCACCAACGAACGCTACATATACATCGGCGAACTGATGAAGAACTGCTACAAGAAAAAATCTGCCGGCAAGCTCTCGACATCGGATAAGATCGACCGCGTAGTGACCAACCGCTGGGCTGCACTGCCGATATTCGCAGCAGTAATGGTGCTTGTATATTACATATCGGTAACCACAGTCGGAGCTATTTTCACCGACTGGGTAAACGACGGCGTATTCGGTGACGGCTGGCATTTGTTCTCTATCGGAAGCGGAGCTTACGACGACGCAATGACCGAATATGCAATCGACAACGTATGGACTGATGAGATGAAGTTAATCGTCGACGCAGCAGCTGCGGCTGAGGTTATCGGCGCTGAGGATATCAAGGCTGCTATCGAAGATGAAGATTTCGGCGCGTTCGATGAAGCATACGGCACATTCGCCGACTCGCTCGCTGAAGAAGGCTACGATATCTCTGAACTTTATGAAGCAGCACTCGGTGATGACGCTGAAAATGTACCTGAACCGTCAGAATATGGCGTGTGGGTAACAAGTATTCCTGATCTCGTTTCGGGCGGACTTGAAGCGCTTAATACTCCCGAATGGCTCAGCAGTCTGCTCGTCGACGGTATAATCGGCGGCGTAGGCGCAGTACTCGGATTCGTTCCGCAGATGCTCGTATTGTTCATCATGCTTGCATTCCTTGAAGCGTGCGGCTATATGGCTCGTATCGCATTCGTTATGGACCGTATCTTCAGAAAGTTCGGTCTCTCAGGTAAATCCTTCATTCCTATGCTTATTGGTACAGGCTGCGGCGTTCCCGGTATCATGGCTTCACGTACCATTGAAAATGAGCGCGACCGCCGTATGACAATAATGACCACAACCTTCATTCCCTGCGGCGCTAAGCTGCCGATAATCGCACTCATCGCGTCGGCACTGTTCGGCGGTGCATGGTGGGTAGCGCCTTCTGCATACTTCGTAGGTATTGCCGCAATTGTCATTTCTGGTATCGCACTTAAGAAGACAAAGATGTTCGCCGGCGACCCCGCGCCATTCGTAATGGAGCTTCCGGCTTACCATCTTCCGACCTTCGGAAACGTAATGCGTTCGATGTGGGAGCGCGGCTGGTCATTCATCAAGAAGGCTGGTACGATTATACTCCTTTCGTCGATCATCATCTGGGCTGGCTCGTCGTTCGGCATGGTTGACGGCGCATTCACATTCGACACTGAAATGGAGCTTGAATCGAGCGTTCTCGGTATCATCGGCGGCGCGATCTGCTGGATATTCAGCCCGCTTGGCTTCGGCAACATCAAAGCGACTATCGCAACGATAATGGGACTCGTTGCAAAGGAAGAAGTTGTCGGCGTATTCGGAGTGCTCGACTTCGAAGGAATGACCAAGCTCGCTGCATATTCATTCCTCGTATTCAATCTCCTTTGCGCACCTTGCTTTGCAGCGATCGGCGCTATCAAGCGTGAGATGAACTCGGCTAAGTGGACGTGGTTCGCAATCGGTTATCAGTGTGGATTCGCATACGCGGTATCGCTGATAATCTTCCAGATCGGTTCGATATTCACTGGAAACCTCAACATAATCGGACTTATCGTTGCACTGCTTGTACTCGCATTCATGGTCTACATGCTTGTTAAGCCGTACAAGGAATCGACTACACTCACCACTAAGGTTCATGTAAGTTAAAATACTGCCAAAATAATATACATCAATAAATTAAGGGAGACTGCGGACTCCGCGTCTCCCTCGATTTATATAAAAATACTGGTGATTTATATGATACAGATAACATTGAAAATCGACGGCATGATGTGCGGTATGTGCGAATCACATATCAACGACGCAATTCGCCGTGCATTCAGCGTTGACAAGGTAAAATCATCGCACGGCAAGGGCGAAACGGTAATCGTAGCAGATAATGATATACCAGACAGCAAAATTGCAGCGGCAATTGCCGATACCGGATATAAGCTTCTGTCTATTGAACGGAAGCCATACGAAAAGAAGAAATTATTTGCATTTTTGAAGCACTGAATTTTGTGCAGGAAAGGAAGAAGCAATGAGTGTTGTAATTATTGGCGGAAACGAATGTATGACCCGCCGTTATGTTGAGCTTTGTCAGGAGTACGACTGCAAAGCAAAGGTGTACCCGAAAATGAGCGCCGGACTTAAAAATTTAGGCAGTCCCGACCTGCTCGTGCTGTTCACGTCCACGATGTCCCACAAAATGCTGCGTTCGGTACTGAGCACAACTAAGGGACAGGAGATGTCGGTAGCCCGCAGCCACACCAGCTCCGCCGCTGCGCTTCGCGGCATACTCGAAACGCACGTCGGCACAAAATATGCAAAAGCGTAACCTCCGATATGGGGATTACGCTTTTTGTCTATTTATTTGTATGAATCGCGGTGGAACGCGTATCCGAACAGACTGCCCATCAAAGCAAGTCCACCGTATGAAAAGATGTAGTGTATATCGTTCTGCGTGAAGTTCAAAACCAGCGTCGGCGCGAATATCAATGCAACTACAATGCAGTAATACCACACCCAGCCGTTTATTTTTCCGAAAACTACTCCAGTACCAAGACAGCAGGCGGGTATGATTATCTTAAGTGCAAAATCTTCGACGATAGTCCCGTCAAGCAGCGGCGGAACAACGTAGAACATAACTATCATGACCGCGATGTACGGCAGCCACTTTCGAAACGGTACTTTCTCCATAGAGCTTCCTTTCGATTATTTCTTTGAAGCGCGGCGCGCCTTTGCACGCTCCCACTCGGCGATTTCTTCCTCAGTCTCAGGTTCAAGTGCCGGAACAGGTGTCGGCTTGTCGTTTTCATCGAGAGCAACAAGCGTCAAGTAGGCGTTATTTATCAGCTGACGGCTGCCGTCAGTCTTTTCGACATACGATTTTACCGAAACATCTATAGATGTGCGTCCGACATAGACGACCTTGCCGATAAGCACGACTAAATCGTTCGCGAACGCCGGCTGCTTGAATTCGAGCTCATTCACCAGCACGGTAGTTACGTTGCAATTAGCATGACGACGCGCGGTAACTGCGGCGGTGATGTCTATCCACTCCATCAGCTTTCCGCCGAACAGTCGGTCGTATCCGTTCATCGTGTTGAGGTTCAATATGTGTACCGACTCAGTGTACGAGTCGCTTGGCTTCTTTGTTATCATTAGAGCAATCCTTTTCTTACTTCGCGAATTTTATTCCGCCGTCCTCGTCGAGCTCGATTATAGCGAGACTTTCGAGGTGAATTCCCATTGAACGTATCAGCTTGCCGCCGTCCTGAAATCCCTTTTCGATACAAATACCAACGCCGCAGAGAGTTGCACCCGCCTGCTGAACGATATCTTTTAGTCCGAAAAATGCCTTACCCTTCGCAAGAAAATCGTCGATTATAAGTATCTTGTCGTCTGGGCTAAGGAACTTTTTCGCTACGCGTATCGTGTAATCCTTACCCTTAGTATAGGACGTGACCTCAGAGGTGTATACATCACCGTCAAGATTTTTCGAATCGCACTTCTTTGCAAATACGACCGGAACACCGAAATACTGAGCTGTAATGCACGCAATACCTATACCGGAAGCTTCGATAGTAAGGATCTTAGTCACTCCGTCACCGGCAAAACGGCGGCGAAATTCACGTCCAAGCTCATTTATCAGTGATATATCCATCTGATGGTTCAAAAAGCTGTCGACCTTAATTATTCCGCCGTCCTTGACAACTCCGTCCGACATTATTCTATCTTCTAATATTTTCATGGTTATGTATATTCCCTTCTAAGAAATCCGATCATATTTAATATCTTATAGTATATCATACTTTTCGACATTTTTCTGCAATATTTTGTAAACACTTTTGCCATTTGCACACATTTTGAAAAATATCATATGATAATAATAAAATCAGAAAAATGGAGTGATCATCTTGAAGCGACAGCGATTTAGAGTCCGACTTGGCTTATGTCTGCTTATATTTGCAATTGTGGTAATGATATGCGCGACCTGCTTTGAGCTGAGCTTACGGCCACTCATAGTGAACACCGCAAAAAGCCGCGCACGGCTTTTTGCAACTAATGTTATAAGTGAATCGGTTGACGAAGCATTTGAGGTATCGCTGACTGACAGCAAGCTGGTAAACGTGATATACGGAGATGTTGGTGTAAAATCCATAGAAACCGACGTATACGCGATAAATCGGCTGCGTACCGCTTCAATTAGAAATATCACTGGGCAAATATCAAATATCGACAAAATGACACTTGAAATACCGATAGGAAATCTCGTCGGAAATTCACTGCTGACTGGACGCGGCGCTCCAATAAAAATAAGGCTCGTTCCGATAGGTGATGTCAGCGCAGAGCTCTACAGCGAATTTACCGAAAGCGGAATCAACCAGACGCTTCACCGCATATATCTTCGCGTAAAGGTCACAATGAATATGCTTGTGCTGACCGACACTGTAAAGCTCGAATTGGCGAACGATATATTAGTCGCTGAGACGGTAATCGTTGGTGAAATTCCGGACGCATACACCTCGATCAATCGCTTTGAGATCGACGAAAATGAGGAAAACGACCTCAACGATTACGCAGCGACATTACCGTGATCTATTTCTGCAATGAGCGAACATACTCGGCTACCTCGCGGTTCGTGACATATTTTATATCGTCATGTCCAGCGATTTTCTCGCAGAAGCGCTCGAATACGTCCCAGTTTCCGAATTTATCAAGCTCAAAGCTGTGACCCCAGAGATAATATAGCTTATCCTCTTCACCGTCAGCTGAAATGAGTTCGTCTGCCAGCCGCCACATCTCGTCATACTCATTCGGATGGAGCTGGCAGGACGGATACCATGCCATAAGGCGCTTCGGCAAATCAAGCGTAAAATGCGAGCCTACAGCGCGGGCGTAATAAATATCAGTATTTTCGGTAATAATTTTAATCGTATCATCATTGAAAAACGGTCCGCCCGGATACGCCATTCCGACAATTTTATATCCGCACAAGCCTTCAAGTGCCGCCGCATCGTCGCCAACCTGATGAATTATCTGCTCGCGTGTGCAGTCAAGTAGATTCGGGTGCGTGATCGTATGCGCGGCTATCTCGTGTCCGGCGTAGAGCGACCTTACCTCGTCTGCGGCTATCTCATCGTGGCATACCTTGATTTCCTCGTGCGTGATGTCATGCTGCTGACCGAACAATCCCGAGTTGAGATTGAACGTGCATTTAAGCTTGTAATTGTTTAATATCGAAACGAAACGGCGGTCTTGAATCGTACCGTCATCAAAGCTCATAGTAAAGAATTTCATTGTACTTCTCCCAAAAATAATACTTGATAATAAAAATTATACCTCATCAGGTCATAAAAGTCAACATTATTATAAGAAATTCTCTCTATCCTATTGCGAAATCTGAAGATTTGTGGTAAAATAAGAAGTAACGACACAATTAGGAGAAGCTTAGATGGAAACGGCAAAAGCCACCTTCCGCAACGCAATGGGCGGATACAATAAACAGGATGTAAACAAATATATCGCTGAACTCAGCGCTGGGTTTGACGAAGATAAAAAAGAGCTCGAAGAAAGAATCGCTGAGCTCACAACAGAAATTGAAAAGCTGACTGCGAACGACAAGTCCACCGAATATAACAATATTGCAGCCGAACTCGAGCGCGCAAACGCACTCGTCACAGCGCAGAATGAACAGCTCGAAAGTCAGAAAGCTGAGATCGCAGAGCTTCAAGAAAAACAGGCTTCGCTTACAGATGAACTGAAGCTCGCAAACGATAAGCTTGAAATGCTCGGAGACACAGAAGAAAAACTAAAGAAATACGACCAGATGTCGGCTAAACTCGCTGACCTTATGGTCGAGGCTTCACTCAGCGCGGATAAAATACGAGCGGAAGCTCAGAGTGCGGCTGATGAAGCTATGCGTGAACATGAAGAACGCGAGCAGCAGTTTCGTAAAAATGAAGCCGAGCTTGCCGAAAAACTTGAAGAACGCTACAGAAGTGCGGTAGCGGCAGTCAATGCAAAGCTGTCGGAGCTTGCAGCTGATGGAATGAACTCGCTCGAAGCGTCACTAAAAAATGCACAGACTGAGATCGAAACGATACTCGACCGTCAGCGTGCCACTGCACGTGCAACGATATTACAGACAGCGGAACGGCTCACTGAGCTCGAAGAGCTTACGAAACCAGTAGACTGAATCCTTCACAACCTCAATGCTTGCGAAAGGAATGATAATAAATGAAAAAATCACACGAGCTGAGCATTGATTCATTGACGAAGCTCGGTGAACGGATACGCGAATCACGTATCGCAGCAGGACTTACGCAGGACGAGCTCGCTGGCGGCGAGATAACGCGTAATATGCTCAGCCGGATCGAAACCGGAGCTGCACTTCCATCGCTGCCGACGCTCTGTATCATCGCTGAAAAGTTAGAAATGCCGGTCGGCGCGCTGCTTGGCGACCTGTCGGATTACGCATCATACCGAATGACTGTCGAGCTCAGAGGAATGCTAAACAAAAAACAATATTCAAAGCTGCTTGAACGCTACTCAAGATCGACCGTTCGCGCTAACGATGAACTAATGTATATCCTGACCGAAGCAAGCGTCGGACAAGCTGAGGAGTGCTTCATATCTGGAAATATAGCAGAAGCCCGCGCACATATCGCCAACGCAAAGCGATACGCAGAGTCGACTACATTCGACACATTGTCAGTAATTGAACGAGCTGAGCTATGCCTGATGATGACCGAAGAGCCAGATAAACAGAATGGTGAGCTCGGTCAGCAAAGCAGATTAAAATCAATGATATTTGAAAAGAATCGGCTCGCAATATATCTGTGGGCACGCAGTATGCTTGTCTGCGAGTCTGCCGACACCTACTCAGCCCCAAATAAGTCCGCAAAAGAGCTGAACGCAAGGCTCAAGCCGATAATATCCGAATTGTCAGACGGATTTCTGCGTTCGCACATCGAAGCAAAGCTCGATATAGCAAACGCCGATTACCTTGAAGCCAAGGCTCGGCTCGTACCATATCTTGACAGCGCCGATAAGCTGCCGCCAACTCTGCTGTTCGATCTATACACCGACCTCGAGCTCTGCTGCAAATGCTGCGGAGACTTTGAGAATGCGTACAAATACTCAAATGCAAAGCTTGCACTGCTGCAAAAAATAAAGCTCTAAATTAAGGATAATACTAATATGAACGACAAATTCACTCAATTCCGCGTCGGTCAGGGCTATGACGTGCATCGGCTGACCGAAGGGCGCAAGCTGATCCTCGGCGGCGTTGACATACCGTATGAACGTGGTCTGCTCGGTCACTCGGACGCTGACGTGCTCGTCCATGCAATAATGGATGCGCTGCTCGGCGCTGCTGCGCTCGGCGATATCGGCAAGCATTTTCCGGATACCGACCCCGCATATTCGGGTGCTGATAGTCTCGAGCTCGCTCGCCACGTCGCCCGGCTGCTCGCCGCGTCAGGATATAAGATCGGCAACATCGATTCAACGATAATAGCGCAAAAACCTAAGCTCGCGCCGTACATCGAGACAATGCGTGAAAATATCGCCGCCGCCCTTATGCTCGATACCGACATGGTAAGCGTAAAGGCTACCACTGAGGAAAAGCTCGGATTTACCGGCTCAGGCGAAGGCATCGCAGCTCAGGCAGCGGCATTGATCTATAAATAGTCATATACATGACTATTCAAATTAAACGACAGATGTGTGCATAACTTTTGTGTCCTATACAATAAACTTCCATGGCACACACCTGCCGTGGGCTCTAATATCATAATATGGTAAAACCGCCGGATTGTTCCGGCTAAATTTCGAATACTCAAAATTAAAAGGAATCTAACACTATGATAAAAATTTCACCATCAGTTCTCGCCTGTGACTTTTCAAAACTCGGCGATGAAGTCAAGCGCGTCGATGAAGGCGGCGCAGATATGCTCCACCTCGACGTTATGGACGGCGTTTTTGTACCAAACATCAGCTTCGGCGCAGGTATTATCAGCTCGATACGCAAGAAGACCGACCTCATTTTCGACGTTCATCTGATGATAACCAATCCGCAGCGATATATCGCTGATTTCGTAAAGGCTGGCGCGGATATTATAACTATTCATTACGAGAGCTGCGACAATCAGATCGAAGTGCTGAAGCAGATCCGCGAAGCTGGCGTTAAAGCGTCGATCTCGATAAAGCCAGCTACTCCGGCGTTCATACTTGAGCCGCTTCTCGAATATGTAGATATGGTGCTTGTAATGACTGTCGAACCGGGATTCGGCGGACAATCCTTCATCTCTGACACACTCGAAAGCGTTAGGACCGCTGCCGCTATGATCAAAGCTAAGGGTCTCGACATCGACATCGAAGTAGACGGCGGAATAACTGCCGAGACCATAGTTCCGGCATACGAAGCAGGCGCTCGTGTATTCGTCGCGGGCTCGTCCGTTTTCAAAGCCCCCGACGCAGCTGCTGCTATATCAGCTCTGCGTAACGCGGTAAAATAATCCACAGAATCAATGGTATTTTCATCAACCGTATTTCTATTCATATTTCTGCCGATAGTCTGGCTGCTGTATACGCTTATCCCGCAGAAGCTGCTCATCGTAAAGAACGCACTGCTGTCGGTTGCCAGCTTGGTATTCTACGCTTTCGGCGAGCCGATATATATCGTCATAATGATAGCGTCAGTGCTATACAACTATTTGCTGGCAATGCTATTGTCATCGAAGCAGGGACGCTCGCGGAAGGTATTGTGCACTATCGCGATAATTACAAACCTTGCGGTATTATGCTTCTTCAAATATGTACCATGGCTTGTCACAGTGATAAATACGTCGCTTAATATCAGCCTTCCAGTACCCGGATTCACAATTCCGGTAGGTATTTCCTTCTACACCTTCCAGATACTCTCATACGTTGTCGACGTTCATCAGGGTAAAACTGAGGTGCAGAAGAACTTCTTCGATCTGTTTTTGTACATATCGTTCTTCCCGCAGCTGATCGCCGGACCTATCGTAAAATACGGCGACATCAAAGCGCAGTTAGCATCGCGTCAAATGACGCTCGACCTAACCGCCTCAGGTATCCGTCGCTTCATATACGGACTTTCGAAGAAGGTTCTGATTTCAAACACCGCCGCACTTGTTGCTAAAGCTGCATTTGAAGCCACCGAACCGTCGTCTATGCTCGCATGGTCAGGTGCGATATGCTACTGTATCCAGCTTTACTTCGACTTTTCGGGCTACTCGGATATGGCGATAGGACTTGCGTCAATGTTCGGCTTCTCACTTTGCGAAAACTTCAACTACCCGTATTCAGCCGTTACGATACGAGACTTTTGGAAGCGCTGGCATATCTCGCTGACCTCATGGTTCCGCGAATATGTATACTTCCCTCTCGGCGGTAACCGCAAAGGCAAAGCTCGTACTGCATTCAATCGTATCGCGGTATTCTTTCTGACTGGACTTTGGCATGGCGCAAATTTCACATATATCCTTTGGGGTATGTGGCACGGACTTCTGATGATGCTTGAGCAGGCGTTCAATTTCGACGCGCTCGCAAAAAAGAAGCCTCTGCGTCCGATACTCAGGGTCTACACTCTGCTCGCTGTCACACTCGGGTTCGTAGTGTTCAACTCGCCAAGTATCGGCTCAGCATTCACCTACATCGGTCGAATGTTCTCGTTCAGCGGAAATATCGGCGACGCGCTCGCGCTCTTCTCGCCGTATATGTGTACAATGCTGCTGCTCGGACTCATATTCTCGCTGCCGATAACCCCGAAGCTGCGTGAGCTTACTTCAAACGGCGGAAAGCTTGAAAAGACAGCGCAATTTTTCAGCTATATTTTCTGTATACCACTGTTCGCATGCTGTATAATGTCGCTGGCTTCATCGTCGTTTAATCCGTTTATTTACTATATCTTCTAAAGGGATTTATACCTATGACAAAAATCCTCAAAATTTCATTCTGTACTCTATTCTTTGCCACCTGTCTGTTTTTTTCACTGGCTATGATGATCCCCGGCGCTTCAAATATCGCTGAGAGCGACGTTGAAAAGCCGCAGATATTTCTCGACGGCTACATAAATCAGGATTTCGGCAACGAATACGAGGAATATTTCTCAAAAGCGTTCGCATTTCGCAGCAACGTCGTCGGCGCATGGTCAGCGATACGCACGTCGATATTCGCTGAAGGCAACGATCAGGTCATAATCGGAAAGCATGATTTCCTGTACTTTGCCGATACGCTCGACGATTATACCGGAAGTGCTCCGATGACTGACGACGAGGTCAAAGCTACTGCCGCTTCACTTCATGCGCTCAGTGAGTATGCAGAAGGTCGCGGTGCAAAACTGCTTTTCGTATGTGCGCCGAATAAGAATCACATATACCCCGAATATATGCCTGCGCGCTATCTTCAAAGCGACGAGCCGAGCAATCTTGATCGGCTATATGCTGCACTCGACGAATGCGGTGTTGCCTACTGTGACCTGCGCGAGCCGCTGCTCGACGCAAAGTCCGAGCGTCTGATATATCATCGCCGCGACACTCACTGGAATCAGGACGGTGCGGCGATTGCTATGAATGTAATATCGTCAGCGCTTGACTTCGATATGCCGAATTTAGCCGATATTACACGTACCGAGCCACGCGACCTTGTCGGCGACCTAGACACACTGCTTTACCCAGACAAGACTCTATACGACGAAAATCCGACCTACGACCTCTCCGAGCTATACATCTATACTTCAGCATACTCTACCCCGATGGATATGCAGATATCCGCACGCGGCTCAGGGCGCGGCAAGGCGCTTATATTCCGCGACTCGTTCGCAAATGCGCTAATTCCATTCTTAGCTTCATCATTTCAGGAAACACGCTTTGAACGTGCGATCCCATACCGCATAGACCTGCTCGACGAATTCAGCGCCGACTATGTTATAGTTGAAATAGCTGAACGAAATCTGCGTAATTTGATCAATTCAGATTCACGAATTAAATAATTTAAGATAAAATACAGAAAGGAAGCATAAGCTTGTTAAAAAATACTGCAAGAATTGCAAAATTGTCCGCACTCCTCGCCTGCACACTGTCAGCGAGCGCCTGCGGTTCAGCCTATTATGTAAACGAACATATCTTCAAGGATTTTGACGTAGCAGCGAGCCTCGGAATCGAATTCCCATCCGAAGCCTTCGATTTCGGAGAGCTTTCAGAAACCGCGCCGTATATTGAAAGTAAGTCGCCTAATGACATATCATCGTCACCTCGCAGCTTTAAAATGCGCGTCACTGACAAAATGCGTATATACAAGAAAATCGGCGATACCTCATCGGTACGCACTATCTATCAAAATGAGGTAGTAGAGCTTGTAGAAACAGACGACCCGGACTGGGTACTCGTAAAAAGCGCCTCCGGAAGTGAGCTTGGATATACAAACGAGGGCTTTCTGCACGCTATCGACGAGAGCTGCGGTATATTCGGCGAACTGCCCATTGAATACGGCAAAGCGCGCACCAACAGCAACACCTACGTTGACGCATACTCGCACCTTGTAGATATCAGTAAGTATCTCAACTGTTACTTCTCTACCGACCCGTCAAATGATGGAGTCGACATTTCACAATACGATGTAAAGGTGTCAATGAAGCTTTCCACATCAGAAACTTCAATAAATCAGCCATTCTATTCACGCAACCTTTGTATGTTCCAGTATGACACGCTGCAAAAGCTAATAAAGGCAATCGAAATTTTCAGACGTGACGGATATACTATCGTGATCTACGACGCATACCGCCCCACCAGCGTGCAGCAGCAATGGTTTGATGTTGTTAAAGTCCATAAATGGGTGGCTGATCCATCGCGCGGTATGGGGGGCGTTCACGACCGCGGAACTGCAATCGATATGTCGCTGATAGACAAGGACGGAAACGAGCTCGAAATGCCTACTCCGATGCACACCTTCACTGAAGCGTCCGCAAGAGCAAGTGAGGAGATGAGCGATGAAGCACGCAAAAATATGAATTACATGACTAATGTAATGGTATCCTGCGGCTTTACATACATAAACTCCGAATGGTGGCACTTCCAAGACGTGAATACACAGTACTATCTGCCGACTGACCACCCAATAGACGAAATACCGCTTGTTCCATCAGAGGAACTCAATTGAGCAGTATTACCTTTAATTAAATAATATGAATGATATTCAAAACAAAATTGATTTTGATGTCCCAAGACTAAAAAGGGGTAAGGTATCACCAGTATCAGTCGAATCGATATCGCTGAAAAAGAGCGCTGATAATGCAGGTAATACTCAGCTTTGCATTACAATAAGCCGTCAGCTCGAGGTGCCAATAATAAGCTTCACCTTCAAATATCGGTTTTCGTCACTGCCTCTTTCCGAACTGGACAGCCGTCATGCCTTTCACAGCTACGTCTATACCGATGAGGATATGAATCAGAATCTGATACTCACCTTCAACGCTTCAGTGCCTTCAAAGATGAGTATGGATGGATGCACGGCATACATATCCGAGGTAAAGCTTACCGACGGCCGGATACTGACATATTCGCCGTCAGATTTTCTCAGCTCCGACGAAGCCGCAATGGAGCTTTTAAAGGCAAAGCCAGCAGTTATACAAAATGAAATCCCGCCTGCGCCTAAGAAACGAAAAATAAACCGCACCAAGCTCGCGGTGATACTTACATTATTTTTCTTTGTGATACTTGCTGAAATAATAGTCGGCGGTTATCTTCTGCGATACAGTGATATCAAAAACTCAGCCTCAACGCTAATTGATGAAAATCGCTACAATGAGGCGTATAAGCTCGTTTCAGACAACAATTATCGTGGGCTTTTGCAGCAAGTCTGCACAAAAGCGTCGCTCTATTATTCAGACAACGGCGACTATGAATCCGCATACGTATACGCCTGCGGAGCGCCTGAACCGTTTTCAGACACTGTAATTGAGCTTGCCGCTGCTAATGTAGTAAATCCGGCGACTGGAGAAATAAACGAGAACGCGTACCGCGTAGCAAAAACCGCATCGAATGACGCAAGCTTCCATACAATAGTACGCACAATGACCGATATGCTGAGCGAACGCGAGGATTATCTCAACGCACTGCGTGTCGCGAGCGAGCTTCGCACCACAAATGAGCGAGAAAAGCTTGAAAGCAGCATATTCACAAATGCGATCAACCGCTATTTGAATGGACATCGTTTTGAGGAACTAATAAGCTTTATAAGCCGACTCAGTGAAGTAAACAGCTTCAAAATCAGCGACGCGGATATTGCAAATGCGATAACTTCATACTGCACCTCAAACGACGACACTTCTGGACTAATATATTTATCCACTGTATATCCTGAGCTTTTAAATGCGACCGACATAACGATAACCGTTAAGCCTGACGACCCCAACGTCCGTGCCGCGCTCGATAAGCTTTGGGATCTGCTCTCTGTAGAGCAGAAACGCACCTATCACTCACGGCCGATCGCAGTGTATAAGGAAATGTTCACCATCCGAAATGGACGCATTTCTGGTACTGATATCACCGACGCAGTTTCGGTCGATACATACGAGTACCACACTATCGTGCTCCACCGCAACGGAAGCGTCAGCGCTATTCCGAATGAAAAGCACAATATAGATGAGACATTCCCGCGCACAAACGATGTGATACAGATCGCAGCCGGACTCAGCCACTCGGTAATGCTGCATTCTGACGGAACGGTCACAGCTATTGGAGACAACAGCTCTGGTCAGTGCAATGTCAACGGTTGGACAGATATCGTAGAGATAGCAGCTGGTCAGAACTTCACGCTCGGACTGAAAATCGACGGAACGGTCGTATCCTGCGGCTCAAACGCCTGCGGTCAGCGTGATCTGTCAAGCTACCGCAACGTCGTATCGGTGGCTGCTGGAAGCCAGACTTCGGTGCTGCTATTCTCCGACGGCACAGTAAAGCTGCAAGGTTATTGCGCACTTGGGTTAAAGGATGTAGAAAAGCTCGATAACATCGTATCTATCCGTGCCGCAAGCGTTGCCGTTTTGGTAAAGCTGCACGACGGAAGCTTTAGACTGTACAGCGGCATTGACTCCGGCAGCTTTGGAAATCCGAACAGCTGGAAGGATTACGAATATTACGATGTCGGTTCGGTCTGCATCGCAGCGATGGACGGCAACGGAAATGTTTACACCTCCGGCGATAATCTGAAAAAATAAAAGGAATTAACAAATAATGGATAATTCAAACGATTCACAATCAGGCAGCGAATCGCTTAGTGGAGTCAGCGCAAATACAAAAAAGCGGCAGCTTCCGCTTTGGCTGTTGATCATTATAATTCTGCTGTCGCTTGTGTTGCTGTCGGCTGGCGGGTTTACAATATTCGCCATGCAGCAGCGGTATACTGAAGTCGGTGATACGGCTACACTCGGTGCGCTTGAAAATAATCAAATATGCGCATTCCTGTGCCGTGTCGACTCGAACGTTGGCGAGATATCGACCGATAAGCCCGCTGACCACGAAATCGACGCAAAGCTGTTTGGCTTTATTCCAATAAAGCTGAAGCTTACAGTACGCGATACTATACCGCCAGAGGTTACGTATAAGCGGCTGTCGATAATGCAAGGAATGACGGTAGACGCGGCGGAATTCGTAAGCTCATGCAGCGATAAAACAGACGTAAGCTTTACGTTCGAATCGCAGCCTGACTTCAATTATCTTGGAGAGCAAAGTGTAACTATCCTCGCCGAAGACGAAGGCGGAAATGTAACAACTGCAAGCGTTATATTTGATGTGACCGATAAAACACGCGATGTCGTCGTAGAGCTCGGTCTTAGCGAGTCGGAGATATACTCTTCCCTCTCGAAAAGATTCCGCGATTATGATAACATCACAATCGAAAATCTCGATACATCGGCTTGCGCTGCCTACCGTGCATCTGCAAATGACGGCGACAGCGAGCAGCTATTTGAACTGACAATAGCCGATACGACTGCGCCAAAGGCAGACGCTCGCAGCTGGGACATCCTACTCGGTGATAAGCTCGAACTCGACAGCTTCGCAGATAACATAATCGACGCTTCCGATGTGACAATAAGCTGCATGAATGCGCCCGATTACGAGAAAATCGGTGAGCAGACACTTTCACTGACGCTGACTGACAACTATGAAAATTCATCTGAACTGTGTGCTTTACTGCGTATTCACAATATCGCGCCGGAGCTGACCATTGAAGCTGGATTTTCGCAGTATGAATTGGCTAACCTAATATTCGCCAACGCCGGAAACGAGCTTCCGCGACCATCACTTGATGTGCGTGCCGAATCGCTTGTGCTTGGAACTAACGAATTGACATTGAAAGGCGAATTTAACGACATTCTTGTAAAGCTTACTGTAGTCGATACCAAAGCGCCAGTTATAGCTCTCCGCGACATAACTACTGAAGCTGGCATACTGCCTTCACCGTCAAGCTTTGTTTTATCTTGCAGCGACGCAACTGCGGTCAGCTACAGATACGAAACTGAGCCGTCAGTAAAAGCAGCCGGTGAATTCAATGTCACGATCATAGCGACAGATGCAGCCGGAAATCAAACACGTGAAACTGCAACGCTGAACGTATTCAAGGATACTGCACCGCCGATTATTTACGGAACAAAGAATATAACTGCATATGAGGGCGACACGATATCTTACCGTGCCGGAGTTTACGCCGAGGACGCAGTTGACGGACGTGTCACCGTGTATGTAGACTCGTCGAAGGTCAAGACCTCGACCGCTGGAAGCTATACCGTGACATACACTGCGACCGATTCAAGCGGCAACCGCGCTAAAACGACAGTCACAGTCACTATAAAGAAGGTCACGCAGAGCACGATCGACTCGTTAGCCGACGGAATCCTCTCGCAGATAATCACAAACAACATGACTGAACGTGAGAAGGCTAAGGCAATTTACGACTGGTGCCGTGGAAATATCAAATACTCCACAGTGACAAGCTACTTGATGGGAAATTACTTAAAAGGTGCATATTCCGGATTCAAGCTGCACTATGGAAACTGCTATATTTATTATGCAGTCGCACACTCTCTCTTGACGCGTGCCGGAATTACGAATCAGATGATACAGCGAAACAGTACAAAAGATCCGCACTACTGGAATCTGGTCAACATCGACGGAAGCTGGTATCACTTCGATACCTGCCCGCAGCCTGCACCATATAATGACGGCTGCTTCCTGCTCACCGATTCAGAAGTTGCGGAATACTCAAAAAACAAAAATTCCGGATACTATAGCTTTAATGCTTCAAAATATCCGGCAACCCCGTAAAGATTTATAAATAGGAAAAAATCATGAAAAAATTAGCAATCACATTACTTATAATTGCCGGTCTCTTCACAGTTTCATGTGGAGATAACAGCACACCAAACAACACGAAAGATAACGACACCAATGATACAGTCGAACTCGAGGTAACCGACAACACTACAGGATCTGACGAAACCACAGATACTGAAAAAGTGCCGGAAACCGCAAAAACTTCGACCTCCACGACTTACGAATGCAAGCTCGATAATGGAAATACGATAGTCATCGGCACAAAGGCTGAGGACACAATAAAATCACTCGGCGAGCCGCTCGATTTCATGGAAGCGCCAAGCTGCGTACACCCCGGAAGCGATAAAGTTTACACCTTCGACGGCTTCACAGTATCGACTTCACCGGACGCAGCTGGAGTTGAATACATAACTGAGCTTTCACTTTTATCGGACGTTGTAGCGCTCGAAAGCGGCATTATGATAGGCAGCTCAGCTGATGATGTGACTGCCGCACTCGGAAGCGACTTCACCGAAAAGTTTGGCGTAAGAACCTATCTTATCGACGACATCACAATTTCGATAACCTTTACTGACGACTACATCACCGCATTCAGCATATCAAAGCCCATGCAGTAAAACAAAAAACAGCCGGACGAGAACCGTCCGGCTGTTTTCATATTACGAGATAAACAATCAAAAATACTATTGCCAGTGCAATAAACACCGCACCAACTACTAATGCTTCGATCAGCCATGCCTTGCGCTCTTTGTCCTTGCGAACCTTGTAGTCATAGAACGACTCGGCACGAAAATCCTTTGAGTGGTTAAAATGAGATTTCAGCGTCGATATACCGAAGCCGAATATATCGTATCCACCGCGTGACGACACCCAACTCAACCCGCTTATTCCGGCAAGCAGCACTCCAGCTACAAAGCAGCCGTCCGACAGCGCCATCAGCGTATCAGCAAGCGGCAGCCCATTGAAAAGCTCGCGCGACATTGCCGTTATAAGAAATACCGCCACGCCGATCGTTGTAAATATAAAATATTTGTACATCCGCTTATCCATAGACTGCCTCCTTTCCATTTTCTACGTCGATATCACAAAACTCGCGAGTCTGAAAAATTTATTTTTCAGACTTTATTCCTTCATCATTTCCTGATACTTCGCAAACTCAGCGTCGTTGCACTGTACGAAGTGACCGGGCGCAACCTCGCGGAATGTGGGCTTGTCGGTCGTGTAGTCGTGCTCAGCAAGCGGATTATATGCGATACGCTTGCGAGTTTTTTCGTATACCGGGTCAGGCATAGGTATCGCCGACAGCAGCGAGCGTGTGTACGGGTGAAGCGGGTGCTTGAACAGCTCATCCGACGTTGCAAGCTCGACCATCTTTCCGAAGTACATTACACCGATACGGTCGGAGAAGTACTTGACTACCGACAGATCGTGCGCGATGAAAAGTATCGTGAGCCCGAAGCGATGACGCAGGTCGTTCAGCAGATTGATGACCTGTGCCTGAATCGACACGTCGAGCGCGGATACCGGCTCGTCGGCGATGATGAGGTCAGGATTCATGATTATTGCACGCGCAACACCGATTCGCTGACGCTGACCGCCGGAGAACTCATGCGGATAACGTCCTGCGTGCTCACGAACCAGTCCGACCAGCTCGAGCATCTCGTAGACCTTTTCGTCGATAACCTTCTGATTTCGCTCACCCTGAATAATAAGTCCCTCGGCGATTATCTCGCGAACAGTCATACGTGGGTCGAGCGACGCTATCGGGTCTTGGAATATCATCTGGATCTGAGTTACAAGCTTAGTGTGTTTTGCCTTGCGCAGCTCATTCGCATACTCCGCCTTCAGCTCAGCACTTGCATTAGCAAGCTGCGGCTCGTATTTCTCCTTCACCTTTTTGACAAGCTCGTCTGAATACTCACGGTCGCAGTTTTTGCGATCGTATTCAGCCGCCTTCAGTTTTTCCTTGTTGTCGGCTATGATCTTATTAAGCTCGTCACTCAGACGCTTCTTCTCAGCCTCATCCTTCGCCGCAGCGAGCTTTTCCTTATACTCAGCCTTCGCGTCAGCGATAGCTTTTTTGTACCCAAGCGTACCAGCTGCAATGCGGATACCTTTGAAATAGATGTTGCCTGAGGTGATATCGTAAAGCTTGATGATCGAACGTCCGGTCGTAGTCTTGCCGCAGCCCGACTCTCCAACAAGTCCGAATACCTCGCCCTTCTTTATCTCAAAATTGACATCGTCAACTGCTTTATTAAAGCCGAAATACTGACAGAGATGTTCGACTTTAAGCAAAGTTTCATTACTTGACATCTGTATCACCTCTCTTAGCCTTCATTCTCGCAATGCGGTCAAGTATGATCTTCGGCGGCTCGACCTTCGGTGCGTCCGGATGCAGCAGCCATGTAGCGGCGCTGTGCGTATCGCTTATCTTGAACATCGGTGGCTGGCGCTCGAAATCTATCTTCATTGCGTATTTGTTTCGTGCAGCAAAAGCGTCTCCTACCGGCGGATATATCATATTCGGCGGCGTTCCTGGAATAGCCTCCAGCTTCTCATTCGTATCAAGGTCAGGCATACTCGACAGCAGCGCCCATGTATACGGATGAGCCGCATGGTAGAACACATCCTCAGACGTGCCATACTCGACTATCTTTCCAGCGTACATTACGGCGATCTTATCCGCCATATTTGCAACGACTCCAAGGTCATGCGTAATGAATATGACTGAAAGCTTGCGCTCACGCTTTAACTTATTTATAAGCTCGAGGATCTGCGACTGAATAGTAACGTCAAGCGCGGTGGTCGGCTCGTCGCAGATAAGGATATCCGGATTTGCAGCAAGTGCGATTGCGATAACAATACGTTGACGCATACCGCCTGAAAACTCGAACGGATATTGATTGAAACGCTTGCGTGGTTCAGAGATACCGACCTCTTCCATCAGCTTTATCGCCTTGCTCTTAGCGATCCGCGGAGTAACCTTATTTACAATTCCGGAAGCATTTTCCTTTAAGAAGTCGATCACCGCAATCGTTTCTGCGTCATAATCACGCGAAGCTCTGCCTGCGAGCGATTCCTCTAAATGGTCGGCAAGACGCTTGATCTGACGCTGGATATTTTCCTTAACAAGCTCAAGATTTGTGATCTGAGCAGCTGGAACCTTCCAGTCAGGCGCTTTTCCGGCAGCGACCTGCTTGTCGTACTTCGCCTGTACACGATCATGCTTTGTCTGCTCGACCTTGTTCTTACCGATAGCAGTGAAGTACACTTCAATCTCGTTTTTAAGTCCTGAATTGAATGTATGTGTAAGGCTGTCCTTTACAATTTCGAGCGGGTCGATCGCTGTATTGACGACCGCTTCAAGCTCCTTTGCGGCAGCCTTGCATTTTTCAGCATCAAGCGACTCCTCCTCAAATACTGGGAGCTTTTCACGCAGCGCTTTGATCGCGTTTGCCTTGCCTTCATAAGCGCGCTCAGCCGAATATTCAATACCCTGCTTTGCATTGTTGATAAAATCGAGCATGAACTTTTCGTCAAGCTCACGATGCAGGAAGCCATTGAGCTCGCTTACCGGCATATCCGGGAGTGCAGCTTCACCACTGAATGTGAGATAATATCCCATAGCGAAGAAGTTCGGCATTTCAAAAGCGACTGCCTCTTTGAGTATATCCGATATCTCGCCTAACTGCTGCATAGCGCTTGTATAATCAGCGCCGGCCTTCTTGAGCGAACCAGCCTGAGACGTAAGAGCCGAAGTCAGTGACTTTAACTTCTCAGCCTTAGCTTTAACAACATAGTCATTTATCGACGCGTTAGCAAGCTGTGCGATTTTCTTTACGCGATAAGCTGCGTCCTTGACTGCATTTTTGCTCATCTCGAACACAAGTCCGTCGATATCCTCGATAGCTTCAACAGCTGCTTCATGTGCAGCATTGTATTCTGCCTCAAGTACGATATGCTTTCTTTCGAAGGTATCAAACTTCTTGCATTTTTCAGCGATCTCAGCCGTATTACTTTCATTTGTCGCAGCATTCATCGCTTCATTGAGCATTTTTAGATAGCTGTTGAAGGTAACGCGGCTTTCCTTTTGGCGCGCCTTACCCTTCAATATCATCGCCTCTGTGAGCTGTCTGCCTATCTTAACAATAGGATTCAGGCTCGACATCGGGTCTTGGAATATCATCGCTATCTTGTCGCCGCGAATTTTGTGGAACTCGTCCTCGGAAATCTTTAATAAGTCCTTGCCGTCGTAGATAATTTCGCCGCCCTCGATGATCGCGTTACCAGCGAGTATACCGAGTATAGCTTTTGAAGTTACCGACTTACCCGAGCCAGACTCACCGACTATCGACAGCGTCTCGCCCTTGGCTAAATCAAAGTTGATACCGCGGACCGCCTGTACCTTACCGTTCGATGTGCGGAAGGAAATTGTAAGATCGCGTACACTGAGTTTATTTTCCATGTCAGTCGTCCACTCCTCTCGTTGACGGGTTGAATGCGTCGCGAAGTCCGTTTCCGAACAGGTTGAATGAGATCAGCAGCAGCGAGAAGAAGAGTGCTGGGAAGAACATAGCATGAGGAGAGACGGTCATTGAAGTCTGTCCCTGCGACATAAGCGTACCAATACTCGTACCTGCAAAATCTGAAATATTGATAATACCAAGGTATGTCATGGTGGTCTCAGAGCTGATGACACCCGGGATGACAAGCGCGCAGCTTGTGATTATCGTACCGAGCGAGTTCGGGAATACGTGCTTGAACATAAGTCTCCAGTCGGAAGCGCCGAGCGTACGTGCTGCGAGCACAAACTCCTGACTCTTGAAGCGATAGAACTGCTTACGTGTAAGTCCTGCCATACCTATCCATCCGGTCAGCACGAATGCAAACAAGAATGACGGCACAACGCCGACCTTCGGTGCAAGGTGCAGCTGGAAAAGCGTCGCAACGACGATAAACGGCACATTCGCAAGTATATCACAGATTCTGTCCATTACAAGGTCGATAGTTCCGCCGTAGTAACCCTGAATAGCGCCGTAGATCGCACCGATTGTAAGGTTGATAGCAGAAACCAATATTGCAAATATGATAGAGAAGCGAGCACCTACACCGATAGCACAGAATAAATCCTGTCCAACTGAGTTAGTACCGAAAATGTAGGTAGGCTTGCGTCCGTTCATATATCTATAGTAGTTATAGTAACAAACGCGGCACTGTACAGAGCCAGACTTCATAACTGAATAGATATAACTGCCATCGTCTCCGGGAATACGGATACTATTATACTCTGCTCCCTCGATCGATTTCTTAGTTGAATAAGCCGGTATCAGATTGCCGTTTGCGTCACGCTCAGGAGTACCCTTCGAGTCAGTGACCTTGTACCAAATATTAGGATTATCACTGATACCCTCAATATCTGCCGGCTCAACATACGGATAGATTATCTGTATACCGGTCTCATTCTGATACTGCTGGATCTTTTCGAAATCCTCATACGAGAATACACGATACATAATACCAGTCTCATAGTACTTATTAGTTTTCAAACGGTAAGTTGTAACTTCTGTATCTTTACCTCTGATACGAGTTATGGTAGTATCAGTTCCGACGATACCAATGACCGGATTCATACCGGTCTCCTCGCCGATCGCGTTCCAGTATGCAAGCGAAGCCTCGTTCTGGCTCGCGTGTACGACTCCGCCGTCTAAAATGCCGATACCAAGGTTTGCAATAGACTCAACAAACGGCGGATAGTTCTTATAGATATTATCCTTGTCGAATACCGAATATGGTGAAATTATCGGCGCTATTATAGCATACAGAAGCTGCAAGCCGATTATTATCGCAGCAACGACAGAGGATTGGTTTTTTCTGAATCGCAGAAATGCGTCAGCAAAGTAGCCGCGGGATTTGGTTTCGAGCTTTTTGTCATGAATCTCGGAGTCAAGCTGTGCAAACTCGAATTTTTCCGCTGGGATATGTTCATAATTAGTGTTATCCATATTCATGACCTCCTTATTTCTTCGAGCCCATTCTGATACGCGGGTCAATGAAGCCGTAGCTTATATCGACCACGATACTTGCGGCAAGACTTATTGTTGTATAGAAAACGGTGAGCATCATAAACATCGGATAATCTCGTGCGTTTATAGAGTTGATATACAGATTTCCGACACCCGGAACAGCGAATATCTTCTCAATAATGAGCGCGCCGCCGAGGATACCGATAAATTCACCGAAAATTGACGGAAGTATAACGACCATGCAGTTTTTGAGCGCATGGCGTACAGTTGCCTGAGCACGGGTAAGTCCCTTTGTACGCGCGAGCAGCATAAACTCGCTCGTAAGCACCTCGGTAAGCTCTGCGCGCGTTGTACGGGTAAAGCCTGCAATAACGCCGAACGACAGTGAAAGTATTACCGGAACCATGCTGTAAAACATCGACCACGAAAAATAATCCGTGCCCGCCTTCATAAGGAATGGGAACCAGCCCAGCTTGAATGAGAGAAAATACTGAATTAAAAATGCGTAAACGAACGACGGCACTGAGATACAGAGCATCGTTAAAGTTGAAATTGTGTGGTCGATCCAGGTATTCTTTTTCAGCGCGGCAAATATACCGAGCGCGATACCTATTGGTATACTTAATATTATCGAATAAAGATTGACGACCATTGTAGCCGGAAGCTTCTGCATGAAGATATCAGCTACATCCTGACCAAGGTAAAGCTTATCACTGACACCCCAGTCCCATTTTGTAAATACATTTTTTAAGAATATGCCGAACTGAACAATATACGGCTTATTATAGCCCTGAGCCTCACGTCTCGCTTCAATGACTTGAGTATGTGGGTCATTAAGCGGAAGCTCTACTGGCGGAAGCATTCTTACAAGTACAAAGCACATAGCTGTGATGATGAGCAGCGTCATCAGCATCAGAAGTATTCTTTGTGCAGCATATTTGACCATAGCAGTTACCGCACCTTACCTTTCATTTATTATTGGTAATTTATGTCTCGTATGGAAGAAAAATATGTTTGATTGTTATTTAAATTCGTAATTTAATAGATACTCCATATAGCAAAATATTGCGGAGGGTCAGCTCCAGCAATATTTTAACTTAATAGAGTATTATAATCTTAATATAACAGGGCAAAGCCCTGTTATATTAAGATTTGAGCTTAAATCAGTATTTAAGCTCGCCGCCGTTGGCAGCGACATATTCAGCCCACTCAGTTTCATCGTAGTTGTACTTGAGATATGCAATACCGCCACGTCCGATGATCGGATTGTATTCGTCAATTACATAGTAGACCTGCTGGCTGAGAAGAGCCATAGAACCATCCTGGAGAACCGGGATATAGTCGTAGGTGTTAAGAATAGCACCCTCAACTCCTGCAAGAATTGTGAGACGGGTATCGACATCAGTCATACCGTCACCGAAGTTGTAGTCCTTGCCGCCTACAGTAACAGTAGCGCCGTTAAGAGCCTGTGACCACTGAGAAAGATTCATCTTGATCTTCTGCATATCAGCAGCCTCACCAATAGGAGCTACATTTACTTCAAGCTCAAGAGTCTGAGCAGAAGCGTTGAACCAGTTAGCGTCGTACTGATACGAAGGATTGGTGTAAAGGTCAGTAAGAGAGAACGGGTCGAGAGTAGAACCATTCCAGCCTGCAAGTGAAGTATCTGCGGTACCTGCCTTAAGGTGAGTCGACCAGTCGTTGCCGTAAGGACCAGCCTTAACGAACTGTACTCTATCCTCAAAAGGAGTACCAGCTGTAACGTCATTCATCTTCTCATTGAGGTAATTGATCGTAGTAGTCATGAAGTCGTCATCTTCACCAAGTGAATATTCGATTCTTACGATCTGGTCAGACTTGCCGTCACCGTCGTTATCAGTGATATAACCAGCCGCAATAGCTTCGTCAAATGCCTGCTTATAATATTCCTTAGCTGTTACCGGGTCATAACCGGTGATAGAATCAACTGCGTCGTCGAGAGTTGCGAACTTCGAGGTGTCGACCGAGTAGAAGTCACAGAGTACCTGCTTAGCCTGCTCAGTATCACGATATCTTGCACCTGTATCAGGGTCATAGATATAGGAAGTACCGATAAGTCCGTATCCGCCTGAACGAGAAGGAGAAACTGTAGTTGCAAACAGCTCCTTATCGTAGGTTACTGCAACTGCACGTCTGAACGAATTCAGAGTCATAGTTTCAAGGTCGTACTTAGTCTGGTCAAAGTCTTTATTAGCTTCACGGTTCTTAATAGCGTCCATATAACCGTTGAATATGAAGAAGAATACGGTCGTACCCGGAGTAGCGTGAACATACTCGGAGTTTCTGTATGACGCATAGTCATCAGGCTGTAGTCCGTAACCCATAAGCTGACCGCTCAGGAACATCATCTTTCTGGTAGAAGCCTCGTCAACTACCTGACAGTCAATAGCACTGGTCTGATACATAGCATATATCTCTCCGTCAACCGGGTCAGTATAGATATGCTTGCCATCGCTGTAGCCGTACCAGTTTTCGTTTCTTTCGAGACGAAGCGACTTGTCCTTCTGATAAGAAACAAGCTTGTAAGGACCATAGGAAGAAGTGGTCTCAACACTGGTATTGTAAGTCGAGAACCAAGCGTCACCATCCTTCTTGAGGTTAGCTTCGTAAAGGTCTTCCTTAACGATCCAGTTGCTGGTAAGTGCATAATAAAGGTTGAAGCCTGCAAGCGATTTTCCGAATACAAGAGTGATCTCATAATCGCTGTTCTTCATAATACCAACATTAGAGAAATCCATCTCAGGATAGGTGATATCATAGAAAGCATACAGACCAAGATATTCTTCCGGCTCGTTGCCCCAGATATCGCTTGTTATGAAGCTGCGAAGCGCTTCAATAGTCTCATCAGTTACAGGGCAGTAGCCATCCTCATTAGCAGCCTTCTGAAGGACTTCAAACGCTCCTTCAGGGAAATAAGGTGAATAATCTGCAAGCGATGCGCTGATGTAAGCATTTGCAACGGTAACGCCGAAGTAAACCTTGCCGCTTCCATCCGGAGTGGTGTACACGCCGTCAGCGCCCTTCTTGAAATCTGCGAATTCGTAGTCCATAGTAGAGCCATCAGCTGCATTCGACTTAACAATGCTGCGTCCAGCGTTTGCATAGTTTTCAGCGTTAGCGATTATAATGGTTCCGGTGTAGTAATCGGTAGCGCGATAGTTGAGAAGCTCAGGATCGAGCAGGCGCTTCATCGAGTAGACGTAGGTATCCGCATTGATCGGTGTACCGTCATCCCAACAAGCCTTTTCGTTGAGCTTTATGGTGTAAGCATATCCGTTCGTTGCCGATTCGGGTATGTTAAACTCGGGGTGTTCAGCCTTGACCTTCTCTGTCACATCGACAGGGAAATCAGCTGCCATTTCAGGGACGATCTTATATCCAGCGAAAGGTTCCTTGCCTTCTACGGGATTGAGTGCGTCATTGAAAATGAAATCGTAAAGTCCGACACGAATATAAGGAGTGAGATAGTTATCTGTATCAACCTGATACGTGTGCGGGCTCCAGTTAGTAGCTAAGGTTCCAACGGCATCCTTGTAGACATAGCTCTTGCTAAAGTCAAGCGGGTTGTCTACCTTAGTGCCCTTGTCACCGCAGCTAACTGCTGCTGTTGTAATCATTGTCAATGTCAGCAGCAATGCAATGATTTTTTTCATTTTAGTATACCTCCAATTTTTTCATAGGCGATCTATCGCCCAGGCAACTTTATGCTGCCCATAGCTGATATTTTATCAGATCAAAACGAATTCAAGCGTTAATTAAGTATAAATTCAAGTAATACTTGACATTATACGCCTATAATCGTCTAAACCTGACATTAAATATTATACCACTTCAAGAATTGCTTGTAAATAGGTTTTAGCTTATTTAAAAAAAGTTTGTCAGGAATGTGTGAATCCAGTTAGCATTTGCTAAAGGAATTCTAAACCTTGCACAAAGTTTTTTAGCTCATCATCCAAGCGAAAAAATAATGCAAAACAAGCCGTGAAAATATATACACATATCAAATCTTATTTTGCCGGTAATATAGTAATTTATGTATGGAAACAACAGGCTGAGAATAAAATATATCAGCCTGTTGCACAATATTATTCTATTATAAAATTATCATAATGAATCAAAAATTCGTTTTGCATTTCGCTTGAGATATACTGCGATTGATGCCGCAGCTGCGATATAAAGTAAAGTGCAGATTGCAGAGAAACCGACATCACCTAAAACATTATCTAAAACATTATTTGATACAAAATAAAGTCCGACCGACAATATCAATATTCCCCATGAGATCAGCATTGTAAACAGCACCGAAAGGCTCTGCTTTACAGCAACCATCTCACTCGTCCAGTTAAAAAACGGCATAAGCAGGTTCATCATAAGTCCGAGCAGTGCAACGAAAAAGTCAAATGAGACCGTAACTAAAATAATCATCAGCGACATCAGAATTCCTGGACGCAGTACAAATATCAGTGCAAGGTCAGCAATTGTAATCGGCGGCAGTGTAAAAATCAGGTGAAGGCGAACCTTAGCACGCAATATGCCATTGACATTTAACGGGAGCGATTTCAGCAGCCACAGCGTTCGCCCTTCAATAGATATCGACGGCGCAGTAAGTATACTCATTGATGTTATATAGCATACCACAAGAATAGCGATAAGTGCGAATGGGACCAAATCTCCGAATTCCGCCGTCAATTCGGAAACCATACTGCGATTTATAAGCATTGCAGCAGCCGCGATGATAAGCATTACCGAGCCGATACAGCAGTTCAGCATATATGCTGGAGAGCCGATGAGGTGCGATAATTCGCGTCTAAGCAGCGCCTTATCTGTCCTTGACGAAGCAAACAATTTAATATTTTTATCAAGCTGAAGCTTTTTCTCTGGAGCTGACCTTTTGCCGGCGAGTGTGGTAGTGAGGAAATTTTTCGAGAGCAGTATATATACTACCGCGAATAGGGCCGCACAAATGAGCGCGTAGATTACAAGCGACAGAATATTACCGCACGCAGCGAGACCGAAGTGATACAGCGGAAAAAGCGCCGTTTTAATAAATATGCTTATCTCGCTTGATTTGTCAATAAGCACTGTCAGATAATTTTGCAGCTGTGTCGACGCATAAAAATATACGGCAATAAATGCAAATAGCAGCGCTATACCAATTATTGAGGAGTGTCTGACTTTTGACGATATCTTCGCGATAATAAAGCCGATAAGGCAAGATATGACCAGCGCCGGCAGCGGCATTATAAAAAGTAATATCAGATGTACGATGATAAGCCACGACTGCCCAACTGTTGAAATATAGACAGCGGTAGTTGGTATCATCACTATAAGCTGGAATAGCAATGTAGACACATATAGACCAAGCATACGCACAAGCAGCAGCAGTGACGGCTTGATCGGAAGTGACAGCAGAAGCTCATTGTCGCGTGCGTCGTATAGCTGTGGCTTGACTGTAAATATGCTGCCGACGACACCCATAACAAGTGTCATCATTCCAGCTAATGCAAAATACAGCCAATCAAGTCCGGCACTGACGAGTGGTTCACATAGTGTCGACACCATGAAATAGAACAGAAATCCAATTGAGACCGCAGCATAAAGAAGCAGCAGCGAAAGAACCACCATGAGCAGCTTGGATTTTACACCCTTAAACAGCACAGATCTAAACTCTGTCAGCTGCTTTTTCATCAAAGTCTTAAGCATTATTACAGCTCCTTATCCGCAAGGTCGAGGAATATCTCTTCAAGCGATTCGTTGCCGCGCACTTCTTCCATGCTTCCGGAAGCTATAAGCTGTCCGCGCTTGATTATCGCTACCATATCGCAGAGCTTTTCAGCAACATCGAGCACGTGTGTCGAGAAAAATATCGCACCGCCGGAATTGCAGAATTCGTGCATTATCGTCTTCAATTTGTGTGCCGCCACCGGGTCAAGCCCGACGAACGGCTCATCCATTATGATAAGCTTCGGTTTATGAATAAGCGCAGATATTACCGCGAGCTTCTGCTTCATTCCATGCGAATATGCGCTGATCTGCTTGTTGAGGTCACCCGAAATTTCGAACAGCTCCGCATATTCACTGATCGAAGCCGCACGCTCATTTGATGGGATCTCGAAAATATCCGCAATGAAATTCAGGTACTGGATTCCGGTCATGAAATCGTACAGATCGGGATTGTCGGGAATGTAAGCGATACTGCGCTTACATTCGAGTGGCTCGCGCTTTACAGACTTTCCGTCGATGTATATCTCGCCGCCGTCAAACGGAAGTATCCCGCAGCAAGCCTTCAGGGTCGTAGTTTTTCCAGCGCCATTATGCCCAATGAAACCGTATATCTCCCCTGCCCTAATATGCAGCGACAAATCGTCAACCGCACGCTTTTCTCCGTAAACCTTGGTCAAATGCTCTATTTTCAGCATAATTATTCCACCTTTCAAATCAAGCCTAATCTCATAATGATATCTTTTTGATATCACAAATATATGATACCACAATTCGGAACATTTGTCAATAGGTAAAATAAAAATACCGCTGAAATTATTATTCAGCGGTATCTTGCATATTATTACGCTTCAGTCCAAGAATCGGTGACCTTAGCGTATGCGGCAATTTTCGCATTCGCTTCGTCAAGACTTGCACCGTGCGCGAGAATGTATGTCTTTATCTTCGGCTCAGTTCCGGACGGACGGATGACGATAACGTCACCAGCTTCGGTAGCAAAATAGAGCACGTTCGAGGTCGGAAGTCCAGTAGATGTTACCTTTCCGGTATCGACATCAAGCACGATATCCTTGAGATAATCGCGGCGCTCTATTACGCGGTAGCCTGCGAGCTCAGCCGGCGGGTCATTGCGCAGCTTATCCATAAGCGCCTTCATCTTTTCAAGTCCATCGAGACCCTCCATATAGATGTTGGACGCACCCTCGTTGTAGTAGCCATAGCGCTCGTAGAGTGACATCAGTGCGTCACAGAGCGTCATTCCTTTAGTCTTATAGTACGCCGCCATCTCACAGAGCAGCATAGTTGCAACGACCGAGTCCTTGTCACGTGCGTATGTGCCCTTAAGATAGCCATAGCTCTCCTCAAAACCGAAAATATAGTTGTCGTGACCGGTAGTCTCGTACTTCTTTATAACTTCACCGATAAACTTGAATCCAGTCAGCACGTTGAAGAGACGCACGTTGTGGCGTTTGCATATCTCGGTGATGATCTCAGTCGTAACGATCGTTTTGACAGCGTAGGGATTCTCAGGCATTTCAGTAGCTTCGTATGCAGTAATAATATAATCGAGCAGAAGCGCACCGACCTGATTTCCAGTGAGACAAACGAACTTGCCTGTCTTGTCGCGCGACATTATACCCATACGGTCTGCGTCGGGGTCGGTCGCTACGATGAGGTCGCTTCCGACCTTCTCTGCCAGCTTGATTCCCAGCTCAAATACCGCCGGATATTCAGGGTTCGGGAAAGATACAGTCGGGAAATTGCCGTCGAGCACCATCTGCTCCTCGACCGGATAGATATGCTTCAATCCGATACGGTGCAGCACCTCGGGAACAAGCTTGTAGCCTGCGCCGTGAAGAGGGGTGTATACTATCTTCAGCTCGTCCGCGACCTCGTCGATGACCTTCGGATTTACCGCCTCAGCGATCACATTTTTGAGATATATCTCGTCGAACTCATCAGGAATATACTCGATAATTCCGCTCGCGAGTCCGTCTTCAAGCGATATCAGCTTGACATCGTCGAAAATATCGGCAGCAGCGATGAATTCAGATACAGTCTTTGCGTGGTCTGGCGGAAGCTGTGCGCCATCCTCCCAGTACGCCTTGTAACCGTTATACTGCTTCGGATTGTGAGATGCGGTGATATTGATTCCGGCAATGCAGTGAAGCTCGCGAACCGCGAATGACAGCGTCGGAGTAGGACGAATGCCGCGGAACAGCTTTACCTTGATTCCGTTCGCCGCAAGCACTCTTGCACTCGTCTCAGCAAAAAGGCGCGAATTATTGCGCGAATCGCAGCCGACCGCAACACCCATCTCAGCCTTGCCCTCTTTGTTGATGAGGTCAGCGAGACCCTGAGTTGCGTGTGCGACAGTGTATACGTTCATAGCGTTAGTTCCGGCAACCATAGTACCACGGAGTCCGCCAGTACCGAATTCGAGGTCCTTCACAAATCTGAACTTTATTTCGTCGTCATTGTCCGCAATAGCGCGCAGTTCTTCCTTTGTAGCTTCGTCCACCTTATCGGATGCGAGCCAGCGTTCGTAATTTTCTCTGTATGTCATGTATTTCCTCCGTATCATTTAAATATCGCCCAGTTCTCAGACATTAGCAGTTGCTTTGATCTTTTCAAGTGCAAGTGCGAGCTGGTCGGGACATGAGGTCGGTTTGAATCCGCACTTGATCCCCTTGAGACGCTTGATAGCTTCATCTATCTTCATTCCTGCTACAAGTGACGCAACGCCGGCAGTGTTGCCTGCACAGCCGCCCTCGAACTTTACGCTCTCGATAGTATCGCCGTCAACCGTCACGCTTATGCTGCGTGAACAAGTGCCGCTGGTTTTATAAGTAAGTGTATTATTCATTGTATCATCATCCTTTATTATATTAAATCAAATGATTGTATATTCCGAGCATCGAAATAAATCCAAGATATTCGGTCGTCTCACCGAAAATTCCGCTTCCGACCATCCAATTTCCGCCGTCAAACAGCGTTTTCACACGAGCATGGATCTCGAGAGGCTCAGCAGAATTTATATAATCGAGTCCTAAACCGCCGATAAGTGTGATTTTTCCGCGCGCAGCTTCAATATACTCCTCAGCGCCAGTGGGAATATATATTCCTTTACAGCCACAGCCTACTGCTGATTTGATAGATTTTTCGATATCACCGCCGCATAAATAAATCATCGGTTTTGTGTACTTTTCGACTCCGCCTTCAAATACAGCCAGTGCGCACACCGCGTCCGAAACATCCGCGCGGCACAGTACATCTGCGTCGTCAGAAATTATCACAAACTTCATTCCATCCGGCAAAAGCGTGTCACAGGCAAGAATGCGTTCGATATCATCTCCACGCGTGTCGATAACTGCAACGTCCGATTTGATGTAAGCGTAAAAATCAATAAGCGTAGCCACCTTGTGTTCGGTAGTGTCCCATAAAAACTCGCCGGCGCGCCATATCAGCTGAGTTACTATCTTACGATTCGGAAACGGCTCAAATATCGACGCTCTACCTGATTTTCCTTCAAGTGCGCGGATAAATTCACGGTAATCTGTCATGCTTCACTCTCCATGTGCGGATATATTCCAAGCATATCGTATTGCGGAACCGACAACATCATATATAACGCGAACGCATCAACGTTGCCGTCACCGCAGCTGAAAATAACATCGTATGAAAACTCACTGTCACTATATGTCAGCGGTATCGCATCGATCTTATACAGCTTTAGTCCGCAGCCCTCAGCGGCAGTCAATACCTCCGAAAGCGAGCTTGTCTGATCTGGCACAAAATTGAATTCGAAAAATATAGAATTGCATTTTTCGATCATTCGCCTATTTGGCAGTGCAGCCGATTTTTGCAGCAGCGCGTATCGGGTCGTAACTCCCCCATCCGGCGAAACAACGTCACAGGAAAGTATTATTTTCAGCTCGTACTTGTCGATAAGCCGACAGAAGCTGATGAGCTTTGCGTCGCGCGAGCTATCAAGCGGAAGTATGCACATATCCGCACGACCGTAGTATACCTCCTCGCAGACAGCAGCAAAGTCCGATACATAGTCAACTGATGGAGATTCGAGCACCTCAGAAAAGCGCCTGAATGCCATATCGGCGTACACATTTTTTAGATATGCTATCTTTACTGACGGCTTGTCAGCATCAGATCCATTTACATCGTGCTCATCCGGTTCGACATCTTTATTTAGTATTGAATCTATATTCCAGTCGATTCTCTCTGCAAGAAATTTGCAGACCGCAAGCTTATCTGATAACAGCTGTGTATCATAGTACGCCGCAAGGTATCGTTTAGCGGCCTCGGAAGCCTTTGCAGGTATCTGTTCAACATTGAACATGGCACGAAATTCATCACATCGCTCGTCAGATTCGAGTAATGCTCCATCCTGTGCTATCAATGCAGCACGCTCGTAAAGCTGAGCAAATCTGCGCTCTACCGCTGAAGACACTTCCTTATTCAGCAATTTCAGGTTATCGGATATAATGCCGTTGAGTTCATTAAAGCGATCTTCGCGCATTAAACCACTCTCCCATCAGCGTTAAACAGCAGGTTTACAATAGCAATAGCCGCAGCCGCTTCGACGACTGGAACAGCTCGCAGTGAAATGCACGGGTCATGCCGTCCCTTGATCGAAAGCTTAGCGTCAATATTTTTGTCAAGGTCAACCGTATCCTGTTCGACGAATATCGACGGCGTAGGCTTCATAGCGACCGAGAACACCAGCGGCATTCCGGTAGTCATACCGCCGACTATACCTCCGCAATTGTTAGTTTTAGTTACAACTTTTCCGTCACGGTACTCATATGCGTCGTTCGCCTCAGAACCGTACATACGACAGAAATCGAATCCTGCGCCGAACTCTACACCTTTTACACCCGGTATAGCGAACATCAGCTGAGATATCTCTGCTTCTACGCTTTCAAACATATGCTCACCAAGCGCTGCCGGAAGTCCGACCGCCGCACATTCGATAGTTGCTCCGACCGAATCTCCACGCATTTTTGCAGAGTTGATTATTGTTGTAAAGGCTTCCTCCGCCATTTTGTCAATAGTCGGAAACGCGTGCGTCTTTAATTCGCGCAGCTCTTTCGCTGTTACATTTTCATTGAAACGGCTGTCAGTTACATTGAGTATCTGCCTTAAATGCGCGGCGATCTCGATCCCTCTCGACGCGAGCAATTGTGTGCAGAGTGCGCCCGCAAATACAAGTGGTGCGGTCAAACGCCCCGAAAAATGTCCGCCGCCGTGCAGCTCGGTATGCTCGCCGTACTTGAGCATAGCCGCATAGTCGGCATGATTCGGACGCGGAAGTCTCGACTTGTCACCAGAAGTATTGCTGTAATCGGTACTGCGCTGATTTTCGTTCTCGATCACCGCGCAGATAGGATAGCCATTTGTAAAGCCTTTCGATACACCGCTGACTATCTTCGGAATGTCGCTTTCCTTACGTGCAGTCGACAATGTGCCTCCAGGTGCGCGGCGGCGCATAAGCGCTGCGACCGCGTCATAATCAATTGCCATTCCGGCAGGAAATCCGTCGATAACCACGCCGATAGCCTGTCCGTGCGACTCACCGAATATAGATATTTTCAGTCTTTTACCATAAACAGATGCCAACTATGCTCACTCCTTAATTACTAATTATATGTTTTCGAGCATATCAAAGCTGTCGGCAAGGAAGCTCTGTAACTCGTCCGCCGTCAGCTGACGCTGTGCAAGCAGCGCAAGGGTATATATTTGCTTTGCGATCTTCTTCGACTTGTCCTCCGACTCCTCAACTGCGTCAGCAAGGCGCTTGATAAGCGGGCTTGAAGCGTTGACAACGAGCGTTGCATCTGTCGGGAAGTTGAAGTCTCCGGTATCATTTCCGGACATTCTGTACATCTTCATCATGTCGTCCATACGGCGCGACTGCTCGGAGATGTTGAGTACAGCCGGGATCTTTTCATTCTTCAGAAGCTCAAATGAGACCTTCAAGTCCTTGTTGCCGCTTACTTCCTTGAAGAGGTCTGCAAGCTTGGTGTTTTCTTCAGCCTTACCCTCAGCCTTCAGCGCACCAGCAACGTCAGCGTCGATACGAACAAACTTAACACCCTCGTTCTCCTGCTCGATAACGTTGATGAACTGATTGTCGATAAGCTTGTCGAGCACCACTACCTCAATACCCTCAGCAGCGAACATAGAAATGTACTGTGCCTGAGCGGTCTTGTCAGCGGTATAGTAAATAGTCTTTTCGTGCTTTTCCTTAGCAGCTTCGAGATACTCATTAAGCGTCTTATACTTGCCATCGGTATTCTGATAGAGTACCGAATCTTTTACGCGCTCGTAGAACTTGTGGTCACGAAGACAGCCATACTCAACGAATGTTTTGAGGTCATTCCAGAGCTTCTCGTAGTTTTCACGCTCGGTGTTGAACATCGAATTGAGTTTGTCTGCGACCTTTTTGACGATGTGCGCCGAAATTTTAGCGACATAGCCACTGTTCTGCAAATAGCTGCGCGATACGTTAAGCGGGAGCTCGGGACAGTCGAGCACACCCTTGAGCATGAGCAAAAATTCCGGAATGACTTCCTTGATATTGTCGGCAACGAATACCTGATTGTAATATAATTTTACCTGACCTTCAAGGCTGTCGTACTCGTGAGCGAGACGCGGGAAGTAGAGTATTCCTTTGAAATTCAGCGGGTAGTCTGCATTGAGGTGAATATGGAACAGCGGCTCGCGGTAGTCGTTGAACACCTTGTGATAGAAGCTGTCGTACTCCTCGTCGGTGCATTCGGACGGATTCTTCTGCCAAAGCGGATGAATATCGTTGATAGGCTTGGGAGCTTCCGGCTCTTTCGCCTCATCTTTATCGTCCTTCTTCTCCTCTGCCTTCTCTTCCTCAGTCTTTACAACGTCGAGATAGATCTCAACCGGCATGAATGAACAGTACTTATCGAGTATGCCGCGGATACGGAACTCGTCGAGGAACTCTTCCTCTTCTGGCATGATGTGCATGATTACGTCAGTACCACGCTCAGCACGGAAGCAATCGGGTGTTATTTCATACTCGCCGGCTTCAGTGCAAACCCACTTTACCGCCTTGTCGCTTGTATACGAGCGAGTGATAACGTCAACGGTGTTGCTGACCATGAACGATGAATAGAATCCGAGTCCGAAGTGACCGATGATACCGTCTTTAGACGTATCAACGTCATTACCCTCGTACTTCTGTACGAATTCAAGTGCGCCCGAAAGTGCTATCTGACAGATGTAACGGCGGACCTCGTCCTCGGTCATACCGATACCATTATCAGATACGGTAAGAGTACGTGCAGCCTTATCGAGCGTTATTGTAATTTTGTAGTCCTCGCCGTCGAGGTCCTTCGCCTCGCCGAGCGACGCGAGCCGCTTCAGCTTAGTTACAGCGTCGCAGGCATTGGAGACTATCTCGCGAAGGAAAATCTCCTTTTCGGAATAGAGCCACTTTTTGATTATTGGAAATATGTGTTCGATCTCGACGGAAATTCCGCCTTTTTCGGTGTTTTTAATGTCTTCTGACATGAGAATGTACCTCTTTTTCATGTAAAATTAAAATTAAGGAAAACTTCCTCATGAGAGCAAAAAGCCCTCATATTATATTTTATCGCAAATCGAACCAAATGTCAATATCACTCCGCCTAAAGTTACAAGAAATTAAAGTTTTGTATTATTCTTAATAACAATGCTGCCCTATACAATTAAATCACTGCCGACAAATACCGCAGCAATCCTAAATTTTTAAAATCAAATATAAAAGCTGCGCACTATTCTTTAGCGCGCAGCTTAATCTCAAAACTCATTTAGAAGCTCATTTTATTTTGCGATTTCTTCAATCTTTTGCTTGTATTCATTCTCAGTAATCATACCATCGTCATATAGCTGATTTAACAGCTCTTTCCCAATTTCAGCAGTTTTTTTCGCTGCATTTTTTCCATATATTTGATCAAGACGTTGATTTTGAGCGTCACTCAGATTTGCAGATATTTTACAGGTCTGTTCAATAAGCTCACCAAAACCGTATAGTGTAAGCGATGCAAGCCATGATAACAGTGAACCAACTGCTCCTACTAAAAGTCCATGTATTGCAATTTTGGTTCCATCAAATTCACTGCTATATGAAGAATTTGTTGATAATCCGCTTTTAAATATAATAAGTCCCCAAATTATTGATATGATTATTCCAATCACAGCAAATACCTTTGCTACGACCTTAATCTTTCCACTAACATTTTTATACATAATAAGTTACACTCCAAAAATATTTTTATTATTTCATTATATAGTTAAAATCCGATTGTCAAATAAACTTTACAAGGTTCTCTCGATTCTTGTTGTATATTTATTCGCTAAATTTCTTAGTAATCCTATTATATCATGCAAATCGCTATTTGTCAATAGTAATTCTAAATTTTTTATATTTACTATCTATTATTTTTAGTCCAGACTGTTATAATCATATACGAGGTGATAGTAATGAGTGTAGATTATAATTTAATCGGAAAACGAATAAAGCAAAAGCGAACCGCTGCGCACATCACGCAGGAACGGCTCGCGGAAATGATAAACGTATCCGTAGGATATATAAGTCAAATAGAACGGTGTATTACCAAGCCGAATCTTGATATGCTCTCGGAAATCGGCAACGTCTTAGACTGCGATATATGCTATTTTATAACAGGCGCAGACCTGAATCAACAGGAATATCTCGAAAATGAACTTGAACAGCAATTTGGAAAGCTCAATAAAAGAGAACGCAGAATGACGCTTGAATTTATAGAGCTATTACTAAAAAATCGCTTTTAAGTAAACACCAATGCACAGCTAACAGGCTTTAACAAAAATCGCTCATGCGTGAATACATCACACATGAGCGCAGTTTTATTCAATTCATCCACCGATCGGAAGCCAGTTCAGCACGTCCTGAATCCACTTATCCCAGCAGATCCAGCTGTGATTGCCCTCGCTCTCCTTGTAGGTGAGGTCGTAGCCGAGCTTCTGTAGATGGTCGCGCATACGGAGATTGTCGTTGTACAGAAAGTCCTCCGTGCCGCACCACTGATACAGCTTCGGAATCGGCTTGCCGCTCTTGATAAGCCGCTCAGCGACCGCAAACAAATCATTGTCACTGCCGCGGAACTCAGTCTCGAGGTCACCAGCTATCATCTCAGCGAATCCCGGCTTCGAACGGTCGTAGAAGGTCGCAAAATCGAGCGCACCAGACAGCGATGCGCCGCATGAGAATGTCTCAGGTGCATTGAGCGCTAACTTGAACGCGCCGTAGCCGCCCATCGACAGACCCGCAACAAAGGTGTCCTCACGGCGCGGCGACATCTTCGGGAAGAAATCGCGCATAACCGCCGGAAGCTCATCAGACATGAATGTGAAATAGTTGCCGCCGTATTTCATATTTGTATACCACGACAGGTCGCCGTTCGGCATGACCACCGCGATTCCCTTTTCGGATGCGTAACGTTCGATCGACGTGCGACGCCCCCATATCGTGTGGTCGTCGCTCATACCATGCAGCAGATACAGCGTCGGATAGGTATCGACCTTATCGTCGATTGCCTTCATACCGATCATTCCACGCGAGCGCTGCGGAAGTATCACGTCAGCCTGAACCTGCTTTCCGAGAACCTCCGAATAAAAATCAACATTTAACAGTGCCATTTTCCTTCTCCTTGTATTTAAATAAATAACATAATAACGTTATACACGACCGCCGACATGATCCACGCCGTGCCAAGCTGCATTGCGACAGTACCGAGCGTGAATTTAGTCGAACCACTCTCACGGCGTATAGTAGCGATAGTAGCAGCGCATGGGATGTACAGCAGTACAAATATCATCATTGCATAAGCGTTTGCTGCACCGAATCCAGCTGCTCCGAGCGCACCTGACAATGCCGCCATGCCCTCCGCCGACGCGATATTGCCGATACCAAACAGCACGGACATACTCGATACCACGACCTCTTTAGCTGCAATTCCCGAGATAAGCGCGACGATTATCTGCCAATATCCAAGTCCGGTCGGACGCATTATCGGTTCGATGAATTTTGCGATCATAGCGGCGAAGCTCTGGCTCATGTCCTCGACAAGTCCGGTCATTCCAAAATTTAGCAAGAACCACAGTAATATCGACGCTAAGAATATCGTAGTACCAGCCTTTGTGAGGTAGTCCTTTATCTTATCCCAGACGTAGATAAATATAGTATGCGCGTTCGGTGTCTTGTACTCCGGCAGCTCGATAAGCAGCGTGTGAGCTTCATATTTTTTTGTGCATTTCGATACGATTTTTGCTACAACTATCGCCATTATCAATCCGATAAGATACATCGAAAATGCAGCGATCCCCGCCCACTTGCCGAAGAACATCTGCGACAGCAGCACGTACACCGGCAGTCTCGCCGAGCAGGACATGAACGGCGTTACGAATATCGTCTTCAGCCGGTCGCGCTTATCTTCAAGCGCACGCGATGCCATGACAGCCGGAACAGTACAGCCGAATCCGAGCAGCATTGGTATAAACGCACGTCCCGACAGCCCGATCGAGCCCATCAGACCGTCCATGACATAAGCGACACGCGACATATATCCGCTGTCCTCGAGTATTGCCAGCGCGAAGAAAAGTATCACGATATTCGGCAAGAATGTAAGAATTCCTCCGACTCCGGCGATGATTCCGTCGACAATAAGGCTCGTGATCAAATCGCCTGCATGAATCGCAGCGAATAGGTTGGACACGGCTCCCGAGAAGCTTTCGAGTGCCATTTCGAAGTAACCCTTAAGCCAGTCGCCGAGCGTAAACGTCAGCGCAAATACCGCCGCCATTATACATAGAAATATCGGTATTCCCCAAATGCGGTGCGTCAGCAGTCGGTCGACCTTATCGGTGAGCGCACTCTTTTCGTCCTTGTTGACGAGCACCTCGCCGATGACTTCCTCGATGAAGTCGTACTTTTCATTTATCATCGCGCTCTCGCGGCTGTCGTTGAGCTTCCCCTCAGACGGCAGCGGGTGGTCCTTCATTACGTCCGCGTCGCCTTCGAGATACTTAATAGCGTGCCAGCGAGGATTCTGCATATTTGGATACTCAGCCTTCAATTCAGCGCTGAGACGTGCGATCTCCGCTTCGATTTTATCGGAATAAACGAGCGCGTACTCCTGATGAAGCTCCGCATTCTCGCCTACCTTGTGATGATGCTCGATACGATGACGCGCTGACATATCCTTGTGGTGCAGCGCTGCGTGCATGAGTGATTCCAGTCCGGTCTTCTTGCGCGCACTTACAGGTATAACGGGTATTCCCAACATTTCCTGCATACGGTGCAGGTCTATCTCCATACCGCGCTCCTCGACGATATCCATCATATTAAGCGCCATTACTACTGGCTTGCCGAGCTCGATAAGCTGCATTGTGAGGTACATATTGCGTTCGAGCGCCGACGCGTCAGTAACGTCGATTATAACGTCGACCTCATCTGAAAGTATGCACATACGCGATACCCTCTCCTCCATCGTATATGATGTAAGCGAGTAGATACCGGGCAAATCAATTAGTTTGAAGTCGTGCCCCTGAAACTTGTATGAGCCCTCTTTTTTCTCGACCGTAACGCCAGGCCAGTTCGCGACCTTTAAATTCGCACCGGTATATGCGTTGAATAATGTAGTTTTGCCGCAGTTCGGATTTCCGATGAAAGCTATCCTCAGCTCGTTCGAATTGCGTGTCTCCGGCCTTTTTTCGCTGTTATCCATGTGTGACCTCGATTCCGTCCGCAATCTCGCGTCCAAAAGCAAATCTCGTACCGCGTACCTTTACAATTACTGCGCCGTTTTTCTTTTTGTTGAGCAATGTAAGCAGCGTACCGTCGGTAAGTCCGAGCATTTCGAGCCGTTTGGCAGTATCATGCCTTAGCGAAATGCTTCCGACCCGGCACTGCTCACCTATAGCTATGCTCCGCAATGTCATTATTTCCTCCATAGCTCATGTTGAGCTTATTTTGATTATAAATATTGTGTTAGTCATCACTAACCTATAGATGTTAGTATAAACCAACTATGACGATTTGTCAATCGTCACTATTCACAAAAAATCTTACAATATCGAGCTATTTCGTCGTAATAGACATCCACAGTGCAAAAGAGCCCTGCATTTATATATGCAGAGCCCTTTAATTATTATGACAAATTATTTGATGTCAACCGACTTGCCGGTCTTTGCAGATTCGTAGAGTGCGTCGAGGATCTTCATGATAACAACGCCGTCAGCTGCTGGAGACATACATTCGGTCTTGTTCTGGCAGCAATCAACAAAATGGTCGATTTCAGCTTGGAACATTTCCTTATTCTCGCAGTAGGTGCTGAGGTCTTTAAGCTGTACGTCAGTCATGAAACCGTTCATTTCGCTATAGATCTTCATACCGTCAAGGCAGATACCGCCCTTTGTACCGTAAAGGCTGCGCTCGCCCTTAGGCTCGCAGTTGAGTGCATATGAAGCTTCAAGCAGAGTGGAAGCGCCGTTTGCATATCTGATGATACCTACAGCGTTCGACTCAACGGTGCACTTATCCTTCTTAGGATCAGCTCCATCCGGATGCCAGCCCACACTGGTCTTCAATTTAGCGCGGTCATCGTGAAGCAGGTCGGAGGTAACAGCAAATACCGATACAGGCTCAGGATTGCCCATCAGGTAACGGGTGAGGTCGAGCGGATGTACACCGATATCAATGATAGGTCCGCCGCCCGAACGGTCCTTATCTGCGAACCAGCCACCCGGATTTCCGTTGCGGCGCATATAAGTAGCCTTCGAATAGTAGATATCGCCGAAATATCCCTGGTCGATGAAGTCCTTAGCAATGCGGGCTTCAGTTGAAAAACGAGTAACGAAGCCGAGCATCAAAAGCTTGCCGTTCTTCTTTGCAGCGTCGAGCATAGCTTCAGCCTCAGCAGCATTCATAGCCATAGGCTTCTCGCACATTACATCAAGTCCGGCGTTGAGAGCTGCAATTGCACATTCAGCATGAGCGCAGTTCCATACGCATACATCAGCTGCATCGAGCTCAACATTTGCGAGCATTTCAGCAACGCTTGCAAAACGCTTCGGAATGTTGTTGCGGTCAGCAAAGGCATTGCACTTGTCGATATCGATATCGCAGACTGCAACTACCTCTGCATTAGGATTGTGCTTATACGCACCCATATGCGTGCCGGCAATGTTACCAGCGCCAATGAGTCCAACTCTGAGTTTAGACATATTTATCTCTCCTTTTATATAATTCCGCCGAATAAGGCAGGACAAATTACTTATTTATAATTCCTCTGAGGAAGTCAGCCGCGAGCTTGATGTCAGCTTCGGGAGTAGGTCCTACTTCACGCTCGATGGTGAGATAGCCCTTATAACCGATCTCTTCGAGTGCTGCAAGGTATGCCGGGAAGTCGACCGAGCCAGTGCCAAGCGGTACCTCTTCAAAGTATTTGATACCTTGGAATTCTTCCGGAACTGGATGAACTACGCCATAGATGTACTCAGGATTTCCGATCGCAAGTCTGCGTCCGTCCTTAGCATGAGTGTGGACAATGTAATCCTTGAGGTTATGAACAGCGCCTACAGGGTCATCGCCAGTAACCATTACGAGGTTTGCTGGGTCGAGGTTTACGCCAACACCAGTAGAACCGAGACTGTCGAGGAAGCCCTTTAGAACTGCTGAGGTCTCAGGACCGGTCTCGATAGCGAAATGCGCTTCTATAGAATCAGCAAAGCGAGCCAGCTCACCGCAAGCCTCCTGCATGATCTTGTAGCGGTCATGGTTAGGATCGTTCGGAACAACACCGATGTGAGTAGTTACAATATTGCAGTCAAGTTCCTTTGCGAGTTCAAGAATGCGCTTCGATTTTTCGATGAGCTCAGGGTTAAGCTCAGCATTTCCGAAGCCGTGACCGAGGTCGCCGCAGAGTGCAGAGAAACAAAGTCCATTGTCTTTAACGTAAGCGAGCAGCTCCTTAGCCTTAGCACCGGAGAGGTTTTCAGGGGCATTCTCGCCTCTGGTAGCGTAAAGCTGAACACCGTTGAGTCCGAGCTCAGCAGCCTTTTTAACTGCTTCATAGGTCGGGCATCTGAACGATTCAAGCAGTGCGCCTATATTGAAATTATACATGATAATATCTCCTTTTATCAAGATTAAAACAAAATAATTCAAGAAAGGTACTTGATTTTTTTGTAAGCTTATTATATAATATTATTGCAAATATATCAATACTTAATATTGCCTTTATTTGACACAATATTGCTCCATTCAAAAAAGAAAGCAAGCTATAATTATGATAAACAACTTCTACGAATCACATATAGTGCCCGACCCATCGCGACCGTTTATATACCACCGATGGACGATCAGCAATGGCTGCCCGCTGCACTGGCATGAGAACATCGAGCTGCTCTACTTCAGAAGCAGCGGCACAGCTATGCGCGACCGCCAGATATATTATGCCGAGCCGAACGATATTGTAATATTCAGCTCGAATTCTCTGCACGAGGTCACAATAAACGACAGTACACGCTATGACTGCCTGATAATCGACAGCAAATTCTGCGTGGAAAATAATATCGACATATCCTCGCTGGACTTTGATTGTTTAGTGCGCGATGAAACTGCCGCAGAGCACTTTTGCAGCGTTATCGACGCGATAGAACAATATGATCAGCCGAATCCTGACCGATTCGCTGCTGCTGCGACAAAATCCGAAATACTGTCACTTATGGTCTATCTCTGCCGCAATTATTCACACCCCGATGACCGCACGAAGGAGCGCAGCGATACTGTGCGGCGCGCTATAGGTTATATAAACTCGCACATTTCAAAGCCTATGACCATAGACGAAATAGCCGCCTACGTTCGCGTGAGCAAGTACTATTTCTGCCGTGAGTTCAGGCGCGAGACTGGATATACGGTCGTGCGGTATATAAACAACCTGCGCTGCCGTGAAGCCGAGCGGATGCTGAAGCAGGGCGGGATCACCGTAAGTGAAACAGCTCGTCTATGCGGATACGACAACCTGTCATATTTCACACGAACCTTCAAATCAGTAATCGGAAAGACTCCAAGCGAGCTTCGAAAAGGTTAAATAATTATACAGAGACGGCGCGGATATCCGCGCCGTCGTTTTGTGTTATCCAATTCTTGAAAGTATAGCTGCAAGCTCACCGCGCGAAATATTGGCATTCGGACGTATCGTGTTGTCCTCATAACCGTTCACCGCACCGGCAGCAACGCACTTTGCAATTCCGGAGTAAGCCCAATCCTGGATATCTATGCTGTCCGCAAACTTCAATATAACTTCGCTGTTATCAAGAAGCGAGCCTATGACCTTGAAAGCTTCCTGACGTGTTATAGGCGCGTTCGCATTGAATATCCACACGCCGTTCTCGTCGATACCGTAGCCGTTCATAATGCCATTAGCGATAGCCGCACGGATATACGCAAGCTTGTCAGCTGGAGTGTCAGCTTCAAGCACGATCCCCTGCTCCGCATATGCACTGGCATTTATTCCCATCCATCTCAGCAGCAGCTTTGTGAATTCGCCGCGGCTCAGTTCATCGCTCGGGGAGTAAACGAGCGTGCCGTCAACATTATCGCAATCGGAATCCTCTATCACGCCCATATCATAAAGGCGCAGAATATAGTCCTTCGACCAGTGTCCGTCCAGTCCATTAAGCGGGATGTCTTCTTCCTCGCCATAATATACCATAATATTGTCAAGCTTTATAGTCCGGTCGGCACGTCCAAGGTCGTTTATCGACAATACGCTTTCAAGCGTAAGCGTTCCATTTTTGAGTGAAGCCGGGATAACCGCCGTAAGCTCACGCCAGCCATTCTGACGTGAATAATCTTTCGTTACCACATAGGAAATATCGTATATATTGCCTGATACATCAGCCACCGAAGCGGTCATATTTCCTGATACGTCACCGCTTATCCAAAGCTTGATACTCTGTGCGTCCGGCGAGATCGGGAATCCGCTGCGAAGCTTTACATCGACAAGCCGCTCGACCGAGCTGTTCTCGAACGAATATCCGACTGTAAGCGCAGACTCTGACTTATACCCGCCGTCAGAGGGTGAGAAGTACATATCGTTCACAGATTTTCCAGCAGAAACCGAGAAATTGCCGATATCTGCCGCGTCCTCAAAATCAGAAACAACATCCGAGCCATCGCCGATATGCAGCTTCACATAGCGAACAAATTCATCGTACCAAACGCCGATTTCAACATCGCCGGAGACTCCGGCAAAAGCATGGAAATTTCCGTCGACATCGAGATAACCGAGGTCGCATACAAGCATAGCACCAGGATAATCCTCAGAGCTCGACTCGATATGCGTGCCGTTGAGCGTATAATAGAACGAATCAGCCGAGTGAATCACACTACGTCCTTTATACAGCGCAGTTACATTTATAGGTACGATCGAGCCCGGGAGTATTCGTGCATTTGCCGGCTCGACGATCACATCATCGAGATGATCTACTACAACCACCGAAGCATTTCCGTATATCGGATTTTCGTTTGTTGTGGAAATAATGAACTTATATTCACCCGCAACTCCGCCGGCAGTGAATGCTGCACCCGACACACTACCTACGTTATTGGCGTACACTTCATTCGGGTCGAACATGATCGACAGCTGGTCGCTTCCTATTTGCTCACCGACCGGCACATATGCGCGGTCAAGCGGCTGCGCAACAAAATTAATCGTACTGTATCGAAGCAGATACGGCGTATTCGGAATCGGTGAAAGCGCTGCTGCGATTCCGTCTGAGCTCTCGCGGCTTACAAACAGTAAACCATTCGAAAGCGAACGATAGCTCCCGTCCGAAGGTGAATTCACATATACGCAGTCGGTCGAGGTAGAACCCTTGACCATGACCGTAGTCGAGCCGCCGCCATCAAGATTGAGTGCAGTAACACATCCGAGCTCGCTCATGACCGCCGACAATTCAGCTTCAGTAAGTCCGCGGCTCGACGAGCTGCGTCCGTCTACCGCAAAGAATACGACCTTCCCGTCGGGCTTTATTCCAACGGCAGTACGCGGATTGCTCACCTTTTCGTGAGCCTCATCGATAGTGCCGTCCGGAAGAACACCGTCAGAAAGTATCAGATCACCGCCGCCGATCGCAGTTACAACATCCTCCCAGCCCGCCTCGCAGGTGGTATCAATGCGCACCTCATCGCCTACTTCAAGGTTGGCGAAAAGTGGATAATCTTCGAAAGTATTCGCTATAGTTATGACCGCACAGCCCTTAGGAATATTGGTGTTGCAATCGTCACGAACAACATCGCGCACGCGTCCGCTTACTGAACCGCTCGCCTTGATATCACCGTCGAGCTCGATAACGATTTCAAGCGATTCGCTCGCCGACAGCGTAGTCGACGCGAAATCGTCTGTCACCATATATACGCCCCAAATCGTCGGGAATTTGTTCAGCTGGTCGATCTCCACAGCGTCCCAGCCACGAGTAAGGTTGACAAGCGACAGCTTGACTGATGGTTTGCCGATGATAGCTCTGCCGTCAGATGTAAATCCGACAGCATACTTCGAGTCATCGGTAGACACAAGCCGTCCGCCGTCTATCATAACGCCGAGCGGAACTCCGGTCTGCATACTGTAAAAGTCGCCGTTTATCGCGCCGAGCACCTGACTTCCCGAATTTTTCTCACTTGAAACGAGCGCTCCGAGACGGTCCTTGCCGTAGATCGTTGCACCGTATCTGACGAGCGGCAGTACGTCACCGCTTGGGTCGTATTCGAATATGTAAGAGTTCTGCGTCCGTCCGCTCTGGTCGGTAGACTTGAATTCTGTATATGTAAGCTTGTCACCGATGGTATCGCGCATGAGCGAATCAATCTCGCCAAGGCCTGTATATGACAGCGCATTCAGCGGGAACGACATCAGCATTGCCGCCGCAAGCGCTGTCAGTGTGATTTTATATTTTTTCATTAGAACCTCCGATTTTTTATGATCTTAGCTAATGTATGTAATTTTCTGTCTGTACCTTTATTATAGCATGGATTGTCAAAAAAAGAAATAGTTTTTAGGTAAAAAAATATAAATTTATATAGTATTCATAAATTAGGAACATTTAACCAAAATAAAAACTCCGCACCTATAAGGAGCGGAGTTTCAATATTATTCTTTCACTTCGTCATATACGCGAACATAGTCAACTGTAAAGCAATCAGGAAGCACTGCCTTTTTGAGCTCTGGCGACGGCTCATTGCCGCGACGGTAGCCCTGACACTCAGTCGATACAAGTATAAACTGCTCGCAGTCGGAAACCGGCTCATTCGTGCGCGATACTTCTCTGCCATCGCAGTAGAATATATATCCCTCAGGACTCCAATCTACAGCGAAAATGTGGAAACCCTCAGCGTCACCCTCTCCGCAGTTGTAATTGACACGTCCGGTGCGCTTGTCTTTGTCATTTCCGACACGATCCTTACCGTATCCGCCCCAGATATTGCCGCAGGTGCAGGTACCGTCACGTTTGAAGTTCTCCATAATGTCGCACTCAATTCCGGTGTACGACGGATCGAGCGACGCACCGATTATCGGTGACTGGAGCCAGAACGCCGACCACCAGCCGGGCTGCTCCTGTAATTTGCAGCGGCATTCGTAGTAGCCGTATTTGTGCATAAACTTCGGCTCATCGAGCTTTGCAATAGGCCATTCGTATTTATATGCACCCTCGAAATCTGAATCACCGGGCTTATCTAGAAAGTTGTATCCGGTCTGAAGATGAGCCGAATAATATTGTCCATCCTTCTCGATGAGCGATATTTTCAGTTTAGAATCTGATACCGTAACGCCTTCAGTCGTGAATGTATTGTGACGCTGGTGCAGCAGATGAAGGCGGAAATCCCACTTCGTAGTATCAAGCGAATCGCCGTCAAACTCATCGTTCCAGACGAGCTTCCACTTCTTACCATCCGGCAGTATGCTAGGCGCGTGGTCATTGTCGATATAATACAGCATAATTAACCTCCGTAGGTATAAAACCCATTATAAAATTAGTTTTAATTTTAATATCATATATCAAAATTATGTTAAAAGCATTATATCACACTATCAAGGATATGTCAATACTTTTACGACAAATTACTGATAAAATTCCATAGAATAGCGAAAGGCTGTCAGATTCGACAGCCTTTCATGCTTTATATTTTATTTAGATCCGTATAAACTCAGTCTACCTTGACAGTCCAGCCAAGCTTATCTTCAAGTCTGCCCCACTGAATGCCGGTGAGGTTGTCGTACAGCTTCTGCGAGATCGGGCCGATCTTGCCGCCGTTGACGATCATCTTGTCTCCGTCGTCATTCAGCTCGCCGATCGGGCTGATAACAGCTGCTGTACCGGTACCGAACGCCTCGTCGAGCTTGCCAGCCTTCTGAGCCGCGATTACCTCGTCAACTGCAAGGCGGCGCTCGGTGACCTTGTAGCCCCAGCTGCGGAGCAGGTCGATACACGAAGCACGGGTAACGCCGGGCAGAATGCTTCCGGTCTCGAGCGTAGGAGTGATGACTTCGCCGTCGATCACGAAGAATACGTTCATCGCGCCGACCTCGTCGATGTACTTGTGCTCGATACCGTCGAGCCAGAGTACCTGAGCATATCCGAGCTTTTCAGCCTTTTCCTGACCAATGAGCGACGCTGCATAGTTTCCGCCGACCTTTGCATAGCCAGTGCCGCCCTTGACTGCGCGGACATATTCGGTCTCGATGAATATCTTGACCGGATTGATTCCTTCAGGATAGTACGAGCCTACCGGAGAAAGGATTATGCAGAAAATGTAGGTCTTAGCAACATGAACACCGAGATGAGCGTCGGTAGCAAAGATGAACGGGCGGATGTAGAGCGATGTACCCTCATTCTCCGGTACCCAGTCCTTGTCTACTGAAACAAGCGTCTTGATAGCGGTGAGTACATCGTCAGGGTCAACCTGCGGAATGCACATACGAAGGTTGGTGTTGTTCATACGCTCGATGTTCTTCTGCGGACGGAAAAGCTGTACATGACCATCTGGAGTCTTGTATGCCTTAAGTCCCTCAAACATTTCCTGAGCGTAATGGAATACCATAGCTGCCGGGCTTAATGAGAAATTCTGGTAAGGAATGACTCTTGCGTCATGCCAGCCTTCGCCCTCAGTGTAATTCATCACAAACATATGGTCGGTGAAGTAGTTTCCGAATCCGAGCTTGCTCTGATCGGGCTTCTGCTTTGGAGCAGTCGTTCTTTCGATTTTGATATCTATCATTTTATTATCCTCCAAATAAACATTGATTAGATTATTATTGTTTATTATACACCAACTTTGTTAATATTTCAAGGTATTGCACGCAAAAATTAAATCAATAAGAAAATTTCAGCGGCAATTACAAATTATATAATGTTTTAGCGCAAGGATGTGTATAATAATTGCTCAACCGGTAAAAATATGGATAGACTTGTTCGATAACCGAATAAGCATAATGAAATCTTCTTCATATAAGGAGGAACATAAAATGAAGCGCATATACAAATTATCCATTCTGCCACTGCTTCTTGCGGCTTTAACAGGTCAAGCCTCAGCCGCCGGAAACTACAAGCTGTCGCCCGGGCTTGAGGTGATAGCAGCTGAATACCCAATGGTCAAGACCGGGATCACCGGCACTGACATCCGTTTTACCGACAGCGACTTCGCCGACGCACTTGGAATCGAAAAGGTATCAAAAATAACTGTAACTGGACTTCCAGACAGCACGGTCGGCAAGCTCATGCTTGGAAATCAAGCCGTCACGGAAGGTCAGGTGATCGCACGCAAGAACCTTTCCTCATTAAGATTCGTACCGACATCCAGCACTGAACTTGAAGCCTCGTTCAGCTTCTGCGCCGGTTCGAGTCCTCTCAGCGCTGAATACGACTGCACTGTATTTGCACTGTCCACGATCAACTCCGCCCCAGTATTCTATCAGCCAGAAGCGGCTACGGTCGGCATTTACTCGGGCGTGAGCTACCTTGGTACATTGAAAGCAGTAGACCCAGAAAACGACTCACTGCGATACGAGATAATGTCGATGCCGGCAGGCGGAAGCGTCAAGCTGACCGACAAAGAGCTCGGCTATTATGTCTACTCTCCGCGCGCTGATTTTGAAGGCAATGACAGCTTCACAGTGCGTGCAGTCGACAAATACGGCAACAAGTCAAACACCGTCAAGGTCTCGCTCAAGGTCGACAAGGCAGACATAAGCGAGGTATTCGCAGACATGGATGGACACTGGGCAAACTCAGCCGTGATAACCTGTGTACGAAATGGCATAATCAGCACATCAGAAAGCGATAAGTTCTATCCCGACGAGCCTATGAGCCGCGCAGAGTTTCTGTCGCTCATCATGAATGCCGCCGGATACAGCGGATTTTCGATCGCCAACACCGGATTTGCGGACGATGATATTATTCCGGTCGAGTATAAGGGCTGCATAGCCGCTGCTGAGGCACTCGGTGTCGTAAATGGTATCGAAACAGATGCAGGGCTTGTGTTCTGCCCGAATAACCAGATAACCCGCGCAGAAGCGTCGGTCATGCTTACCCGTCTCACTGGAATCGGTCTCAGCAATAACGAATCGCTCGCAGTATTTGCCGACAACGAATCGCCTGACAGCATACCAACGTGGGCAAAGTCATCTATGCGTGCGCTCAATGCTGAGGGCATACTGCGCGGCAATGGAAGCTCGCTCGCACCGTATGATGTAATCACGCGCGCCGCAGCCGCTCAGCTCGCCGCTGCACTTTTAACACGATAAATCAAAAATGCCGCTCAGATTTAATAAGCCTGAGCGGCATTTTACGCTAAACTATTGAGTTTTTGTATATTTTTCGGCAAGTGACGGTACTGCCGCGCCAAATAAAACAATAATTATTCCAACGACCTGTAATAGCTCAATTGAGTCACGGAAAATCAACACGCCGAATATCGTCGCCATCACAGGTTCGATATTTGCGAGTATGCTCGCCGCCGCACCATCGATACCGGTCGACAGTCCGCGAAGATAGAAGAAATATGGGAGCACGCTTCCAATAACTCCGACTGCAAGATAGCAGACAGCAACGACCGGCGACGGTATCGGAATAGTCCACGGCGGAACGGCGATACAGAACATCAAGCCGATCGAAATTGCGGGAATGAAGGTATTTTGCAGTGCCGTATGACCGCGAGATATCGCCTTTCTGCCGATAACAGTAAGCATTGAATAGGAGATACCCGATAATATACCGAACAGTATTCCCTGCCAATTCAGTACAAGCGAGCTGATGTCGTACACACGTACAACTAAGCAGCTTCCGATAAAAGTCGCCGCAAGCGCGATAAGCTTAACGCGAGTGATTTTTTCGTGGTAGAAAATGCGGTTTGATATGATAACAAACGCCGGCGCAGTATAAAGCAGCATAGCTGCCATTGCTGCCGACAGATACTTTATAGACAGCGAATAAAAAATATATGTACCAAGTATCGAGCAGCAGCCATAAAAGGTCAGGAATAGATAATCTTTAATTTTCAATCCTTTGAAAACTCCGGCAAAACACCCCCACACAAGATAAATGCCACCTGCAACGATAGCCCGTCCAGCGACCGCATGAGTTACCGAGATACCGTTCGCGTACAGAATTCGGGAGAATGACGGAAAAAGTCCCCATAGCACCGCAGCTATTATAATGTAAATTGCACCGGTATAGCTTTTTTTCATAATGTTATCCTTAAAACAATATATTTGAGAAAAAGCCGACCAAACGGTCGGCAGTATCTCATTTATTTGGAAGATATGCGAAATAGTATGCACATACAAAGGCTATGGCAAGTACAAGCAATACGCCAAGCAGAATCAAATGCTTCTTTGTAAACTCAATCTTCTCCTGTGCCTGCGGTATTATCTTCAATTTTATCAGCGCTGGAGTCAGTGCGCCGAGGAATATTACAAGCAAGAAAGCTTCAGCTGGAAACAGCGCCAAATTCTTGATGACACGTGGAAGTGTTATAAATTTGTACGTTTTACCATTGTTCAGCCATTCGTAATACCAAATCATTAGAGCCGGATTCATTACAAGATTGCAGACAAACACTACCGAGAAGCGGGAGAGAATGATTCGGGTAGTAGAAAGCTTTGCGCGCCATAAAAAGAGTGCGAATATCAGCGATCCAGCGATCTCGACAAAGATGAACGGAAAGAAATATGCTCCGCTTGGAAATAAAAGGCAGCCGAGCGTATCGGATATCGCTGCGCCTATGACGGCAACCACCGGACCGAAAATCATAGCGCCAAGCGCATTGACGAAAAATCCAAGTGTAATGCTCAAATTTTCGCCGACCGGAATTGCGAGTGATTTCATCGCAACTCGCACCGCTACCAAAATGGCGGCTATACATAGAATGCGCACATCCTTCAGTTGATAAGCAGCGCAGCGCCAGTAGCTCGGCGAAAACGGGTGGGCAAACACGCGGGTACGCATTTGCTTTCTTTCTTCTTTAAGTTCTTTTGTTTGCATAAAAAACCTCCTTATTATGCAACATTCCGACATTGCCACATATAAGGAGAGGGCTCCGTGTATGTAACAGCGGGATGCGATTTTGATACCGCAGCCGCAACACGGCTTTCGTTCCTACGACAACTCCCCGTTCATAGGACACTTCACGCACCAAAATCTACTCTGTGACGACAGTAAATTTATCGACATATAAATGATACCACATTTTACTCTTTTTTTCAAGACTAATATTCAATTGTTTTCAGCGTTTTCAGCCGTCTCTTTATGTGCATAAGTTACATTTTAAAAAAAATCAAATTTTTTTATCAAAACCCCTTGACAAACGAATAAATATGTGATATAATATTGGAGTACTGAGGACGAGCGGTTCGAAAGTACAAACAAAAATGGCGGAGTAGCTCAGCTGGCTAGAGCAATCGGTTCATACCCGATAGGTCATGGGTTCAAGTCCAATCTCCGCTACCAAATCCTGACCAATAGGTTGGGACGAGGCCCGTTGGTCAAGCGGTTAAGACACGGCCCTTTCACGGCTGTAACATGGGTTCGATTCCCGTACGGGTCACCAACAAAAAAGTCCGATAAAATCGGACTTTTTTGCATATTAGAGGGTAAAATCTGCATATACAAGAACCGTAATACCTCCAAAGTAAGAGGTAGATATTTTTTCCGAATAACAGAAAGTGAACTCCTGTAAAACTACAATCAAATACCAAAAAATCGGATAAGCAAAAAGCTTATCCGATTTTATATATACACAACATTACATTAGCAGTTTCATATATTAAATTCAAAATGCCATTATAATTGACGCTGCAAGCGAGACTGCAACAGCGATCCAACTGCGTTTAGTCAGCTTTTCCTTCCTGAAATAACTAATCAGCGTTGATACAACAATAGTGCCACCGGTTATCATCGGATACTGCACCGACGCTGGCAGCGTCTCAAGCGCAATAAGCACAAACAGATTTCCAAGTGAAGTCATCAGTCCAAACATCGCCGATGAGATCAATGCACTTCCCGGCTTTACAAACACCTTCTTCTGCTTATACGCGATAATTATAACAAATATTACCGATATTGCTGCCGTCCAGATTCCAGTCAGCATTAGATAGCTGCTGCTTTTGATTCCATTCGCAGATGATTGATTGAACTTTGCTATAACTCCCGCCATACCGTTTGTTATGAAAACGCCGATATAATACTTCACCGCACTACGCGTGCCCTTATCCTTCATGTCGACATTTATGATCAGCGCCACAAAGATGAATACACAGCACAGAAGCTTTGTAACTGTCATCGACTCATCAAAGCATATGATTCCAAATATAAACGGAAGTATCATGCCTCCAAGCATCATAAACATTGAATAAAGCGACATATTTGCATTTTCAAACGCCTTCGCACTGAAGTATGCGTTAAGCACAAGCCCTGCTGATGCTATAAGTGCAAGCAGCGAGGAGTACATAGTAAACTCATGCTCGAATCCATATATCGCAAGCACAAGTATGATCCTTACAATCGCCGTTAAGAACGAAAACAGAAACGCGGCATAAACGCCGACACCTTCAGTATCATTGTATTTTTTCTGAAACAGAAACTGGCAGCTGAACAAAACTGCTGAAACTGAAATCAACATATATGCAACAAACATTCAAGTTAGATCCTTTCAAGCTAAATCGACGGTATACAAATATTTTTTGAATCCGGGAATAATTTTCGGTATATATAGTTTTCAATAGCATTAACAGTCGTGCTGCATATTCTGTCGATGTCTTGATTTATGCTGATGAATTCAAGTCCGCAGATGCTTCCACTATCCTGTGCCTCGAAGGTCTTGCGGTCATAAAAGTCATGCCCTGCGACAAGCGTCTTGCCACGCAGATTTAACTTTACCGCAGCAATCGCCGTTTCACGTATCTGTCCAGCGCATGAATATATTAAATCAATATCCGTCCTATCATCAAGCAGCGCAGATATTTCTCTTGCAATTATCGAAGCTGGAGCGAGCTCATCCGAAATATGCACGTATAATACGTCAAGACCACCACCTTCTGCCAAAAAGCCGCGCACCCGTTCACGCGAGCTCATGCTTCCATCATCAATTATAAGTACCTTTGAACAGTCTGATAGTCTTGCTCTCGTCCGAACAGCTGCACCGTCATCGTATGGATTACTGCCAACATAGAAGGTATTCGGAATGTCGACTCTTTCAATTAGAAATATGATCGGTATTTTCTCAGAGTAATGCTTTAAAAGCTCATGCTGCGGCTCATCTGGATTTATTGCAATAAGTATGAGCTTTGCGCCAAGCTCTTCAGCCTCACGAAGGTATTCGCCCAAAACAAAGCTTGAATCGCGAGAATATACATTAAATTTGCATTTTACTCTGTCGCGTAGACTGAGCAGACGTTTCAATATATTCTCCCAGAAAAAATGTGGCAGATCAGGAAGTATCGCGTATACATCACACCCCTGCTGATCATCTCCACCTTGATACTGCGCCAATAAATTTTGTCTCGCCGCCGACAATATCCTCTCGCGATTCTCACGATCGACCCCGAAACAATGATTAACAGCCTTACTCACCGCCGACTTACTTGAACCGGTTATTTTTGATATAATTTCAAGTTCATTATTTTTCACATCCAAAACTCCCTCCTGTTGATTACCTCGTTTCTATGGATTTAAAAGCTTTTTCCATTTTACACTATAACGGGTCTATTGTCAAGATACTTAAAGCTATTTCTCTTTTATTGTTTATTATAGCTATATATATGGCATTATCTTTGTTAACATCGCACATTATCAGAAACAAAATCATGCGGTATAATATATATAGTTCATTTTTAACTATATTGGAGGGAATAACTATGGATAAAAAATTACGTATCGGAGTATTTGGAGGAGCACGCGGTCAGACGATGATCGATGTTCTGCTCCATCACCCTGACGCTGAGCTTGTAGCAGTCTGCGACAAATATCAGCCACTTCTCGACAGTACAAAGAAGAAAGCTGAGGGCTGCGGCATAGACGTTAAGCTTTTCAACAACTTCGACGACTTTATCGAATACGATATGGACGCAGTAGTATTGGCTAACTACGCAAACGAGCACACCCCATTCGCGATCCGCGCTATGAAAAAGGGAAAGCACGTGCTGTCAGAGGTTCTCCCCTGTGAAACTATGGCGCAGGCAGTTGAGCTTATCGAGACAGTTGAAGAGACCGGACTTGTATATGCCTACGCAGAAAACTACTGCTATATGAAGCACGCTTTTGAAATGTGGCAGAGATATAAGTCGGGTGACATAGGAGAAGCAATGTACGGCGAAGGCGAATACATCCACGACTGCTCGTCGATCTGGCCACAGATAACGTATGGAGAGCGCGATCACTGGCGCAACCGTATGCACGCTAATTTCTACTGCACACATTCAGTCGGTCCGCTTTTGATGATGACTGGACTGCGTCCGGTAAAGGTCGTAGGCTTTGAAGTAAAGCCGCCGGAGGATCTTCTTGAGCTTGGCGATTATCGCGGCACTGGAATCGAGATGGTAACACTCGAAAACGGCGCGGTATTAAAGAGCATTCACGGCGACCTCAAGCGTGAACCGTGCAGTATCAATTACGAGCTTTATGGAAAAAAAGGCATGATGGAATCCGGTAGATTGAGTCCTGCTTCTACACTCAATGTATATATTGAAAGCGAGAAGCGCTGCGTCGGAAAATGGGAAAATTATGAGCCAACTCCGCGTATATCCCCCGAATCTGCTGAAAAATATACATCGCATGGAGGAAGCGACTTTTTCCCGACACATTTCTTCATTGAAAAGATACTCGGTCGCCCGGATGGTGAATGGTCGATAGACGTGTATGATGCTGTAAATATGGGAATATGCGGCTTGCTCGGTTATCGCTCGGTACTTGCTGGAAATATTTCTATTGATATTCCGGATTTGCGTGATAAATCGCAGCGTGATAAATACCGAAATGATAATGCCTGCACAAACCCTGATATTGCTGGAGACCAGCTACTGCCTCGCTCATCATATGGTGAGCCGGAAATTTCGGATGAGGTGTATGATAAAGTACGCGAATTATGGTTGAATGGGCAAAATGCGTAAGAGTTAGCATGATGAAACTTAAAAATAAATTTAACATAACAGTTTCGTCGATCTTATCCACAACCCTTTTGTTTTTGCCGCTGGTATCATCATGCCAAAGTCAGCAAGATAATTCAGTCGATTCTGGTAACACAGAATCGACTGAATCTCCAGTAGCTACCGAAAATGCTTCAAATCTTCCCGAAAAAAATTACAATGGTGAAGAATTTAATTTTCTTGGTACAGGCGGCAGCAAGCACAGTGGATATTATGAGACTAAGGACATCTACGCTGAAAGCTCGAGCGGTGACATCCTCAATGACGCAATTTACGATAGAAATCGTGCAATCGAGGAACGCTTTAACGTAAAAATTAAGCTTGCGAAGTCTGACGAAATCATACAAGATGTAACAAAAATGGTCAATGCTAATGACTGTCCATATGATGGCATCTTCGGATTTCAGTTTGATTTATACACATTGGCGGCACAAGGGTATTTGACGGATCTGAATACGGTCGAATATATTGACTTAAAACAGGCATGGTGGGATAAAAATAGCTTATCTTCCTTTAGATTGCAAGGGAAAAACTATTTTGTGACCGGAGATATAAGCACACTTGACGATGCTTGTACAAGATTGACGCTGTTCAATAAAAAAATAATTCGAGACTATGATCTCGAATCTCCATACGAGTTGGTCAATGATAATAAGTGGACATTTGATAAATTCGCTGAAATGACACGTCAGATATCGGTCGATGTCAATGGCGACAGTAAAATGGAAGCTGGCGATCTATTTGGGTGCATTGGTGAAGGTGGATTACCAAACATTTTGTTCACTGCGCTCGGCGGCAACTATATAAAAGCGGAAAATAATACCTATACAGTTACGATTACAAGCGAAGCAAATATGGAAAAAGTAGCTAAAATATTCGATCTACTAATGGATACTTCATGTATTCCAAACACAAATACATGGAAGGATTTAGGCGGATATAAGAGTACATATACATATGGTCGTGCACTTTTCGCCGAGGACAAATTTTTATTCCACTTTGGATGCCCGTTAGTATTCGATGAATTACGAAATATGGATAGTGATTTTGGAATTGTACCGCCTCCAAAATATGATTCTGAACAGGAAAGATACTATTGTTACGTCGATGTGCAAGCACCTATGTTGGCACTAACTGTATGTACACCGGATTTTGAAAAAAGCGGAATAATATTGGAAGCAATGGCCGCTGAATCAAAGAAAACAGTTACACCGGCTTATAATGAGATAGTGTTAAAACGAAAGCATTCACGTGACAGCGAAAGTGCAGCAATGCTCGACATAATTGCGGAATCTCGCGAATATTGTCTCATTGAGGTAACGGACTGGGGAGGAATAGCTCCGATCAGTAAAATAAAGTACAATAGACTGTCAAATGTATCAATATCTGACTACGCAGGAAACATAGAAAAGACAGAAGCAGACATAAAGCACGATATGAAAATATTTGAATCGCTAAAGTAAAAAATGTGGCAGATAAATCTGCCACATTTTTTAGATAACTTTAATTTAAAAATAAAAAATCCTGAGATAAAATCTCAGGATAACAAATGCGCATTGAAAGCCGAACAAAGGAAGAAAGGAGATTCAAACGAACCCGAAACTCAGCAAGTTAACGATTTGTTTTGCAAATCAAACAAGCTTGAAGTTCAAGCGCTCGGTCTATTAGTATCGATCAGCTGAACACA
>JAAVZO010000037.1 GCA_022791685.1 Clostridiales bacterium
GAAACAGAGCAGCGAAAAACGAATCAACGAATTGAGCCGCTTAATCCGCAAGCTCTATGAGGACAATGTAAACGGTAAACTTTCAGATAAGCTCTTTGAGCAAATGCTGCACGATTTTGAAGCAGAATTAGAGGGCTTGACCGAGAGCATAGCACACGACCAACAGGAGCTTGACCGCATAAGCCGGGAAACCGTCAACGCTGAAAAATTCCTTGCTCTTGTAAAGAAATATACGGATTTTTCCGAGCTTACCCCGCCATGATAAATGAGTTTGTTGAAAAAATCCTTGTCCATCAAGCCGAGGGCAAAGGAGCAAGCCGCACACAGGAAGTTGAGATTTTCTTTAACTTTGTCGGCAAGGTGGAAATTCCCCATGAGGAAATTATATTGACAGAGGAAGAAAGAATTGCATTAGCGGAACAGGAATGGCGCAGAGCTAAAAAGGCAGAATATAACCGCCGCTATATGGGGAAGAAGCGCAGACAATGGAAAAAGCAACGGTAACAGGAGCAGGCACAAGAACCCCATGAGCCGTGCTCTACCGCAGACAAGAAAGGAGAACACATAGCATGAGAAGCGCACCACCCTCGCCGATAAGCAACCCCATATCGGGCATTACGGCAGACTATTTCTTGAAAACTACTGCCCCGACCTCTATACCGCGCTTGTGACGAGCGAGCAGCTTTATTCCCATTGTGCGGAGATTGAGGAAGCCGCCCATAATCGGCTTGACCGTATCCTGCCGCAGCTTGCAAAGGACGCGGGAGCAACCGAAGAATTGAAAATCAGAGGATTATGAACATGACCATTGTAATATGTGTTGTCAGCAAATACTCATACTTTCCTCACAGCATTTCATCCATATATCATCTAACCTCACTTTCAGCTCATCAACATCCTCTTGATAATGATGTCCGGTGGAGTTAATCCGCCGGCAAATGTTGTTGATGTTCGAGCCGACTTTATTGATAGCAGCGGCGAGCTTTCGATACTCTGTATAGTACACTTTGATAATGTAGCTATCAATCGCCATCTTACGAAGATACGCTCCCATATTTTTCGTTCCGAGCTGTTTCATCTTTGCCTTAATGATTCTTTTTTCATCATCCGAGACACAGAAGAGAATCTGATTTGGTCTTGTTCTGTTAGCCATAGGCGGTCAGTCCTTTCGTAAAGATAGAAGATTTGAGATGCTTCCCAACAAGCAATTTTAGAGATTAAGGGGAGGGTTTCCTTAATCAAAAATCTCCGTGTGTATGTACACCGGATTTGCTTGCTATTCTCTAAAATCGTAATCCCTCGTAGATACTCCCCGTAAAATACCCCTTCATTTTACAACGGACAAAATACACAATTTTGGCAGGATAAGGAAACGAAAAAGACGCTCTAAAGCGTCTTTTTCTATGAATATAGCAGTTACTTTATCTCCCATGTAAATGCTACCATGTCAGAAACATCAGTGTCATCTGGCTCGATTTTTGGTGCGCAGCATTTGTTCATTGCTGCGAGAGGCATGAGACGATCTTCCATCTCGTAGCTCGTCCTCGACATGATGTTCAACTCACCCCAGTTGTAGTCGATGGAAAGAAGTTGTCCCATTTCACAGTTGAATGCACTGTATAGAATCGCTGCCTTTTCTCGTGCATTATGAGTAGCACTCGTCAGCAGTTCCTCACTGCCCTTCACAGGATTTTTCACCGTGAATGCGATACTCAATTCCGGTTTAGCTCCGCTGTTTGCGATAGAAGATATAACCTTTGTAAGCTGTTTGCTATCAAAGTCAAATGCCAGCTTGAGCCGATAAGTACAAGCATACCCAGCAAACTCACGTTTATAGTTTCCTTGCCGATCTTTGATGCTTTCGTAGCGTGTATTTACAGTTCGGCATCGCCTTATCGTAATTCTTGTTGATTGACTCAATGGTTATTGAGATGGCGATATAGTCCGGTCTTGCAGAGAGATTCACGATACATTTTACGGTAATTGTTCTCATCATTTTCTCTTGCCATCCTTTTTTGATTTTCTTGCTGTCATAGTGTCGGCTTGCATTCTCCATTCCATCTGTAGTGATTACAAACATCGTATGCTCAGGAACATCCTCAGCTCTCGCTCTCGCATACTTATGGACATTGCCGATATTATGGATAGCTCCTCCGATTGCGTCCAGAATGGCGGTGCAACCTCGTATAGTGTAGTCATCATCGGTCATAGGCATGATGCTCTTGATATCAATGCGATCATGAATAACCTCGCTGGTGTTGTCGAATAGAACGGTGGAGATGATAGCTTCGCCCTCAGCCTATTTCTGCTTCTCGATCATGGAGTTGAAGCCCTCGATGGTGTTTGCCTCAAGCCCACTCATAGAGCCACTGCGGTCAAGAATAAATATGATCTCGGTTAAGTTCTTTTTCATATTCAGTACCTCCGTATACAAAGAAATATGACTGCTCGGTTGTTTACCTTACAGTCATATTATAAGAAAAATCGTATTCGGTTTGGTCGCATGGCAAGCGACAATTAAATTATTCCTTTGAAGAGATTCGCATTCAATATCTGCGATGTCATCCATCGGTATTTTCTTGCTGTCTGTCAGAATCAGAAGACTCTCATATTCGTTGAAGTGTTTGAGCTTTCCGGTCACGGTCACATACGCGCCACCTGACTTTTTTATGTCAGGCAGGAAGTATGTGACGGAGATTTCCGGCTGATCATTGATCATTTCAATGAGATAGGCTTGCTTCATATCGAGAGCTGCCTTTATGTCCTCATCCAATTCAATCTTCTCATCCGTCAGACACCCGGTTTTTTTATCGTTGCATTATAGCTAGTGAGAGCTGCGAAGGGAGAGAACTGAGCTTGCACAATCCAGCATGGACATCTGCGGTCTTGTTGAAGAGACATGATGAGGAAGATTGATAATATCGTCGTAGTTACTCTTCATACTCGTCTACCTCATCTGCATATCGCATTAGTTCTTGCAGATACTCGTTGGTAATTTCATAACCCTGACTATCCATAATTACTGTTGTGGAATCACAATACGGACAGTAAGCGTTCTCTTCGTCATACCACTCCATAATCTCATCCAGCGCAAATATCTTACCGCATGAGAAGCAGCTACAATGTATTGCTGACTTTGCAGCATTCCAGTTTCCATACAATCATTAAAGATTTTTCCGTACTTGAAGTATCGTCTTCGTTTTTCTCTATGAACAGAGACATACAGCAGTATAGGATATGAATTGCCCGTAGTTATTTTTCTTTTGGTCTGTGTGTTTGGGAATGCCGAGTTTCTTTACCGCAAGATCAAAGAAAACGCCATGAGCAGGATTTGGCTCTATATTAAAAGAGTAGTATATATCCGACAGTTGGCGAGGCAACATAGTTTCTATGATGAAGACAAACTCGTCAAGAAATATGTTTGCTTCTTCTGCACTCAACGAATAGACTCAACCGGAAATAAGACCAGCGATCAGTTCTTCGGATGTTAGCCCATATCTATGTAATTCGCTGAGTGTTGTATCGAATGCTAAGTCATTGTTCCGCAGTTCCATCAAATGTCGGATATACATTTTTTCCACTGAATGCACAACGGAATACGGAGACTCGTATAGCTTTTGAAAATAATTGTAGTAGGCAGCAGAGTGAGATAAGTTTGACTGTCTTTCTGCTTCTACCGGGAAACCGATCTCGGACAGAGTTCGCGTTTGAACACTTTCAATCGGAAGTCCCTTTATTCAGCGGTGCGTTAGGTTTTTGTACTCTGTCATCAATTTCTCTTCCTTCATCCATTTATAAGATTTTATTACCACTCAAGATAGTATTCCAACACATGACTGAGCAATTTTCTTGGCTCAACAGCAAACTTCTCAGCCACAGCGATAATCTTGTCATCTATGTAGTGGAGGTTATCTTCTTCGCATTGTTCAAGCATCTGCTGATCGTGAATCCATAGCTCTGCGATCCCTTTGGGAACAGCTCCCAGCCTTTCAAACATCTTTTGACTTGAGAAATTGCTGGGATCAATTCTGACCTTAAATGTCGATTTCCCTAATCGCGCTTTGAACTGATCCAGCATCGCACTTATGGCGATTACTCCAATCCCTTGCTTAGTCCACTCTGGCTTGATCTCTATTGCAATTTCCCATGGCTCAAGCGTCGTGTTGTTTACTCCACAATAACCTATGTATGTTTCGTCTTTTAGGATAGCGCACATAAGACTTTTGTCCTCGGTATGTTCTTTCCATACCATGTCACAATAGACTTCCTCTTTGAGCATGGACTTCACGATAGAATATTCTCGTTGAATATCAAGAAAATCCCCACGGTCAGAGGAATCAACTTGTCTTAGCGAAATGGTTTTATCTGAACTAAATACATTACCAGAAGCCCAGAACATTGTCTTGACTTTTGCTGTGTCTTTTTCAGAAATAGCAAGATTAACTAAAGTATTGGAAAGAAGACTGTCTTCGGCTTTTCTGAGTAGCTTGATTGCTTCTTCTTTTTTCTCTTCAAAAGATTTGCCATCCTCAGCGTCTAATAAATCCAGCACTTCTTGCAAGGTGGCGTTCAGACTTCCTTTTGCTGAGTTCTCGGCAACTGTTCTGTTACCCATAATCAATTCTCCATTATCAAGCCTTATGACCATTGATCTGCGCGTTGCGATCCTTCGCCGTCGTGCCTTCCTCCAAGTTCATACCATTGAGGATAGCATTCTTTCCGAACTTTTTCTTGATGGTCAATATGGCTTGCTGCATTTTCTTTTCACGCTCAAGCTCGGCGCGTTCCCGTTCCTGCTTTGCCTCAAGAGCTGCATAGTCCGTGAAGAGGTCAAGCTGCTCAAATCCAGCGATCTTCTTAGGTGCATCTGCTTCTGGCAGGACATGGTTTGCAACGATGTTCAACCGACGCACGAGAAGGTTTTTAACGACGATCCAGTCAAAGAGTTCTGACGCAGCACACATTATTTTCTTCGTAGATGATGTGTGTCCGTCAAGGTTAGCAGTACCGTGAGCGTGTTTCGGTATCTGCCGTCCATAGTGATCCTTCACGATAGCTCCATGATACTTTTTGTTTCGCTCAGGATCTGTGAGATTTTCTATATCATAGCCAACCGTTACAACGATCTGATCTGTAACAAGTCCCTTATACCAAGTCCAGAACAAGAGTCAGCCATCTCTCGGAGGACGAGCTTTCGTATGGACAGTGCTGAACTTGCCGAACCTGAACTGTTGGTACTCGGTCTGTATGCTTTGATTGCTTCAATGGTGGTAGGCTCCCAGCCCCACGCATGGTCGATTAGCAGCTCCGCATTCTTTCTGAAGAGCTTATACAGCAAGTTCTCATTTTCATGAGAGCATCTCAAACATTATTTCCTAATATACAGATTTAGAAATCAATCATTTGGTTCCGTTTTGATAAGTGTGAAAATACCATCTTTATAACAACCCCAAATGTTGTCGTGTAGTTTACTGATTCGATCATACTCAAGGGGTATTAGAAATTCTTCTTTTGAAGAATATAATCCATAGATAAATTTTCTTTCATATTTTTTCCTATTGTGCAGGAAAAAGCTGTTAGGATAACCTGTGAGTTCAGTATATTGAGAAATCGCTACAGCAGCAACATCGTTAATATCTGGCTGCTCAATAATAGCAAATCTCTGTTTATAAAGCCACGGATAAATTAGATCACCTTTTCCATTTACATAGTATTGTCTAAAATCATTTACACCATATTCCCCGTCTCTTTCATATACAAGAATATGGTTATCGTCTTGTACAGAAACATCACTGAATCTTGGCTCGATTAAAATCCTTCGCTCTTTCGTATCATAAAGACCAATTAATGCATCGTCATTATCTTTGCGTGAAAACTCTAAATATCGGTCTTCATATTCATAGCGTGAAATATACGGAAATCTTGTATTAGGGATTTCATTTCCTTTCAAATCAATCAAATGCCAGCCTCCGTTTAGATCTGAAACCAACGCGACACCATATTTGTTAAACGGATATGCATCGTCATACTGGAATCCAATAACAGTTTTTCCGTTTCCATCAATATATCCATAGTGATTTTCATAGTACCTTTGGCCTTCGGGAGTTTTATACCAAGTTCTATTTAGATTTACCGAAGCAAGACCATTGGTAAACTCATGAGCATACGCGTATTGTGGTTCTATTACAAAATCGCCCTTTTGATTTTGAAAGCCATAATTGCCAAAGGCATCATCAATTTCCCATTCTGGCTCAACTGTTGTTTCAGATTTTAGCGGTTCAGGCAACCCCTCGTAATCCATCCAATATTGATACCAACCATCATCATCAAATTTATGCTTTTTTTGGAATGAATCTTCATCGGGAACTTCATTGCCATTGATATCAAAATAAGCATTGTCAATGCAAAATATTATTCTTTCTTTATCTACCAAGTAACAAGACTTTCCTTGCTTTGAAAATAAGATTTTCATGTAAATAGCCCCCTCAAATAAATAAATGATTAGATATTATCAAAATCTGCACAACCGTCAAAACTATCACGGAAACCTACAACCTTTAATATGTAGCTATCTTAAGCTCCGAGCAAACTCTGGTCAAACGTGAACAGAGCTTCGTTTATTGAGCGTATTCATCCGACGCGGACGCTCAGAGTAGTCATCGGTATGCTCGTCTACATAGTTGTCATCAATGTACTCAGCGATGTCAGCAAACAGCTTCTCGCTGATCTGGTACGCCTTTTTATCGAAGATGACAATATAGACGGTCATATCGTTCTCAAGCAGGAACTCACTGGTCGTATCAATGGCAATTCTCAACGCCTGGTCTTTGGGATATCCGTAGATGCTGGATGAGATGAGAGGAAAAGCAACCGTCTCACATTCCTTGCCCTTAGCCAGCGCAAGAGAAGTGCGATAGCAGGAAATGAGCTGGTCACGCTCTCCATGTTTGCCACCGAGCCAGCGCGGACCCACGGCGTGAATAACATACTTACAAGGCAGCTTTCCTGCGCTGATGATCTTCGCACTGCCGGTTTCACAGCCTCCGAGAGTTTTGCACTCAACCAGAAGCTCCGGTCCTGGTCCTATCCATCCAATTCAGGTCAGCTTTTGTGTAGGGTATTTCCGGCTCAATCTCATAAAGGTCTGCGCCGATTTCCTCAGATATACTCTCTGCTCTGCTATTTTCACGGTCACTCCGCTTGCATAGAAGTATGTAACTAATTTTCTGATCATGTATTTATTCCTCCGTATTAGAATCTTCTTTGTTCAATATTGCTTCAATCAGCTTGCAGCCGCGACGCTGATATCGTTTATGGTAATTCCAGCCGATTTGGTGCGAAATGCGTTCCTAAAGCTGACTAAGCAGAAAAGCAGCTTGTAATAGCAAAATATCGATTTCTACTAATCAAATTGAGGTCGATATTTTTATATTTATTATTTCTTCTTCCGCACCTGCTTTGCATATTCACTTGGGGGCATGTTGACATACTTTTTGAAGCAGCTGCTAAAGTAGCAGTAGTCGGTGAATCCCACGCGGCTTGAAATTTCGCTGATTTTTATATGCTCTGAAGCGCTTTCGGATATCTCTTCTACCGCCTTGCAGATTCGGTACTCGCAAAGATAAACTGAGAATGGAGTAAAAAAATTTTTCTTAAACAATCTGCAAAAGTAGCTGTAATTGTATGAAAATTCTTTCTTTATTTCAGCAGATGTGATTTGATGTGAGTAATTGTTTTCGATAAAATTTATGGCCTTCAGAACAAAGTTGTCTGAACTTGATGTCTGTATTATACTATAATCAATATAATCATTTTGAATAAATTTGCTGATAATAGATAGTGATATTGCCTTCATCTCGAGTTTTATACCCGGGTTATTGTCCGACTTTGCGTTTAATTCATAAAATGTTGTCATATATCTGCCAATTTGATTTGCAAATTCTGGCTTGTAATTCGTTCTTTGCAGCACACAGTGTCTATCCATAAGATCCTTAAGCACTTTTTCGTCGATAAGTTGACATTCCATCAGGTCGATACCAATAAATATGTATTCTACGTGCGGGTGCTCACGGCAGATATAGGCGGCGTGTATCTCGCTCGGATTTATAGCAAACAGATCGCCCTCGTTCACATCAAACACCCCTGAGTTGACAAGCATACGCATAGAACCTTTCAGTATGTATATAAGCTCAAGCTTTGAGTGATAATGAGGCTGTATTGTCCAGAAATTTTTACCGAACAAAAGCGGTTTATTATTCTTGCTGTCTACTGCAAAATCAAAGGTAAAAATTTTAGAACGCATTCTTGAACTTCTTTCTTCATAATACACATCACGTTCTGTATTTTCAAATATCATAACGTTATCACCTCTTGTGTATATTATAGCACATCTAAAAATAAAATGCAAGAATAATTCAGCAGACTAAGTCAATTAAACAAAAGATTTTGTCAATATTTCTATATGATTTTGGAAAAGAAGCGAGTATAATATAAATGATATTTTTAATGTATCAAATATATTTATTATTTACTGGGAGGCATAATTACGATGAAGAAAAAATATATTGCAAAGCTGCTTACACTTGCTATAATGCTTAGTACGCTGACAACGGTAGCTTCGTGCGGCAATGAAATGAAAACGCCGAACGACGTGGATAGTACTAACACGAACGATACCGGCGACAGTTCGGATACGACCGCAGCCGAAGATGATAATGCGCCGGAGATCAAAGACTTTGGAGGCGCGGACTTCAACATACTTTTGTGGAATCTTAGCAAGTTGGCGTATACTGAGGAGAATGGTGATGTCATAAATGACGCAACCTATCGGCGTAATGCCAAAGTTCAAGAGCTGTATAATGTCAATTTCAAGTATGACGTGCGCGACATTCAGCATCCGGCGAACTATGGCGATTGGCTCGGTATTCTTACCTCGAGCATAATGGCTGACGACGATGCCTATCAGTTAGCCGGCGGATATGCCTATCGTTTGGCTTCGGATTCCCTTAACGGCAATTTCCAGAACCTCAACGACAACCCAAACATAGACTTTTCGCAGCCGTGGTGGCCGTCAAACCTGCTCGAAGTGGCAAATTTAGGCGGAAATATGACTATAGCCTTCGGAAATATGGACAGTGAATTTTACAATGTCAATTACGCGGTATATTTCAATAAAAAATTAGCCGAAGAATATTCTATAACTGATCTGTACGATTCCGTATATGACGGAAGCTGGACTGTGGATAAGCTTTTTAAATACGCACAGGATGGTGCGCGTGACTTAAACGGCGATCAGGTCATTGATGATAACGACCGTTATGGCTGGATATCTGAATGGAATATGGCGATCGACGCATTTATTACTGCTGGAGACATAAAAATAACGGAATATGACAGCGATCATAATCCCAAACTTGTCGGACTGACAGAGAGATACGTTGATCTTCAGCAGAAGCTATCGAGCTTTATTTATAATTCCGGCGCGGTTAGCTATAAGACAGAGAGCGATCAGATAGATCTGTTTATGAACGGGCAGGGACTATTTTTAGGAACAAAGCTTGGTAACGCGCATACAATGCGTGAAATGAACGACGATTTCGGAATACTTCCATATCCGAAATACGATGAGGCGCAGGAGGATTATTATACTTACAATGCCTGCGGAAACAGCACGGGATATATCATTCCGATAACTGCTGACGGCGATATGGCGGGAGCTATACTCGAGGCGCTCGCGTATTACGGCTGGCGCGATATTCGTCCTGAATATATCGAGAGAGCGCTAAAGGGAAAGAGCGCGCGTGATGATGAGTCAGCCGCTATGCTTGATATGATATTTGACAATATAGCTTTTGAATTCACTAATGTATATGCGTATGCTTTCGGCGATGAGAAATCACCGACGCTATACATGAGATTAGCGACAAAGCAGAAAAAAGAGCTGAGCTCAATGTGGGCGGCGAATGAGAAGTCGAATAATGAGACGATGGAAAGGCTGATAAATTCGCTGAAGTAATTTAATATAGCAAATATAAAATCCGCTCAATATCGAGCGGATTTTGTATTTTCACTTGTCATAACAGAGAGTGCAGCGTGTCGGATTCGATACAAAATATTTTAAAAATTAATACACTCATATCTGAACTCCCCTTTAGATTATTATATCATAATTCCGAGAGAAATAAAAATAAGCCGTAAGGCATCCCTACGGCTTATTTTTGTGCGGACATAAGCCGCTTTGGCGGAGAGGGCGGGATTCGAACCCGCGTGCGATTTCTCGCAAACTGATTTCGAGTCAGCCCCGTTATGACCACTTCGATACCTCTCCATATCAAACTTATGTTGACTTATATATTATATCACATCCGCGTTCTTTTGTCAATAGGTATCTGCAATTTTTTTGAATTTTCTCAAAAAATATTTTTCGTTTTTTTCGAAAATATTTGAAAACCCTCTTGACAAACGGGAAAAAATGTAGTATAATAAATGTGTACCAAAAAGGTATGAATTGAGGTGCCGATCAATGAGGATAACTCAAGAGGCGGATTACGCACTGAGAATCGTTTATCAACTCGCACGTGATAACTGTATCAAGGACGCAAAGGCTATCGCCGAAGCTGTCAATGTGCCGGAACGCTTTACTGTTAAAATACTGCGCAAATTAGTGCTCAATAAAATAGTAAGGTCGCGGAAGGGCGCTCAGGGCGGCTACGAGCTTGAAGCTAAGCCGGAGGATATAAGCATGAAGCGCATAGTTGAAATAATCGACGGACCGCTCGTGATTTCCCGCTGCCTTGATTCGTCTTACGAATGTTCGCGTAACGGCGACAACAAAAAGTGCTGCACGTTTCATCTCGTTTTTGACAAGATCAACAGCAGTATAATGGAAAAGCTCGATTCGATCACGCTCGACATGATAGTCAGCGAATCGGTCGGCATTGATGATATCTTATCTAAAATCTAATTATTTATATACGGAGGAAAATTATTATGGCAAAGTATATCTGCAAAATCTGTGGTTATGTTCACGAGGGTGACGCGGCTCCCGAAAAATGTCCGCAGTGCAAGGCTCCCGCTTCTAAGTTCGAAAAGGTAGAAGATACCGCTATGGCATGGGCTGCTGAGCACTCTGTAGGCGTTGCTCAGGGCGTTTCTGAGGAAATCATCGAAGGTCTCCGCGCTAACTTCAACGGCGAGTGCACTGAAGTTGGTATGTACCTCGCTATGGCAAGAGTTGCTTATCGTGAGGGCTACGCTGAGATCGGCGCTTACTGGGAAAAGGCTGCTTACGAAGAAGCTGAGCACGCTGCTAAGTTCGCTGAGCTCCTCGGCGAAGTTATCACCGACTCCACCAAGAAGAACCTCGAAATGCGCGTAGAGGCTGAAAACGGCGCTACCGCTGGTAAGACCGCTCTCGCTAAGCTCGCTAAGGAAGCTGGTCTCGACGCTATCCACGACACCGTTCACGAAATGGCTCGCGACGAAGCAAGACACGGCAAGGCATTCAAGGGTCTGCTCGACAGATATTTCGGCTAATATTATAATATAGCAGGGAATCGTACCGACATGGTGCGATTCCTTTTATTTATCTCATAATATGAAAACTGCCTCGGATTTTTCCGAGGCAGTTCGTATATTTACTGGATATAATATTAGTCAAGCTCTCTAAGTGTTTCGAGAGTGGTGTTGAGCTTTTCCTGCCACTGTGGCATATTAGTTGCCATGTTGGATGCCCAGCCGCTATTCAATCCTGCGATAAAGCCCTTGAAGCTGTTCTGCGGGTCACCAATTGCCATGGTGAACGATGTACCAAAGCTAAAGGTTACCGACTCTTTGATTATATCAAACATCCGCGAAGTTTCGTCGTCACGCGAATACTTGACCTTGAGCGCGGTCTCAAAGTATGCCGGAGATACACCGCGGTAGCTCTCGGAAGCGAAGCACTCGAGTACTGCTGCTGACATATTGGGGTCTGCGGCAGTTTTCGGAATGCAGAAGCTTGAGTAGGTCGCACGTGCGGTAGTACGGTAGTTTGTTTGATTTTCATCGTATTTAGGCATAGGAATTACGCCATAGTCAAACGCGCTGATTTCACGGTAGCTGTTAGTATCCTTGAATTCACCGGTAATGAAGAGCGATCTTCCTTCTCGGAATACATCTATATGCTCGTTGTTGTCTTGACCGTGAGTTCTGAACTCGTTGTTGTCCTTGAACAGCGAGATAAGCTTTTCAACTGCATCAGTTGCTCTCTCGTTATCAAATACGAATGTTGACGGATATCCGTTATCATATTCGAGAATCTGGAGATTGAAAGAATCAATAAATCCATACAGCTGGTTCCAGCTTCCGGTTATGAATCCGAAACGGTCGCCAACCGACTTGAGTCCGTCACCGTCAAGGTCCTGATATACGTCCTTAGTAAGCTCGACTACCTTATCGATAGTCCATTCACCGTTGTTGACGATTTCGTACATATTAGGTACATTAAACTCCTCGCAGAGCTGCTTGTTGTAGAATACGCACATCATACCGTTGATGAGTCCAAGTGAAGCGTCGCCCGATGCAAAGTAGAGTTTGTCATCAACTGCGAGCTCATCAAGAAGTCCTCTTGCCCACCACGGCTTGTCAAAGTCAACATAATCGAGAGTGTTGAGGTCGGTCAGAAGTCCTTCTATCGTAAGAGTTGCAAGCTGGTTCGAAAGGACTGCACAGAGGTCGTACTCGCCGTCGTTCGCCATTACGCTGTTGCGGATAGCGCCGTTCATAGTTTCACGACCTGCCCAGTCGCCAGCTATCGGGATAAAGTTGAGCGACACTTTAAGTCTGTCCTCGACCTTGCGGTTACGGTTAAAGAGCGCGTCGTCAACGATTTCACCGGTTGCTTCCTCAACGAAAAACTCAGTATTGGCAACGTCCTCACGAATCAGCATATTGAAGGTCTTGCCGCCATAGTTGATGTCAGCGGGAAGGGAATCGAGCATGAAACCATTTGAATCGTGGTCTGTGTCGACAGGTGTTGTGTCAGAAGAGTCAGAAGGTTTTGTGTCTTTAGTGCTTCCCGAATCGTCGCCGCATGATGCGAGTGCGGTCGTCATCATTGCTGCGAGAAGGAAGTAGGAAATGAGTTTCTTTTTCATCTTTGGTTCTCCCTTTATAATAAAATTTATTTAAAGCTTTGTAGTTGATCTACAAAACTCAATATATATTTGATAACTGTCAAAGTCAGCCGGAGATTCCAAAGCAGAAGCTCATTTCCCATGGAAAAAATTCTCGAGTTATTGAAGTTCCTTCAATTTTTCAAGAGTTTCGTCAAGTTTCTGCTGAGCCACAGGCATCCATGATGCCATATTTGAGCTCCAGCCGTCCTTCAGATCTGCTACAAATATTTTGAATGCACTTTGCGGGTCGTTTATTATCGAAGTAAACGATGACGCAAAGTTAAAAGTTACGGAATTTTTTATTAAATCAAACATCTGCGAGGTCTCGTCGTCGCGCGAATACTTGACCTTTAAGGCTGTCTCGAAATATGTCGGAGACACGCTGCGGTAGCTTTCGGACGCAAAGCATTCGAGCACTGCTGCCGACATATCCGGATCGACTGCGGTTATCGGTATGCAGAAGCTTGAATAGGTCGCGCGTGCAGCGGTACGATAATTCTCCTGTAAGGTGTTCAGCTTAGGGAAGGGAATTACGCCGTAATCGAACGCGCTTACCTCGCGGTATTTATTTGTATCCTTGAATTCACCGGTCGTGAAGAGCACGCGGCCGTCGTGAAATTCATCTGTGTAAATGCCGTCATTAGCCTGCGCTGTGGTAATAAAAGAGTCATTGTCCTTGAAAAGCGATACGAGCTTTTCGACTGCGTTTACGGTTTTCTCATTGTCAAATACAAACTTTGACGGATAGCCGTCACTGTCCTTTTCGAGCACCGGAAGCTCAAATGAATCGATAAATCCATACAGCTGATTCCAGCTTCCCATGGTGAATCCGAAACGGTCGCCGGTCGATTTTATACCGTCGTTGTTTAGATCCTGATATACGTCTTTGGTCAATTCGGCAGCTTTATCTATCGTCCATTCACCATTGCTGACGATCTCGTACATATTAGGTACATTGAACTCTTCGCAGAGCCGCTTGTTGTAGAATACGCACATCATGCCGTTGATGAGTCCGAGCGACGCGTCGCCTGAAGCGAAGTAGAGCTTATTATCAATTGTAAGTTCGTCGAGCAGTCCGTTCGCCCACCATGGCTTGTCAAATTCGAGATAGTCAAGCGTGTTCAGGTTTGTGAGTATTCCTTCAATTGCAAGGGACGCTAACTGATTTGAAAGCACTGCGCAAATGTCGTATGCGCCGTCGTTTGCCATGACGCTTTGGCGGATAGCGCCGTTAAAAATGCTGCTTTCTGCCCATTCACCCGGAAGTTCAATGAAATTAAGCGTAACTCCGAGTCTGTCTTCGACTTTGCGATTGCGCTTATACAGCGCATCATCGACGATATCGCCGGTTTCATCCTCAACGTAAAACTCGCTTGCCGCGATAGCTTCGCGCACCAAAATATTAACCGTTTTGTTTGCGAAGTTTACATCAGACGGGATCGAGTCGAGGAGGAAACCGTTGGAATCATGGTTCGTGTCGACAGATTCTACATCTGAATTTTGCGGGGGGGGGGGTATCTATCGGATTATTTTTATCCGAACAGGATACAAGGGCTCCCGCCAGCATTGCAGCGAGAAGAGAGTAGGATACAAATTTTTTTGTCATTTTTTAGACTCCTTTTTTAATATTTGTAAGATACTGCGATTTTTTAGTACCTCACAGCAAGGGCATACTTAATTAAAGTACGCGCCGTAGCTTCTTAATTTTTCGCGCAGCGCGTCGGTATCGACACTGTGTACGCTGATATTTCCGGCAGCCGACATCGCAGCGGCAAGTCCGGCGGCTTCACCAGTAGTCAGGCAGTTCGGCATTACGCGGACCGAACCGAGTATGCGGCGGTCACACGAAATCATGCGTCCGGCTACGAGCAGATTCTCGAATCCCTTCGGAGTCAGGCAGCGGTAGGGAATACCGTGCGATTCACCCTTGCCGAAACGTGCGCAGAAGTTTGCGTCTGAAACGCCGTTCTTTTCGGATTCTTCGACTTCTTTCTTTGTGCGGTGAACGTCGAGGTAGTAGCTGTTGCGTGCGATCTCATCCGGGAAGGTAGCGCGAGTCAGATAGTCGTTTGCAGTCAGTGTGTAGTCGCATACGATACGTCTCGTCTCACGGATACCCATGAGCGGCGCAGTTTCGATAACAAATGCGTCAGCGAATGCTTCGGGGTAGTAGTCAGCGAGCGCCTTCGCGACTTCATGCGCCTTTTTGCGTCCGAGTGCATAAGCCTTCGAAAGACCTTCGGGCGAGGTGCCGTCAAATTCAGGAAGATGACCCGCATTGAAGCCGACTGCGCCTTTGCCGATTTTGTTGTTGCAGAGATGTGAGTCGGTGACATACGGATACCTATCGTCTGCCTTTATCTTATGTATAGGCGAATCGGGGTTGTTGCTGTGAATATTTATTCCGTGTGAATAAGCGTCGTCGTCAACTCCGCCGAGCGAGAAGCAGTGGGTCGACATCTGAACTGCTGTCGGATCTCCGTTCATACCCATCTCGAACTCCGCACCTGCGAATGCCGACAAGTCGCCGTCTCCGGTGCAGTCGACATAGACTTTAGCGCTGTACGCTGACATTCCTGCCTTGTTTGTTACGATTATAGCGTTGATCTTACCGCTTGACGAATCTACATCCGATAGGACCGTACCGAACAGTACCTCGACTCCGACCTCAGCCATAAGGTCATCGTAGATGACCTTCATCGACTCAGGATTTATCGGTACCCAGTCGAGCCGCTTCGGGTCTACAAACGGTGTAGCTGTCTTGCTGAGATTTAAAATGCGTTCGGCAAGTCCGCAGTAGATGATTTTTTCTTTATCCGAGAACGGACACCACGCTGGTACCATACCCATCGTGCTCATACCGCCGAGTGCGCCGGTAGCTTCGATAAGCAGAGTCTTAGCGCCTTCGCGGGCTGCGGAGTATGCGGCAGTAACGCCGGCAGGACCACCGCCGACAACGATTACATCATAGCCGTCATGGAGCGTTATCTCACGCGGCTTCAGTTGATAAGTTGACATTAGAATTACCATGACCTCACGATAGTGAAGTCTACCTTGTTATATATTAGACTTGCTCGATTACCTTTCAAGCAGTTCCATTAGCAAACCTTGATCAAAATTAGCTCTTAAATATATTATATCAGAAATTTTCTAAAAAATATAGCGAAAATCAAGCCAAAAATATGAGAAATCAAACTTTTTTAGTTTTATTTATAAGATAAATGTTTTCTGACTGTACCAAATCGCGCGCTTCTGCATAATCTGTTAATACAGCGGTAACCTGTATTACAGTTCAGTCTGTATTACAGTGCTGAGATAGATTTTACCGCTGTGATACATAGCCAGCAAGTTTGACTATGTAGGATAATAATCAAATCTTCGATCATGATATCAAGATTATAGAAAGGTATGGTCATAACTATGTCAGATAATAATCGCTGCTTTGGCAGCCAGAGAGGCAGTGTTGGTTCGACTCAGTCGAACGGCTCGTGCGGCTCGTCGGCAATCGGGACCAGCGGCAATGGCATTTTCGGTGGAGGTACTTTCGGAGGCAACAGCATTTCTGGCGGAAATGTTGCTGGAAGCGTGCTTATCGATACCTATCAGGTATTCGACAGCTGCCGCGACCGTGACTGCTTCGAGGACACCCGCGTATTTCTCGACGAGTACGGTCAGAGCCTCATAGAGCACACTGGCCAGGTACGCACCAAGTGTGCAGAGATCTGCTCGTCCTCGATAAGCGTTGAGCCTGTACAGCTCAGCCGCGGATTCTATCGCATTACTGTACGCTACTACGTAAAGCTTGAGCTTGAAGCCTGCGTTTGCCCCGGCAAGCCTCAGTGCTTCACCGGTCTTGCAGTTGTCGAAAAGACCGCAGTGCTCTACGGCGGTGAGGGCGAGGTCCGCGTATTCCGTTCGAACGCCGTTTCGGACAGCTTCTGCTCGCGTCCCTGCACCGGTGAAATGAGCACCAACCTTCCGGTAGCCGTTGTAGAGACTGTCGACCCGGTCATTCTCGGCACTCGCGTGATCGACCCAAGTCAGTGCAGATGTTGCTGCTGCTGCGACGATATCCCTGAGCCTGTAACTGGAATCCTCGGTGGAACTATCGTTGACAGCTGCCAGAAGTATCTTGCAGTATCGCTTGGATTCTTCTCGGTCATCCGCCTTGAGCGTCCTGAGCAGTATCTCATAAGTGCTGTTGAGTCGAGCGTTCCTGAGAAGGAGTGCGTAACTAACGATGAGAGCAGCCCCTGCGACGCATTCAGCCGCATGGCGTTCCCGATCGATGAGTTCTCTCCCGGACGTGTCGGCAGCTCTATTGGAACTGGTTGTGGCTGCGGCGGGAATAGTGGCTGCAATTCCTCCTGTGGAGGAAACTCCACCTGTGGCGGAAGCTCGAACTCCGGCAATAGCGGCAACTCAGGCTGTGGCTGCGGAAGTTCCGGCAACAGCAATTCAGGTGGCTGCGGCTGCTCGCACCACTGAGACGCTATAAATTAACAATAAACAGAAATCTCCCGGCAGTCGGTCTTGACTGTCGGGAGAAATTTTTATGATAATTGTTGTGCTTCCACTTGATTTTCAAACGGCGGGTATTTGCGTTTGACGCGGCGCATCAGGATGAAGAAGCATATCGCGTGCGTCAATCCGGTTATAAACCATGTGATAGGGTAGGATATGTACACGGTTTCTATCATGTGGAATTGCGGGATCTGGAATACGGTATATACCCAAACAAGTCTAAGTCCGCACGCACCGATAAGCGATACTATCATTGGTGCGAACGAATAGCCGATACCGCGCAGTGAACCGACAAAGCAGTCCATCATGCCGCATAGGAAGTGGAGCGTGATGACATATTTTAGTCTTGTGAGTCCAGCAGCGACCACCACCTCGGTGTCGGAGTATATCCAAAGCAGCTCCTCGCCAAAGCATACCATTAAACCACCGGATATAAGTCCGGTGACACATACGCAGGCCTGACCGATAAGCATGATCTTGATTATCCGCTTGTAGTTGCGCTGTGCAAAATTTTGGCTGGTGAATGAGATTACGGCTTGATAGAATGCGTTCATCGCAACATACCCGAAGCTCTCAAGGTTTGCCGCAGCAGCGTTTCCGGATACGACCGTGTCGCCGAACAGATTTATCGACGACTGAATTACTACATTAGACAGTGAGAAGAGCGTTCCTTGTATTCCGGCAGGAAGTCCGATCTGAATTATCTGCCAGAGCTTCTGCTTATCAATTTTCAGCTTCTTTAAGTCGAGCTTGATACCGCCGGTCTCACGAAGCAGACATCTGACTACGAGTACAGCCGAGAGGATCTGCGAGATAACAGTAGCTATACCGACTCCGGCAACATCGAGCTTGAATACGACGACAAAGATGACGTTGAGCACGACATTGACGACTCCGGAGATCGAGAGGTATATCAGCGGACGCTGCGTATCTCCGATAGCACGGAGCAATGCGCTTCCGAAGTTATACACTGTAGTCGCGGTCATACCGAGAAAGTATATACGAAGATAAATGGTAGAGAGTCCAATGATTCCGTCCGGAGTTTTCATCCAGATGAGTATCTGATGAGCACCGATGAGTCCGACGAAGGTCAAAAATATGCCGATTATCAGGCTCACCATCATAGATGTATGCACAGTTTTCGAGAGCTCTTCATCATTTTTAGCGCCAAAGAAGCGTGCGGCGAGTACGTTTGTACCTACAGATATACCGATGAAAAAGTTAGTCATGAGGCTGACCATAGAGCCGTTCGAGCCTACCGCGCCCATAGAGTTATCGCCGCAGAATTTACCAACGACTATAATATCAGCGGCGTTGAACATAAGCTGTAATAAGCCCGCAGCTATCAGCGGCAGCGTAAAGCGCAGCATTTTCGAGAGTATCGGACCATTGCACATGTCCATTTGAAATTTTTTGTCAGATTTTGCTTTTGTCATTTCACCTTTTCCTTTCAAGCTCAAAAGAGCACTTCTAAATATTATAGCTTACTTTAATGATAAAGTCAATATCAATATTGAATGAATATGTGTTGTATTTTGGCGAAAAAAATTACAGCGCCTTCCAAAAGCCAAATACTGAAAAACAAGCGCCCGAATCAAATATCGGACGCTCGCTTGTTTTATTCGTATTACTGCTGCGGGATCGACGCAAAGCCCTTTGCGAGGTCTTCGTCGGTCGGGATGTAGTCGGTCATAGTGCCGTTGTTGAACTGCTCGTATGCCTTCATGTCAAAGTATCCGGTTCCGGTCAGACCAAAGAGGATAGTCTTAGCTTCTCCGGTCTCGCGGCACTTTATCGCCTCGTCGATAGCTACGCGGATAGCATGGCTCGATTCGGGCGCGGGAAGTATGCCTTCGACACGTGCGAACTCTGTAGCTGCTTCGAATACCTCAGTCTGCTTGACCGATGTTGCTTCCATCAGACCATCGTGGTAGAGCTGCGAGAGGGTGCTGCTCATACCGTGGTAACGGAGTCCGCCTGCATGGTTAGCTGCCGGAATGAAGCCGCTTCCGAGCGTGTACATCTTAGACATCGGGCAGATCATGCCGGTGTCGCAGAAGTCGTATGCGAACTTGCCGCGTGTGAAGCTTGGGCATGATGCCGGCTCAACTGCGATGAAGCGATAGTCAGCTTCGCCGCGGAGCTTTTCGCCCATGAACGGCGAGATGAGTCCGCCAAGGTTCGAGCCGCCGCCAGCGCATCCTATTATGATATCCGGCTTTACGCCGTATTTATCAAGTGCGGCTTTGGCTTCGAGTCCGATCACGCTCTGGTGCAGCAGTACCTGATTGAGTACGCTTCCGAGCACGTAGCGGTATCCCTCAGATGAGGTCGCGACCTCGACTGCCTCGGAGATAGCGCATCCGAGCGAACCGGTAGTACCGGGGAACTCTGCAAGGATCTTGCGTCCGACTGCGGTAGTTTCTGATGGTGAAGGAGTTACATTCGCGCCGTAGGTACGCATTACTTCGCGGCGGAAGGGCTTCTGCTCATAGCTGCACTTTACCATGTAGACCTTGCAGTCAAGTCCAAGATAAGCGCACGCCATAGACAGCGCGGTACCCCACTGACCAGCGCCGGTCTCAGTGGTAACGCCCTTGAGTCCCTGCTTCTTAGCGTAGTACGCCTGAGCGATCGCCGAGTTCAGCTTGTGCGAGCCGGAGGTGTTGTTGCCCTCGAACTTGTAGTATATCTTTGCCGGAGTCTTCAGCTTTTCCTCAAGACAGTATGCACGTACCAGCGGGGAAGGGCGGTACATCTTGTAGAAGTCGCGGATCTCCTTCGGGATCTCGAAATATGCAGTAGTATCGTCGAGCTCCTGCTGGATAAGCTCGTCGCAGAATACGGGCGCGAGCTCAGCGGCGGTCATCGGCTGACGTGTTGCGGGATTGAGGAGCGGTGCGGGCTTATTCTTCATATCCGCACGGACATTGTACCATGTTTTGGGCATTTCCTCTTCGGAAAGGTAGATTTTGTAAGGGATTTCGGTGTTCATTATAGCTCTCCATTTCTTGCGGGATCAAATATATAAAAAAACGTCCCGCAGTAATAAATAATTTACTGCCGGGACAGGAATGTATCCTGCGGTGCCACCCAACTTGACGACTATATACAGCCGTCCACTTTGCGCATACGTTGTATCTTATATGCCGGTTTTGATCACGGAGTACCCACTCCGGCTCGCGTACTGTAGTTTCGGCTCGCCCTCCAAAGCCCATTCAGAATATGCCAGCGTGTCGCGCTCCCAGCCCCCGCGATTCTCTGTGCCGCATAGCGATAATCTTACTTACACTTTTTCATCGGTTTATGTTAGTATACCACATTTTATGCGGTTTGTCAAGAGGTTTTGCAGATATTTAAATAAATAAAAATGTACATAAAAACCGCCGGATTATCACAGTCCGGCGGCTCTATATAATAGACCTGTTCGACAACCTCTCAATTAAATTTTGAAAAAGCTGATTTCATCAGCATTTTCAAAAGCTAAAGTTAGGTTATCGAACAGGTCTATTAAATTTTACATTTTAAATATATCGCTCGCATCAACATCAAACAGCGATGTCGGCGACTTCGGTATAGAGAAGAATACCTTATCGCCCGCTGCGCATTTGACTTCGAGCAGCTTGTCAGAATCGTCACGCGGATGTACGCGAACTAACCATGTGCGGCTCGTGGGCTTTCCGGTGTAGTCGCCGACCCTCTCGCCTATCGTTATCTTTACCTTGTCGGCAGTCTCACTTACGCATATCTCAGTGTGACATGACTGCTTTGTCTCATAGTCGAGTGATACACCGTCGTCCTCACGTAGGATATACGATGTGTCGCCATCGGGATAGATATCGAGCGAGAGCGTCGAGTCGTCGTACTGCGAGCAATAGTCGCGGTCGCGCCAGCCCGGGATTATCGCACCGCCTCGGATGAAGAGTCCGCCGCCGCGGTTTTCCGGCGGTGTGTACGGATCAATATCGCACGGTCCGGTATATTCTTCACCTGTCCATGCGTCGGTCCAGCGTCCGGCGGGGAGGTGTACCTTATCAGTGTACGCCGTCACCATCAGCGCGTCTCCGAACATATATTGGCGCGTCGAATTTAAGGTCGCCGCGTCGTCCGGGAATGCGAGCGGCATCGGACGCACAATCGGCGCTGACTCCTCGTGACCTTCGAGCGCCGCTGAATATATGTAGGGAAGTATGCGGTATCGTATGCGCGCGTATTCGACGAACATTTTATGCAGCTTGTCTCCCGCCCACCAAGGCTGTTCCGCACCATGCCAAGCGTTGAGGTGTGCCCACGGCACGAACATTCCGAAATGTACACTCTCCGTGTGATGTATATTCATATCGATCGTTGTATTCATATGTCCAGACAGTGCGAGCGTTTCGAGCCATATCATCGCGCCGAGCTCGCCGCCGTTGTCACCGGTAGTCGCCGCGCTCCACTTCTGTATTCCAGAATACCCGCCGCAGTAGTGCAGCATTGGGCGCAGCTTTGTCTGGCGCGTGTAGCCCTCATACATCTGCTTTGTCAGCAGTATCTGGTTATAGTTGTGCATCTGCATCGTTGTGAGTCCGTTCGCACAGCGCGGGCGTTTCATCTTATCAAAGCAGCTCAGCATGTCGGCAGGGTCGAGCTTGTAGCCGTCGACTCCAGCGTGGGTGAATTTTTCGAGGTGCGTGTAAAAGGCTTCACCGCAATCATCAACGCTTTTGTCTGCGAGTGGACGTTCGGCTTCTCCGGTCAGGTCATAGCGTATACATAACCAGAGCGCAAGGTGGAATCCGTACCGCTTAAGCGCAGATATAAACGTTACTTCGGTTTGCGGATTGTCGCCCTCTGTCATATAATCGGCGACATGGAAACGCTTGAGATCCCATTTTTTCGTAGTTGTATAGTCGTATATTTTCTCCATCCATCCCGGCTCGAGACTGAACATATCGCATGGGATGTGCTCACGGCGGAAGCGTTCGGCGTGCGCGAGTACATCGTGCTGAGTTGCATATATCGGCGCGATGTAGGTGAGTCCGTATGCCCATTTCGGAAGCAGCATAGGCGCGCCGGTCAGGGCGGTGTAGCGCTTGATGACAGCATTCATCGAGTCGCCGCAGAGCAGAAAGAGGTCGAGCTCATCGTCTTCTCCAAGGCAGAGCAGCTGATTGTTCGCGCGTTTGCCCACGTCGAAGAAGCTGCGCGAGCGTGCATTGAGCCAGATTCCCCAGCCGTCTGAGCTTATGATGAGAGGTATCGGGATTTCGTTGTACTGATAGCGCACCCAGTTCTGATACGCCCCGCCGCGCAGCTCGATTCTATCCCGTGCTCCCTCTCCAAGCCCGTAGAAACGCTCGTTGTCGGAGATAGTGAAGCTTATCGCGAACGACGCTTCGTGTGGTAAACTCTCGGTCGAGGTAGGCGCAGACTTGTCGTTATCTGCCTGTGTGCCGATTATATCCTGATAGTCGGTGAATTTGTCGCTGAACTCGTCAGTGAGGCTCGCGTGCAGGCTTTCGTATTCGCTGCTCGTCTCGTCGATCATGCGATATGGCAGCACGCGCCCATTAGGAAGCGTAAAGCTTGATTCGGATACGGTTATTCCGCTGTCAGTTAACTTTTCTGGCAGTGTAAGGATACCATATCTTTCAGCGAGAGACTCTGGCATATTTTTTGATATGCGCATACGAATTATTCCGTTGGCGATGTGTGTAAATATTGTAGATTCCATTTTAATTAACGCTTTCTGAATGCCGCTGCATTCTGGATATATTATTCATTTTTTAAAATGTTTAGGTTTATATTTTATATTGTGATACAAGCGAAAATCTCCACGCTTGCTTTTATAGATTAAGTATAGCAAAAAAAATATAAAAAGTCAATACTCATATGAAACAAATTATTGCGATAATTATTGATGTCTCAAGCTAACAGATCAATCGTGCAACAGCTACCCCCTCGAAATAGTTGACCAGCTGCCGAACTGCATGAGTCCGGCGGTAAATTTTTGTGAATTTTTGCCCTTTATTACTTGACAATCATTAGAAAACAATGTATAATATAATGGAGTTAATTTTTGGACGTTGGAGGATAGAAATGCTCAAAAGATTTATTAGTTATTATAAGCCGCACAAGCTTCTGTTTTCGCTCGATATGTTAGCGTCGCTCGTGATCTCGCTTATAGGTATCATATATCCGATCATTACGCGGGAAATGCTCAATGACCTGATCCCGAACCGGAACTATCGCATGATAGTTATATTCGGCATCGCACTGCTCGCGGTGTATATCGTTCGAATGCTGCTAAATTATTTTGTACAGTATTACGGTCACGTTATGGGTGTGCGTATGCAGGCGCAAATGCGCTCGGATATGTTTGATCGGCTTGAAAGTCTGCCGTATGGCTATTACGACAACCACGAGACCGGAAAAATAATGTCGCGCATGACTAACGACCTTATGGATATAAGCGAGCTTGCGCACCACGGACCTGAGAATCTGCTCATCTCTACCATTACGATCGTAACTTCATTTATATATCTCGCGCGTATAAATCTACCTCTGACCCTTATAATATTCGCGTGCGTTCCGTTCCTTATTATAATATCACTGGCGCTGCGCACTAAAATGCGCGACGCATTCAAAAAGAGCCGTGAATCTGTAGCGGTCATAAACTCATCGCTCGAAAGCAGCATTTCCGGTATCCGCGTTACTAAGGCATTCACGAACGCTAAGAAGGAACGCGAGAAGTTTGAAGTCGGCAACGGCGAATTCGTCGAATCGCGCCGTGCTGCATACAAGGCGATGGGACAGTTCCACTCGGGAACTTCATTTATTACCGATATTTTTAACGTCGTAGTGCTCATCGCCGGAGGTCTTTTCCTCTATAACGGCGATATAATCTTCGGCGACTATTCAGCATTTATCGTATCTGTTGGGCTTTTCGTTTCACCAGTAATGACGCTCATCAACTTCATGGAGCAGTATCAGAACGGCGTTACCGGATTTGAGCGCTTCATCGAGATCATGGACGCTGAGCCTGAGCGCGACGCACCTGACGCAGTCGATGTCGGCAAGCTCGAGGGTACTATCGAGTTCAAGAATGTGAACTACAGTTATGACGATTCAAAGGAAGTGCTGAAGAATATCAGCCTTAAAATCGAAAAAGGTAAGACCTTTGCGCTCGTTGGTCCGTCTGGTGGCGGAAAGACTACGATATGCCACCTAATACCGCACTTCTACGACATCGTATCCGGTGAGCTGCTTATCGACGGCAGGGAAGTACATACGATTACAATGGATTCGCTGCGCCGCAATATCGGTATCGTGCAGCAGGACATATACCTGTTCAATGCGTCTATACGCGAGAATATCCTTTACGGACGGCTCGATGCGACCGATGAAGAGGTTATCGAGGCAGCTAAGCGTGCGAACATACACGACTACATAATGACTCTGCCGGATAAGTATGAAACGCAGATAGGTGAGCGTGGAGTTCGTCTCTCAGGCGGACAGAAGCAGAGACTTTCGATCGCGCGAGTATTTCTGAAAAATCCGTCGATACTCATCCTTGACGAAGCGACGAGCGCGCTCGACAATACGACCGAAATAATGATCCAAGAAGCGCTCGACGAGCTCTGCCGCGGACGAACGACACTTGTAGTTGCGCACAGACTTTCGACTATCAAGAATGCCGACGAGATCGCAGTGATCAGCGACGGACATATAATCGAGCAGGGAAATCACGACGAGCTGCTCGCACACGGCGGAATGTACGCGAGCCTGTATAATGGTCAGTTCCGTGAGGTCGGATGATTTTATGCAAAGATGCTTGCAAGTATGAAATATAGGCAAACTCATAATTGTGTCTATTGTCGATTGACTTTATATGTGGTATAATTTACTTATGGTAAAAGATATAGTAGATTATTTTTACAGAGGTAAATAAAGTGGCTATTACAGTAAATATTTATTATAGCGGCGCGAATGGAAACGCGCGGAAATTTGCAGAGGAAATGGTCTTGTGCGGAATAGTCGACGACATTCGTGCAGAAGCTGGAAATATCAGATATGATTACTTTTTCCCGATGGGTGATCCAGAAACAGTCCTGCTCATCGACAGTTGGAAGGATCAGGGTGCGCTTGATATCCACCATGCTTCGCCGATGATGGCAAAAATCGCTGAGCTTCGGGAAAAATATGATCTGCGAATGAAGGTAGAACGGTATATTTCGGATGAAAATGACGTTCCCGCATCTGATAAAGCATTTATCAGAGAATAGCTTATTGTTTTGCTGTGAGTATAGACCTTGCAGCTTGGAGGAATTAAATGAAAAAAATAGACCCGGCGGTCAAACGCGAAACGATATACGTCACATCGTGTGTGGTTATCCTGAGCCTCATAATGCAGGCGGTGTTTCTGATCATTGGAAAGTGGGATTATACCGTGCTGCTTGGAAATCTGCTCAGTGGCGGAGTTGCGGTGCTGAACTTCTTTTTGATGGGACTGACTGTACAGTCGGCGGTCGAACTTGAAGAAAAGGAAGCGCGAAACCGAATGAAAACTTCTATGTCGCTTCGTATGGTGCTGCTCGTAATAACTGCCGCACTCGGAGTCGGACTGCCATGCTTTTCGATCATAACCTCGCTCGTACCGCTGTTTTTCGTACGAATAGCAGTAGCCGTGCGCCCATTGTTTAATAAATACATTGAGGCTGACGGTGGAAAGTAATATATGAAATATCGCTTTGAGCGCCTTGACGATAACGTGTTTGATGACATCAGAGATTTATTTGTAAGCGTTTTTTCAAGAGAGCCTTGGAATGATGATTGGTCGGACGAAGATCAGCTGCGAGCGTATATCCACGACTTGACTGGTCAGAGTAATTCGCTTGCATTTGGAATGTATAACGGCGACGAGCTTATCGGCATATCGTTAGGACATATACGTCACTGGTACACTGGTACGGAATACTTCATCGACGAGCTTTGTATCAGCACATCAGAGCAAGGGAAGGGTATTGGCACGCTGTTTGTCAATGAGATAGAAAAGGCTTGCAGCGAATTAGGTCTTACGCATATATTCCTGCTGACTGACCATAATGTTCCGGCTTATGAATTCTACAAAAAGCGCGGATTTCATGAGCTGGAAAGCAATGCAGCATTTGCTAAGAAAATAAGTCCATATCGTGCAGAATAAAATTTGCCCGATTTATGCAGATTTATATAAATAAATTCACATCTAAAGGAGGTGAATTATTGTAATGGAGGAAAACGATCGTCAGTTTAAGATTATAGACAGACTGTACCTTGCACTCGCGATACTGCCGCTTGTCGTCGGCATGGCGATAAATGTGCTGACCTCTCCGGCTTCGGATGGAATCGAAATTGCTGGTGCGCGTATCTTTTTTGAGATACCGCTGCCGCTGCAACCGCTTCCGATAACCGAATCGCAGGTCAATTCTTGGCTGGTAATGGTAACGATATTTTTCTTGTGCCTGTACTTCACACATGGACTCACTGAGCGCGCTAATACAAAACGCCAGCTCATACTCGAATGGGTAGTTGAAGCAACCGACAATCTTGTAAGAGAGAACATGGGTAAGTATTTTGAGGGCTTCTCGCCGTTCGTCGCAGCAATTATGGCGCTGTCGGCGTTCTCGAGTCTGCTCTCACTAATCGGGCTCTACCCGCCGACCTCGGACTTGAACGTCGTCGCTGGATGGGCAGTGATAGTATTCGTGCTTATCACCTACTACAAGAATAAATGCGGCTTCGTGCATTATCTCAAGAGTTTCGGCGACCCGGTGCCGTTCCTCGCACCGCTCAATGTCATCAGTGAATTCGCAACACCGGTATCAATGGCATTCCGTCATTACGGAAACGTGCTTTCAGGCTCGGTAATTTCGGTGCTGATAGCTTCAGCGCTGCAAGGAGTATCGTCAATGCTGCTCGGATGGCTGCCCGGATTTCTGGGACAAGTCCCGTTCCTGCAGATCGGTATTCCGGCGGTACTGTCGATATACTTCGACGTGTTCAGCGGATGCTTGCAGGCGTTCATATTCGCAATGCTGACAATGCTGTACATTTCGAGCGGTTTCCCCGCCGACGATTGGGAAAAGTTAAAGCTGCAAAAACAACAGCTTAAAGAAGCAAACAACTAATTTTGTAGGGAAAACTAACTTAAAAAGCAAACAAATATCGCAAAGTAGTTCGCTGGAGAGGTGCGGGGCCACGGAGGCGAACGCGAGTCTGTAGTTCTAACAGGCAGCAGAGACTGTTCGCCCCGCTAAATGAACGGTTCAGCTATTTTGTATGGGCGAACATCCCAGCACTTGCGATAGTTTATAAAAGTTCTTTGCCAGGCTTTCTTTCAAGAAAGCCGCGCGTCCCCTACAAACAAATCGCACAAACAAAATTTAAGGAGTACAATAAAATGCTTGAACTTGCAATTGGTATTATTCTCGGCGGCTGCGCTCTCGGCGCTGGCTGCGCAATGATCGCTGGTATCGGTCCTGGTATCGGTGAAGGTAACGCTGTCGCTAAGGCGTGTGAAGCTATCGGTCGTCAGCCTGAATCAAAGGGTGCAGTTACAACGACCATGCTCATGGGTTGTGCTGTCGCTGAGACCACCGGTCTGTATGCGCTCGTTATCGCTATCCTGCTCATATTCTTAGCGCCTGGTCGTTTCGTCAACATTCTGTTGAACGCTATTAGATAATTTTATTAAAGGTTGGTAATATTATGCCATCAATGGAAGTAATTTCCGTAAACATCTGGCAGATACTTATCTCGCTCTGCAATTTGCTGATCTTGTACCTCATTATCCGCAAGTTTTTGTACGAGCCGGTCAGAAAAATGCTCGAGCAGCGCCGTGCGGTGATCGACGGGCAGTATTCGGACGCTGATGAAGCTAAGAGAGCTGCGCTTGCAGATAAGGCGGCGTATGAGGAAAAGCTCGCCGGCGCTAAGGCTGAGGCGGAGACTATACGTCAGAACGCTGTAGCTGAGGCTGATAAACGCGGTGAAAAGCTGCTTGCTGAAGCTAAAGACAAGGCGGACGGTATCGTTCGCCGCGCTGAGGCGGAGGTAGAGCTCGAGAAGCAGAAGGCGAAGGACGATATACGCCGCGAGATCGCCGACGTTTCGACCAAGCTCGCTGAAAAGCTCATCGAGCGCGAGATCGACGAGAAGGACCACCACGAGCTCATCGACTCGTTCATCGACGAAATTGGTGAGACAAAATGACCGATATCAGCAGAGAATATTCGGAGGCGCTGTTCGCGCTGGCGGCTGAAGCCGGACGCGGACAGGAGTACGCCGACGCGCTCGCTATGATACGCGGACTGCTTGTCGAAAATCCCGACTACATCGAGCTTTTAGCGTCGCCGAGCATACCTATGGACGAGCGGCGCGCGGCTGTTGACGCAGCCTTCACTGGCAGCGAGACGATGGACGATATCGCTTCGTTCATGAAGCTGCTTTGCGAGCGCGGACACGTGCGCGATATTTTCGATATAATCGACGATTTTCAGGCGTTGTATAAGTCGGCGAGCGGAGTTTCGACGGCATTCATCACGAGCGCAGTCGAACTGAGCGAGACTGAGAAGCAGTCGCTTTGCGAAAAGCTCGAAAAGAAGCTCGGACATCGCGTGGAGCTTCAATTGTCGGTCGACGCAAGTCTCATCGGCGGTCTCATAGTCAGAGTTGACGGAAAAATAATGGACGGCAGCATTAAAAATCGGCTGTCAGATATAAAAGAATTGATAAAATAAACTGCGTTTATTTTATTCGATAGAAAGGTGTGATCAGTTTAATGAACCTCAGACCTGAGGAAATCAGCGGAATCATTAAGGATCAGATTAAAAATTACAAGTCGAAGATAGAAATGACCGAAACCGGCAGCGTTATCCTCGTCGGCGACGGTATCGCGCGCGTCTACGGACTGCGCAGCTGCATGGCGAGTGAGCTGCTCGAATTCGACGACGGTAGCTTCGGTATGGCGCAGAACCTCGAAAACGAGACTGTGTCGGTCGCTATTCTGTCAGACACTAACAATATCCGCGAGGGCACGCAAGTGCGCCGCACCGGAAAGGTCGTATCTGTGCCGGTCGGCGAAGGTATGCTTGGACGCGTCGTAAATGCGCTCGGCGAGCCTATCGACGGCAAAGGTCCTACCGGCTGCACCGCGACTCGTCCGATCGAGTCGGAAGCCCCCGGAATAATCGAACGCAAGAGCGTATCCGTGCCGCTCCAGACCGGAATCAAGGCTATCGACAGCATGATCCCGATAGGACGCGGACAGCGTGAGCTCATCATCGGCGACCGCCAGACCGGTAAGACCGAAATTGCAATCGATACTATAGTAAACCAAAAAGACCAGAACGTGCTCTGCATTTATGTCGCTATCGGACAGAAGAGCACATCGGTCGTACAGCTTGTGAACGAGCTCGAACGCTGCGGTGCGATGTCGTATACTATCGTCGTGTCTGCGTCAGCGTCTGAGAGCGCGCCGCTGCAATATATCGCGCCATATTCTGGCTGTGCGATGGCGGAGTATTTCCGCGAGCAGGGCAAGGACGTGCTCATTGTTTACGACGATTTGTCAAAGCACGCAGTCGCATACCGCGCACTGTCACTGCTTATTCGCCGTCCGCCGGGCCGTGAGGCGTACCCGGGCGACGTATTCTACCTCCATTCGAGACTTCTCGAGCGCGCGGCGTGCGTAGCACCAGAATACGGCGGAGGTTCTATTACCGCACTGCCGCTTATTGAGACGCAGGCAGGCGACGTATCGGCGTATATTCCTACTAATGTAATATCCATTACCGACGGACAGATATTCCTCGAGACAGAGCTCTTCCACTCAGGCGTTATGCCGGCGATAAACCCCGGTATTTCGGTAAGCCGCGTCGGCGGCTCGGCTCAGCTGAAGGGCATGAAGAAGGTATCGGGCGAGCTGAAGCTGCTCTATTCGCAGTACCGTGAGCTCCAGTCGTTCGCGCAGTTCGGAAGCGACCTCGACGCGGACACGAAGGCGCGCCTTGCGCTTGGTGAGCGAATCGTTGAGGTGCTGAAGCAGCACCGCAATTCTCCAGTGCGCGTCGGCTGTCAGGTAGCGATCGTATATGCGGTAACTCACGGCTTCCTCGATAAGGTAGCGGTCGACAAGGTGAAGGCATACGAGCAGTCGCTCTACGATATGCTCGAAGCGAGATACGGCGAGTGGCTGGCGCGCGTCGAAGCTGGTCAGTGGACTGACGATGATGTCGCTGAGCTCGAAAAGGCGCTCGGCGAGATGGTCATATAACGCTGGCGTGATAATTTCGATGAAAGAAGGTATTTTATAATGCCGGATACGAAAGCACTAAGAAGCCGGATCAAGAGCGTCGATTCGACGCTGCACCTGACAAAGGCGATGGGACTTGTCGCGTCGTCGAAGATACGCCGTGCGAACGAAGCTATGATGAAGGGACGCGACTATTCGTCGGCGGTGAACGAGGTAATATCTCAGTTGGCGGTGTCGAAAGAATGCGCGAAAAGCGCGTACATGCAGAGCCGTTCAGACGACATTTCTCGCACACGTATAATCATAATAGCCGGCGACCGCGGCTTGGCTGGCGGCTACAACGCGAACATATTCCGTCTTGCGGCACACTACGCGGGCGCGCAGTTCATCCCGATAGGCAAGCGTGCGTGCGACCGCTACGGAGCGGAGATAAACTCATCCGAGCACTATTCGAGCGATGACGCGGCGGCGTTATCGCGCAAGCTTTGCGCGGAATTCGCGTCAGGCGACTACGACCGCCTCGGCATAATCCACACGAAATACGTGTCGATGCTGACTCAGGAAGCTGTCATCGACTGGCTGCTCCCACTAAGCCGCAGCGAATCAACTGCAACATCGACGAGCATAGTCTTCGAGCCCGACGAAATCAGCATACTGAACGCAGTCGTGCCCGAATACGTGGCAGGCATACTGGTGAGCGCGATCCGCGAGAGCTTCGCTTCGGAAGTAGCGGCGCGCCGCACAGCTATGGACTCCGCAGGCAAGAATGCAGGCGACATGATCGACCGACTCCAGCTCGAATACAACCGCGCCCGTCAGGGAGCGATAACTCAGGAGATAACCGAGATAGTGGCTGGAAGTGGGGTTTGAGTCATGCGCTCGTTTAAGGGTTACGCGGCTTTCTTGAAAGAAAGCCTGGCAAAGAACTTTTATAAGCTATCGCATTTTACGGGGTATTCGCCCATATAAAATGACTTATGCGTTTCTTTACCGGGGCGAACAGTCTCTGTGCCTTGTTTGGACTACAGTGGCGCGTTCGACTCCGTGGCCCCGCACCTCTCCGTCGAACTACTTTACGGTATTTATTCGATTTTTTTAGTAACTTATATTACACTTTTAGATTTGACATAATTTTCCTAATATTTTTAGTGGAGGAAAACAATGGCAGATACACGCTTAGGCAAAGTCGCTCAGGTCATGGGACCTGTAGTCGATGTCCGCTTTGAAGAAGGCGGTTTGCCTGCAATATATAATGCGCTGACTGTGCCGATCACGACCGGTGATTCTACCCGTACTCTCACCGTCGAAGTCGCTCAGCACATTGGCGACAACACTGCTCGCTGCATTGCAATGTCGTCCACCGACGGCTTACAGCGCGGCACTACAGTTACCGACACCGGCGCGCCGATCAGCGTTCCAGTCGGTGAAGAGACTCTTGGACGCATATTCAACGTTTTAGGTGACGCGGTAGACAACAAGCCCGCCCCCGAGAACTGCGATAAGATGAACATTCATCGTCCCGCGCCTGAGTACGACGAGCTGTCGACCGCTACCGAGATACTCGAGACTGGTATCAAGGTTATTGACTTGATTTGCCCTTATTCGAAGGGCGGTAAGATCGGTCTGTTCGGCGGTGCGGGCGTTGGTAAAACGGTTCTTATCATGGAGCTTATCAACAACATCGCGAAAGAGCACGGCGGACTTTCGGTATTTACCGGAGTCGGCGAGCGTACTCGTGAGGGTAACGACCTGTACAACGAGATGATGGAGTCGGGAGTTATCAACAAAACGACGCTCGTGTACGGTCAGATGAACGAGCCCCCCGGAGCTCGTATGCGCGTTGCGCTGTCCGGACTGACGATGGCGGAGTACTTCCGCGACGTTCAGGGTCAGGACGTGCTGTTATTTATCGACAATATTTTCCGTTTCACTCAGGCGGGAAGTGAAGTATCGGCGCTGCTCGGACGTATGCCGTCTGCGGTTGGCTATCAGCCGACGCTTGCGAACGAGATGGGCGCGCTTCAGGAGCGTATAACCTCGACGAAGAAGGGTTCGATTACGTCGGTACAGGCAGTTTACGTGCCTGCGGACGACCTCACCGACCCTGCACCGGCGACTACTTTCGCACATCTCGACGCAACAACGGTACTTTCGAGAAGCATATCGTCGCAGGGTATCTACCCGGCGGTCGACCCGCTCGAGTCTACCTCGCGCATACTGAACCCCGACGTACTTGGTGAGGAGCATTATCAGGTCGCGCGTGAGGTCCAGCGTATACTTCAGCGTTACAAAGAGCTGATGGACATTATCGCTATTATGGGTATGGACGAGCTTTCGGACGAGGACAAGGCGACGGTATCGCGTGCGCGTAAGATCCAGCGCTTCCTGTCGCAGCCATTCCACGTATCCGAGAAATTCAACGGCTTCCCGGGACAGTACGTACCGCTTTCCGAGACCATCCGCGGCTTCAAGGAGATAATCGAAGGCAAGCACGACGACCTACCGGAATCTGCGTTCCTGTTCGTTGGAACTATAGACGAAGCAGTCGAAAAAGCGAAGCGTACAGCGAAATAACGGTGCGGTATGAATACATTCAAGCTGAAAATATCGACACCGAACGGTAATATATATGACGGTGCGGCGGTAAAGCTCGACGTGCGCGGCATTGAAGGCGAGCTTGCGGTAATGGCGGGGCACATCCCGTTCATGACCGCGATAAAGCCGGGGCACTGCGATATATTGTTGGAGGACGGCAGCGAGCGTCACGCGAGAGCGGAAGGCGGAATATTAAACGTAGCCGCCGACTCAGTAACGCTGCTTGCAAGTTCATTTAGTTGGGCGGGGCAAGCCGGGACGCCCCGGCAGGCATAGTCAAATATTCTGCGTGCGTCGCCGTTTGTTTACTGCTTATCAAACATACCACGTCGAATACGATACTATGCCAAAGATAAATTTATGACAAAAGAATCCCACGAATGCAAATTCGTGGGATTCTTTGATTATGAAAAAGATTTGGTTTCAAATACTTTACAACGTGATATGTTTGATAGGCGATAATATTTGATTATGCCTTACGAGACTTCACGATGGTGAGTACTGCGCCAGCGCTTACTAACATTGCAGCTACTGCGATAACAGCTATGTCAGATGTTGCAGCAGAAGCCGGAACGTCGGTAGCCGGAATTGGGCTCGATACGTACAGAATGTCGCAGAGGTAGAGAGATTTGATAGTAGTGTCATCCCAATCTTCAGGAACAGAGAAGGTCATAGTGTGTTCGCCGGCGGTGAGGGTTGCGGTGATACCGTAGAAATATTGGTCAATTTCCTTGTTTGCATCCTCATAAGTAGCTTCCATACGATAAACAGCGCCGTCATCAAGCTTAACGTTTGTAGCGCGCGGAACGCCCTGTGACCAGCCCATAAGACGGAAAGCAAAATCGTAAACTGCATCTTCAGATACAGTAAACTTTACAGCAAAGTCGCCCTTGCCGTCCTCCTTGAGGAAAACATAGTCGAAATTGTCGTTCTTGTTGTGTCTTGCATTTGTAGCGCCATCGACCCATGAGTCAACAAGCTTAATAGTGGTTGCATCCTTGAACTGTTCCGGCGGAGCTTTAAAGCAGCTATCGAGCTTTTCAGCAGCGAATGTCGGAATGGTCATAAAAATGGCAAGCATGAGAACCAATGCGATTGATATCAGTTTTTTCATTGTGATATCCTCCTTATTTAATTTGTACAAATTCTACAATATATATTGTGCATTTGCTACATACATGATATCACAAGTTTTCTTAAAAGTCAAGTGAAAAAATTGAAATCTCAATAAATTCCATCAAAAGTGCACTTGGCAAAAATAAAAGTCCACGATATAACAAAAAAATCCCAAGAATTAAATCATGGGATTTTTGTAACTTTTACGACGTGGTATGTTTGATAAGCGGTAAACAATGGACGACGCAGGCACAAACCTTGACTACGCCCGCGGGGGCTCCCCGCTAGACGTTCATTACTACGGGGAGGATCATTGGTTTGCGCTTTGTCTTTGAATACAGGAACTTCGATAGGTCGTCCTTTACGTGTCCCTTCAATTCTGTCCAGTCCGTAATGTCGCGGTCGAGACAGCCTTCCAATGCGTCGCGCGCTATCTGACGCACCTGATCCATCAGCTGCTCCGACTCGCGCACGTACACAAAGCCGCGCGATACAATGTCCGGTCCGGATATTATCGCACGCTCGTCGATGTCGACCGTAGCTACTACTACGATAAGTCCGTCCTGCGCGAGGTGGCGGCGGTCACGCAGCACGATGTTTCCTACGTCTCCGACTCCGTAGCCGTCGACTAATATCTTGCCGCTCGGTACCATGCCGTTGAAACGCGCACCGTCCTTGTCGATTTCAAGCACCTTGCCTATCTCCGACACGAAGATGTGATTTTCCGGCATTCCCATCTCCTGAGCGAGACGCTTGTGTGTTATGAGGTGACGCTGTTCGCCGTGTACCGGCATGAAATATTTCGGCTTGGTCAGCGCGTGCATGAGCTTCAGCTCCTCCTGACAAGCGTGTCCCGATACGTGTACGTCAGCGAGCGCGTCGTAGAGCACCTTCACGCCCTTGCGGAAGAGCTCGTTTATGATCTTTCCGACCAGCTTTTCGTTGCCCGGGATCGGGTTTGCGCTTATCACAACGAGGTCGTTCGGTCCGAGCTCGACCTTGTCGTGGTCAGAAAATGCCATGCGATAGAGAGCTGACATAGGCTCGCCCTGACTTCCGGTCGTGATTATCGTCAGCTGATTGTCCTTGTAGCGCTTGATCTCGTTTATATCGATGAGCGTGCCGTCCGGTACGGTCATATAGCCGAGCTCGATCGCGGTTTTTACTATATTTATCATCGAGCGTCCGGTCACGGCGACCTTGCGTCCGTGAGCTGCGCTCGCGTTGATTATCTGCTGCACGCGGTGAACGTTCGACGAGAATGTCGCGATTATTACGCGCTGCTCAGGGAAGCGGTAGAGTATTCCGTCGAGCGAATGTCCGACCTTTTTCTCAGACGGCGTGTAGCCTGCACGTTCAACGTTGGTCGACTCGCAGAGCAGAAGTGTAACGCCCTGATTGCCGATCTCGCCGATTCTCGTAACATCCATGATCTTGCCTTCAACCGGTGTGAGGTCGAGCTTGAAGTCGCCTGACGCGAACACAATTCCGAGCGGTGTTTTTATTGATATAGCACACGCGTCGGCTATCGAGTGGTTGACGCGAACGAATTCGATCGAGAATACGCCGAGCTTTATCGTGTCTCCGGCTTCGATGGAGTTGAGCACGGGCTTGTCGGTGAATGTGTGCTCAGCGAGCTTGTTTGCGAGGATTCCCACGGTCAGCCGAGTGCCGTAAACAGGCGCGTTCACGGTCTTCAGCACGTAGGGAAGTGCGCCGATGTGGTCCTCATGTCCGTGAGTCAGTACGAAGCCGCGCACCTTGTCGATATTTTTCTCGAGATAGGTCACGTCCGGAATAACGAGGTCTACGCCGAGCATATCGTCGTCCGGGAATCCAAGTCCGCAGTCGATAACGATCATATCATTCTCATATTCGAGTACTGTCATGTTTTTGCCGATTTCGCCAAGTCCGCCCAGCGAAATGACTTTAAGTTTGGAGTTTTTGCTTTTTGCCAATAGGTTCACTATCCTTTCAATCTAATTAAATGTAAAATTGTATAAATATGTCAAATATAACATTAAGCTATACCAGTCGATAATCAAAGCAAAAAATGTTAATATTATCCAGCGAATTTCAATAAAACGATCAATCTGCCGTGTAAAAGTTCTGCACGATTCAAGAACCGCGAAAAAAGACTGCGAGCCGACATTTTTGAAAACGGCAAAAAATCGACTCCACATTGGAAAGATAATAAAACAAAACAGTGGGTATTACGGGCGATCAGTCCCACTGGGTGTTTATGAAAAGCTGATACATCCGCGGAAAAGACGTACTTCCGCGTTTATGCTGCTTTGATAATACAACGAACGAATATAACAATTTCTATTATACCATATTTTTATGAAATATATAAGCATTTGTTCATGAATATATTGTTAATTATGCTTTCGCCATGATCGGGCAAACTAAGCTTGAATCCAATTAAAAAGGAGAATATTTATGCCCGAACAACGCAGAAAGAACCCTACCGAAAAGGCTGCTGAATGTGTCAGAGCCTACCATACGACCGGCGAAGCTACCGACGTTCTCGGAAGCTACACCGGTATATTTCGCTCAGAAATTGCGCGCGAGCCCGGACATCTCTCGCTTGGAGTATACACTCCCGATACTCTGAGCCTTGACGGTATAGAGGTGCCGGTTCAGGACGCTGACGACCTTTGACACAAATCGACAAATTTATAGAATTTTCAGAACAATAAATTAGCAGCGAGCGATACTGCACCGACTACCGCACCTACCATAGCTGCACCCGAAAAGAAGGCAATGACGCTGTCGAGTCTTTTTTTCGGGCGCTTTTTATTATTCGCTGGTTCACTTAACAAGCTCGCGGCGAAAAGCTGCTCAGCGCTGCACCCGTCAACGATATTCTGCGCCTCCTTCATCATATCATGCTCGCTCGACCCGCGCGGGAGTTCGCCCTTTAATATAAAATATGCGGAATCGAAATATTTGCTTCCGGTCTGATTTACAACGATTATCTTCTTCTGACATCCTTTTACCATAATGTGCACCTCTTTAATTTGATTTTTTTGCTGGAAATATGGTTGACACAATGGAGCGAAGGTATTCAGCATCTTGAAAAAATATGTCAAAATAAACAGCAAAACGGGGGGGGGCAGATATTGTTATGAATTTTTTACGAAGTTTGTGATAATGACGCAAAATTTCAAAATTCGCTTGACATTACATCATATTTGTGATAAAATAATATCAGCAATATGCGCACATTGTTAGTTTTTAATAATACTACAAGGAGAACTATTGGCATGAAGAAATTCGTTTCTACTATGCTTCTTGCGTCCATGCTCTCTGTTTCGGCTTTCGGAATGGCTGTCAGCGCTGCTGAAAGCGGAACTGCTTACGGCAAGGTTCCGGCAACTGATGAGAAGATCACCGTTGACGGAAAGAAGGACGACATCTATGACAAGGGACTTTCGGTAAAGATCGACGTTCCAGTCAGCGGTGCAAGCACAGGAACTACCGGCGACGCTAAGATCCTTTGGAACGGCGACAACACGATCTATGTCTATGTTGAAGTCAAGGATAAGGAAGTTATCAAGTACGACGGCACTCCTAACGCGTGGGAGACCGATTCGGTCGAGCTTTTCCTCGACTACTCGAACAAGGTGGCAAGAACACGCGACCAGTACCGCATAGACATCCGCAATCAGGCTACATATTACGACACCAAGACCTACACAAATGATGAATGCAAGGCTTTCGGTTTCGAGAACTGGGCTGTCTCTGACACCGCTGACGGCTACGCTGTCGAGTTCGAGCTCAAGGCTTACAACGAGTCAATCAAGCCGAACATGAACATTGGCTTCCACCTCATGATAAACGATATGGTTGAAGGCAACACAAGATATATGTACGACTCCGACGCTTGCAGCAACAACCCCGACAAGTTCGGCTACATCACTCTCAGCGCAGATAAAGTAGCAAATCCTGCACCCGAAGCTCCGGCGGCATCGGCTTCGACCGCCGATATGGGCGCTGTAATTTCTCTCGCAGCACTCGCAGTTTCAGCTGGCGCGATCGTCGCTCTCAAGAAGAGAAAGTAATATCCAAAAGAGATAAAGTTTTTTTCATTGTTCAAAAATACCCGCGGGAGTTATCCTGCGGGTATTTTGTGTTTGTCTGGAGTATACATACTGCACAACAAAGTCATAACCCACAAAAATCGGGGGGGGGGTACTAATTATTATGCACAAAACAGAAATATATTGAGTTGCTTTAAAAGCATTGACATTCATAAAATAATATGATAGAATACTATTGTCAATATATTGTACATTATTGATAAATTAAATGAAAAGGAAGTTATCTGACATGAAGAAATTCATCACCACCGCAGTGCTTGCCTCTGCACTTGTACTTTCTGTTCTCGGCATTTCTGTAAGTGCTCATACCAGCGGTACAAACTATGGTAAGCTCCCCGCAACTGACGAAGCTATCACCATTGACGGCAAGAAGGACCAGATCTACGAACAGGGTCTTCAGTTCGACGTTAATGTGAAGCACACCGACAGCTGCGATTCCGGTACGACCGGTAAGGCATCCGTTCTTTGGGACGGCTCCGCAAACTTCTATGTTTACGTTGAAGTATCCGACGCGGATGTAGAGTACTACACCGGCAATCCTAATCCGTGGGAGACCGACTCCGTAGAAGCATTCTTCGATTTTTCGAACACTGTAGCAAGACCTCGCGACCAGTACAGAATCGACGTTAAGGGCGTTCCTACCTTCCATGATGGCAGCACCACATTTACTGAAGCTGACGTTGGAAAGTACGGCTTAGTTGGCTATGCTGCTTCTAAGACCACCGACGGTTATGCAGTTGAGTTCAAGATCAACGCATACAAGGAGACCGTTAAGGCTGGCGACGATATTGGTTTCCACATCATGATCAATGATGAGTTCACCACCAAGGACGGACAGAACAACTATCACAACGACAAGAACTCGCTTGACGCTGCTACCTTTGGTTACTTCACCCTCAGTGGCGACAAGGTCGCAAATCCTGTAGAGAAGCCCGAACCGAGCACTTCGGCTGCTACTTCTGATATGGGTATCGCAGCAGCAGTTGCTGCACTCGCACTTTCCGCTGGCGCTGTAGTAGCTCTTAAAAAGAGAAAGTAATTATTTAAAAGTACACCACCCTATAAAACGTTGACTATGCTGCCAACGCTGTAAAAAAGTAGATTTTTTTCATTGTTCATAAAAACGGTCTGCCGTACCTGAGATACGGCAGACCGTTTTTTATTTCTTCCTATTATTAAAGCCGATCATTCTTCCATTTGGCGCGTCGGTGTCATCAATACGCCTCATCAGCTTCTTCCACAACTCGTCCGAATTCGGCGCGCCGTTGATGTATTCCTTAGTTGCGTCGTCGAGCTGATAGGATTTGGATACGATCTCTGACGGATCTAAATCCTCGGGCAGAAATTCATTTGTCTCGTGAGGTATCCCGAGATAGTCGCAGCCGTCGACTCGCCGACCGTTGCGCCTGAATTCGAGCGTCAGAAAGTCGCCGCGCCCGCTTCCGCTTGAACCCTCAATACCGATACTGTCACCTGCCGATACATAGTCGCCTGCACGTACAAAACGACAGGCAAGCCGTCCGTACAATACGCTGACACCATTTTTTCCGCTGACGCACACGTAAGTGCCGATCCTGTGCTCACGCGAACCGAGATCGCTGCACCTTCCGGCTCGCAGTACGACCCCGTCTTCAATTGCAAGTACCTCGCTTTTTGAACCTAAAGGAGACGGGAGCCCCTTAAAGCAGAGGACTCCCGCGACTCCTTTCTTACCACTTGTTCGAATTTCGCTTAATAGAAAATGTCCTGACTTATATAGCTGCATAGATTGATCATTCCTTTCTGAAACGCCGAAGGCACTATACATTTTCAGCGTTTTGTATCTTGTTTTGCAAGACTTATTTTGCTGAGTTTACAATTTCTGAACTTTTCTTGTAAAAAAAACGGCGCTGATGTTTTCGCCGCCAATACCCAGCAAGGCGGCAGCTCGAATGATCTCTGCCTGAGAAAATTCGCTGTTTCCATGAAGAATTGCTGTAAGGCGCTTCGGACTGATTGCCATAAGTCGTGCAAATTTGTTTATGCTATATTTTGAAAGTATTTTCTTCTCAAGCTCGCTAAAGTCAAAGCTGACATTGTCAATATTTACTGAGTCGTTGCTGACTGCCATGCCCTCATCACGGTAAGCCAAGCTATGTTCACCTCCGTAGTTCAGAAATTCTAAACTAATTATAGCATTCCTTTGATGATATGTCAAGTAGATTGTCGAAAAAACTTGTACATTTTTTGAAAAGTGCTTGATTTTGTCCTATAAAAACGGTATAATATATGTAAGTGTATTTATGTGTCTGATGGAGGAACCAATGGAAGAATTTTGTGATAGGCTTTGCGAAATAATGAAAGAAAAAGGAATCAGCCAAATCGAGCTTTGCATAGCTACTGGTATTTCAAAATCTGCGCTTAGTCAATATATTTCGGGCAGCTTTAAACCAAAGCAGAAGCGCACACTGCTGCTTGCTGAGGCGCTTGGAGTAGATCCGGCGTGGCTTATGGGATATGATGTGCCGCGTGAACGGGCTGGTACTGAAGATAGCAAGCTTAGCTATCGTGAGAAAGAGCTTGTGAAGGCTTATCGCAGTAATCCTTCACTCAGATGTCAAATCGATGAGCTGCTCGATACCACTGCACCTGACCCCAAAATGGCGAGCGTATTTCGTGCTGCTAATTCCAAAAAGGGAAATATACCAGCAGGAAAGGAAAAAATCGACTTGGAGCACCTCGAATTATTAAGGGAAGCGCCCGAAACGGACGAGGATCTTTGATCAGCTGCTGCCTGCAAGCTAAGATTTAAACACATCTTATGTACGATTATTATGGAATTTATACTGCCTGTAGAGACGCTGCATGGAGATGTCAACTTGACTTTGAAGTTTGCAGGCTTCCTGTAAAAGTGCTTGGAATTGCAAGACGCGCGGGAATTCATGTGGTGAAGAACTCGGACGTGAATGAGCTGCGCAAAAGTGAATTTGGAGTCAGTATTTTTGACGGGAGCAGTTGGACTATCGTCTATGACGATACGCTTGAACTCACTGAGGAGAGAATTGTGATCGCTCATGAGCTCGGTCATATATTTTTAGGACACGAGTATAAGTACACAACACGGCGATTCGCGTTTACACAAACCAAACTTCGCAGTGAAAAGGAAGCGGATATGTTCGCAGTACGGCTGCTCGCACCGGCGTTCGCGCTGCATGAATTGAATATAACGAAAGCTGAAGATATCGCATCATTGTGTGGTATTCCGAAAGCGGTCGCACGCGAGCGTGCGCAGCGAATGGAGCTGCTTGAGACTCGCGGCAGATTCTATTCGAGCCAGCTCGAAAGACGATTACTTGAGAAATTTGAACCGTGGCTTATTGACCAACGGTCGATATATAGTAAAATGGCTGAGTTGGAGATGGAAAATATACATCAAAATAAATGAAATATACGGCGTAAGCAGCCGAATTATCGTGTTTATTATAAAACTTTTCAAGATTTTTCAAATACCTATTGCAAACCGGGCGAATTTGTGGTAGAATATTATTATCTAATCATATGCGTATGTATTTCCCATGCGCGCTAACGGAGGAATTTAAATGGATATTGTACTTGGTATTATTCTGCTTATTGCGGCAGTATTTCTGATCGTTTCAGTACTGCTTCAGAACGGCAAGTCGCACAATCTTTCGGGAGCAATCGCCGGCGGTGCCGAGACCTTCTTCGGAAAAAACAAGGGCACAACGGCGGATAAAATGCTCTCAAAGCTGACAACAGTTGTAGCAGTTGTATTCTGCCTTATCGTTGTCGCAATGTATGTATTCCAGAAGGACACAGATTACAGCAGCATTTTGCAGCAGCCTAATGTAAATGATGTGCAGACTGAGGATACAGCTGACGATGTAAATACTGACACTGATACCGACGCAGCAGATCAGACTGAGAATAACGACGAGACTGAGGGCTAATAGTCTTTGGTCGAGAGCTATTGTTCAATTGAATAAAGTAATAGCCGCCATCGCAAACAGATGAGAACCCGCGCGAGCCGAATAAAACGCCTCGTGACGGTTAAAACTCACTGCGAGGGCGGCATTTTGCTATATATAACAAACAAATGCAGTAATTAGTTCGACGCAGAGGTGCGGGGCCACGGAGTCGAACGCGCATGATTAGACTAACAAGGCGCATAGACTGTTCGCCCGCTAAGCGAATAAATGGGAAAACGCCATTGGCGAATATCCCAGTCCTTGCGATAGCTTATAAAAGTTCTTTGCCAGGCTTTCTTTCAAGAAAGCCGCGCGTCCCCATAAAAGACAACTAACTAAAAAGAAAGAAGAAAACTATGAATCATATAAATAACCTTGCGGATATGAGCCAGTGCGTGCTCGAGCTCGTCGGCAGCGATGGATATGTGCCGATGGATATGCGCGATATGACCGCTGTACTGACGCTTGAGGTGGAGCAGTATGACCTTTTCGCCGAAGCCGTTGAGACGCTGAAGCGAGCTGGCGAGATCACGGAGACCAAGCGTGGGCGCATTATTAAAGTTGAAGGAAGCGACCGTGTTAATGGTAAATATCGTGCCACCACTCGCGGATTCGGGTTCGTTACACCGGATTCGCACGATGGAAAGACGCAGCCCGATATCTATATCCCACGCGAACGCTCGCTTGGTGCGATGAACGGCGACAGAGTGCAGGTCAAGCGTGCTGCGTCGCACGGAGACAGCCCAGAGGGAGAGGTCGTGCTGATAATCGAACGTGCGATAAGTGAGGTCGTAGGCACGTTTAGAGAGCTTCATGAGAGGGTGAAGCTTCCGAAAAAAACGAAAAAGAAATTCCCGCGTCCGACTGAACAGGTTCGATATATCGTCAAGCCCGACGACGCAAAGCTCACCTTCCGTGTCAAGATACCGCCGTCTATGCGAAATAATGCCAAGGACGGCGAAAAGGTGCTCGTCGGGATAACAAAGTACCCGCAGCCGCCACTCCCCGGTAAGCTGTCAGGTGAATCTGAAGCGCTCGGAAAGGTGCTGCGAGTGTTTGGCGAGCGCGATTCAAAGAGCGCTAACTATCAGTCGATACTCTACGCGAATGGCGTGCGCACGCATTTTCCAGATGAGGTCTCGGCTGAGGCGCGCAAAATTGCAGAGTGCGAGATACTGCCCGACGGACGGCTCGACCTGCGCGATAAGCTCATTTTCACGATCGACGGCGCGGACGCTAAGGATTTCGACGACGCAATATCCCTCGAACGTGACGGGGACGGATACTTGCTCGGCGTGCATATCGCCGACGTTTCGCATTACGTCAAGCCCGGAAGTGCGCTTGATAACGAGGCTTTCGAGCGCGGCACTTCGATTTACTTCACCGATAAAGTCGTGCCTATGCTGCCGGAGGAGCTGTCGAACGGCGTTTGCTCGCTCAACCGCGACACCGATAAGTACACGCTCAGCGCGCTGATACGGCTCGACGCTGACGCTGAGATACGCGAAGTGACGCTGCACGAGGCGATAATCTCATCGAAGCTTCGCGGCGTTTATTCCGAGGTCAACGACGTGATCGACAGAAGGGAAGAGTCGGAGTACTGGGAGAAATATTCGTTCCTGTTCCCCGACACGCTGCCGATGATGGTCGAACTTTACGAGAAATTCAAGCAGAAGTCCGACGCGCGCGGTGCGCTCGAACTCGAAACGGTCGAAGCGGGGTTCGTGCTCGATGCAGACGGAATGCCGGTCGACATCGTTCGACGCGAACGCGGAGTCGCCGAAAAGCTCATCGAGCAGTTCATGCTTTGCGCAAACCGTGCAGTCGCCGAATGGCTGAACAGCCTTGGAATGCCCTGCGTCTACCGCACGCATGAGGAGCCGTCGAGCGAAAAAGTGCAGGCGTTTGCGATGTTTTCGCACAATTTAGGACTCAATATCACACCGCTTAGACGGCGTAAGCTGCTGCCGAGCGCGTACTGTGAGGTCTACGATGAAGCCCGCGAAAAGGGGCTCGACTCGATACTGACCGTCGTTATGCTGCGCTCGCTGATGAAGGCGAAGTACACTGTATCTCCCGCACCGCATTTCGGACTTGGCTGCGAGCTCTACTGCCACTTCACGTCTCCGATACGCCGTTACCCCGACCTCGCGGTACACCGTATAGTGCGCGCCGTGCTGCACGGTGACATCAACGTCGACGCGCTGACTGATTTCGCCGATAGAGCAGCGGTGAAGTCGAGCGAGAACGAGCTGCGCGCGATGAACGCTGAACGTGATATAGAGGACCTCTACAAGGTGCTCTTCATGTCCGATAAGGTTGGAAAGGTTTTCGATGGTATCGTAAGCTCTGTGACATCGTTCGGCATGTTCGTTGAGCTTGAAAACACCTGCGAGGGGCTCGTGCCTATCGCGTCGATGGACGGATATTTCGAATACAACCAGCAAAATCTCACGCTCAGCTGCGGAAAGGTCGTTTACCAGCTCGGCGACCGTGTACGAGTGAAGCTTGTCGGCTGCGACCTCGTGACGCGCAAGATCGATTTTAAGCTGATCTGATCACGTTTCGAGCATACTTGCCAGCACCGCTGCCTTTACGGTCTCGCTCGACGCGGAAGGGGAAGCGAGCAGCTCGCCGATGTTCGCGCGCCCGCTGAGATATTGCTGCACAGTCAGCCCGAGCTTGCGGCTCTCGCGTATCGCCGCGCGACAGAGGTCGAATTTTTCGACCTCTGTCGCTTCTGGATGAGCAAACTCACACCAGCGTGCGAGCAGAAGCAGCTCATCGCCGCCGCTGTCGATTCCGGTCAGCAGACGCAGTGTTATCGGGTCGCAGTAGTCGGATTCGGGCAGTCGGTTCGCGCGGCGGTATGCGTTGAGTGCATCTGCAAGCTCTGGCGTGAATATGTCGCTTGTACGCTCGCGATATAGCCCGAGACTGTGCAGCTCGCCGGCGATCTCGCTGACGAGCATATTTTTTTCGCCCGCGAAGATTATCCCGCAGGGCAGGTCGGTCGATATAATTGCGGATATCATGTGGCATCCTTCCTTATTCATAAATATATAATTATTCTGCCGCATATGCGCATTTTTAGTCTCAGCAATACTTCCCGCCGCGTGCATTTGTTTACATTTTGTCCTTGATTTTATACGAAAATGGTGCTATAATTATTTTGTAATAATTATGAAATCAAGATTGGAAATGACAATGACAAAAGCTAATGAATTTACCAGAAATGTTATGATAGAATTGTGCTCGACGCACAGCGAAGTCTCGCCGGACGATGAAGAAATTGAATCTGCGAAGGTCGAAGAAGCTGATAAGCTCGACATGACCAGCGAGGGCTGCATTCGCGTCGTCGACAACCGCGTCGAGATAGAGTATTTCGAGAGCGAGCTCACAGGAATGGAGGGCTCCTGCACCTGCATTTCGTTCGAGCGAGATAATCCCGGTATCGTGTCGATGATACGCACCGGAACGGTCGTTACTGCGCTCGTTTTTGAGGAAGGAAAGCGGCATATCTGCGCCTACAATACTGAATTTATGGCGTTCGAGGTGTGCGTCTACACGTCAAAGGTGGACAATCGCATGACTGAGCACGGCGGCGAGTTAATGCTCGATTACAGCATCGAGTTCCGTGGTGCGACGACCGAGCAGACGATAGTAAAAATGAAAGTCACACCGATAGAAAAATAGCTGAAAATACTGAAAGGAAGCCCGATCTATGGCTGGAAAAACAGCATCGAAGTCTTCGGCAAAGTCTATGCCGCGCCTGACCGGCGGACAATTTCATACAGAGATGAAGCGCCCGAAGGCAGGAGCATATCTGTTTTTCGGCGATGAGAATTTCGTGAAGCGCCGCGAGCTTGAAGCACTCAGAAAGGCGCTGTGTGCGGACGCGAGCCTTGACGCGTTCAATCACTATGTTTTCACACGCGACAATTACACCTCCGACGCGCTCGTGTCGGCGATACTCGCACCGCCGGTCATGGTGGATTTAAAGCTGGTCGAGCTCAACTGCTATCCGCTGAATGAAATGCGCAAAAAAGAGGAGCTCACCGGGCTTGAGACTGCACTTGAAGCGGCGGCTGAAAGTCCAGACACGCTGCTGATCGTATACACCACGCCCGAAAATTTTGACGCTGGCGAACCGAAATCTCCCAGCGCGATGATGAAGCTGATATCGAAGTACGCAGTTCCGGTCGAATTTACGCACGAGACGAGTCAGCGGCTCACGATGTGGGTGCAGAAGCATTTCGCCGCCGACAAAATAATCGCCGAATTCAGCGAGTGTACCTACCTAATCGACACGTCGGGGCACGACATGACGACGCTCGCTGGCGAGATCGACAAGCTCTGCGCGTACCTGCATTTCAAGCAGCGCGACAAGCTCGAACGGGCTGACATCGACTACATCTGCCCGCACAATAAGGAAATCGGTGCGTTCGAATTCGCCGACGCGATACTCGATTCGAATAACGAAAAGGCGTTCTACATCCTCGGAGATATGCGCAAGAGAAACGAAGAAGTTACAGTCATACTTGGCGGGATCACTAAAATTTACACCGACCTGCTCGCGTTGAAGCTTTGCTCGGACGCTGGGATAGTGCCGGACGACGCGGCAAAGCGGCTGGGACTTCATCCTTATGTCGCAAAGATACGCATGGCGAAGGCGAAGGACTGCGACCGCCGCGCGCTCGAAGGGGTTATTGACCTCTGTTCGGATACCGACATGGCGCTGAAAACGACGGCGATAGAACCATATGTGCTGCTGGAGCGGCTGATTGTGCAGGTATCGCAATACAGAAAAAGGAAAATATTTCAATAAGATGGATAGCGTGAAAAATAAATTTTTCACGCCACGAATTTTTGACTTCGCTGTCAATGACAGCGATTTCGCAAGCGAAATCGTCAAAAATATCGACATAGGAGGTAAACTTCGCTGTCGCGAAGTTTTGTAATATTATGAAAATAGAGATACCGATAGCTGTCGAGGGAAAATACGATAAGATCAAGCTTGCGTCGATAGTTGACGCGCAGATAATCACGACCGATGGATTCGGCGTGTTCGCGTCGCACGAAAAAACGGCGTTGATACGGCGTATCGCTGAGCCGAAGGGAATGATCGTGTTGACCGACAGCGATGGCGCGGGGCTGGTGATACGCAATTATTTCAATTCGATACTGCCGAAAAATAAGCTGATACACCTCTACATACCGCAAATAAAGGGTAAAGAGCGGCGCAAGAAATCGCCGTCAAAGGCTGGAACGCTTGGTGTGGAGGGTATCGACGCTGAGACATTGCGGCGGCTGTTAGCGCCGTATGCGGTCGGTTCGACTGAAGCGGCTAAACCGACGCGAGAGGTAACGAAGGTGGACTTTTTCAGCGACGGTCTCTCAGGTGGGGAAGCGAGTGCCGAGCGTCGAAAGCTGCTGTGCGCTAAGCTCGACTTGCCCGACAATATGTCGGCGAACGCGCTGCTTGCGGCGGTAAATTTGCTGTGCAGTTATGATGAGTATAAGGAAATGGTGAAATGAAGCAGAAAATTAAGGAATTATTCATAAAATACCGCGAGCTGATAAGCTATGTATTTTTCGGCGGACTGACGACACTGGTCAACTGGGGCGTATATTTTATATTCAACGACGTAGTTAATATCCATTATCAGGCTGCTCAGTGGATAGCGTGGGTCGCAGCGGTCATATTTGCATTTGTTGTAAATAAAAGATACGTATTCAACGATAACGATATGACAAAGCAGGGATTGGCGCGGCAGACGCTCGAATTTTTCGGCGTTCGTCTTATATCGAACGGAGTTGAATCGCTGCTGCTTGCGTTGATGGTGGAAACTATGCACATGTCGAGCAATATTTCAAAGATTATCGTATCGGTAATAACCGTGATTCTGAATTATTTCGCTTCCAAGCTGTGGATATTCAGAAAGAAAAATGTCAACAATAAGGCTAAATAAAGTATAAAAAATTGATGATCATGCTTGATGATGGCAGCATACCGCGGCGGGCTATGCTCATGGTGACGTTATCGAGCGGCAATTGTATTTGTAACGCAGTGCGTTTATGATCAGCAATTTTTAATAAATTTTTAGGGGGAATAAACCATTAAGATCAAGTTTGACGTTGAGGGAATGAGCTGCGCCGCCTGCTCGGCTTCGGTCGAGAAGGTCAGCGGCAGAGTTGAAGGAGTCAGCAAGGCGGAGGTCAATCTGCTTGCAAAGCTGCTGACGGTCGAATGCGAGGCTGACACGCCTGAGCTGCGCGATAAGATATGCGCTGCTGTGGCTAAGGCGGGATTCACCGCTACACCGAAATCGGCGGATAAGCCTAAGGTGGACAAAACACCGGACAATGCGAAATCATCGAACAATGCTGCGCAGATGAAGGTGCGGCTTATTGCGTCGGTAGCGATACTTGCAGTGTTGATGTATCTGACGATGGGGCACATGATCGGACTTCCGACACCGCATATTTTCCACGGCACAGCAAATCTGCTTGTATTTTCCTTTACTCAGCTGATACTGACACTTCCAGTCGTATATCTCAATCGAAAATTCTACATCGTCGGATTTAAAGCGCTGTGGAACCGCTCGCCGAACATGGACTCGCTCGTTGCGGTAGGTTCATCGGCGGCGCTGATCTACGGCATATTTGCAATATACATGATAGGCTACGGACTCGGTCACGGCGACCTTGCGCTCGCTGAGAGCTACGGTGCGAACCTGTATTTCGAGTCTGCGGCTATGATACTGACGCTCGTTTCGGTCGGTAAGTTTTTGGAGGAGCGCTCGAAGAACAAGACCGGAGCGGCGGTCGAGCATTTGATGAAGCTCGCGCCGGAAACTGCGACGGTCGAGCGCGGCGGCGATGTGCTCGAGGTCAAGACCTCCGAGCTTATGGTCGGCGACATTATCATAGTTCGCCCGGGACAGTCGCTTCCTGCCGACGGTATCATAGTTGAAGGCAGCTCGTCGATTGATGAGTCGGCGTTGACTGGCGAGTCGATACCCGTCGAAAAGACGGTCGGCAGCCGCGTAATGTCCGCGTCGATAAACAAGACCGGAAGCTTCAAATTCCGCGCCGACAAGGTTGGCGGCGAGACTGCACTTGCGAAGATTATCGAGCTCGTGCGCGACGCGGGCGCGACGAAAGCGCCTATCGCGAAGTTAGCTGACAAGGTGAGCGGTATATTCGTGCCGGTCGTAATGTCGATCGCGGCGGCGGCGTTCATTTTCTGGCTGATCATGGGAAAAAGCTTTGATTTTGCGCTGTCGATAGGCATATCGGTGCTCGTTATTTCCTGTCCGTGCGCACTTGGACTTGCGACTCCGGTTGCGGTCACTGTGTCGGTGGGACGGCTCGCCGAGCGTGGAATACTCGTGAAGTCGGCGGAAGCGCTTGAAATACTGCACGACACTAAATCGGTAGTGCTTGACAAAACCGGCACTGTTACCGAAGGACATCCGTCGGTAACGGATGTTGTTCCAGCGTCTGACAAGACAAAGTTATACGAAATTGCCGCATCACTCGAAGCGCCGAGTGAGCACCCTCTCGCAGAGGCGATACGAAATTACACTGACAGCAAGGGCGTGAAGCCGCGCGTCATAAGCGAATTCCACGCAGTACCGGGACGCGGCGTATCGGCGAAGGTATGGGACAGCACCTGCTACGCCGGAAATATGCAGTACATGCTCGAGCTTGGCGTGAAGCTTGGTGCAGACATTGAATCGACGCTCGAGTCGCTCGCAAAGCGCGGACGCACTCCGATGCTGTTCGCTGAGGGCGACAAATTAGTAGGCATTATCGCGGTAGCTGACACCATCAAGCCGACGAGTGCGGCTGCGATAAAGTCAATGCGCGACATGGGTGTTGACGTGATGATGTTGACTGGCGACAACAAGCTGACGGCTGAAGCGATCGCGCACGAAGCCGGTATCGAGAGCGTAACGGCGGATGTCCTTCCAGCCGACAAGGAGCGCGTAGTCGCCGACTTGCAGAAGGACAACGCCATCGTGACCTTTGTCGGTGACGGAATCAACGACTCGCCGGCTCTGACACGCGCCAACATCGGAATTGCGATCGGCAGTGGTGCAGATATAGCTATCGACTCCGCCGACATCGTGCTGATGAAGAGCGACCTTAACGACGTACCGGCGGCTATCGACTTCTCGCGCCGCACGATACGCAACATCAAGCAGAATCTGTTCTGGGCATTCTTCTACAATACGCTTGTAATCCCAGTAGCAGCGGGCGTACTCGTACCGTTCGGAATCACGCTCAGCCCAATGCTTGGAGCAGCTGCGATGAGTCTGTCATCGCTATTTGTAGTAACAAATGCACTTCGCTTATACAAGGCGAAGATGCTGTAAATATAACATTGCCATGATGTCCCCCACCTCTATAGGCGGCGGGAGACATTACGCATCAGTGGTGGATTCAATCCACCACTGATGCCATGGCAAGTTGAATTTAATTAAGGAGAAATTATCATGAAAAAGACTATCACCATTACCGGAATGCACTGCCAGCACTGCGTTATGCGCGTTGAAAAGGCGCTCGGCGAGCTTGGAAGCGACGTTAAGGTCGACCTCAAAGCCGGTGTCGCTACCGTTGAGACCAACGCTGCTGACGCGGACGTTAAGAATGCCGTCGAAGACCTTGGCTTCGATGTCGTTTCTATTGCATAATGTCGATTAAATCTCAAAATCGACGTTCGGAAAATTCAGTAAAAAACAGCCTGTTTGCAATTGTCGGACAGGCTGTTGCACTAATATTTGGATTTGTGACTCGCAAGCAGTTCATCGCGGTGCTCGGTGAGGTTTATCTCGGTGTGAACGGCGTGTTCTGCTCGGTTTTATCGCTATTATCGCTGACTGAGCTCGGGCTTGGCAGCGCGATCACCTTTGCTTTGTACAAGCCGCTCGCTGACGGTGACGACGAGTCGACCGGACGCATAATGAACCTATACGCGCTCGCGTATCGGATAGTAGCGGCGGCGGTCACGCTTATCGGGCTTTGTCTGCTGCCATTCCTCGGCTGGATGACGCGTGAAGTGCCGCAGGTCGGGCACATGACGCTGATTTACTTACTATTCCTCGCGAATTCTGCCGCGTCGTATCTGTTTTCGTACCGCCGCGCGCTGATAACCGCGTCTGAGCGTGACTGGCGCAATTCGGTAAATACGAGCATTTTCTCGATATTGCAGAATGCCGCTCAGCTGGTTATTATAATATATACCCAAAATTACATCTTGTATCTTGTCGCTCAGTTGGCGATAACGCTGATATCAAACTTTGAAATTTCGCACGCTGCGTCAAAAATGTTCCCGTACCTGAAAAATGTCAAGGGACTGCCGAGCCGTGAGGAAACGTCGTCTATCGCGAAAAATGTCAAAGCGATGTTCGTCAATCGCTTTGGCGGTGTTGCGGTCACGGGCACTGACAATCTGCTTATTGCGTCGATAGATGTAGTTTTAGTTGGGCTTTATTCGAACTATCTGCTGATTTTGCAGACTATACAAGTTATACTTTCGCAGGTGATAAACGCCGTAACGGCGAGCGTTGGAAATCTGCTTGCGAGTGACGATTCTGAGCGTCGGAGCGAGATATACCTCGATGTGACCTTCGCTGTAGCGTGGCTGTACGGCTTTTCGGCGATTGCGCTCGACTGTCTGATGACGAGGTTTATTGCGTTCGCGTTCGGCGCAGGGCTTGAAATTCCCGAACTCGCGGTGCATATCATGGCGCTGAATTTCTACCTGAACGGCATTCGTCAGCCGAATCTGATGTACATCAACGCCGCCGGACTCTTCCGTCCGATACGCTTCAAGGGCTTTGTTGAAGCGGCGATAAATTTAGGCGTGTCGGCGATATTTTTAGCGTGCGGGATGGGGCTGTTCGGCGTGCTGCTCGGCACGACGGTGTCGCATTTCGCGACGAGTTTATGGTGGGAGCCGTACTGTGTTGATAAATATTGCCTCGGGAATAATTCCGCGCGTCGATTTGCGCTGAAAAATGTGGTATACGCCGTAGTTCTTGCCGCTGCATGGCTGATTACGCGGTTGATTGTCGATATTATGCCGCTTGGCTTCATTGGATTCATGCTCGCGGCGGTCGTTGTGCTGGTGATTCCAAATGCGATTTTCCTCATTATATATCATCGGAGCGAGCAGTTCGGATTCTTCAAAGGCATATTATTACGTATATTAAGTAAGCTTAAACTGAGAAAGGATTAAATATTATGGACAACATTTCCACCCTTATCGAAAGTATGGCGCGAAATTCAGTGCGTCTCACGATTGACGGTGCGGCGACCTCGCACAGCTATTTCGGCGGTGAGCCTGAGCTTCCGCGTGGGTTCGAGTTCCCGAAATTTGAGTGTGCGACATACGAAGACGATGAAGTAAAGCCACGCTACCTTGCATTTATCGCACAGATCGACTGCGCGGAAGCGTCGAAATTCGACACCGACGGCTTGCTTCCGACGCACGGGATACTTTCGTTCTTCTATGAGATTGAGTCAATGTGCTGGGGCTTTGACCCGAACGACGCGGACAGTTCTCGTGTGTTTTATTTTGAAAATACCGACGAGCTTGTGACAACTCCGCTTCCGGATGGCATTTGTGAGTACGCGCATTTTCCAAAGCTTGGGATCAGCTTCAAGTCGGAGCTCTCGCTTCCCGATTATTCCGATTTTATAACAAAGCACAGAGACCTCGATTGCTGCGATGTGTACGATGAGCGTCGCGCAGAGCTCGGCTGGGATTATCCGGACAACATTCACAAGCTGCTCGGCTGGGCAGACATAATACAGGACAATATGACGCTCGAGTGTGAGCTTGTGACGCGCGGGTACTATCTTGGCAACCCGGACGGCTGGAAAAAGGTGAAGCCGGAGGATAGAAAGTACGCTGACGAGCACTCTATCGACGAGTGGGTGCTGCTGTTCCAGCTCGACACGGTGGAGAGCGACGGATTCGAGCTGATGTTCGGCGACTGCGGACGATTGTATTACTGCATCCGCCGCGACGACCTCATCGCTAAGCGATTCGATAAATGCTGGCTAATTTCGCAATGTTGTTGACAATCGCGGGATAATATGGTATACTGTATTTAGTAAAATTTAATAAATCTACGCTTTAATAAATCCGTGAAAGGAAATTTGCCATGCTTAAAGTGAAAAACAACAAAATATACGATGGCGAGTGTGAAATTCGGCTGCTTGGCGTAAATCGTGCTGGGCTCGAGTGGGATTCGCGCGATACACGTATTTTTGAGTCGATAACACAGGCGTGTGACGATTGGAAGGCTAACATTATCCGTTTGCCAGTATCACAGGACCGCTGGTTCGGCTATATGCAGGAGCAGGATGATGTCAACAATGCCGACGCTTACCGCGCAAAGGTGGACAAAATCGTCGAGCTATTAGCTGCGAGAGGGAAGTATCTGCTGCTTGATCTGCACTGGAGCGACCTCGGAGTTTGGGGCAAGAATTCGGGTCAGCATATGATGCCGGACGAAAATTCCATCATTTTCTGGCAGAATGCCGCGGCACGTTACTGCAACCATCCAAATGTGCTGTTCGGTATCTACAATGAGCCGCACGTCGATGGGGAAGAGTCGCCGTGGAAAATCTGGAAATACGGCGGAATGCTCGCTGAGAAGGGCTCAGAGAGTCCGCGTGTAGAGTACCGCGCAGTCGGTATGCAGGAGATGATCGACGTAATTCGCGCGACCGGAGCTAAAAATATAGTTGTAGTCGGTGGACTCGACTGGGGATATACGTTTGAAGGTCTCGCGAATCCTGAGTTCGAGCTGGCCGACCCCGCCGGAAACGGCATAATTCTTGACGCGCACGTTTACCCATGGAAGCGGCTCGAGTGGGACCTCGATGTCACGATTGCTGCTGACAGATACCCGATACTTGTTGGTGAGTGCGGGCATTACGGCAACGACGCAGATCCGGTAGAGGGTGTTCAGCGGCTGCCCGCTGAGGAGTGGGTACCGCGCCTGCTCGCGTGGATCGATGAGCACGGATACAATCTCACTGCATGGGATTTTCATCCGAAAGCTGGACCCTGCCTGATAAAGTCATTCGACAACGAGCCGACCGATCATTACGGCGTGTACATCTGCGATTATCTGAGATCGCATAACAAATGAAGTTAGCGATAGTAATGCCGCCGTGCCACTCAATGCCACAGGTCACGGGCGGAAGGGTCGCGCGCCAGACTGAGTTGCTTATCAAAGATAATGAGCGTTCGTCAAATCCGGATGAGATAACCGTTTTTTCGAGATACGACGAGCGCTCACAAGCGCTGGCGAGCGAGTATAAGCATACTAAATTTGTATATCTCAACGTCGACCGGAGTGAGCCGCTGTCGAACCGCATTAAGTCGGCAATAATGGGAAAGATCAGCAGCGCCGCGCCGATGAGATACGATTATCTAAACAAGTTGAAGACGGCTCTGAAACGAAAAGAATTCGACGAGATCCTGCTCGAGGACTGTTTCGAATTTACCGCGCCGATAGCTAAATTGACAAATAAACAGCTGCTTCTTCATGCGCACTATCCATTTAATGCGTCGCGCGACTTCAAGTATATCAAGCGTGCATTTTTCGTCAGTGACCGACTGCGGGAGTCAATGGTAACTGCGGGATTTCCGGCTGAGAGGGCAGATACGCTTTACTCTGCTGTCGATACTGATCTGTTCGACGCGGATAATTACCGCGATATCCGCGAGGAAAAGCGCGCGAAGTATGGGCTTTGCGACGATGATCTGCTTGCCGTATATGTCGGTCGCTTAATTCCGGAGAAGGGCGTGGTCGAGCTTATAAAGGCGATGGCGCAGTCGACATATGCTGAGTCAAAATTGAAGCTGCTCATTGTCGGAGCGGCGGAGTACGGCGAGGAGATACGCGACGAATACCGTGAGCAGCTCGAAGCCGAAGCGCCCGACGACCGCATAATTTTCGTCGGCGGAGTGAAGCCGACCTCTACTGCACGCTTCCTTGCGCGCGCTGACTTTGCAGTTGTGCCGTCGATATGCGACGAGCCCTGCGGACTTTCGGCACTCGAAGCGATGGCGTGCGGACTGCCGCTTATAATCAGCGCTTCACGCGGCATAGCCGAATACGCTGTAGGCGACTCGGACAACGATCACTGTACCGTAGTCAAGCGTGGACTCGGCTACGTTAATTCGCTCGCAAAAGCGGTCGACAAGACCGCCGCAAGACTGCATAACGACCCCGAATGGCGTAAGTCGGCAGCAACATCACAGCGCGAACGTGCAGTGCGGTTTGACAGCTGCGGGTATTACGATAGATTTAAAAATATTATAAATGATGAAGGAAAGTAACAATATGAATCGCTATTCTGAAATGGTTTACAATTTCTGCGGACGCAGCGGACTCAAGCTGCCAGCCGTATCGCTTGGACTCTGGCACAACTTCGGCTCGGTCGATACATTCTCGAATATGCAGGAGATGGCAAAGACCGCGTTTGACCTCGGTATCACACACTTCGACCTTGCAAACAACTACGGTCCAACTCCCGGAAGCGCTGAGGAGAACTTCGGGCGTATCCTCAAAACTACGCTTGCTGGCTACCGCGACGAGCTTGTGATCTCAACTAAGGCTGGATATGGTATGTGGCCCGGACCTTACGGAAACGGAGGCAGCCGCAAGTACGTGCTCGCGTCGCTCGACCAGTCGCTGAAGCGCATGGGAGTGGATTATGTCGATATTTTCTATTCGCACCGCTTCGACGCTGAGACTCCGCTCGAGGAGACGATGGGCGCGCTCGCAAGTGCAGTAAAACAGGGAAAAGCGCTGTACGTCGGCGTATCGAACTACAACGCTGAGCAGACACGCCGCGCATATGAGATACTCGCGGATATGGGCGTTAAGCTGCTCATCAACCAGCCCTGCTACAACATGCTCAACCGCTGGATAGAGCCTGAGCTCGTACCGACGCTTGAAGAGCTCGGAGTAGGTTCGATAGCCTTCTCGCCGCTCGCACAGGGACAGCTGACCGACCGCTACATCAACGGTATTCCAAAGGATTCGCGTGCAGCTAAGCCGTGGGGCTTTCTCAAAGAGAGCGACATTACCGAAGAAAAGCTTGATAAGATAAAGAAGCTGAATGAGATCGCAGCCGGACGCGGACAGACGCTCGCAGAGATGGCGCTCGTCTGGAATTTGAAACGCGGCAAGCTCACAAGCGTGCTCATCGGAGCGTCGCGCCCTGAGCAGATACGCGATAACGTTGCTGCACTCAAGCGCCGTGACTTTACTGAGGATGAGCTCAGCGCGATCGACGAGATATTGAAATAAAATATTCTTAATAAAAAGCATTCCCCGATATTTATATCGGGGAATGTGGTATACAGTGTGTAATTCAATCAACTATAGCTTCAATGGTTTTCTTCATTGAATTTTCGAGCGATGACTTGTTAGCTGCGATGATACTTGAAAGCTCATCACCATTTGCCATGCCTTTTCTGAGCGTATCCTGAATACCGCTCCAGCTGTAAAGGTCGGTGTTTTCGAGTACGAAGTTATTAAGCACGATGTCGAGCATCTCAGCCGATTCGTTGTCGCGAAGCACTTTGCGGGAGAGAACAACGTCATAGTAGGGCGAGGTCAGGAACTGCTGAGAAGCTTCAGCGAGTGCTTGGATCATGAAGCCTACACGGTCGGGATTTTCGACGTTGACAGGAACTACGATCGGGCTTATGCACCATGCGTCAACGTAAGTTATATACTCATCCTGCGATTCGTCGTACTTAGGTACAGGAAGAAGTCCAAAGTCGATGTCGTACGGACGGAGCTTGTTCGCGCAGTTAAGGACCTCAGTCATAAATAGCGAACGTCCCTCTTGGAATGTGGTGAGTATTTGGTCATCTGCGCCGATATAGTAGGTGCGCTTGTCCGACATCATATTTTTGATGTAGTCATAGACTGCGATAGAGCGTTCAGTGCCTATAGAGACGTAAGGAAGACCGTCCTTATCCATTGAAGTGAAGCTTTCACCGGTTCCGAAATAGAATATAACGCCGCCGATAGACTCCTGCCATGCCATACCCCACTGGTCGTCGGCAATGGTCATATTGGTATCGCCATTTAAGTCGAATGCAGCTTTGGTAGCCATTTTATTGAAGGTATCAAAGGTCCAAGTATTATTTCTGACTGTTTCATACGGATCGCCTATCTGATATTTATCAGCGATATCCTTGTTGAAGAAGAAGAGACGAACTGCATTGTATGAGTTTGTGGAAATCGAGCCTGCTGCATAGAATAGCTTGCCGCCGAATGAAAGGGCGCTGTTGAACATATCGTTCCAGCAGCTGTGGTCGAGATCAAGGTATTGCAGCTTGTTCAGGTCGTAAAGAAGCCCGTCGGAAGCAGCGCTTGCGGCTTGGCGAGGATAGGAAAAATACGCGTCATATGTGTTGTCACCTGAAAGAATATAGGTGTTGAGCTCGCTCAGAGAAGCGTCAGCGCTATAGCCTGCGACAAGCTTGAAGCCATACTTATCTTCAAGGAACAGGTTGCGTTTGTAAACTGCATCGTTCAGGACATCGCCAGTTTCTTCCTCGGCGATGAGGTCGTGGATAGACCAAGATGACGAGCTGTCGCGCAGCATGATGTTGAATTCGTAGCCGTCGAGACCGAGCGAAGCCTTAAGTTCTGGAGTGAGTGTTGAGAGAATACCGCTCTCAGTTGTTTCCTCAGAAGTTGCTTCAGTCGAATCATTCGAACCTTGCGGGGGGGGGTTATCAGAATTATTTCCGCAAGACGCAGTCGAAGCGAGCATTGCAATGAGAAGTAATGTGGATAGTAAGCGTTTCATTGGTATGACCTCCAAAATAACAGATATATTTTAACCATGAGTTTATTATACCACAAGAAATACAATATAGATAGTAATTTATTGCTCAAAAATATAAAATAATTGATTAGAGTTGTGCATTATGTTAAACATAGAGCAAAATATAAATATTATATCATCGGAAAACAATGAGATATTATTCAACCATATAAACAATCAAGAGGATGAAAATATACATAAGCCGCATTTTCACGATTTCAGCGAATTATATTTCTTTATATCTGGAGATGTTGGCTACTATATTGAGGGCAGCTACTATGATCTTGAGTATGGCGACATAATAATAGCACGCCCGAACGAGATCCATCGACCGATCATCCGCCGTCAATGCGATTACGAGCGCTTCTTTATAAAATTTCCCGCGCTGTCATTTAGTGAGCTAAGCAAAGACATTGAGTCCCCGATCGAGTTTATAGTTGGCGATAAGCTAAGCGCGGTAAGGCTTATCAGGTCGCCGGATGTAAACAAGCGAGAAATAGCGGATATGTTTTACAAGATAAGCAGCTTGATACAAGAAAAGCAGCGAGGATGGCAGATACTGGCGTACTCATATTTGTTAAAGTTATTAACAGTAGTGGGCACGTGTGCCTCGAATCAGATATGCTTACTGACGAAATCCGCGTTGCCACCGCTTATGGAGAGCGTAATTGCCAGCATAAATGCAGAGTTTACGCAAACCTGCACAGCGGAGGATATCGCGACGCGGTATGGTATATCGAACAGCCACTTATCGCGTTTGTTCAACAGATACATCGGAATGAATTTTTCGCAGTATGTGAATGCGAAGCGCATTTCGTATGCGAAGGCGCTGCTTTCAGGTGGAGCGTCGGTTACCGACGCATGTTATGAGTGCGGTTTCTCCGACTGCTCGCATTTTATTTCCGTGTTCAAGCGGCACGTCGGTGTCACGCCTAACAAGTTTAAGCACGGCTAAGCCGCGCTGGTGAAGTATAGCGGAACTTCATCGCTTTTGGAAGAAAGACGCGTCTCTGCGAGACGCTACCCACGCCCAC
>JAAVZO010000038.1 GCA_022791685.1 Clostridiales bacterium
GCCCCATCGCCTCGCAAGCGAGGCGAGACCTCTGCGTCGAGCTATTCACTGCTATTTGCTTGAACAAAATGCGCGCCACTTTTAGTGGCTACTATAAAAAGAAAAGTAACGGTTAGTGACAAAAGGTGTCACTAACCGTTACTTTTCTTTTTATTTATTATACATTTCAACTGCTGCTTTTGCTGACTTTTTTGCAGCTACCACATATTTCTCATCCACACCTTCAGGAATGTAAGTTATCTTGTCTATATCATTTCCTGTCAGTACAGTATACCATACAAGTCCGCCGATAAATTCGCCGAGTGCATTCGCGTGCGACGGTCCGTCGGGATTACGTGTGATTTCCCCGGTAGCGTCCGCGGTCTCCTCCTGCATTATGCGAAGCGCTTCTCCGGTCGGGAATATACGTAAGCCGTATTTTCCAGCAAGCTCAAGGTAATTAGCCTTCAACCGCTCAAACATTTCAGCCTGCGTGATTCCAAACTCGTCCAGTCTGCCGTTATCAGTGCGATACGCCCAAGTTTCATGCACAATTATCTCAGCATTTGGTGTATACTGCTTCACAAACTCAACAAGCTTGTCTGCAAACGGATAAAATGTATCGCGATTCCAGCTGAAGTGGCTCGCCTGCTGGATAGTGACAACATCCCACGAATCTGCTTCAAGCATTTCGCGCAATGTTTTCGTACCGTTATAGGTATCGCCATATATGCGCTCGTCAGTTTCAGCGTTGTTCCAGTGACGTTCAAGCGAGCAACCGCCAATGCAGGCGCGTCCGATAGTTAGCGGCACTCCGCCGTCAGCAAAAATCTCCGGCAAAAAATGACAGGCATTATTTGAAAAGCTGTTTCCAATAGTAAGAATTTTCATAATTTTTCCCTTCTATATGTAGAGCTTATAACTCATATTTTCCACGTATTATTATATCACGAAAATTCCACAATGTCAAACATTTTTTTCCTTGACACACAAATTTTTTTGTGATATAATTATATTAGTATGGGGGGTGAGAGCGTGAAAAAAATATGCCCGCACTGCGGTTCGGTTCAGTCGGCTGATCAAATCGAGTGCTCTGTATGCGGTTTGTGCCTTTCCGACGACATCGACACAGACGACTGCGCCTATAATGACAACGTAATGTATTATGTGCCGGAGCTCTGGACAAAATTTGCGGCGGCTGCGCTGTTTGTCCTCGCGGCAGTTGAAATTTTTTTGATGATGATATACGGAAGCACACATAACATTCTGACGTTGTTTTTCGGAATGCTCGGCGCGGCGATTTCTGGATTCGCATTCTTGTTTCCGTTAGGATTTTGCAGATTTTTTATCTACTTAGGCGAGAATAATCGATATAATATTTTTTGGCACGGATACACATCATTTGATGAAATCGACTACCCGTCGCCAGCTGAAGCTCACAGAATGTTCATTGTATTCGCGATTATTTCGATACTCTCGCTCGCAGCAATGCTCTATTTCATCGTATTTCGCCCGAATTTCATTATAAAATAACTAAATATATCAATAAGGTTAAAAATAAAATGACATCATACGAGTTGATGATAAAAATTAATCATCATCTAATAAAAGGCTGCGAATTCAGCAGCGAACAAATTTCTGCTATTGTAAGTCAGTTTCTCTCTGACAAAAATACATCCGCATATGTCAATAATAATACTGGCAAAAAACTATATCCAATATTTTACACCCCACCGTATAATTACGGAAAGAAGCTGAAAACTATACTTAATCAAACACCTAAAACGCAGATATTTTCAGCAAATATGTATGAACTTGAAATTCTTAGACTATTGTACCTTTTCGCTCCGGAAAATGCGGAAGTACATACGATGATTTCAAAGACGCTGGAAAGGCTGAAAGCTACATGTTTCGGTTACATGGATGATGGAGTAGGAGAATGCTTCGACACATCGCTGGTGGTTTTAAGATTCCTTGCGGCGGTGGCACCAAGTGAAACCGAATGGATACAAAGCAGAATCGACAATTACAATCACCACTATGCAGATAAAAAGCGGCCATGGTTTTCTTTGTGGTATTATTGGCTCTCTCTTTCGGAGCTTCCGTTTGATATCGCGTATCCCGAGATAGAAAAATACAAGGATGAAATTTTGAATCGGCTTGTAAATAAAAGCTGTGTTATGAACAGCGAACATGACAGACTTATACATCCGGTTATTTTGTGCATATTGCGCAATATTATTTCAAAATATCCCGAATACGCGTACATAAAAACACGGCAGCCCTATGTAAATGATAAAGACGGAAGACTTTATTTCGATATGAGCAATTAACCCAAAGCGCAAAAAATCCTCAGCGTAAGCTGAGGATTTTTATTTATTCACCCAAATATGCTTTCTTTACGCGGTCGTTCTGCATGAGCTCCTTCGCGTCACCCTCGAGCACGATATTTCCGGTCTCGAGTACATACGCACGGCTCGCAATTGACAGCGCCTTTTTCGCGTTCTGCTCAACAAGCAGCACGGTCGTTCCAGCTTTGTTTATCTCCTGAATGATGTTAAATATTTCGCTTACATACAGCGGTGAAAGTCCCATCGACGGTTCATCCATCAGGATTATTCGCGGCTTCGACATCAGCGAGCGACCGATAGCGAGCATTTGCTGCTCACCGCCCGATAGTGTTCCGGCTATCTGATTTTTTCGCTCCTCAAGCCGTGGGAAATACTTGTACATCTGCTCTATCGACGCGGCAATCTCGTTCTTATCGCGGCGCGTGAACGCTCCGAGCAGCAGGTTATCGTAAACCGTCAGCTCCTGAAAAATTCTGCGTCCCTCCGGAACATGGCTCATGCCCATCGACACTATCTTATGCGCTTGGACCTTCGTGAGGTCGTGTCCCTCGAACATTATCGAACCGGTGTGCGCCGGAACAAGTCCGGTTATCGTGTGCAGTATCGTTGTTTTACCCGCACCGTTAGCGCCGATAAGCGCGATTATTTCACCCTCGTCGACGTGAAAATCCACGCCTTTTATCGCCTGGATCATGCCATAATTGACACGCAGGTCGGAAATTCTTAAAATCTCGCTCATTTAATCGTCTCCCAAATACGCCTTGACAACCTGCGGGTCGTTGAGCGCTACCGATGTCTCGCCCTTCGCAAGCTCAGTACCGAAATTCAGCACCGTTACTCGCTCGCAGATTCCCATTACCAGCTTCATATCGTGCTCGATGAGCAGTATCGTCATATCGAATTTCTCGCGCACGAAGCGGATCGTGTTCATAAGCTCCGCCGTCTCGTTCGGATTCATGCCCGCCGCCGGCTCGTCGAGCAGCAGCAGCTTCGGGCTCGTAGCGAGCGCACGTGCTATCTCAAGCTTGCGCTGCTTACCGTAAGGCAGATTCGACGCGAGTGTGTCGCGGTCGTTGTACAGATCGAACACCGCCAGCAGCTCGTCGGCGCGTTTCGAGAATTCGCGCTCCTCGCTGAAATATTTCGGAAGGCGCAGGATTCCGTCGAGCAGGCTGTACTTCATCTGATTGTTCAGTCCGACCATAACGTTATCCGCGACTGTCATTTCGCCGAACAGACGAATATTCTGGAATGTACGCGCGATTCCCTTTCGGTTGATCTCAATCGAGCTGTGCCCGGTCAAGTCCTCGCCGTCGAGATAAAATTTGCCTGTAGTCGGCTTGTAAACGCCGGTCAGCATATTGAAAACGGTAGTTTTTCCAGCGCCGTTCGGACCGATGAGTCCGTAGAGCTCGTTTTTCTCGATTTCAAGACTGAGGTTGTCGACTGCCTTCAAGCCGCCGAAAGTAATACCTAAATTTTCAACCTTAAGCATACTCATTTCGCCTTACCTCCGAGTTTGAATTTTGCGCGCAGTCCGTTCATCTTTTCACCGAAGCTGCGCTTGATCGCGGTAAAACGCGGCGATGCGTTCAGCATCATCATTGCAATGAGCGCCACTGCGTAAATGAGCATACGGAAATCCTCCGCACCGCGCAGCACCTCCGGCAGCGCGACGATTATTACCGAGGCAATAATCGAGCCCTTTATGCTTCCCATGCCGCCTAGTACGACCATAACGAGCACTTCAATCGACAGGTTGTAGGTGAAGTCGGACGGATTCAGCGTGGTTTTGTAAAAGCCGAAAATAACGCCCGCCATGCCCGCCATAAACGACGCAATCGTAAACACGAGCACCTTGTTGTTTTTAATATTTATACCTACCGACTCCGACGCGATCGCGTTGTCGCGGATAGCGGTGATCGTGCGTCCGTGGCGCGAGTGCGTGAAGTTATAGATTACAAGAATTACCAAAATCAGCACGATGTACGCCAGCGTGAAGCCTTCAAGACGGCTGTCGAATGAAGGAATACCCATGAGTCCCTTCGTACCGCCGAGTCCCGGGATTATCTTCACAAACGAGCGGATGAATTCGCCGAATGCGAGCGTAACTATCGCGAGATAGTCACCGCGCAGCTTGATTATCGCCTTGCTGATGAGGAATCCCACCAGCGCAGCTGCTGCTCCGCCAACAATAAGTGCGAGTACGAACTTGACGAGCAGCGGCAGGTTTGTATAGACCGCGACTGCACATCCGGCGTACGCGCCGACTAAGTAGAACGCTGCGTGTCCAAGCGACAGGTCACCGAGATAGCCGACGATGAGGTCGAGCGACAGTGTGAGTATTGTATAATAACAGATCTTTATCATCAGCGACTGCATACTGCGCGACATAACGCCGCTTACCATAAGCAGTGCAACCACTGCCCAGATGGCGATTATCAGTATCAGCTTGCTGAAAAATCCTTTAGTAAATATATTTTTCATGATACGCTTCCTATCTTTACATCAATAAACGTCGAGTTTTCGCCGATTTCGCCAAAGGCGAAATTGCGGTCATATGACCGCAAAGGCGAAAATCTCGTGGCATTTGAAGCTTCGCTTCAAATGCTTCAGACTTTCTCTACGCGCTTCTTACCGAGCAGACCGGAGGGCTTGAGTATCAGCATAAGTATCAGCAGCGCATACGCAACGCCGTCGGATGCCGCTGCGAGCGAATCAGGCAGGAAGCCTATCGTCAGCGCCTCGATAAGACCGAGCGAAAGACCGCCGATCATCGCGCCTGGAATGCTTCCGATACCGCCGAAGACAGCCGCCGCGAACGCCTTGATACCGAATACAGAACCTGTATACGGGTCGACGTTCTGATATTTCGCAGCGTAAAGTATCGCAGCGATTCCGGCGAGTGCCGAGCCGATTATGAATGTTATGGAAATTGTGCGGTTGACGTTTACGCCCATCAGCTGAGCCGCGCCCTTATCCTCCGAGACGGCGAGCATTGCACGTCCCATGCTGGTCTTTTTGATGAAAATATCGAGAGCTATCATGATCACAAGGGTGGTTCCCCAAATCACAAGCGAGATTATCGGCATTTCGAACTCACCGATGGTGAGCTTTCCGAGGCTGATAAAGCTCTGTAGGAATTTGCGGTCGGACTTGAAGATCAGAAGTGCGACGTTCTGTAAAAGATACGATACGCCTATCGCCGTAATGAGCACCGACAGCGGGGTCGAGTTTCTAAGCGGCTTATAGGCGAGCTTTTCGACCGTGAATCCGAGCAGTGCGCAGACCGCAACACACATCAGAATCGTCACCGGAGCAGGCAGAGACAGCATATTCAGGCCCACGAAAATCGTATAGATGCCCACCATGATCACATCTCCGTGAGCGAAGTTGAGCATTTTCGCAATTCCGTAAACCATCGAATATCCGAGCGCGACGAGCGCATACACGCTGCCGAGGTTCAGACCATCTATTATTGTTGAAATCAGCATCTGCATTGTGAGGGAAATCCTTTCTCTTCTGCAAAGTTCTATATAATTTGCAGAAATGTCATAAATATAACAAGGCTTCTCCGACGATCATTCGCCGGAGAAACGCCTTGAATTGCGGAAAATATCGTACTATTTTCTGCTTGATTACTGTGCGACGTAAACGCCGTTTTCGATCTTTGCTACCTTAGCGCCCTTCTGGGGTTCGCCGTTAGCGTCAAAGGTCATCTTGCCGGTAAGACCGTCAAGCTCGATCTCTGTCATAGCTGCAATGAGAGCTGCATTGTTTATAGCGTCAGGCGAGGTAACTCCAGCCTTTTCGAGAGCAAGCTTTGCGAGATATACTGCGTCGTAAGCGTCAGCTGCGAACTGGTCGGGAGCCTTGCCGTACTTCTTTGTGTAGGTCTCGGTGAATGCCTTAACGTTAGCTGCTTCATCGGTAGATACGAAAGGAGTGAGGAAGATGAGTCCCTCAACGAGCTTTGCATTGTCGCCGGTGAGGTATTCGAGGATACCGTCAAGTCCGTCGCCGCCTACGAGAGGAAGATTTACGCCCTTCTCGTTAGCTGTGATGACTATCTGAGCCGCCTTCTCAGCGTAGATAGGCATATACAGGAATTCAGCGTCCGACGCTGCGATCTTGGTCATCTGCGCACTGAAGTCGGAAGCGTCCTTCGAGAAGGAAACGTCCTCAGAAATAGTACCGCCGAGCTCCTTGTAGCGCTCAACGAAAGCCTGATACATACCAGTGCTGTAGTCGTCGTCGTGGTTGTGAATGATAGCTACCTTCTTGTAGCCGAGGGTTTGGTATGCGTACTCAGCCATAGCTATACCCTGAAGCGGGTCGGTAAAGCATACACGGAAGGAGTTGGGGTTCTGAGCTGCTTCGATCTGGGATGCAGAAGGAGTGATCTGAAGAATTCCATCCTTAGCGGTGAGGTCGTTAAGAGCGACCGATGCGCCAGAGGTAACAGCGCCGATGAGGATATCCATGCCCTTGTCCATAAGGGTCTCGTAAGCACTCTTAGCCTTAGTTCCGTCAGCCTCGTCATCCTGGAAGATCATAGCGAGCTTGACACCATTAACGCCGCCGTTCGCATTGATCTCGTCAATAGCGATCTGCATAGCGTTTCTTACCGAAGTACCGTAAGTCGACGCAGTACCGGTCACAGGGCCGATTCCGCCGAGCACGATCTTATCGGAGTAATCCTCGCCGCAGCCTGCCAGCGTTGTTAAAAGCATTAACGCAGCAAGTGCGACGGCAAAAAATCTGACTGCCTTTTTCATAAAAAGCCTCCACTTGTATTTTTTAGATCTTGGCGGCAAAAATAAACCGCTCAAATAAAATCTAATAAAGATATTTTACCCTATCTTTTGCGATATGTCAACACGATATGAACAAAAACTCCCATATGAACAACATTTTTTTATTTATGACTCTTTAGTTTTACACTTCCTACAAAAAAATTTCAATAAAATTCGGCGGCAATTCTGAAAAGTCTGCTGCATTTGGAATTTACTCTGCATTTTTTTCGTAGAGTACGCAGTTATTCAATAAATTTTTCTGTATCATTTTTCAGACGCTGGGAATGATATTTTTAAAAGAGGAAATCATGAAAATACTTATCATAATCATAGCCATAGCCGCACTGCTTATTATAATATCGTCGATATATTTTTTGCGTCTTTCGCTCGTTCGAGCAAGCGTAAACCGCAGTCGTACGCTGCTGCGAGAGGACCGCGAGTCTATCGACAAACACGCCGAACTATCAGAGCGCGCGATAAAATTAAAGCACGAAAAGCTTCATCTTGAAGCCTTCGACAAGCTGAAGCTATGCGCGTACTTCTTCCCTGCCGACATCGACACGCCGAAAACTGTGATATGCGTACACGGATATCGTGCGAGCGGACTTCACGACCACGCAGCAAATATACTGTACTACCACGACCGCGGCTACAACGTGCTCGTGCCGGATGTCCGCGCACACGGTGAGAGTGAAGGACGCTACATCGGCTTCGGCTGGCTCGACCGGCTCGACTGCAAGCGCTGGTGCGAGCACCTATACGAACGATATGGCGTGAACTGTAATATCCTGCTGCACGGCATTTCGATGGGGAGTGCGACTGTCATCTGCACCGCCGGAGAACACCCGCCAGCACTTGCCGGAGTCATCGCCGACTGCTCGTACACCTCCGGCTTCGAGCAATTCCGCCACGTCGCACGAAATTATCTGCATATTCCCGAGTTTCCACTGCTGTACACGACCGCGCTGCTCGTGCGTATGGTGTGCGGCTACAGCCTGCGCAAATGCTCGCCGCTCGAGTCGATAAAGCGTGCTGATGTGCCTTTTCTAATAATCCACGGCAGCTCCGACAGCTTCGTTCCGACCGAGATGTCCGAGCGGCTGTACAATGCCTGTCCGACTGATAAAAAGCTGTTGATAGTAGACGGCGCACGTCACGCTGAATCGAACGCAGTTGCGCCGGAGCTGTATTACGGCGAGATCGAGAAATTCATGAACAAGCTGGGATTTTAATAGAAATGACCGCCGAGCATATCTCGACGGTCGTTTTCGTTTATTTTGTATCTGCATTTGGGCGCGGCAGACTCCAGCGGAATTTTGCCGCTAAAAGCCGCAGCACGACCACGATCACAAACCCGATCTCCATGCTGACACTCTGTCCGAGCGTGTTCCAGCAAAGCAGACATACGAGCGCGCCGGCAAGCGACGCACAGGCATATATGTGCTTTACAAATATATATGGACGGTCGCCGGCAAAAATATCGCGCATTACACCGCCGCCGACTCCGGTCAGCACTGCCACAAATATCACGAGGAAGTGATTTGCCGCAGCGCCTGAATCTAGCGCGGTCTTCACTCCGTAGACTGTAAAGACTCCAAGTCCTGCCGAGTCGGTCACAAGCATGACAAAATCGAATATCTTCCCCTCGAAAGTCGATTTATGTCCACGGCGCAGCACATATATCACGAATGTGATTATCGAAACTGCGACGGCTATGAGCACGTATACCGGATTTTCGAAGGCGGCGGGAGGCGTAGAGCCGAGGATGATATCGCGTATCATACCGCCGCCGACAGCCGTAGTCATGCCGAGAATGCAGACTCCGAATATGTCCATATTCCTGCGTATTCCGGTAAGCGCGCCGGATACAGCGAAGGATATGGTACCGATTATTTCAAAAATAAATAGAAACAGTTCCAATTCAGCAGATCATTTTATCGTCACAAGCTCATACTCGAGCGAACCAACACCAAGCTTTGCAGCGTGCTCAAGCGTCACACGCCAATTTGTGGTCGGCGAGGTCATATCGAATCGGTCGGAATCACTGTCAACGATACCATCGTGCACGTGCGCGCCATGCTTCTTCAGGTTGTCGCCGAGCACCGAATTCGCGTATGCCGGCTGCGCATTGCAAGCGTCCGCCGACGCAGCGTCAAGAGCGACCGGGTCGAACGACGCGAACATACCAACGTCGGGGATTATCGGCGCGTCATTCTCCGGATGGCAGTCGCAGTATGGCGATACCTGCGTCACGATGTTAATGTGGAACTGCGGGCGACCGTCGACTACCGCTTTGGTGTACTCTGCTATCTTCTTGCAGAGGTCGTCGTTCGCGCTGTCCGCCGTCTGACCGATAGCCTCCGTGCGGCAAGCGTGAATGCAGCGTCCGCAGCCGACGCACTTATTCTGATCGACGTGCGCCTTTTTATTGTCAAATGATATCGCGTCGTGTGCGCACTGCTTTGCACATAGACGGCAGCCGACACAGCGCGACTCGTCAACTTCGGTCTTGCCGCCGTTGTGCTGCTCCATCTTACCGGCGCGCGAGCCGCAGCCCATGCCGATATTTTTGAGCGCACCGCCAAATCCGGTACATTCGTGTCCTTTGAAATGGTTCAGCGAAATGAACACATCTGCGTCCATAACAGCGCGTCCTATCTTTGCCTCACTGACGAGTTCGCCGCCCTTTACCGGGACCCATACTTCATCGCTTCCAATGAGTCCATCGCCGATTATAATCTGACATCCTGTCGAATAAGGGGTGAAACCGTTTTCATACGCCGCGTCGAGATGGTCGAGCGCGTTCTTTCTGCGTCCGGTGTAAAGCGTGTTGCAGTCTGTAAGGAATGGCTTACCGCCATGCTCCTTCACGACATCAGCGACCGCCTTCGCCCAGTTGGGACGCAGGAACGAAAGATTGCCGGGCTCGCCGAAATGCAGCTTGATAGCTACAAATTTACCGTCCATGTCAATATCACCAATGCCGGCAGTACGTATCAGCTTCTGCAATTTCAGCAGCAGATTAGAGCCGTTGCCGACTCGCATATCAGTAAAGTATACTTTCGATTTTTCCATTGTGGTACTCCTTTGTACAAATTATTGATAGTCTGAATATTTTTAGACTTTATACTCGTCAAATAAATCTGAGTCAAGCGTCTTGATTTGATATGTTTTTCTGACACTTACACCAAAATCATGCTCTATCATACAGTTAGCAAGCTTTATTCCATCCATCAAAATCACGTGCTGAGTTCTCGCATAATCAATTGCCTGTTTTGTAAACTTCGATGTTGTGACAATAAGCCCCTCTCCGCCCTTACCGGCAATCGCACCGACAAACGCCTGAACTACAGGTCTTCCAACTGTCTCATTTGCAGCCCAGCGTTTCGCTTGTATGTAAATCAGCTTGAAACCGAGCTTATCCTGCATTATTATACCGTCAATTCCTTCATCACCTGAATCATCGGTCTTGATTGATGAATTCTCGAATGTGCCGTATCCCATTTTGTTCATTAAATCAAGAACAAGCTGCTCGAATGCTGACGGAGAAAGATTCATAAGCTCAACAAGTATCTCGTCCGCAAGGCTGCTGTTTATACTTGTATACGCATTTTCAAGGACTTGTTCTGGGGTTTCATCTTGTTTATCCGGTTTATCAGATTCACTGTCTGATGTAATATTCTGAAAAATTCTAAAGGATTCATACCTTTTCAGATACTCATTATCAAGCTTATCTGAATCCTCGCGCAGTACTCGTTTCCCCTCTTTGGTTATTTGTACATGCGCCCTCGACGGAACATCCACAAGTCCAGCTTTAGCAAGATATGTACGTGCCCATCCAAGCCGATTTTTAAAAACAGTCTGCTTTCCGCTCGGCAGCAACTCTGCAAGGTCAGCTATACTCAGCTTCAGCTGTTTTGCGACTATATCATACACATCATTTATGCTGTAGTCAGCGCCATCGGCAATAGCCTTGAGAAGCGGAAGATATAGCTCATTATATTTCGGTACACTCATCGCAGGCCTCAGTCAATCTCAACCGTTGCCATGATCGGGTAGTGGTCGGAGATATACACCTCACCGCGCTTATCCTTGATTACTTCAGTTTCAACACACTTCGTATCAGCGTCGGCGAAAATATAGTCTATCTTATATCCCTTGCCAATAGCAGCACCAAATGCGTGGAAGGTTTCGCCGGAGTCAGCGCAGAGGTCGACAAGCGGCAGCTTAGAGCAGCTAATCATCGTCTTTATGCAAAGACTGTCCGGATAGTCGTTGAAATCGCCTGTAACGAAGGACCTCATCAGCATTTTCGAGTTATTCTCATCGATCTTCTGTAGTACCTGATTTGCAGCGAGCACGCGCGCGTACTGCCCCTCATGGTCGGTGTGTACATTATAAAATCTGAACGGCTTTCCATCACAAGGCTTGAGCGTTACCCATGTACAGATACGCGGGCAGCCGCTCTGGTCGCCAGTGTAACGCGAACCCGGCTGATTCGGAGTCGGAGACAGCCAAAAGGTCTCGCAGTCATAAAGTGTAAAATTCGACTTTCTGAATCCTATGCAGACCGCTTCATTATCATAATTAACGCCGCGTCCGCCGCCGACGATGTAGTAATCGCCGAGTGTCTCGACCAGCCATTTGTACATGACCGGCTGGATCTCCTGAAATCCGATAACATCAGGCTTCAAGCGGTCGATAGAGTCCGAGATGAGCTCACGGCGATTGAAAAACTGATTTACCCCATCATGTTCAGTCTGCGTACGCATATTGAAGCTCATAATTTTAATTGTTGACATATTGCTGCCATAGCCTCGCACAGCTGCTGCACGAGGTTTACCTTTCTTTGTCGAAAATTTGTTTGTAAAATTTTGCATTTGCTATTTACAAATACAAAAAATTATGTTATAATATTTTCATCCAGAACGTTCGTTTGATTGGAGAGATTGAATATGGATGAAAGATATGACTTTGCCTGCTGCTTCACCGGGCACCGCAAAATTCCCGATAATAGAGTCGCGGAATTGTATAAGCTGCTCGATGTTGAAGTAAGCTGGATGATAGCGCACGGCATTACAACATATTACGCCGGAGGTGCGCTCGGCTTCGATACGATCGCTGCGCTGACTGTGATAGACGCAAAAAAACGAAATCAAGGGATAACACTGAATCTCGCGATCCCCTGCCCCGGACAAACTCGCGGCTGGAGCCCCCGTGACGTAGAGATCTACAATTATATAATGGAGTGCGCCGATACTGTAACTTATCTGGCAAAGCACTACTACAATGGAGTAATGCAGCTCAGGAATCGTTATATGGTAGACCATAGTCAATACTGCGTATGCTATTGCAGCTCTGATATAGGGTCAAAGACAGGCAGAGGCGGCACATTGTACACCGCAAGATACGCAATAAAGCAAGGCGTTCAGCTTGTCAATGTTCACAGCGGCGCGTCCGATACGGCAGCGCTCGAATTCGCGTTCTCCGATTACGACGATTAAACCAGCAAGTCCTCGAGAGAACGCTTCGGAACACAGTGAACTCCGTCAGCGTCACGGTAGTATTTGACAGAATCGTCCTTCACATCAACTACTTTCCGTACCTCATCGGGCTTACCGATACCAATTACGACCTGTGGCTTTAGATTTTCATCGATTCCAAGCGCTTTAGGCAGCTTTTCGTGGTCAAAGCTCTCGATGATACAGCTTGCGAATCCCATCTCTGCGGCACACAGCGATATTGCGAGTGATACAAGACCGACATCAACGCGGAATTTATCGAGCGACGCGTATTTTGATATATCCTGACATACAACTATAAACGCCGTAGGATGGTGTCCCTCAGGCGGAAGCTGCAGCTCTGGGAGTGCCGCGCCCCACTTTGTCAGAGGCTGGATTGCTGCGAGCTCGTCTGGCGTATACACAAGGCGATATCTCAGCGGCTGAGCGTTCATCATAGATGGCGCGAGACGTGCGCACTCTATCATATAAGTAAGCTCTTCACGGCATATCTTCCGGCTCTCGTCAAAGGTACGGCAGGTTCGGTTTTCAAGCATTAGATCTTTCAGCATAATGATCTCCTTGATTTCAAATTACTAAAGTCTTCCATTCTTAAATTATTACAGCAACCGCCATACAGCAAAAGCTGTCAGCGGCTGCTGTTTTTATCAGGAAAAATTTAAGTCTCAGCAAACGCCAAGCTTTTTGAAGGCTTCGAGGTAGTGACCGGCGATAAACTCAGCGCCCTTTGCAGTAGGATGAACGCCGTCAGCGGCGAATTCAGTCGGCTCTGTACCAACGCATGCAGCTGCGAACAGACCGTCGAGCGGTATAAACGCGTCGGCATACTCGCGGGCGAGCTTACGGGTTATCTGGATCTTCGGGTCGAGGTCTACGTGGAAGAAATCCTTATCCGGAACGTAGAGAAGGAACTGCTCAAGCATGATGATCTTTGCGTTGGTCTCCTTCTTGATACGCTCAAGAATACCGCGGTAACACTCCTCGAAATACTCGTGAGGCATCCAGTTTTTGTCAGCCGCACGATGCCATGTGTCGTTTACACCGATGAGGATAGAAATAACATCCGGCTGAATATTGATAGCGTCCTCAGTCCAACGGTCGCGGAGATTCTCAGCGCGATTTCCGCTTATACCAAGGTCGATAAATTCAAAATCGGTATTTGGAAAAGCTTCCTTGATCTTCTTCGCTGTGTACAGCGGATAGCCGCCTCCGAGGTTGTGGATATCCGAACGGTCGCGTCCTGCATCGGTGATACTATCACCCTGAAATAAAATTTTCATGATTTTGTTCTCCTTAATGTAATGATTGTTTTTGATTGAAATATAATGTTATCTCTCGCCTTCGAGTTCTTTGCCCTCGCTGTCAGTGAAGTGTACCTCTATCCCGTCATCATCGAAAATGAGTCCCATTCCGGCAAAATAGCCCTTGCCGTCACTTCCACCGCTATGGTTCGGCAGCGAACCGACCGCGATGTCGCATGGATGTCCGAGACGATCATGTTCATCGCCCGGGTGTGCTACACCGAGCCAATGCAGATGTCCGCTTATCATGAGCTCGATCTTTACATCTTCCTTCAGGCGCTTTGCCCAGTAACCGTAAGTATCCTGCTCGATATTGAAAGGTGCGGGATGGTTCCAAGTGAACGGGTTATGTACAACGCAGACGCGGTGCTTTACCCCGTCAGCGGCATACTCTTTATCAGCGTTTTCGATTATGCCCTCGAGCCAGCGTGTTTCGCGCTTGCGGAAGGCAGCGCAGCAGACGGTGTGGCCATATTCAGCGTGCCAGTCTCCCTTATCCTCGCCGCAGTCCATAGCAACGCCCCAGATATCGCCAAGGCGGAAGCTAAAGAACGAATTGCCGTTCTCGCACGGCGTGTGCTCAGCGATATTTTCAGCATAAACACCACGTGTATCATGGTTGCCGCGAGAGAATACCACAGGCACGTTTCCATGCGTTATCCCAGCTGCTATCTGATATATGTTATCGAAATTCTCGATCCTGCCGCTATGGTCCGGAACGTCGCCGTTCATAATGAGAAAATCTATCTCGCCGTACAGCTTTCTGAATGTCTCAGCTGATCTTATCGGCGCATCCACCAGATTATGAGCGTCAGCCACATGATATGCGAGCGTGCGTCCACCCTTGACCGGACGGAACTCGTAATCAAGCGAGACTTCGTCCTCAGTCTCGGTGAAGTAAGGCTTGCGCTCGATTATTTTTCGCATACACAGCTTATATGCCCCTGCACGCTCGAGCTCAGCTGCCGGAACGCACATACGGTGAGTTGTGACTGCCGAACGGAGTATACCATTGGAATCGTCGTAATAGCACTCGCCGCCGACCTCGACCCACATCAGCACAGGACAGGTAACGCCCACCATTATCTGATATTCTCTTCCGACTGCGAACACTGCCGGGTCGGTCTTGATCATATCCATTATTATGTGTCCTTTCAAATATGATATAATTACAGGTAAATTATATCATATAAAATTTAGTTTTTCAATAGTTTTTTAATTTTATTTTTTATTTTATGCAGATTTCTTTTGATACATCAGCATATTATCAATTGTGTGGACTTTGGAAAGCATAAAACTATTGCGGCAAACAAAGCGCCGGCATATGCCGGCGCTTTGTCACAATGTTATCTTGTTCTCACCCACGTGAAGCTTGACATTGACATCCTTATAACTGAACTCTGCGTTGATATCATCTGGAACTACAATATTGAACTCGATTCGTCCGCTGACCTTCAATACTGATACAGCTATACGTCCGCGCGGTGTCAGTATGCTTCCGCTGACACGTCCGAGCATATCAGGAATACAGGGAGAGATCACAGCAGCCTTCCATCCGGCACAGCCGTCGGGCTGACGAATGCCGAGTATCCCACAGAAAAGCTGACGAGCGCACGCTCCGAACATCGGATGATCGTGCGAGCCTCCGGTCCAGTGCTCCCATATTGTCGTGGCACCCCTGCGTTTCATATACAGAAAGCTTCCCCTCTCCTCACCCGCGAAAAGCTCATATACCGTATCACCGAACCCATGAGTGAAAAGCTGCTCACAAAGTATATCTGTTCCAAGAAATCCAGTATCGAAGTGCCCAAGCTTCTGATAATACTCCGCGCAGCCATCCATATTTACAAGCCCAAGCTCAGCTGCATATGCGTCTGCGCCCTGCGTGCCGTCAAGATATCCGCCACGCTCTGGATCAAAATAATTTGCACATATCGCCTCAAGTGAAGCATTTTCGAGCTGCACAAAACGCTCACTCGAAACGCCGAGCTCAGCTGCGATCTCTATCATCATTCGCAGTGCCTTGATAAAATAGAAGGTATTGACAAACGGCTCCGGAAGTCGGCATTTTTCAAGCGTACACCAGTCTCCAAGACACCATCCGCCCTCCTCTTCGCGCACGATAAGTCCACCCTCTATGCGGCTCTCAAGGTAAGAAATAAAGCGGACCATCGCTTCCCAGCACTCACTTAGAATTGACACATCTCCGTACTGCCGCCAGTAATAATACGGCACGAGCACGACCGCACAGCCCCAGCCTCCGGGTCCTCCACCGCCGCCCTGAAATGGCGCAGTATGCTGAATATGACCGCTAACAATATCTTGACAGTCGAGAATATCGCGTATCCATTTGCGATAGAACTCGCGGCTGTCAAACATCAGCATTGCCGTCGGCGCGCATATCTGCCCGTCTCCGGTATAGCCGAGCCGCTCACGGTGCGGACAGTCGGACGGTATACTGCCGTGCATATTGTTTAGCTGAGTGCGTATATATGAATCAAACAGGAAATTCAGTCCCTCACTGTCGCTTTCAAATTCGGCAGTAAGCTTGACATCCGAATGTATCACAAGCACTTCAGCACGGTCGAATTCGCCTTCGACATCAAAATATCGGAATGCGTGCCAGACAAACTTTGCCTCAAAGCTTCTTGCCACACCATCACATACAAAGGTATCGCTCATGATCTGCCGCCCGCCTGATCTGCCGACATGACCGCCGCCGCACGAATCGAAATTTAGCGAATCGTCCGCGTTGAGATTTTCTGCAAAGCGCAGAGTCACACGTCCGGTATACCCCTCACGCGAATAGATCCGCACAATACCGCTGATATTCTTGCCGACATCATATATACGCCGCCCACCAGCTTCGCAATGCAGTGTCGGATTGATCGTGCGTATAACACGGTCAGGTACGCCGATCTGTTCGCAAAGCTCCGATTCCGGCGCGGGCAGACAAATCACTCGCCGCAGCTCAGAAATATCTGCCGTCGAGTCATGCACTTCGCCTATGAAAAGATTGCTGTACCTGATTTCACTGTCATGCCACAGCTCGCTTCCATCCGACGGGATTATATCATCATCAAGCTTCAGCTCAAATATGCACTTCGGACGGTCGCCGAACGACATCTCGCCTTCTGCGACACGCTCGTCCTGTACGTACCATCCTCCACCGAGCTGTATCTCAAGTGTATTTTCGCCAACTTGCAGCAGATGTGCAATATCGTATCTGCAATAGTATATACGATGTGTAAAGCTGTCATGGCATGGGTATTCTATTTTAGTAAATTTGCGCGGCTCATAATCGCTCACAACCGGCTGGTAATAGTCCTCGCTTACCTTATTTCCATTAATACGAGCTTCAAAATATCCGAGTCCGGTCACGATAAGCTCTGCATTTTTTATGTCTCTGCATACGAACCGACGTATAATCACCGGCGAAGCCGATAGCCGATCGGGCGCGATCCATACCGCAGCTGATAGTGGTTTTTTGTTATCCATTGTTCTCCTTCATGTAATCTATTAAAGTATCAAGCGCCGCCTGATAGCTTCCCTCTCGCGCAGCCCAGAGTGACGCAACATCCGGATCATCATTTCTGAGCGAATCAAGGAATGAACCGAGCCAATTGAGCGCAATTGAGTATACATATCCAAAATCGAAGTATATGCTGTCACGTACGAGATTAAGCATTTCCTCGCTCTCTGGGTCACGTGAATATTTCACCTTCAGTGCCTTGTCATAGTAGCACGGTATCACCTGCTTGCTGCTCTCACGGCAGAGCGCGTCGAGTATAACACCGCAGAATTCCTTATCCTGAACTACCGACGGCACACAGAATACAGACAAATCGTCTACTACTGTGGTGTAATATCTCGATTGATTTTCGTCATATTTCGGGAACGGCACAATACCGAAATCGCTTGTATTCTTGCGGAAAAGCGACGCATATCTCAGAGGTCCTTGGAAGAAAAGCGCTCGGTCCTCGCTGAATACCTTCTGATCAACATCAGGCTCAAACTGGTGCGCTCCGTTGTCAACATTGACAAAGCTGTACACATCATCGAAGATATCTACAAGACGCTCGCTGAAAAATGTGATTTTGGGATATCCGTCATCACCAGTACGACAATATGAGTTTTCAAAATATAGTGCAACGTCACGAATATTGTAGAATATCATACCCCACTGGTCGGTCTCGTCCATAACAGAATCATTGTTGAGGTCGGATGATACCAGCCGGCAGTAATCCTTCATTACGTCGAATGTCCACTTGTCATTCCCGATGAGCTCATACGGCGAGTCAAGCTTGTAATCTTCAAGCAGCTTCTTGTTGAAATACACAACCTCAAGATTCTCCCACATCGTCAGCGACGCGTCGCCGAGGCAGAAATATTTCTTCCCTTCAATTTCAACGTTGTCGTTGAATCCCGAATACCACCAAGGCGATGAAAAGTCAATGCCAAGCTCATTTGTATCCAACAGATAGCCCTGCGTTATCATCGAGGTAATGTAGGCGTTGTATCCGGCAACGAGCTGATAATCGTCGTCATTCGCGAGCACTGACTGAGCTATCATATTGATAAAGCTCTCGCGTGCATTCCAGTCGCCGTCTATCGCTATTGTATTGATATTTACGTTGTATCGGTCTCTTACAGAGGCATTGCGGCTGTAGATCGCATCGTCTACGATATCTCCAGTCTCCTCGGCTTCAAATTCATATGCTTTGTCTGTTCTGCAAAGAATATTGAAATCCCTGCCTTCAAAGTCATATGCCGGAAGCTCCGGCTCAGTATCGACCGGAGATGAGGATGTGTTGGCACTGCTGTCTATCGGCTTTTCAGTGTCACTTGCACAAGCGGCAAATTGTACCAGCATACACATGAGAAGTGCAGCTGCGGTGAGTTTTGTTTTCATAAATTATATTCTGCCTTTTCAAAAAATTCAGAACCGGTTCATACTTTTATTATACCATTACACACCGGATTATGATATAATATATCTATCAAGCAATAGCACAAATCTATCATTTTCGGAGGGCATATGGGAATCAAAAGCAGTATAACTATGGATTTCGGTGAGAAATCGCAGGATGACTTTTCAGTATCATTTCAAAAATGCGCAAATTCAATGACTAAAAGCTGGCCGCCTCACTGGCACAATTGCTTTGAGCTTATATATCTGACTGAAGGCAAACGCGCGGTAACGATCAACGGAGCTTTGCTGTTCCTGCACCCCGGCGACATTGCAGTCCTGCCGCCGCACGTCATACACTCTACCGATATTCCAGGCATCCAGACTTTTCAAAGCATCATATTCGGCTATACCGAGCCGATCATCTACACGCCGGATATATCTTTTTCAAATATGAAATACCTTACCCCATTTCGGCATACACGCACACCTGAAAAATACATACTCTCCGGTGAATCCGAAAAGCTTTGCAGTCTCCGCCGCCTCATATCCAGCGCTGCTGAGGAGATACAACACCGTTCGGTAGTCCGTGAGCTCATAGTGCGAAGCCGGATACTCGAGATACATTCGCTGATATATGAACTGTTCTTATATGACAGCAAAAGCAGCGAGACTTCCTCAGAGTACCTTCTTGATATTCAGATATACATCGAAAATCATCTGCGTGAGGATATATCACCGTATGATATCGCAGAAGCGCTGCATATAAGCTATAGCCACATGAGCCGTCTTGTAAGATCCGCGCTTGGCACGACAGTCTCTGAGCTTATCTGCCGTATGCGCATGAGTCTTGCCGAGCAGCTGCTGATATCAAACCCAGAGCTGAACATAACCGAATGCGCACTTACCGTAGGCTTCAACAACGCAAGCTACTTTATTAAGCAGTTTCGCCGTATCAAAGGAGTATCACCAGGAAGCTTCAGGCAATTATTGAAGGATGATATCAGTTTTTCAAATGCACATTGAGCTATATTCTACGAATTTCATTCAGCATACTGGCTTACAGCTTCCGATTTTTGTGCATATTTCCATATTGACATAATCAAAAATTCGTGATATAATAGAAACGTATAAAGGCTGTGACGAAGACGGTCGGAAACGCATATCTACAGAGAGTCGGAGAAGCTGAGAGCCGATGTTATTCCTTCCAAAAGACCAATCCCTTCCGAGCTTGGTGCTCAAAGACATAAATATAGTATGTCGAGTAAGCTTCCACGTAATGCTGCGTAAAAGCAAAGGACTTGTCGGAGTCCATGAGTGGCAGAGGTATATTAACAAGAGTTGATAGCACCGCTGCAATTTGAGTGGTACCGCGGAATAATTTTCCGTCTCAAAGAAGATACTTCTAATGAAGTGCTTATTTGAGACGTTTTTTTGTTTTATAAAAAGCGGCCGCTCCCTATTCAAGCAAAAAATCCATGAAAGGAAGATATATATGGAAAACAAGATCAAGGAAATCGCAGAGAGAATAAAAGCGCTGCGTGAAATTGACGGAAAGTCAACAGCTGAGATGGCGGCGCTGACTGATGTCAGTGAGGAAGAATACATCGCACATGAATCTGGCGAGAACGACTTCAACTTCACGTTTATCTACAAATGCGCGCAAAGCTTCGGAGTTGATGTAACCGATATTATCAAGGGCTCGAGCCCTACCCTCACCTCCTTCTCGATAAACCGCAAGGGCGATGGACTGAAAATTATCCGCCGCAAGGGATTCACCTACAACAACCTCGCGCCGTTGTTTAAGAATAAGGTAGTCGAGCCGTTCATGGTCACCGCCCGCTACAATGCAGAAGAGCAAGAAAGACCGATCAAGCTATGTACTCATGATGGTCAGGAGTTCGACTACATTTTAAAAGGCAAACTGAAGGTCCAGATCGACGACCACGTCGATGTAATTGAAGAAGGCGACGCTATTTACTACAATTCCGGCTCGCCGCACGGAATGATCGCATTTGAGGGCGACTGCGAATTCCTTGCTGTCGTTATAAACGCCAAGGGCAACGCATACGATTATCATCCGCAGAACGTTGAGGTCACACCCGATACCCTTTCCGATGATAATGAAGGTGCAGTCTGGGAGAACTTCATCGAGACTACACTCGACGATAAGGGAGTGCTCGAAAGCATCAAATTCAAGAACGAAGACAAATTCAACTTTGCATTCGATGTCGTAGACGAGCTCGCAAAGAAATCGCCCGACAAGCTCGCAATGGTACACCTCGACGTAAACAAAAACGAGCGCCGCTTCACATTCGGCGACATCGCACGCGAATCAGCAAAGACTGCTAACTACTTAAAATCGCTCGGAATAGGCAAGGGCGACCGCGTGCTCGTCGTACTGAAGCGCCACTACCACTTCTGGTACACGATAGTCGCTCTTCATAAGCTCGGTGCGGTCATCATTCCTGCGACCAACCTATTAGTTGAGCACGACTTCGAGTACCGCTTCAATGCAGCCGGAGTAAAGGCGATAATCTGTACTGCGGACGGCGACGTTGCACATCAGGTAGACCTCGCCGCACCTCGCTGCGAGACATTGCAGATCAAGGTCCTCGCCTGCCAGAATGAGCACAAGACCATCGAAGGCTGGCACGACTTCAATTCAGAGTACGAGAATTGCTCGCCAGTGTTCGAACGCACCGCTGACAGCGCGTGCGGAAACGACCCTATGCTGATGTTCTTCACATCGGGCACGACCGGATATCCGAAAATTGCAGCACACAGCCACAAGTACGCGCTCGGTCACTTCATCACCGCGAAGTACTGGCACAACGTCGACCCCGACGGTATACACTTCACTATTTCTGATACCGGATGGGGTAAGGCGCTCTGGGGCAAGCTCTACGGTCAGTGGCTCTGCGAAGCGGCTATATTCACCTACGACTTCAACAAGTTCGACGCACACGACATCCTGCCGCTGTTCGCGAAGTACGGCATTACCACCTTCTGCGCACCGCCTACAATGTACCGCTTCTTCATCAAAGAGGACCTGTCGAAGTACGACCTCTCGTCGATAAAGTACGGTACTGTAGCTGGTGAGGCGCTCAATCCTGAGGTATACCAGCAGTTCCTCAACGCTACCGGTGTTAAGCTGATGGAGGGATTCGGTCAGACTGAGACCACACTTTCGATAGGCAACCTCGTCGGCATGACTCCGAAGCCCGGTTCGATGGGTAAGCCGAGCCCACTCTACAAGGTCGATATCCTCACGCCGGACGGAAAGAGCGCAGCAGTCGGCGAGACCGGCGAGATCTGCATAAGCACACAGGAGGGCTCGCCCTGCGGACTCTTCCTTGGCTACTACCGCGACGAAGAGAAGACAAAGGATGCATGGCACGACGGCTGGTATCACACCGGCGACACCGCATGGAAGGACGAGGACGGCTACTACTGGTACGTCGGACGTATCGATGACCTCATCAAGTCGAGCGGCTATCGAATCGGTCCGTTCGAGATCGAAAGCGTCATTATGGAGCTTCCCTATGTGCTCGAGTGCGCAGTAACTGCTGCGCCTGACGAGATCCGCGGACAGGTCGTAAAGGCTACGATAGTGCTCGTCAAGGGCAAGACCGGCGACGACGCGCTGAAGAAGGAAATCCAGAACTACGTCAAGACGCACACCGCGCCGTACAAATATCCGAGAATAGTTGAATTCATGGATGAACTGCCTAAGACTATCAGCGGTAAGATAAGACGCGTTGAGCTTCGCGGCGACGAAAAGAAATAAATATAAATGATGTAGCGGACTTGTTCGATAATATCAATTTCAAGATATATCCTCGAGAATTATCGAACAAGTCCGCTCTGATATTTGCAGGATACGTTTCACCAGTAGAGAGTGCAGGAGGCTTATATGCAATATAAAGCTGTCATATTTGATTTGTTCGAAACTTTGATTACAGAATGGGGGCATAAAAAGTATACTAAAAATGAAATGTGCTCCGATTTGGGTATCGACAGAGTGGATTTTGATATATACTGGAATGAGAAAGAAACCGAAAGGTATACCGGCGATATAAGCTTTTCGGATTCCATACGATATGTCTGCGAAAAATGCGGCAGACAGATTGACGAACCGTTATTATCTGCAATAACTGAAAAAAGAATTAAAACGAAATCAGTATGCTTCGAATACGTCGCTCCTGACGTATACCAGCTACTCGACAAGCTGAAAGCAATGGGGCTGCGTTTAGCGATTATAAGTAACTGTTCATCAGAAGAGGTGACAGTGATAAAGCAAAGCAAGCTATACGAATACTTTGAGCAGGTAATATTATCATACGAGGTTGGAATACAGAAGCCCGATAAGTGTATTTATGAGAAAACCGCCGATTTACTGAGTATAGCTCCCGAGGAATGTATCTTTGCAGGAGACGGCGGAAGCAATGAGCTTGAAGGTGCAATGTCGGCAGGAATGAAAGCGGTGCAAGTGAAATGGTACACCAATCAGCTTCCACACAGACGTGACAGCATAGCGGGCCTTTTGACAGCTGAACGGCCGCTCGATATTTTGCGATATATTTAACCGATAACCACATTCATACATTAACCGTTGGAGGGAGCTATAAATGAATATAGAGGAACAATTCAATATCATAGCAAATGAATATGATAAAAATCGAAGAAAATTTATTCATTGCTTTGATGATTATTACGAAAATACAACAAAGTTTATTATATATAACATTGCAAAGCCAATGCGAGTATTAGACTTAGGTGCTGGAACTGGACTGCTAACATATTATTGGTATCAGCAATGCCCTTCTGCCGAATATGTGTTAGTCGACATTGCAGATGAAATGCTAAATATTGCCAGAAAAAGGTTCTGCGGAATTGATAACATATCATACATGACATTAGACTATTCCAAGCAGCTGCCGAGCGATGACTTTGATGCGATAATATCGGCATTGTCGATACATCATTTATCTGATTCTGACAAGCAAAAGCTGTTTAAAAAAATATACAATAAGCTTCCAAAAAACGGTATTTTCATAAATTACGATCAGTTTTGTGCCGAGCAATATGAAATGAACAGATGGTTCAATTCATATTGGGAGAAGCAATTGTCAGTCAGCGGTCTAACAGAACATGATATCGAACTTTGGAAGGAAAGAAGAAAGCTTGACAGAGAGTGCTCTGTCGAGAAAGAAGTACAAATGCTTTCAGACTGTGGATTTGAAGCAGTTAAATGTATATACTCATCACAAAAATTCGCAGTAATTGCTGCAATAAAATAACTTTTTAACAAATAGGAGGGACGATAATGATAACCGATAGCTTTGACAACAAATCAGACGCGATAATCAATCCACGCATAAATGAAAATGCACCAAAAGTGGACGCTTGCATTCTCACATTTTCCCACGTAATCGAGAAATTCGTGCTGGAAAATTACGACTGCAAGCAGATAGCGTCATTCTGGTTTGCGACCGGAAATATGCCGATCTACCGTATCGACTACAAAGGAAAGTCGTTTGCATTTTACAAAACCTACGTCGGCGCGCCTGCGTGTGTAGGAACTATTGAAGATACCCTTGCCGAAATAAGCACCGACAAGTACATCGTGTTCGGCGGCGCGGGCTGCCTTGACAAGGAAATCGCACACGGCAAAGTCATGGTACCTACAGCGGCGTATCGCGACGAAGGCACATCGTACCATTACGCCCCTGCCGCCGACTATGTAACCGTAAAGAATGCCGACATCGTTGCGAAATTTATGGAAGAAAACAGCATTCCCTACGTAAAAGGCAAAACATGGACGACCGATTCGTTCTACCGTGAAACTATCAACAACTTCAACAAGCACAAGGCGGACGGATGTATTTCGGTTGAGATGGAGTGCGCTGGGTTGCAGGCGATGTGCGATTTCAGGGGACTGAATTTTTACACATTCTTCACAAGCGGCGACCTGCTCGATGCACCAAAATGGGATTCCCGCCAAAAAGACGGAGAAATCAAAGGTACACAGCACGACGCGGGGCATTTCGACATCGCGATCGAGCTGGCACGGTATGTCGCACAATAAACAAATGGAGAGAATATGTCTGATAAAATAAAATGGAAGGGCGGCGCACTGCTCGCTCCTAATCCGACCGCTATGGTCACCTGCGGAAGCCTCGACAAGCCGAACATCATCACTATCGGCTGGACGGGGATACTCTGCACCAACCCGCCGAAAACCTACATCTCACTGCGCCGCGAGCGCTATTCTTACGATATAATCAAGGAAAGCGGCAAATTTGTCATCAACCTGACTACCGCCGCACTGACTCGCGCCTGCGATTTCTGCGGTGTGCGGTCGGGACGCGATATCGACAAGGTCGAAGCTTGTCAGAAGCTCGTTGAGGGCGGGCTGCATATCGTCCCGGCACTCGAGCTCGACGACACACCAATGATCGCCGAAAGTCCGGTGTCGCTCGAATGCCGCGTTACGAGCATACTTCCGTTCGAGGACGGCGTGTCGTCAAAAGGCGAGCCGAAACCAGCGACACATGATATGTTCATCGCCGACATTGTTTCGGCGGCAATCGACCCGTCGCTCGTCGACAAGAACGGCGCGCTGCACCTCGACCGCGCAGGACTCATCGCCTACGCGCACGGCGACTACTTCGCGCTCGGAAAGAAGCTCGGTGATTTCGGCTACTCGGTGCGCAAGAAAAAACGCGGGAATTATAAGAAGAAATAAGCTTTATATCTGAATATCAAATGCCAGTCAAGAGTTAAATCTTTCGACTGGCATTCTATTATTAAAAATCTACTTCAACCTCCGTCACGATAAGCCGTGCCCCATCGACGCGGAACTTTATCTCACATCCAGCGAAAACAAAGCCGTACTCGCGCTCCGGGTCGTCGTGTATCGCCGGACGCGGGTCCTCGGCGAGCAGCTCCACTGCCGCTTCCCTTTTCGACTCCGGCAAGCACGCCAGCAGCTCGTCCGGGAACTCCACGCAAAGCTTCGCACCGAACACTTCACCCGCAAAGCCACTGAGCGCGTCGGCGTGCGAATCGGTGTACGCGAGGTAGGGCTTTATGTCGAGTATCGGCGTACCGTCCATCAAATCCGCGCCCGACACGTACAGCACCATGCCAAGCTCGCCCTCATTCTCGACACGCAGCAGCTTGACGCTCGATAAGCCGATGGGATTCGGGCGGAACGGCGAACGGGTCGCGAACACACCGACACGCGTGTTTCCTCCAAGCCGCGGCGGGCGCACGGTCGGCGACCAATCCGTGCTTCCCTTTTTTACCGCCTCCGAAAAGTACCATATCAGCCACAAATGCGACCAGCCCTCAATCCCTCTCAGCGCGTTCGGGTCGCGGTATTCGGGCTCGAACACTATCTTTGCTTCGAGCGAGTCGACGATACCACTCTGACGCGGCACGCCGAACTTCGACTTGAAGTCGCTGTGTATGCGCGCGATTATATTAAATTCCGGCAAAGCGCCGGTATTTTTATTTTGCATATTGATGACCACCTGATTATCCGACAGTTTGAATCCACTCAATCGCCTTCGCAAGTCCGTCGCGCGAGATGTCGTCGGTCACATGATCAGCCACCGCCTTCAGCTCGTCCGACGCATTGCCCATCGCGATCCCGACTCCGGCGTACTCTATCATTTCAAAGTCATTGCCGCCGTCGCCTATCGCTATCGTGTCCTCGCGCGGTACGCCGAGCCGCTCGATAAGCCGCGCTATCGCCGTAGCCTTCGATACGCTCGCAAGCACCACCTCACCGCAAGTCGGCGGAAGGCTGCGGTAGCTGAACGGGTCGAGCTTGAAGCCCTCGCCGACACCACTATTCAGCAGCGTTCTCATCTCGTCAAGCGTCCGCTTCGAGTCGAAATACACCGCCTTTTCTATGCAGTCGAGCTCGCGCACGTCGGTGAAGCGCACCTTGCCAAACAGTATATCGCACTCGTCGCGCCTGAGTCCCGAACGCTCGAAAAAGTCGTGCATAGCTTCGAATTCGGCTTCGGTCGTAATGAGGCTGTCGTCGACGTGATACAGCGCCGGCGCACCGATACGCGCGAATTCGGAAACGAGCCAACCGAGTTCGTCTGGCTGCATGAACTGCTCGAAAATCCGCTTGCCGCCGTACCTAATGCTCGCGCCCGACGACGTGAGAAAGCCGTCGAACTCTATCTCGTCGAGCAGCCACGGGTAAATCTGCCCATAGAAGCGTCCGGTCGCGGCGATAAGCTTGCAGCCGAGCGACTGTGCGCGCATAAGCGACTCACGCGCAGACTCAGGCATCCTGCCGTCGAAATCGACTATAGTTCCGTCGATATCGAGGAATATGTATTTATTCATCAAAATTAAATCTCCAACGTAATTTCATTATGCTTGATTATAGCACAAATTCACGCATTTGTCAATAGACGTGTTCGTTAAGCTAATTGAGAGGTTATCGAACACGTCTATTATAAAGCAAAACGAGCCGCCCGATATTTCGAGCGACTCGCTTTCAAATCTATTATTCTTCAGTTGTCATAAATTCAATTACGCTCTCGTAGTAAGCCTCAGCCGCATCCTTTGCAGATTCTATCTTGGAAGTGATAGTATCGCTCTTCGCAATAATACCCTTCAAGCGTATTACCCAGCCCTTATTTGCATCTACACCGCTGTATAAGTAGCCGAAATCAAGTATACGCGAATCGAGAATCTGTCTGAGCATACGTATCGACTCATCGTCGCGAGTACCCTTCTGAGCTACTGCAATGCCGCTGTACACCGGTAAGACATCATTGTAGGAAGCCGCACTCATCGCCTCGACTATCGCGCCGACCATTTCAAGATTCTGCACGGTTTTCGGAATAGTCATAATGCTTGCGCCTCCGTCGACTACTGTATAGTACTCGTCCTGCGCCTCGTCGTACTTCGGAAGCGGCAGCACGCCGAACTCGAAGTCAGCGTTTCTCATATTAAAATCGGAGCGAATAAGGTCGTTTGCCTGCATGACCTCGAACATTATATTGCCCTTCGGGAAGAGCTCACGGCGAGTCGCACCGAGTGCATTTTCTTTTGTGATAGTGCCGTTGTTCTCGTATATGAGCTTTGAAATCTTGGTGAGCGTGTCTATCGTGCGCTCGTCCTTCATGTGGTCAACTATGTTCAGATCCTTGTCGAGCTCGACGAGTCGTGCGCCTGCACCGTATACCATCGCCGCTATCATGCACTCGCCCGGCGTTCCGGCAAAGCCGTAGAAGTCTGTGTCGTCGCGTGTCGAGTTGCCGTCGAGGTCGGTGTACATATCCGCTGACAGGCTGTTAAGTAAGTCGAGCGTCCACTTGCCCTCGTCGACAACATCGTAAAGGTTCGGAAAGTCCGGGTAATCCTCAGCTTTTGTCTTGTTGTAGAGCATCATCCACGTCTGCTCGAAATATCCCATCGACAGGTCACTCTCTACCATGTAGAGCTTGCCGTCTATCGACGACTCCTCGATAGCTTTAACGTACCACGGCTTGTCAAAATCGACGTAAGGCACATCGTACCAGTTGGTATAAATGCCGTTAACGGCATTGCTCGCGGAGTTGTACATCTGACCGAATACGAGGTCGAATTCGTCGCTGTCGCTCATGACCGCGCGGGTGACCATATTGCCTATTTCAGTTTCATTGTACTTCTGAGTTTCAGCAAAAGTAATGTTAAAACGCTCTTCAATTTTCTTGTTGCGCTCGTAGATAGCGTCGTTCACAAGGTCGCCGTTCAATTCATCCGCGTAGAGAACGTAAATCATCGACTGCTGGTCGATGGTGCGGAACTCCGCGCCGCCGAAATCAAGCTTCGGTACGTTATCAGTCAGCGTTGTATCCTCATCAGCTGCGGACGTATCGTCTCCGGTAGATATTGGATTTGTGTCCTCCGGCTGCTTTTCGTCACCGCACGATGTTGCAGCTGTGACCGTACCAGCAAGCATTGCGAGGAACAATATTCTCGCGATTATCTGTGTTTTTAATTTCTTCATTGTGAAAAACTCCCTTATTATCACAGTTTGTTAGTTTTGTTGTGTATATATTATATCACATGAAGTTTTAAAAATCTCAGAACATTGTGTCGTAAAATATTGTTTTTGTGACCTATTGATGTATCAGGAACAAGTCTCTATCATATAATCACTTATAACATATATTGTAACATAAATTTTAACATATACATATTATAAAAGTCAAGCTATAATATATGTTAGAGGTGATATTATGGAGAAGCTAAAGATAAAAAAGCGTTCAAATATAAAGGGCGAGGATGGATATAAGGTCTTCTCTGTTCGTATAAAGGACAGTACGGTCGAACGTCTTGAAGACTTATCCAAAAATACGAATCGCTCTCGTAACGAGTCGATCAATATTATTCTTGAGTATGGTCTTGACAATTGTGAAATAGAAGATGATAAATAATACATATATAATGTTATGCTATATAAGTAAAGCGGTTAATTATCTTGATTAACCGCTTTATATTAAATTATGTATTATTTGTTTAGAATACTATTCATTTTCTACCTCGCAATTATCGAGACCAAATTCGAGAATAATGTTAATTGACTCATTGCGAGAGCGATTTATATTTTGGGATAATTCTTCAAGGCGCTCGACTGTACTATCTTTAATACGAACTGAAAAAAACCTTATAACCATCTTCACCTTTTATATTTTGCCGCTTTGATATCTTTAACTTCTCCATAAATATCACCTCTAACATTTATTATACTATATTACTCGCGTTTATGTATACGCAATCGCGTATGTTTTACCATATTGAGGTGATTTTTTATGATAATAGCTTGCTTCGGGCACGGCGATACACCGAGCAGCGTCAGTGAACGCTTAGAACGGGAAATGGTACGGCTGATTGAGGAAAACGACGAAATAGAGTTTCTGGTGGGGACGCACGGCTCGTTCGACGGAATGGTGCAAAAGATACTAAAGTCTCTTGCGCCGCGCTACCCAAAAATGAAATACACTGTAGTGCTCGCCTATCTGCCCGTCAAGGCTGAAGATATCGAATATCCAACGATTCTCCCCGAAGGCATAGAAAAAGTGCCAAAGCGTTTTGCCATCAACTTCCGGAACAATTACATGGTTGACGCTTGCGACGGCGTTCTATGCTACATCACGCACGATTGGGGCGGCGCGGCAAAATTCGTTCAAAGGGCTGAGCGCAAAAAGAAAAAGATTACGAACATTTACTGCTGATTTTGTGAAATGTGTTTTCTAAAAGGTCTTGAATTTTATTGCGATATGCAGTATAATTATATTCATAGACTAAACCAACAGTAAGGAGGCAGCAATGCGTGATATATACTATATTGTAACTGACAACATTATATTCAACTATCAAACCAGCACCGAGGATGTCGGGCTAAAGCGCCACTATCCGCACACGCACGATTTCTGTGAGCTGTACTTCATTGTCGAAGGCAATTGCAGCTACATGGTCGAAAACGGCGTATTCGATATGCCATACGGCACGGTCATTTTCACACGCCCGGGCGAGCTGCATTCGGTGATAATCAACGAGCCCTGCGAATATACCAGATTCTATTACGCACTGCCATTGAACTTATTGAGTGAGATTGGCGGCGAGCATATGCGCTGTTTTATGAACCGCCCGTTTGGCAAGCGAAATTCACTGATACTGTCGTCCGACGCGATAGACCGCTGCAAGAGCCGTGCCGAGCACGCCGTCACTCTCATCGAAAGAGGCGCACCGGACATCAAGTCGATAATTTTGGCAGACCTGCTGCAAACGCTGCACGATGTGAACATGCGGTTTGACGAGCCGGACAACACCGTATCAGGACTGCGTCAGAACACGATGATAAGTGACGCGCTCGCCTACATCAACGAGCACCTTAGTGAGATACGCTCGACAGCTGAGATAGCGTCGGCGCTCTACGTCTCGCGCGAATATCTGTCGCGCAGCTTCACGCGCTGTATCGGGGTTACGCTGACGAAATACATCACGAAAAAGCGTATCGAGTGCGCAAAGAACCTGCTGATGTCCGGAAAAACGCCGATAGATGTGTGTGCCGAGTGCGGGTTCGGGGATTATTCGTACTTCATCCAGATTTTCCGACGCGAGGTCGGAACGACTCCCTTCGACTTTGCGCAGCACATCGAAAAGCGAAGGCTTGCCTATAGTACCCCCCCCCGAGAATTGAAGTAGGTATAAAAATAGAGCGCGCCAATAATTTCAGCAGCAAATTGAAATTATTGGCGCGCTTTATTTTATTTTTTAGCTTTTTTCACCGAGGAAGATTTTTTCTTTTTCGCCTTCAGCTTTTGCTTCAGGCTATATATCAAATTGACAGTCATTTGATTCGCATACATTCCCATAGCGATAGCTCCTCATTTCTTAGCCTTATCGATAGCAGCGTACAGACCAAGCGTGTAGCTGTACGAACCGAAGCCGCTTATCTGACCGGCGCAAACCGGTGCGATGACCGAGTTCTCGCGGAAGCTCTCGCGTGCGTGTATATTCGAAAGGTGTACCTCGACGACCGGCAGCTTTATCGCGGCGATAGCGTCGCGGATGGCGATAGAATAGTGCGTATACGCGCCGGCGTTAAGCACGATAGCGTCGAAAACTCCGCGTGCGGCGTGCAGCTTATCGATGAGCGCGCCCTCGTGGTTCGACTGGTAGAATTCGGTATCTACGCCAAGCTTAGCCGCTCTCTTTGCGAGGTCAGCGTTGATCGAGTCGAGCGACTCACTGCCGTAGATCCCGGGTTCACGCTCGCCAAGCAGATTGAGGTTCGGACCGTTCATTATTAAAATTTTCATTATTTCTTCTCCAAAATATTAAAATAGTAATCCTTCATCGCCTTCGCGTCCTCCGCCATCGTACCCGCCGACTCGCTGATTATGCGCGGCGCGAGCCCCTCGCGTGCGATAGCTTCCATCAGCGGCTCGAACGGCGGCTCGAAGCCCTCGTCCACGAAACGGACGTGCTTTTTTTCGCCTTTAGCGGTGTATTCGATTTTCGAAAAATGGCAGTGCAGTCCGCGCGCGTAGTCGTCGCCGAGTCGGTTCGCGATTTTATCGAACACAGTGCGGTAATCGTCGGTCGACACGAACACTCCACCAGTCGGTGTAGGCGCGGTCACGTCGTCGAACACGCCAGCCTCGAACCGCCCGCGGCAGTTGAGGTGACCGAAGTCTACGACCGGATAGAGCCGCTTATCGAGCTTACAGAGCGTGAGCACCTCGTCGAGCGTGCCCAGCTGATTTAGCTTGCCCATCGTCTCGAGCCCGATTTTGATACCCGTATCACCGACATCTTCAAGCAGCTTGTACAGCGTATCGGAAGCCAGCTCCATCGCCTCCGCGCGCGAGATTTTACCGGCACTTCCGGTGTGTACAACGATCAAATCAGCGCCGAGATACTCAGCTGCTGCGAGACTTTTTTTGATATATCCGATACTGTTGAGCCGCTTTTCCAGCTCAACGCTCGACAGCGAAATAAAATACGGCGAGTGCAGCGACATAAGAATACCGTACTGCTTAGCGGCTTCTCCGACCTTTCTAAGTGACGCTTCACCTGACGTGAGCCCGTGTCCGGCTTGATACTCGTATGCGTCAAGTCCGCGGCCTCTGAGCCATGCAGGCGCTTCTGCGGTGCTCTTATGCCCTTCACTGTAGAAGCTTTCGGAGTTTCCTCCCGTTCCAAATGTTGGTGTCATAATATTCCTTTCGTGTAATTGTTAGTTAGGGGACGCGCGGCTTTTCTGAAGAAAAGCCTGGCAAAAGACTTTTTATAAACGCATTCGCTATGCTAATGCGCCGTTCGCCGTGCAACATACCGCATTCGTTACCTTAACTGGGCGAACACATTTGCTGCATGTTGTTAGACTACAAAGGCGCGTTCGACTCCGTGGCCCCGCACCTCTCCGTCGAACTAATCTCTGCGATGTGCATGAATAAAATGCGCGCTGCGCTTACAATGCCGCGATATTATCGAACGCTTTCTTGCAAGCGTTTTCGTCTGGCAGCCATCCCGACCAGTGTTCGAACGCGAGCGCGCCCTGATATACGAGCATCCAAAGTCCGCTCATATGTCTGAGTCCACGGTCGGCTGCACGCTTCAGCAGTGCAGTTTCAAGTGGATTGTAAACAGCGTCTATGACAAGCGCGTGCTCCGGCAGGCAGTCGATGAAGTCGAGCGACTCGAATTCCGGCTTCCCTTTCATTCCAGCAGCTGTGCAGTTGACGAGTATGTCGGCACTTTTTGCGGCTTCACACATATTTTCGGGTGTGAGTGCGCCGCATTCGGGCTTACCGTTATCCGAAAGATTCGCGAGCATATCGCCGAGCGAGTACGCCGATTCGAGCGTGCGGTTTAATATTGTGAGCTTTGCCCCGGCGAGCGTCACTGAGAGTGCAGTCGAGCGCGCCGAGCCACCAGCTCCGAGCAGCAGCACACGTTTATCTTTGATGAGCCCGTTCATGTCGGCTGTGATATTATCACTATTACCCAGCCCAAGTCCACGTCGGATAGTGAGCAATATTCCGCCGCCGTCTGTAGTATCGCCGTACAGGCGACCGTCACGAACTGCAACGGTATTTACAGAGCGCAGTACGCTTGCTTCGTGTGTGATATCGTCGGCGAGCGCCGCCATATCAGTTTTCAGCGGCATTGTGCAGTTGAATCCGTCGTACCCGTCAGCAACAAGACGCTTAACTGTGTCAGTGAGCGCGTCGCAGTCGGTTTCTATGCGCTCATAGGAAAAGTCAGCGATACCGCAGCAATCGGCGAACGTCTGCTGCAATTGCGGTGAGCGGCTATGCGCGATAGGCGTACCGAGCACTGCAAGCTTCAATCGGTCAGTCATGTTACTTCTCCTTTGGCGGGTCAGCCATGACGTTAGGCGCAGGCGAATTTGGTGCAGATGGTGTCGGCGCTTTCTTTATTGCTATCTTGACGTTATGGAATTTCAGCATATCGCCGATACCCTCGTTTATTTCCTCGCGCGAAAAATCGGCAGCCTCCAGCTCCTCGTCGCTGAATTCCGAGATCCTCGCATAAAATTCAAGGCCGATAGCTACAAAGTACGGCTTCTGAATATTGAATGCGTCGAACAGCAGATTCTCTGCGGTGTTGATGTTTTTTTCCTCGACGAGCTGACGGATCCTTGTGAGCACAATCCCGGGCTCACTGTTTGGCGGAAAGGCGTTGTCGGGTATGATAGGCGAGTCCTTCTTGAACATCGCTTTCGCTAAAAATGCGCACAACTGGTAAAGCTGATTCATAATTTTTTGTCTCCTGTAATTGTAGTAATAAAGCGGCGCGTATCAGGCGCGGCTGGAATTATTCTTCTTATAATATGATTTGATGAACGGCTTTTCGAGCATTCGCTTGAATCTAAAGAAAAGCGTTTTTTTATCCTTTATCGGCGGAACGAAATACGAGCGCATACCGCACCGCTTTGCCGCCCATACATCGGTGAACAGCTGGTCGCCGACTCCTGCGGTCGTACCTATATCTGTTTTCATATATTCCATCGCCTCACGCATGAATTTTCGCGACGGCTTGCCAGCGTCAGCGTGATAGTAGCATCCGAGCCCCTCGCAGAATTCATTCACTCTATCAGAATGATTATTAGACACAAACGCGGTTTGTATTCCGTTTTCGTGCATACGGTCGAGCCAAACTTTGACTGTTTCGGTCGGTTTCGGGTCGTCGTAGGTCACGAGCGTATTGTCGATGTCGAGTATCAGGGCGCGTATTCCATTTTTAATGAGAAACTCAGGCGTAAGCGAATAGATATTATCGAAGATCTGGTCAGGTAAAAATTTGTCAAACATTCAATTATTTCCTTTAAATAGCTTCATATCTTAACGTACAATATTATTTTATCACATCCAGCCCAAACAGGCAAGCGAAATTTGTAAATAATTATCTTGAAATCCGGTTGACAAGTAAGGAATTTAGAGGTATAATATTATAGTATATGTTTTTTAATCAGAATAACAAATAAAAGAGCAGTTTTTCGGAGGAACACAATGAAATACATCTTTGTCACCGGCGGAGTAGTCAGCGGTCTGGGCAAGGGCATTACAGCCGCTTCGCTCGGACGTATGCTTAAAGCCCGCGGAGTACACGTAAAGATCCAAAAATTCGACCCATACCTTAACATCGACCCCGGCACAATGAGCCCCTATCAGCACGGCGAGGTTTTCGTGACCGACGACGGCGCTGAGACCGACCTCGACATCGGTCACTACGAGCGCTTCACCGACGAGTCCATGTCGCGCCATTCTAATGTGACCACTGGTAAAATTTACTGGTCGGTACTCAACAAGGAGCGCCGCGGCGACTATCTCGGCGGCACCGTGCAGGTAATCCCGCACATCACAAATGAAATCAAGAACAACGTCTACATAGTAGGCAAGACCGACCCCACCTGCGACGTACTGATAACCGAGATCGGCGGTACGGTCGGCGATATTGAGTCGCAGCCCTTCCTTGAGGCTATCCGTCAGGTCGAAAACGAGGTCGGACACGAGAACTGTCTCTTTATCCACGTCACACTGATTCCCTTCATCTCCGGCTCACGTGAATTGAAGTCTAAGCCGACTCAGCACAGCGTTAAGGAGCTTTTGTCGATAGGTATCCAGCCCGACATTCTCGTTTGCCGCACTGAGATGGAAATTCCGGAGGACATGAAACAGAAGTTAGCGCTTTTCTGCAATGTCAAGAAGGAATGCGTTATCCAGAATATGACCGCAGACAGCATTTATGAAGTACCAATGCTGCTTGAAAAAGAGGGACTTGGCAAGTGCGTCTGCGAGCGCTTCGGAATAAAGGACGAGCCCGACCTCACAGAGTGGACCGATATGCTCGCCAACATGAAGAAGGCTGACAAGAAGGTAAAGATCGCGCTGGTCGGCAAGTACGTCGAGCTGCATGACGCGTACCTTTCGGTAGCTGAAGCGCTGACACACGGCGGATATGCGAACGGCGCTATCGTTGAGATAGGCTGGGTGCAGTCTGAGGGAATCACCGACGACAACGCCGCAGAGATACTCGCCGGCTACGATGGTATCATCGTTCCGGGTGGCTTCGGCGACCGCGGAATCGAGGGCATGATAGCGTCGATAAAGTATGCGCGCGAGAATGACATACCGACATTCGGTATCTGCCTTGGTATGCAAATGCTCGTAACTGAATCGGCACGTCATTTAGCCGGACTTGATGGCGCGAACTCAGCTGAATTCTCGGATACTACCGAGTATCCAGTGATCGACATCATGCCGGAACAGAAGCTCATCGACAAGAAGGGCGGCACCATGCGTCTTGGACTCTACCCCTGCCACGTCAAGGAAGGCACTAAGACATATGAGGCATACGGCACAGACTCGATATCTGAGCGTCACCGTCACCGTTATGAGGTCAACAATGACTTCCGTGCAAAGCTGGAGGAATCCGGACTGGTATTCAGCGGAGTATCACCGGACGGAAGACTTTGCGAGATGGTAGAGCTTCCGGGCAAGCGTTGGTTCGTCGGCGTACAGTTCCACCCCGAGCTGCGCAGCCGTCCGAATCACCCGCACCCACTGTTCCGTGAGTTCATCAAAGCGGCAGTAGACTACAGCGCAAACAACTAAAAAATCACAGCAGACCTCACGGCAAATGACGTGTTGTGTCTGCTGTTTTTTTGTATTGGAAAAGTTTTTACATAAACTTAATATTTGATTTTTACCTATTTCATATTTATTTGGTAGGATTATAGTAGACTTATTCGATAACTCGTATTAAAGTGCAACACCCTATTTGGAGGAATTAAAAATAATGAAAAAATGGACACTCGCAGCGATTCCGGCAGTGCTGCTGAGTATCGCGCTCATTTCCGGCTGCACAAAAGTTGCGGCGAAGCGCGAGCCGTATGGCAATAACCCGGACACAACCAAAACACACCATTCCGAGGATCACGGTCATAAATCTCACCACGCAGATAATCACCACAACATAGAGACAATAGGTCTCGACAAGGCGCGCAAGTTAGCGCTTGCGGAGCTTGAAATTACAGATTCCGACTACACCGAGACAAAGTACGAGCTTGACGACGGCAAATATGAATTCGAATTTATATGCGGTGACTACGAATATGAATGCGACATCGACGCTTACACTGGTAAGGTGATGAAGTGTGAGACAGAGCGCATCTACCACCATCACTACAGCAGCTCGTCAGACAGGATCAATACCGACAAAGCTCGTGAGATCGCTCTCGCGCACTTTGAGCTCGACGCTGACGATTGCATTGAGAGAAAGGCAAAAATCGACGACGGCGAGTATGAATTCAAGTTCATCTGCGACGGATGCGAATACGAGTGCGACATAGACGCTTACACTGGTAAAGTGTTGAAGTCCGAGATAGAGCGCAAATATGCACCAGACAGCAACACCTCGTACATCGGGCTTGACAAGGCGCGCGAGCTTGCAATCCCTCACTTTGAGCTCAGCGGCAAGAAGTACATTGAGAAGAAAGCAAAGCTCGACGATTACGAGTATGAGTTTGAATTTATCTGCAACGGATATGAATATGAGTGTGACATTGACGCTTACACAGGAAAGATACTAAAATCCGAGATCGAGTACGACGATTGATTCAGTCGCTCCATTAGAAAGCAGAAATTGTACAGTATAGCAAATAACAGCAGGCAAGATCAGCCTGCTGTTATTTTGTTTGCTGAAAATATAAAATTATAGTATTACCTCTTGACATATGATACTATGCGGTGTATAATATTATACGTAATCAAGCAACAGGAGGAGAAGATGGATATACAATTGAAGCGCGGACTGATCGAAGTCTGCGTGCTGGCTGCCCTGCTCGGCGGCGAATCCTACGGGTACGCGCTGATAAAGGACATCTCAGACTGCATGGAAGTATCAGAGTCGACACTCTATCCGATATTGAAGCGGCTCGAGAATGCCTCAATGCTGACTGTAAGTTCGCGTGAGCATAACGGACGGCTGCGGAAATATTACTCAATAACCCCGCTCGGGCGGGCGCGAATCGACGAATTCGAGAGTGACAAACGTGAAATGACAAATGTTTTTAATTATATCGAGAAGAAGAAAGGAGAAGCCGCAAATGACAAAAATTGAATTTCGTGCGGCATTAGCATCTAAGCTTCAATCAATACCGCTCGCCGAGCGTGCAAAGCCGCTCGATTATTACGACGAGATGATATGCGACCGCATGGAGGACGGCATGAGCGAAGCGGATGCCGTAGCCGACCTTGGGAACATAGACGACATCGCAAATGAGATACTTTCGCAGTACACGATAACATCATTAGCTCCGGTGACAGAAGCTCCGAAAAACGAGGGTGGATCCACAAATACCGGCACACCTGAATTTGACAGCTACGACGCGAAAAATGAACCGAAGCGCGAAAAGCGGCGCTCGAATGCCGGACTCTGGATAGCGGTCGGAGTGCTCGGATTCCCGTTCTGGATAGCGCTCGCCGCAATGGCATTCGCGCTGATAATCGGTCTATGGTGCATAGTCTGGGCAATCGTGATAAGTGTAGGTGCGATGTTAGCTGCAACTCTTGCGGTCGGAGTAGTCGGCATTCCATACGGGATATATGCGATATTCGCAGTTTCGCCGCCATACGCAATATACGTTATCGGTACGGCGCTCGTCTCGCTGGCAATTATGCTCGTGCTGGTAATCGTAATACGGTATGTGTTCAAGGGCGCAGTGTGGATCTCAAAGCAGCCGCTGAAGCTGTTCAAGAGAAGAAAACGCTAATGGAGGAGTAATCTGTAATGAAATACAAAAAAATACTGTCTGTCGCATTCGTACTGCTGATTGCCGGACTTGTATGTATGCTTGCCGCGTCAATGCTCGTCGGCTTCAACTGGGAAAAGCTCAACAGTGAGGAGTTCACCGAATACTCGCGCACCTTTGACGGAAAGTATAACGAAATCGAGATCATCGACGCTAACGTAAAAGTAGAGCTGATACCAACCGACGATAAGATGAAGCTTGTCTACTATGAGTCTGACGATACAAAATACACAATTTCAGATGAAGGTTCTAAGCTCTACATCAAAAAGAATGAAAGAATAAAATTCTTCTGGTTCAGCTTCGACATATTCTCACCGGATAAGCTGACATTGTACATTCCCGCTGACTACGTCGGAGACATTAAAGTGTCGAATTCGAACGGCTCGATAAACGCCGAGGGCTTCGATTTCGCTGAAGCAGACCTTGGCACGATCAATGCGCGCATAAACGTTATCGGCTGCTCGTTCGGAAAATTAAAGCTATCGAGCATGAATGGCGGAATAACGATGAATTCATGTAATGCTGACAAAGCTGATATATCGACAACAAACTCGAGCATCGATATTGAAAATGTGACCATAACATCCGGCGCGCTCGATATCAGCAATTTGAACGGCACTATAAGGATCACCAACACAAACGCAAATAGCCTGACCGCCAAGACAAGCAATGCGTCAGTTATACTAAACAACGTCAATATAATCGACTATGTTGAGGCAAAAAGTTCGAACGGAAACATAAATATCGACACACTAATTGCAAAAAAGCTGTTTGCTAAAACGAGCAACTCAAAAGTATTGGTAAATGCGGTCGATTGCCTTGAAGTTGAGCTGAAGAGCTCGAACGGCAGTATATCCGGAACGCTTGTCGGACGCATGGAAAACTACAGCATAAAGTCATCGACCTCGAACGGCTCGACTAACCTGCCGAACGGAACGACATCTGGCAGCCGCAAGCTCATCACGTCGACCTCGAACGCTGATATTGATATCTACTTCGACAACACCGACGGATGCTTTTAAACTAAAAATACACCGCATTAGCGGTGTATTTTTATATCTCTAAGTACCCTTCCCCATCATGCTTGAACGCACGTCCATTTCGTCGGTCGACTACGTACACGCCGCCACTGGCGCACATCGCTTCAAGCGCAGGCGCGAAATAATCTATCCCACAAGTGTCAGTATAGCGCATGAATCTATGCTTCTCCGCCGACGCTGTATTCTGGTCGAGCCGCTCGATACGGAAGCTTCCAAATTTCGGCGGTGCGGTCTTTTGACTCGTCAGAAAATCGAGCGTAAGCGCAGCCGCCATATCCGAGTTGTCGGTGCAGTCCATCATTTCGCAGCAATAATCGTAGAAAGCAGCATACGCACGCGGCTGTGAAAGCTCGGTTATACGTATACCATCGCGTCGGAATCGCTCAGCCAGACCACGCAGCAACATGAACGGCGACGCGGTATGCTTCATCGCAGTTCGCACCGCACGCCGGAACACGCCGCTGTTGACATATCGGTCGAGCAGCGAATCAATATTGTGCAGCAACTCGAGCTCGTCGAAGCTGAGGCAGTCGGTCGCGAGCACTGTATACGGCGGAGAATCTGAATAAATGCAGCCGAACGACTCGGATTCCTCACGCAGCTTAGAGCCGTACAGAAGCTTCAGGAAACCGAGCTGGAGCATGAACTCGCACCCACCGACTTCATCGCCGTGCCCGTCGTGCAGCCGTCCGTACAGCTCGTCGAACGAGTGCGCGAAGCTTTCGAGCCCCTCTCCCGGAAGTCCGGCGATGAGGTCGACGTGTATGTGCATATTTCCAAGTGAACAGAGCCGCGATATCGACGCGAGCAGCTTGTCTAAATCGGTATGACGCGACACTCGCTCAAGTGTCGCGCGGTTCGTCGACTGCACACCGATCTCGAGCTGCACCTTACCTTTCGGAAAAGACACGAGCAGCTGATAGCTCTCCTCGTCGAGCAGCTCGGCGCATATCTCGAAATGGTAGCATTTTGTGTATTTATCGTCAAGCAGACCGCGCCAGATAGCCTTTGCACGCTCGCGGTCGAAGTTGAAGGTGCGGTCGACGAGCTTTATCACCTTGATGTCGGCAGCGAGGGACTCGAACTTGTACAGCTCGTCGAGCGTCTGTCCGACTGTCTTTGCGCGCACCTTTCCCGACAGCGCCGACAAGCAGTATGCGCAGCGGTACGGGCAGCCGCGCGACGATTCGTAGTAGAGCATACGCCGCTCGCCTGCAAGCTCTTTCGGTGTATACAGTATTCCAGAATCACCGAAATTATTGTAGATACCGCCTTCGATTATCGCCGGAATCGGCTCTCCAGCTTCGAGAGAGCGCGCGATTGACACGAACGCCGACTCCCCCTCTCCGGTGATCACACAGTCGATAAAGCTATGCGCCTCGAGCAGCTCACGTGCATTATACGACACCTCCGGTCCGCCGAACACGATAACCGCGTTCGGGCGCAGCTTCTTCAGGTCGGACGCGAACGACAGCAGCTCTGTAATATTCCAGATATAGGCTGAAAAGCCATAAATGTCCGCGTCGGCAGCATACAGCGCACCAAGGATCGCACCACGCTTGTCCTTCAAATTATGCTCGACGATATCTGCCGCATATCCCGCGTCGGCGAGCGATTTTCGTATGCAGCGGACCGCGAGATTTGTGTGAGTGTACGACGAATTCAGCGCAAACAGCGTTATTTTCATTATACGGCGAGCACGTCTTCAAGCTGTGCCATGCTGCTTACTGAGGTTATCGGTATTATGTTCGTGTCAAGAGAGCGGATGTAGCGCAGCAGCTCAGTCTGCACCGACGTGGAATTGACCTCAGCAGCCCCTTTCAGCTTGCCGAGCAGCGCGAGATTGTAGTCACTAACAAACACCGGGTCGAGCCGTTCATTGGCTATCCCGGCGGCGTGCTTCGCGAACCAGCCCTTCGCGGTCGAGTGATACGGAATGATCGCCACGCCGAGCTCGTGCATTACATCAAGGTCAGCGTCGGTGTTCGGCACGAGTGTGTCGTCCTTTGAGAGGGGCGATCCGTCATTCTGGTGCGCCGGACACCACATATTCGATATACCAGAAAATCCGGTGATACCATGCTCTCGTGCGTACTTGTCGGCTTCGACGACGCGAGACAGTGCGTAATTCGAGCCGCCATAATAGCGAATCTTACCAGCCCTTACGAAGCCCTCCAGCAGTTCGAGTATCTCGCCTATCGGCATTGATGGGTCGTCGCGGTGGAGGTAGTAGAAATCAATGCAGTCGAGTCCGAGCGATTTCAGGCTCTCGTCAACGTCATGCTCGATGTCGGTACGGTTGATTCGAGGTGTGTGCATTGTTGCAGGATTCGGGTGCGCTCCCTTAGTTGCAATGACGAGCGACGACTTGCCGCGTGATTTGAGGTACTCTCCGAGTATACACTCACTGCGGCTGAAACCTCCGTCCCAGTCGCGGGCATAGATGTTAGCGGTATCTACGAAATTACCGCCGCCCTCTCGAAAACAGTCGAGCATAGCAAAAGCCGCATCAAGGTCGTGCTTCGAACCGAAATAGTCCGCACCAAGGCAGATCTCGGAGACTTCAAGCTCAGTTTTTCCAAGTTTGATTTTATTCATGACATTCTCCTATCTTATTTGATCTCGTCGAATATCGCCGGATCGATCTTGCGGTCGCGGAAATAGTACTCGCGGTCATGTTCGCCGATCTCGCGCACGACGCGGCAGGGATTGCCGACAGCGACGACGTTCGCCGGAATGTCGCGCGTAACTATACTTCCCGCGCCGATGACTGAATTGTCGCCGATAGTAACGCCTGGCAGGATTACCGCACCCGCGCCTATCCACACATTATTGCCAATATGTACCGGGATATTGTACTGAGCTACATTGCGTCGGAGTTCAGGGTCGATAGGATGTCCGGCAGTTGCGACCACAACATTCGGCGCGAACATTACATTGTCGCCGACATAGATGTCAGTATCATCGACAAGCGTCAGATTGAAATTCGCGTACACGAACTTGCCGAAATGAGTATGCTTACCCCAATTAGCATGAAGCGGCGGCTCAATGTAGCAGCCCTCGCCGACCTCAGCGAGCAGCTCCTTCAATATTTCCGCTCGTCTTTTAGCTTCACTCGGTCTGGTTTGATTATAGTCGTACAATTTTTCAAGGCATTCGGTCTGCTGACGTGCGAGCTCCTCGTCCGTGCAAAAGTATACCTTTTCGGATCTCATTTTCTCATATGAAGTCATGGTTGTTGTCTCCTTGTATCTTTACTCACATATTTTCTTAGCGAATTCGCAGATATCCTTCGTCGAATTCGGCTTAGCTATCAGCGATATCGATTCTTTCATCAATTCAAGTCGGCGCGGATCAGCGAACAGCTGATATATCACCTCGTCAAGTGGGCTCGTTGAGGTGACCGACATTGCTACACCGTTGTTGACAAAGAACTCCGTATTGCGGTCCTCTTGTCCGGGTATCGGATTCACGATTATCATCGGCAGTCCCTTTGCGAGCGCTTCAGATGAAGTCAGTCCACCCGGCTTAGTGATTATGCAGTCTGAAGCATCCATAAGTAGGTCGACGTTATCGACAAAACCAAAGTTTATCAGCCGCTTTGAAGTTTTCATGGAGTCGATCTTTGCCTTTGCAGTCGAGTTATTGCCGCAGACTGTTATTATTTGGAAATCATGCGTCACGCTGTCGAGCGCGTTCACAGTCTCCTCGATATGACCGTAGCCCATACTGCCGCTCATCAAAAGCACAGTAGGAGTGTTTAAGTCAAGCCCAAGTCTTGCGCGCGCCTCAGACTTCGATATCCCTCCGCTGAACTTAGGGTGTATCGGTATTCCGAGCGGCAGCACCTGCTTATCCGTGAATCCCTTCTTGCGCGCCTGAGCGAGCAGCAGCTCGTTTGGCGTTACCACATAGTCGAGGTTGAGTCCTTCCTCCCAATACGGGTGGAAAGCGAAATCGGTAAGTATTCCGATACATTTTGCGTCAGTCTCACGCTTTTCCTTCAGCACGTCAAGTATGATCCCTGCGAATATATGAGTACAGATTATAACGTCGGGGTCGTAGTTATTGATATATTTAAGCAGCTTTTTCGACATGATATTGCCGGTCGCACGGGTAGGTGAAGCGTCGCTGCGCGATTTTTTTCGCTTCTCCGCGAGGCGGTACGCACCCTTGTAGGCGAGCTTTGCTTTACTCGCGGTGATAAGATATCCGCGCGACACTGTTTCGCCCAGCACGCGCGACACATAGTTGAACGTATCGAGCATTTCGGTCTCACAGCCAATGCTTTCAAGATATGAGCATATAGCCTTTCCGGTCGCGTTATGTCCCTGTCCGGCGGTTATTGAAAGTACAAGTGCTCTCATTGTTTATTAACCTTTCTGTATTACTTACTCCTGACCGTCGAGATATAGCTGTAAAGTCTCAAGGTCGGTATTTTGATTCATTGTATATCGCTTCAACAGATAGAGCGATCCACTGTCACCGCGGCGTACCACGTTTATTCCGGTATCGGTAGTAAGCGTCACGCGTGCGCCGAGCGAATGCAGTAGTTCCTCCGCGCTATCGTCGTACTGACCGTTCGGATACGCGAACACATTCGGAGTATATCCGAGCTCAGACTCGATAAGCGCGCTCAGCTTATTATAATCAGCCGTGAGCGCAGCTGCGTATTCTTCGTCGGTTTCATTCTGAAGCTTCAATGCGCTTGAACGAAGTATGCCAGTCTCGTAGAGCGCCGACATGTGCATATCGTAAGTGTGGTGCTGTATCGACACAAGCCCAGAATCGACGAGCTCACGCGCCGCTTCCCAGTCAAAATGCGGTATTATCGGCTGCTCAGTGTCCTTATACGTCGATTTTCCGATGCTGACTCCGATAACACATACGGTAGCCTTTGCGTTATATTTTGATAGTATCGGAAATGCGAGCGAATAGTTGGACTCGTATCCGTCGTCAAATACAATAATTATCGGTTTTTCCGGAAGACTTCCCTCTCCATCGGTATATGCGATAAGCTCGTCAAAGCTTATAGGTGTCCAGCCGTTCGAGGTGAGGTACTCGATATGCTCTTCAAAGAGCGCTTCTGAGATAGTGACCGCACCGTCGCCGACTTCATCGATATGGTGGTACATCAAGATCGGAAGCTCGACTTCGTCTGGAATCGGCTTCTTATCTGGCAGCGGCTTGATCATCGACGGGATAACGATCCCCGAATTTGCGGTGATCTTGCCGGCAACACTGGAAAATGAACCCGCGTTGATGGTTGGCGCTGCACTGGCTGAAAGCGGCATCATGACAGTCAGCATCGTTATTATTATAAAAATAAGCGTTGCGATTCGTTTTGTACTCATAATAATCCTCGTATAAACAAAATAATTAGCTAACTATATTATACAACTTTACGAAAAAAAAATCAATACCTTGACAAAATCTTTTTTTTATGGTATAATATAAATGTTATAAAAATACATGCGGATATGGCGGAATTGGCAGACGCGCCGGATTTAGGATCCGGTGGTTCATCCGTGCAGGTTCAAGTCCTGTTATCCGCACCAGCAAATAAATGCACACAATACGGATACGTGTATTCATATTGTGTGTTTATTTGCATATTGTCATCGATATGATGGCATAAATGCAATCCACTCCTTGCAGATGATGGAACTGCGGGGAGCTGTTTTTGCGGATTTTTATATTTTTAGGAGAAGGTCATGAACATTTATCAAACTAATGACAGCCTGCGTCTCGACATTGCCCGACGCAAGATCGACTGTCACACGCACATCTACAACGCTCGAATACGGGACGAGTATTTCAGCAGAACTACCGGCTACGCGCTGGTCATGCAGCTGCCTGAGCGCATTCTTGAAAACCCCGACTGTGTCAAAACCGTAATGGAGGACAGCCGGCTGTTTCTTAACCCCTGTATCGACTTGAAGTCGCCGATCGCACCGCAGCTTGAGGTGATCGGAAGCAATCTCGAGGCCTGGAAGGTCGTCGGATTGAAAATTTATCTCTCATATCAGGCTGCAAAGGCAAATGACCCTCCTCTCTACAAAATATACGAATTCGCACAAAAGCATAAGCTTTCAGTAACATTCCACACCGGACTCTGCTCGTTGGTACTTCCATCAGACAACGACATCGAGGGTTCGAACGCGATATACGTCGCCAAAGCCGCTGAGGACTTCCCCGACGTGAACTTCATAATCGCACACATGGACGACCCGCGCTTCGACGACTGCATGAAAATCGTCGCTGAGCACAATAATATATACACCGATTTCTCAGGTGCATATGAGACCGGCACAAAGGAAGGAAACGATGTCGACGGAGCTATAGCGACCTTCGGCGCAGCCATCCACTCCCAGCCGGGCACTGAATACAAGATACTCTACGGCACCGACTTCTGTCCGCCGATAAATCTCGCGCAGCTTGAAGAATACGATTACAGTATCGAAAAGATATTCCCAGAGGAAGTATTCGATTTGATATACTACAAAAACTGCCTGCGCGCATTTCCAAAATTAAATACATATTTGAATGAAAGTGAATTTCAGAAATGAAAAAGTTTCTTAAATCCTTTACGCCGTATCAGATAACATATCTGGTCGTAGTATTTGTAATGACTGCGCTGTTTATTATCATAATGCCGGAAAATATGCTCGACGATATGTCGAATCCGTTTGTAGTCGTCTGCTCAGTAATAGCGACTCTCGCGAATCCGGTCTGTGAACTGCTGATCTCAAAGCAGAGCAAGTGGAATTTCGTCGTTGACGCATTCCTCATAGAAATTCCTGAGCTCATCATCTGCATCGCGCTCGGCTGGTACACAATTGCAATTGTCACCATGCTGTTCTGGATCCCGATAGATGTTGTAAGCTTTATCAAGTGGAGACACCATCCTGACGAGGAAGAAGAAGAGCTGACAGTTGTAAAACGCCTCACTGTTAAGCAGGATATCCTTGTCGTACTTGCGATAATCGCATTTGGCTTTGGTGTTGGTCAGCTTATCTCCATGCTTCCGGGCGCGGCTGACTCGTACCTCGACGCACTGTCCGCTGCATGTGGTATGGCGAACGGTATACTGCTGCTGCTCCGCTTCAACGAGCAGTGGTACGCATGGTTTATGACGCTGATATTGTACACGATACTGTACATCACATCCGGCTCGTACATAATGCTCATCACTGTAGCTGCTATGTTCGTCAACACCTGCTACGGTTTCGGAAAGTGGCTGATTTACACAAAGAAGCACGCGAACGCCGATACAGTCAAGCAATCTGAATAAGTGCTGCTGAATAAAAAAATCCTGTCGTTAAAACGACAGGATTTTTTTATTAGATTTTTTCACAGCTCAACACGCTTACAGCGTATAGTCAGCCGCTCACGTCCGGTGTAAGTGCAGGTGAACAGCGTCATATCCCAATCGCCCGACAGCATTTCGTCGACAGCCGAGCCGTCGAGTATCTCGATCTCCGACACCATGTAAACAATATCCACACCATCCATATCAGTAAATCGCAGTACATCCCCGACCTGCAACAAATCCAGTCTGCCAAAATGCCGCTTATAGTCGTGTCCTGCGATGACCAAGTCGTTGCTCTTATACGAGCCCGCCATTCTGCACGGCGCTAACTTCAGTCCAGCATTGTCAAGCTCCGAGCGTATCGGAAGTTCAAGCTCGAGCACCGGTATTGTCAGACATCCGATATACCCGCTGTCGTTTATTTTTACTACCGTCATCTCCTGCGCCGCTTCGACAGCTATCTCGTCGAACGGATTTATATGCTCAGTCTCGACCGGTCCAAGCTCCGCCTTCTGCATATTCTCAGCGATAGCCCCACGAACCTCCGGCAGCAGAGCCTCGACCGACTTCCCCGCGGTATCTTCTTCATGGCGGTTATAAACAAGCAGAAGCAGTGCTGAAATGATCAGCACCGCTCCTAAGATCATACAGGAAATTCCGATTTTACTTCGCATGATCGTTCTTCTTTCCAATAAACATCACTGCCCAGCCAGCCATGAACAGTGCAACTCCGACAACAGCTAAAATCGGAACGAGCCATCTCAGTTGTCCGGTCTGCGGAAGCCCAGGATCATCGGGGTCGTCGGGAATCGTTACAAGCGGAACTGTATCGTCCGGAATGTCAGGTATCGTCTCATCTGGTTCGGTCGTACTTTCCTCGGGCAATGTTGTAGAGTCGTCTGGCTCAGTTGTACTATCGTCCGGCTCTGTAGTCGTATCAGACTCAGATGTTGTCTCATCCGGCGGCGGAGGCGGCGGTGGGGGAGGAGGGGGTGGCGGCGGCATTTCAGTGTTCGTTATAGTAAACGTAGCACCGGCGCTCGAATAGCTAACTTCATACCCGTTCGGCACCTCGATTTCGGCTATGCTCCAGCGATAACGCGCGTCAAGGTCGTTCCAGCTATGTACCCAGTCGTTGTACTCGTCAAGTATCACGCTGTCGTAAAGCTCGCCGTCACGCAGCAGCGCTACCTCGACACACGCCGGACGATTATCTCCGGTATCCTTCCACACTTTCTTGACAGACACGCGTGTCAGCTCAGGCAGAACTATAGTCGGACGTGCCTGCGCCTTTGGGCTCGCATCCACGTCATAATCCCAGCCTGTACCTTCAGCATTCGTCATAGGAACGGATACAATAAACGGCGCTATCGGATAGTAACCGGACGCGCTTCCCTCCTGTACTATAAGATAAAGTCCAAGCGACAGCTCATCGAACACGATCGTATCGCCCGATTTCACCGTACCTGATATTTTATTATTCGCTGCATATGCCGCCAAGTGCTCAGCGAGCCCCTCGGCATTGAGGTCATCAAGACTTATCCCACAGTCAGCGAATTCATCGGTGAACTGATACGCAAGATTTGCCCCGCGTTCGATGTCCGCTACCTTATAAAGACTAAGCGTTACACCGCGTATCACCTCGTGCTCACCGGAACTGTCACGCAGCGTTATCGAGATCGAACCGCTACGGCTGTAGTCGAGATTACCGGAAGCTTCAGCGGCAATAGCCGACGAAAGCGTGCATATCATAACCAGAGTCAGAATAATTGAAATAAGACTTCGTTTCAATTCATTATCCCCTCATTTCTTCTTTTTGTTGTATTTTATCATAAGCCATATCAGCGAGACCATCAGCATAGGCGCTGCGACCGCCGGAGTCACGATTATAGGGTCAATGCGGTACGCCTCGTTCGATACGTATATCTTCGGCTTTGGCTTAGCTGTCTCTATCCTCGTTCCACGAACGAGCAGTCGGTGCGAGTTGATGCCATACGGCGTACAGGTCAGCAGCGTGCAGTAGTCCTCGCCTTCAACAACATACAGCGGGTCAACGTCCTTAGGACCGACGATGAGTATCTGGTCGACCTCATAAGTCAGCACGCGGTCGAGCACGGTTATCACAAAGGTGTCGCCGACCTCGAGCCGGTCAAGGTGCGTGAACAGGCTCGCAGACGGCAGTCCGCGGTGCGCAGAGATGACCGAATGCGTGCTCTCACCGCCGACTGGAAGGCTCGTACCCTGCAAATGTCCAGCCGCAAATGAAAGCACACTGTCGCCCGTTCCATGATAAATCGGCAGCTCAACGCCGATTTTTTCGATACTGAGGTAGCCGATGATATTTCGCCCGCCGACGTTCAGCACTTCGCTATAACCCTCGACCTGTCCGTAATTCATCAAAGGAAAAGTGATAGAGCGAATGCGCTTGTTATATTCGTCAGCCTTGGCGAACTCGTCGGAGTAATCCTCAGCCGACAGCTCTGAAAGCATTTGTTCATAGTCGACGATCGCGCGGGACTGTACACGTGAGTTCCAGTAATCACTGATCGCTGGATATAACAGCACGGAGAGACCCACAAAAAAAGCAATAACGAGTAATATACTTGATAGATTACGTTTCATGGGCTTCTCCCTACTGTTAGATTAGGTAAAAATTCACCGAAGCGGGGACGGTACCGTCCCCGCCGCGATGTTAAATTTCGCTTGTAATTAGTCGTCGTTTACAGACATTTTCTTCTTGGTAACAAGCAGTACCACCGAGCCGAGCATGAGAAGTCCGCCGACTACGTAGAAGATGGTTGTACCGATACCACCGGTCGAAGGAAGCTCTGAACCGGTATTGTTGAGAATGTCAATAGTGTTAGTTTCTGCGCCGTCCTTTTTAATTGTCTTTGTTAAGACAACATTTCCTGTTTCATCAGTAGTTTCGGTCGAAACGATCTCGATCTTTACAGGTGCAGGAAGCTTATTATATCCGTCAGGAGCTTCGGTCTCATCGAGATAATATATTCCGCTGTCAAGACCGGAGAGAATGAATTTACCATTATCATCTGTGGTAATTTCATCAGTAGTACCCTCGCCTGCTGTTTTTGTATACTGATATGTAGGAATGCTTGATTCGCCTTCAGCAGTATCTGTAATTTTCTTGAAATTCAGTACAGTATTGCTCATAGTGCCATCTTCATTTGCAGAATAGAGCTTAAACTTAGCGCCGGAAAGAGGAGTATTTGCTGCATTGTGCTTCAAAACATCAAATTTCCAAGTGTATGTGTTGGTGTGAGACTTTTCAGTTTCATTCTCATCACCGTACTCGAGGTGAGCGTCGTTCTCCAGCGGTCCTTCGATATACGACTCAGCAGAAATTTCTGCGCTGTACTTAACTATAATTTTGTCATATGCCTGAAGAGTATCAAGGAAGGACTGCTCAAATGCAACTTCAAATGTGCATCCATCTGTTAATTCGCTGCTGCTGAAAGTATAATATGTAACATCATCTGTATTAGTCAATGTTGTAGCAACTTCATACTGATATTTGTCGTCTTCGCCCTTTACAGGTTGACCGTCCACATATACAGCCTTTTGCAGCATAACAACTACAGAAGTATTGTCAAATATCAAGCCGCTGTTCATTTTATCATGAACAACGTAATTCTGAGCGCCGTCTTCAACAGTAACATCGATCTGGAAGTTTACAGTATCACCAACGTTACCGTCGCTTGTCTTTCCCCATTCATCCTTTTCTTCAACAGTCTTATCGATCTTCGGAAGATCGTTCTTTTCATGGACTGTAACATTAGGATTTGTGGTATCAAGAGCACAGAGCGCACCCAACGACGAATCTACGAGGTAATAACCAAGGTCAAGATTAGAAAATTCTACTGACTTTGTATCTCCCTTTTTCTGACCTTCTCCAATAGTATTCTCTATTTCGCCATTATTCGAAATATTATTCTCCTTAGCCCATTTAAGCGCGTCTTTAGCGAAAGCCGCAGCGTCAGCGCCATCTTTCCATGTCACATATCCCTCAGAGTCAATGTTGACATATTTCGAACCTAATGTAGGTTCTTCACCTTCACCGGCTGTCGGGAAGAAATCATTCCAAACAGGATTGACCTTGTAGGAATAAGCATCTTTGACAGTATCATACGATTCCAAATTTAAAATGCGATAAATAGTATACGTAAATCCTACTTTTGCATTGTCAATCGTAATCGTACCCTTGTCTCCGAATGTGCCACTCGCCGCAAAAGCGACAGTACACATGGTCAGCAGCATAACCACTGACAAAAGAATTGCGAAAAACTTTTTCATATCGTTTTTCCTTTCGTAAAATAAAATTTTGTCTTTGGATACATTCCGGCACAAAAGATATTTGCCGCGAGTGGAGGCTATTTCGTTTGCCTCCTTTCGCCCTTGCGCCTCAGTCTGTATCCATATATAAACGGCAAAGCCATCAGCATAATGCCGCTTATTGTATAAATAATTGTTCCCGGACCGCCTGTTGACGGCAGTTCGTAGGTCGTAACGTTTGTGTAGACTACTTTGACTTCGCCGTTCTTCGTTATGACACCTTCCGCTATAAGCCCATTTGATGATACATATCCGTCTACTGTATTCGAAGCGCCAAATCCGGGTGACTGGACCTCAGTAATTTTAAACCGCGCTCCAGCTGGCAAATACATGATCTTAATATGCTCACCGGCCTTAAGCTTAAATGACGTATCACTTATGACACCCATGTCAACATATTCACCGTCGTTTCCAGAATAATGGATATATGACGGATAAATATTCGGCAGCGGATCTCCGTTTTCATCTGTCAGCTCAATTCTGAACTCAAACTCGATATTATTGAAAGCTTCTGAATTTCCGCCTTCAATGAGCTTGCTTACATCAATCGAGCCAGTTTCACTGTCATTAGGAACATTAGAAACCGACGGAAGTGTGTAACGCATATAACAGGTCGAACCTGACGCACCGCGTTCAGTGTAGAAGAACTTGAGTCTATACTTGCCGGCTTTATAGCCGTTGTTGGTAGTTCCATCCTTTGGAATATAGTCCCACAAGTCAACGTACTCACCGACCGCACTATGCACACCGCCGATGTCACATACAAGCTGCGATTCATTGATGTTTTCAGTTCCATCTGAATTAAGCGGAACAAGATAAACCCACATATCGTCGTCACCAAAGAAGTAATACTGAAGCGGTCCGCAGTATTCACCGATAAGCTCGAAATCTACTGCGAAATCAAATCCAAAGAATGAGTTATGAGCTACACCATCGTCTGAATCGGCGAATGGCTTTTCTATATCAGAGCCGTTATTCTTAGTGTTGTATAAAACTTTTTTGTCATATTGTCCAAATAATGGATCCATTCCATTATACTTTAGATCGTCCAGTGGCCAGAAATTGTTAGTATAAATATGATTATACGGAGCTCTATCACCGCATTTTGGATGGTTAAACTTTCTTAAATTATCAAGAACGGTCTCGCCATCTCTCTTTACCGCACTCAGAGTATATGTATCACCATTTCTCTCGAAATTAAATGAATATCCATTGAGCACAGTTTTTCCTGTTGCGGGTGTATCACCAAACAAACTCGGAGCCACTACACCATTTGAAGGCTGTATCAGACCATCTGCACCAAGCTTAGAAGACGCTAATCCAAATGTACATAGCTTATACGAACCACCGGCTCTATTAGCACCATTTATCTGATTTCCAAGCCAAGTTATTCCTCCCAAACCCGTGTCAGTGTTAGCATTTCCAAATGCAAACTTTGAACCCGTTCCATTATAGTTGTCTGGAGAATTTATACCTTGTGCATTTCCATCTATGTTGGTATAGTTCTTTACACCAGGTGATGACGTGATATTATAATCATAGAAGTTGGCAGGTACATTGACAGTAGTGCTCTCAGTTGTATCAAATACCAATCTAATTACATCGTCATTTTCTATATAAATATAATTTGGATTACCGGCAGCAGTTTCAGCACGATTAGTGAAGTGAATATCGTTAATATTCGTAATATTACCGAGTGTTCTCTTCTCCCAATCGGCATCAGCGTCCGAATTTTGATCGCCGCCCTTTTTCAATTTCCAGATTTCAACTAAAATATAGTTTTTATTATTGTTCTGGCTATTAAAGTAAGAAAGATTCGGCGCTTTGAAGAAGTCATAGCCAAGCGGCTCATATATCTCAGTCAAAGTTTTTGTTCGCAGTGCAGTGCCTTCTGAATCGTCCGGTTTATTTGGATGTGCAGTATCTTTTTCACCTATATAGATTCCTCGTATCTCCGGAACATTATAGTCGTTCCCTGTTTTACCGTTTTGCGGAAGCATCGCACTATTTGTCCCATTTGTTTTAGACGAGGTATCCATTATCGGAAGGTAGCCGTATTTTTGCAGATCACCTACACGTATTTCGCTTTCTACGTATACCTTATTTGCCGCATTAAATGTTGTTCCTTTATTCCATCCATTTTTTTGAAGATTTGCTATGATCTCATCCGTCGTCTCACGCTTGATCATGTTGAGGTACGCATAATACTGCACCGTGAAATTAGCATTCACGGTTCTTGCCGCACGCATTATAACGTCGTTCGACATAAGCTGCATCGTTACCGTCGGAACATCTCCTCCAAGCGGAACAAGCACGCTCTCCGATTCAACAAGCTCCTCTTCAACGATCGCAATAGGTGTCAGCACTACGCCGATCTCAGCTTCAGGCACAGCTTCCTCATGTCGCAGCTCAGCCTCCATCGGCTCGATCACACTGTCCTTCACATGAATCTCAGCCGTTATCCCAAGCGATGCTACATCGATCTCCTCACCATCACGATACGCGGCTATATGCTTCGCTATTAGACGCGCATCCGCCTCAATATCAAAGTCATCAGCATAATTCTCTGTCTGTAAATACTCGTGTAAATCATATACAGTAAGCGTGATACCATCTATCTGCTCTGCGGTATATAGCTTCATCACAAGCTCGTCGTCCTCATAAATAAACGAACCATCGTCCATCTGAGTCACACCAGCGACGCTCGGCTGCTTCACTTCAATGAACCCAGCTTCAACACCACGTTCGTATGCTGCCCCAACATTTCCATATGCAATAATGTCAGCACTGCCATACAGCACGCTTAGTGTGCTTACGCTGTCACCGATATCGCCGCCTATCAACATTACATATCCATCAGAATCAACCCCTGTTACGATTGCAGCGTGATCTATAGCGCCATTTTCATCGAAGTCAATGAATGCAATATCGCCAGCCTTCGGCATATATTCGACCGATTCCGTAAGTCCAGCATTCGTCCAATGCTTATACATCGCGTCCGCACCCGAATTGTAAGGTGCAGCTTCGTCTGGAATCCCAGCGTAATTCAAACAGAACGCCACAAACATCGCGCTCCAATCGCCGTGTGGATTGCCGTACCATTCGCCATAGCGTGTGTATCCGCGATATGTACTGCCGTCCTCAGCAAGACGATAATTCAGCGTACTTTCCTTGTACCCGAGCTGCGACTCAGCAACAGAAGCAACATCAGCTCCATATTCACCTGTGAGTGATGGAAGTGAAGCCTCCCAATCAGCCGCACTCTCAACATCAGCGTTCGGATTAGAGTAGCACTGCATTCCATGATGGTGCTCCTCAATCTCGCAAATGTAGACAATATTATAACACTCATCCGTGTGAATATGCTCACCAGAAGCGTCTGAATCAGCTGTCGTAATATCGGAAGTGCCCATATCCGGCTCAAATGTATCATCTGATACAATATTTTCCGAATTTTCTGAATCCGTAGATTCAATTGTTCCCTCTGACTCGTAAGTATCGACTTCCGACATTCCTGTCACAACGTCGTCATCCTCATAACCGCAAATGAGAATCTGCTCGCCGATACACTCATCAGAGTGCGTATGTTCAATTTTACCGCAGTAGGTGTCGTTTGACATAGTTATTCCGATAAGCCTCAGCCTCCAGAAAACTCCGCCTGCCACGAACAATGACAGCACACAAAGAACCGATATCAAGCGCTGCTTCTGCACTTTATCGGCTTTTATTTTTTCAATGTATGCTTTCAGCCCAGTTCTCATTTCAAATGTGTCCCTCAATAAATTACTTTACAATCCCCGCATTACTAATTGGCCAGACCCGGAACAATACCTTTCCGATGATCTGGTCCGCGCTCACGCTTCCGATCAGCGTGCTTCGGGAATCTATCGCTGTATCACGATGGTCACCGAGAACGAAATAGCATCCGTCCGGCACCTGATACGGGAACTCGACATCACACTCGCCAAGTCCCTTTTCGCTGACATACGGCTCGTCAAGCTCTTCATCATTTACATACACCGTTCCGTCAGCGTCTATATTTATCCAATCTCCGGGAACTCCGATGATCCGCTTTACAAGCGTTCGGTTGTTCCACGCAAAGCTGCATAGGTCTCCGCTCTTCAAATTTTCAGACTTCAGCAATACGATGATATCGCCGTCATTAAACGTCGGACTCATGCTGTCACCGGCAATTTGCAGTACCGGGAGCACCAGCGTCGCTATCAGAACCGCAATTGCCGCTACTACAATTAGTGCGCGGAGCGTACCAAGCAAAGCCCGTACATACGCTTTATTGTGCTTCAGACGCTTCATCTCGCCGTTTATTTGTTCTATCGTTGGAATACTTGAAGTTTTCGGAGTGGATCTATCCTTTTTATGCAGTAGCTTTTTTAGAAATGCGTCTATACGCAATCTGCGATCCTCCGAATGATTTATTTAAGCAGCTTAATAATCGGTGCAGCTGACCACTACTTGCTTCGCTTTGAAGCCTGAATTGCGGCATTGCTGTAAATTTCCTCTGCCTGCTTTTTCATAACCTCGCATTCATGCTGAGCCTTTTTCAGCATGGATTCAGCATTTGCCGTCGCTTCACTTATTATTTTATCTGCCTCGTCGTATTTCTCTTTGATCTCCGCAAGGTATTGATCAGCAGCCCGCTGAGCTGCACCAAATACATCGTTGAGTCCAAGTGCAGCCTCAGCGATACTTCCTGCCTCGCGCTTCTTTATACGGCGCTCATCGAGCAATGCCGCAAGCTTCTGATTATCTTCAATAAGCCGCTGTTCATTTTTTCGCAGCTCATAAATAATTTCAATAAGGTCAGAGCGTTTGAGTCTCCTTAAATCCTTATCTGTCACTAAGCATGACCAGTCCCTTCATCAGCAGATTTATGTTGTTATATAACAAAAATTCATTATTCGTCAATAAACAACAAATTTATAATATACAAACATCTCTAATCAGTCAAAAAAGCAATCACTCTGCTTGACAGACATGATTGCTCCACACTTTATTCGAATATTTCGCAGAGTTAGTCAATCAACGAATGTCTAAATCTCGATTAAGTACTTAATAAGTATAGCACTGTTCAAGAAAAAAATCAATAGTTTACTGGAAAAAGATATATTTTTTTTACTTCGCATTTCATGTTTATTCATATTCCAAGGGAATCATAACTCACATAAAGCTTTTCAGCAGTCAATAGCGCAGTCAGAATATTCATATCTTTTCGATAAAATATAACTGCCAATATACTTTAAGGAGGTAATTATTATGGCAAAAGGTGAAAACATTTTCAAGCGAAAGGACGGACGCTGGGAGGCCAGATATATCAAGGGCTATGAGCTGTCCGGAAAGATCAAGTACGGGTTCTGTTACGGAAAGACCTACAAAGAAGCAAAGGATAAGGTGATACGCATAAAGGCAGCGCTGATAGTGGGAAGACCAATACCAGGAGCTGGCACAAAGCGCCAGTTTTCGTTCTACTGCGACGAATGGCTGAACGCAAGCCGCAGCCGAGTCAAGCCATCGACCTACGTAAAATACAGCTCGACGCTCGAAAAGCATATCAAGCCTAAGCTTGGCGAATGCAGTGTACAAGCGATAAGTAATTCACTTGTCAATAAATTTGCCGATGAGTTGATCGATGAAGGTTTGTGTGCAAAGACAGTTAAGGACGTGCTGATCGTGCTTCGTTCTATAATCAAGTACACATCTAAGCAGGTCCCCGGAGCACTTTCAGAAATAGAAATCCTGCCGCCGAAGGAAACAAAAAAAGAGATGAGGGTACTCTCAAAAGATGAAGAAAGCAGCTTTATCGAGCATCTTATGAGTGACCTTGATGAGTGCAAATTCGGAGTGCTTTTAGCGCTTCTTACAGGGATCCGAATAGGCGAGCTCTGTGCTATGCGCTGGGACAGCGTATCTATTGAGGAGCGAACAATAAAGGTCAGCGCCACAATGCAGAGACTGCATGACTATAATAATGAAGGAAATCAGCGTACTAAAGTAGTTGTAGGTACTCCAAAAAGCGAAACGTCAGCGAGAGTTATCCCAATGAGCGAGGCAGCGTTCAAGCTATGTCAGCTAATGCCGCCAAAAAGCGGTGAAGCATTTATTCTGACCGGAACAGATAAGTATGTCGAGCCGCGCACGCTGCAATATAAATTAAAAAAATACACCGCACAATGCGGTTTAAAGGATGTACATTTCCACACACTCCGTCACACCTTTGCGACACGGTGCGTAGAGGTCGGATTTGATGTGAAGACGCTCAGTGAGATACTCGGACATTCCGCCACGAGCATAACGCTCGACCGATATGTACACTCATCGATGGAATTGAAGCGCGATAATATGAGCAAGCTTACCGCAGCAGGACTCTAAATTGCGCAGTCAAACTTTGGTGTCACAATGCTTATTTACACAGATAGAATAGCTCATTAAAACGCCGTTTTAGCGTGTATTTTAGCAGATTGACTAACTCTGCGAACTATTTGGATATTCCGTTAGTGACTAACTCTGCGAATTAATTTTGTAATAATCACCACTTTTATCACATTAGCAATAATAAAAATACGCCGCGGAGGTTTTCTTTTTTAGAAAGCCTTCACGGCGTTATTTTTTTAACTTCTCAATTTTGAAACTTTATCTGCTCGTAACTTATAGGCGTATAGCGTATAAGCTCGCTGCCATCAAGCTCCTCGCGGTGCATATCTACCGCCGTTATCTGATGATTATCGTATGAAGTATAATAATATATACCTTTATCTGTATTGCAACAGGACGTGTATATAGTTATCTCATACTTGTCCGGTTCGAGCTCACAGCAGCCGCGTTGTTGGTCTACTGCATTTAATATATGGAAGAATTGACTTACGCTCTCCATTTCTCCATCACCCGAACTCGAATTCAGCTTCACAAACGCAGCCCTGATAAACCGCGACTGAGACGATAGATCGCCCGGCAGTCCGAGCGCCCCCATCCCGCGGCTGTACTGCCACAACGGAAGCTTCGGTGCAAAGTTGTTCTCTGCCGCGCGCGGTGACAAGTGCGCGTAGTTGTTCAGCGCGAAAAGCTGCTTGTCAAACGGCGGATTATTGGTCAGCACGCCGACCGGATTGTTGTACACCTTTATTGCACACTCGTCTCCGTTAGCGACGCTTTCGAGCGTTATCGCCTCGTTTCGGTCGGCGATGATCCAGTGCAGCTGAGCCACCGGCAGATTGTCACTGTACGGAAGCTTCGAAATATTCATCCGCTCGATCAGCACACGCGCTTCTGCAACTGAAGCGCAGCGGCTGAGCAGCCACGGGATCAATTCGAACTGCGCGACGTTGTCCTTTCCATCGGCGTGGTCACCATAAACCGCGCTCCCGACGAAATTCAGTCCAGCGATAGCCAGTCCCTTCTCGTTTACCGCGTCATAATAAAGCGGGTAATCGTCGGCAACGTGAGCCATTCCGATGATAGCATAATGCGCGGCGATATCCCCAAGCTCGCGGAAATGAAATTTGTAATTTCGTGGAGTTATTACAATTTCGTCTCCGTATGAAAACTCATAGTCGAGAGTTCGTCCAAAATAAAAATCCTTTGTTTTATAAGTTGCTGCTGTACACATGATTTGACCCCTTCAAAAATTATATATGTATTATTGTACCATTATTTTATGAATAATAGTAGAATATATTGTAATATTTGAATACAATATTATAATATGAAATCATATCGAACAGCCTTGTTCCAATATCGAATATACATATATTTACAATCGCTTTATGGCGGCATGTGGTTTATCATATACCAGAATAATTTTATACACATAATTACACATTAATACACATCAAATTCAAAGATTTTTAGCGAAAATATAAAATTATCTATTGACAAACCTGTGGTGTTATGGTATAATGTAAGTGCTGATATGTATTTATAACCGATTGTGTGTAAATGATATTTAATTTTACGGAGGTAAACTAATAATGAAAAAATCTAAGCAATTGGCATCGCTACTTCTGCTCGCGGCTATTTTTACGGCTTCTTGTGCAGATAACCCCCCCCCGAACAATGATGACGAAAGTGTGACTTCATCATCGGGTGTCGAAACCGAAAATCCTAATGATTCAAACGGATTCTTAAAAGATTCACTTCCTGATGACATCGACTTAGAGGAACGAGTTATAAGCATTCTCGGCTGGAATCATTATGAGGAAGTCGAATTTGAGGTCGAGGAAGAGACCGGAGAACTCGTAAGCGACGCGCTATATAAACGAAATCGAAACGTTGAGGAACGCTTCAATGTAAAGCTTGAATTTTTCGAAGGCGAGGGACGCGGCGCTACAGATGAGTGGATGACATTTTTGAGAAATTCGGTAATGAGCATGGACGGATCATATGATATAGTCGCCTGTCACAGCCACAGAGTCGCTTCTGCATCAGCTGCCGGATACTTAAAAAGTCTTATCGGCGTTGACTATATCGACTTCAACATGCCTTGGTGGAGAAAATCTCTGCTTGAAGAAACCACAATTAACGGCGAGCTTTACTTCGCTGCTGGAGACATTTCGCTGAGCTCGATATCGCGTATGCAAGGTATATTCTTTAATACCGAGATGCTCACGGACTATAATTTAGAGGATCCGTATGAGTTGGTCATAAACGGCGAATGGACCTACGACAAACTCAGCGAAATGGTTACCGGTGCTTACGTCGACCTCAACAGCAACTCCAAAAAGGACGAGAGCGACCAATTCGGGTTCTGCTCGGATGGAGTACAGCTGCAAGCTTCCTTCCCTGCTGCCGGTCTCAAAATGGTATCGCACGACGAAAGCGACAAACTCATAATTTCTCCACTAATAGCAAGTGAAAGAAGCGTAAAGCTTATAGAAAAACTCAACGCTATCCTTCACAACTCAAACGACAGCACCGTAATAAAGGTGACAGACGACGACAAGATATTCCGTGAAGGACGCGGATTATTCTACGCATTCCCGCTTGGAATGATTTCCTCCGGTGCGCTCCGTGACGCGAAATTCACCGCGGGATTCGTGCCGTGGCCTAAGTTAGAGGAATCGGATGAAACTTATTGGACTTCATCATCGAACGCGTTCAGTCTTTGGGCGATACCGCTCGACGCACCAGACGCTAACATCTCAGGCTTGATAATGGAAGCTATGGGCTCCGAGGGCTACCGCACCGTAACTCCGGCGCTGTTCGAAACCGCGTATAAGGTAAAATACAATAGCACCGATTCGAGCTATCAGAGTGAGATATTTGACATGATGCGCGAAAATATCGTCTATGAGATAGGCAAGATCTTTGCGAATTATCTCCCGTTCAGTATCAATCAATATATGGATACAGTATCTAATAATAGAAATAACTGGGTTTCAACTGTCGATTCTAATCGTAATTCATTGCAGGCAAAGCTTGATGAGTTGGAAAAGAGCTTCAAAGAGTTCACCCAACAGTAAAAATATATTTATACCGCTATCAAGTAAAACCAGAGCTTGTGCAAATTTAAAATTTGCGCAAGCTCTGGCTTATTTATAGCTGATATGCAAAAATTAAAAAATTGTACTTGAATATCAACGTATGCTTATATTATAATGTAAGATAATACTACTCGGGAGAAAAATTATGAATACCATACTTGTAATAGACGACGACGTATACATCGGCGATATGCTCGAAGAAACACTCGTGCGCGAGGGATATGGCGTGCTGCGCGCTTATTCCGGAACGGAAGCGCTGCTGATACTCGACAACAATAAGCCCGACCTTGTGCTGCTCGACTTAATGCTTCCCGGACTTTCAGGTGAAGAACTGCTGCCAAAGATTAGCGAGCTTCCGGTAATAGTCGTGAGCGCTAAAGGTGACTGTGCAGATAAGGTAAAGCTGCTGCTCGGCGGCGCGGTCGATTATGTCACGAAGCCGTTCGATATGAAGGAGCTGCTCGCACGTATCACCGTACAGCTGCGACGGCGCGACACTATGCCGCAGAAAACGCTGCATTTCGGTGTACTTACTCTCGACCTCGACACGCACATAATCACAGCAAACAGCAATGAGGCTCGCCTGACTCGCACTGAGTTCGCGATATTAAAGCTGCTGATGTCGAATCCGTCGCAGGTGATAACGAAATCTCAGCTGCTCGACCGTATCAGCCTCGATACGCCGGATTGTGTGGAAAGCTCGCTGAAGGTGCATATCAGCAACCTGCGAAAAAAGCTGCGCGGCATTTCTGGCAGTGATATGATCGAAGCCGTGTGGGGGATCGGTTTCAAAATGATCGAAGGTAATACATAAATTGGCAGGAGATAATCATGAACTTTGATTTAGTAAAGAAAAATTTAGAAGAAAAGGGATATAAAGTATGCTGTTTTGAAAATTTAAAATCAGCAGCCGATTATATTGATTCGCAAATTGATGGCAAAACGGTCGGCTTTGGTGGTTCTATGACGCTCGAGGAAATGGGGCTGTACGACAAACTTGCAGCGCACAACAGCGTATTCTGGCATCAAAGACTGCCAGATGGGCAGACAAGCAAAGAAGTTCGTCTTTTAGCAAATGCAGCAGAAATTTACATTTCTTCGGTCAATGGGCTTGCGAAAACAGGTGAAATAATCAATATTGATGGAAATTGCAACCGTGTAGCATCCATTTTTTATGGGCACGAAAAGGTATATCTCGTTATCGGCGAGAACAAAATCGCAGCCGATTACGACAGTGCGCTTTGGCGTGCAAGAAATATCGCCTCTCCGCTAAATGCCAAGCGTTTCAATGTGAAAACGCCCTGCGCCGTTAAGGCGGATCGTTGCTATGACTGCAAAAGTCCCGAGAGAATTTGCCGTGGGTTGTCCGTGCTTTGGTCAAAGCCAATGACAGGCGAATATGAAATAATACTTATTTCAGAAAAACTGGGATATTGACATAATAAATCTTAACTATATCTTAACTCTTCCCTTTACCTCTTTCTTAACACGTGAATGATATAATTAGTCCATCAAAAACGAAAGGTGATAAACACAATGGAATACATCCTTGAAACTAACGTGCTGAATAAGCGGTACAAGCAGTTCAGCGCATTGAATAGACTGACAATGCACGTGCCAAAGGGCTCGATATACGGTTTTGTCGGAAAGAACGGCGCGGGTAAAACTACACTCATCCGCATTATCTGCGGACTCCAGCCGCAAAGTGCCGGAAGCTATCGACTGTACGATGCCGAAGTATCATCAAACAGCAGCAGTGAAAAGCTCATAAAAGCACGCCGACGCATGGGCGCAGTCGTCGAAACTCCGTCAATATACCTCGACATGAGCGCAGAGAAGAATCTACGTCAGCAATATGGCATTCTTGGTCTGCCGTCATACGACAGCATACCGGAGCTGCTCGAGCTGGTCGGGCTCGCAAATACCGGAAGCAAAAAAGCGCGCAACTTTTCGCTTGGTATGCGCCAGCGGCTCGGAATCGCTATCGCGCTCGCCGGCGACCCGGATTTTCTCGTGCTCGACGAGCCGATAAACGGACTCGACCCTCAGGGCATAATCGAAATGCGCGAGCTGATATTGAAGCTCAACCGCGAGCAAGGTATTACCGTGCTGATATCGAGCCACATCCTCGATGAGCTTTCACGGCTCGCGACGCACTATGGTTTCATCGACAGCGGACGGCTTTTAAAGGAGATAAGCGCCGATGAGCTTGAAGCTGCGCTGCGAAAATGCCTGCGAATAGAAGTGAGCGACACAAAGCCGCTCGCAGCGGTGCTCGACAAAATGCAGCTCGAATACAAGATAGTGAGTGACAGCAAAGCCGACGTGTACGCGAAGGTGAATATTTCGCAGCTTACACTCGCGCTTGCAAATGTTGGCTGTGAGCTGATAAGCGCGCACGAGCGCGACGAAAGTCTCGAGAGCTACTACATGAGTCTGATCGGAGGTAAGTCAAATGAATAAGCTGATTCACGCCGGATTCAAACGGCTGTTTATCAATAAATTATTTTGGCTGTCATGTGCAGCAATGTTCGCAATCGGTACGTGCATTACGGCATTTATTCAAAATGTTGAATCTATCGACCGGATATTCTTCATCTATACCCTGCCCGCTGGACTGCTTATCGCTGCCGTTGCGAGTATGTTCATCGGCACTGACTACAGCGACGGAACGCTGCGAAATAAGTTGATCGTCGGTCACAAGAGAAGTGATATTTACTTTTCTAATCTGATCCTGACCTTTGCCGCTGGAATAATCATATGTGCCGCTTATATAGTTCCAGTCCTCGCGATAGGACTGATACGTATCGGCGGGTTCTCAATAGAAACGAAGGTCGTGCTCGGGCTTTTCGGAATCACGGTCGCGCTTATCGCTGCATTCGCGGCAATAAACAACATGATTTCCATGCTGTCGAAAAACAAAGCCACTACAGTTATAATCTGTCTGATCCTATTCATAGTGCTGCTTTTAGCCGCTATGTTCTGTAACGCAAAGCTTGACGAGCCCGAATTCGAAACCGGTATTGTGATGACAGCGAACGGAATTGAGTTTTCCGACCCAGTACCGAATCCGCGCTATCTCAGCGGGGTGAAGCGTGATATCTGTCAGTTCATCTACGACTTCAATCCGGCGGGACAGTCGATGATGTTTACCAATCTGTCAATGGTGCATTTCTGGCAGTTAGCGGCATATTCGCTGATTATCGTAGTAATAACGACTACAGCTGGAATTATCGTATTCAAACGAAAGGATCTAAATTAAACCATGATATTCTGGATGTGGACAGCTATCGGCGTGCTGGCGCTCGTTGTGATGATACTGACAATTAAAATATATCTGCTGCAAAAGTCCGCAAGAGAAATCGAAGCCACGCTCGCCGAGCGTCTCACATCCGATACGAACACGCTTATCGACATCTCGAGCCGCGACTCATCAATGCTGCTGCTCGCCGCGTCGATAAACCGTCAGCTGCGAAAATTGCGGTCACAGCGGCATAAGTATCAGCAGGGTGACGAGGAGTTGAAGCGGGCGATAACCAATATTTCGCACGACATACGAACACCGCTCACTGCAATCTGCGGCTATCTCGATTTGCTCGCCGACGAGCAGCTCAGCGATAATTCTCAGCGGTATCTCAACATAATCCGCCGACGCGCCGACTCGATGAAATCGCTCACTGAGGAGCTGCTCAGCTATTCGACAGCGATCTCGAATAAAGGCGGCGAGCCAAAGCCAACAAGCCTGAATGCTGTGTTGGAGGAAGCAAGCGCTGCGCTGTATGCTGCACTTCACGAACGCGGTATCGAGCCGGTGATCGATATTCCCGAGGAAAAGGTGATTCGCACACTCGACCCGACGCTTCTTATGCGTGTGTATTCGAACATTTTGTCGAACGCTCTGAAATACAGTGACGGCGACCTTGAAATCAAGCTTGACGAGGACGGTACAGCGACATTCGCGAATACGGCGAAAGGCTTGAATCGAGTACAGGTAGGGCGGCTGTTCGACAGATTCTACACAGTCGATTCGGGCGGAAGTGGAATGTCGGCGCGTGGAAGCGGTATGTCGTCGACCGGGCTCGGGCTGTCGATCGCACGTGCGCTAACCGAGCAGATGGGCGGCGAAATATCGGCAGAATATGAGCGTGGGCGGCTGATCATCATGGTTCAGTTTGGTGATGAAAAAGCAAAAGATTTTTCGGATATTTGATTTTCAATAAAGCTATTGCAGGATTCACATTATTATGGTATAATATAAGCATAATTATTTCTTTCACCACTGGAGAAAGCATTATGCCAAATTACACCAAAAAAGCCATACGCGAATCCTTCATCAAGCTGTTGAATGAACGCCCGCTGAACCACATCACCGTAAAGGACATAGTCGAGGACTGCGGGATCAACCGCAACTCGTTCTACTACCACTATCAAGACCTTCCGGCGCTAATTGAAGAAATCATCGCCGAGCAGCTCAAAGCTATAACTGAACAGTACCAATCAGTCGATTCATTTGAAGAATGTTTCAAAGCAGCGATAGAATTCACCGAAAATAATCGCCGCGCGGTCATGCACATCTATAATTCACTCAGCCGCGACGTTTATGAGCAATACCTGATGGAAGTATGCGAGTACTGCGTGACGCTATATATTGACAAGCTCATTGACAACCGCACGATAAGCGCATCCGACCGCGAGATAATCATCCGCTCATGTAAGTGTGAGTTTTTCGGTATTATCGCCGAGTGGATGATGAACAAAATGAAAGGCGACCTTGTGAGCGAATTTTCGCGATTGTGCGAGCTGCGTCGCGGCTCAGTTGAGGCTATGATAGCGCGCAGCCTTAGCAATACTTAATAAATTCTACCGTTTTTAGACAGACGGGCGAATTTGACTGTTTTCAATCTTTCGTTTATATGATATAATATATATATCATAATTTAATGTGAGGTCATATAAATGAAAGATAAAAAATACGTCAAAACCGAACTTATGAGCGCCGCAAAGCTCGGCTATATCTTAATTTCAATTGCACTCTGTGCAGTCGGAATACTGCTGATCGTATGTCCGACCTTCTCCGCGTCGCTGATTGCAGTAATATGCGGCATACTTATGATTGTATTCGGTGCGGTCAAGCTTATTGGCTACTTTTCAAAGGATCTTTACCGACTCGCATTTCAGTTTGACTTAGCGTTCGGTATAATGATGATAGCGGTCGGAGTTATCATGCTGGTACATCCCGGCAGCCTTATGAACTTCATTTCTATAGTGCTCGGACTATACACGCTCGCTGATGGACTATTCAAGATTCAGATGTCAATCGACGCGAAGCGCTTCGGGATTCGTGCATGGTGGCTGATACTCATCGCTGCGATAGTCGCAAGTGTGGTAGGCGTTACGCTCGTATTCCGTCCCAGCGAGAGCTCGGTCGTAATAACGATACTGCTCGGCGTGTCGCTGCTCATCGAAGGCTTGCTGAATCTTTGCACATCGCTTGCTGCTGTAAAAATAATCCGCCATCAGCAGCCCGACTATATCGAAACCAACGACTACAACGAAATATAAAAACTGTGCGTTCCGATTTGGAACGCACAGTTTTCATTTCTTAAATCTGCATATATCACATAAATTACATCATGTTGCTGTAGCCCATCAAATATTCATCGACCTCGCGGGCACAGGCACGTCCCTCCGCGATAGCCCAGACTACAAGCGACTGTCCGCGATGAGCGTCTCCGGCGGTGAAGACATTACCGGCGCTCGCTTTGTAATGACCGTCCTCGGTAGCTACACAGCCGCGCGCTGTACGCTCAGTTCCAAAGCCGTCTGTGACATAGCTCTCGCATCCGACGAATCCGGCGGCGATAAGCAGCAGCTCGCAAGGCAGCGTCTTTTCGCTTCCCTCGACCTCGACCATAATCATGCGTCCGGTCTTTTCGTCCTTTTTCGATTCAAGGCTGACAATTACAGCCTCTTTGAGCTTTCCGTCCTCGTCCTTGATGAGCTCCTTGACCGTTGTCTGATATATACGCGGGTCATGTCCGAACACGGCGATAGCTTCCTGCTGGCCGTAGTCGGTCTTGCAGACTCGCGGCCACTGCGGCCAATGATTGTTCGCCGCGCGAGTGTCTGGCAGTTTCGGCATCATTTCGAGCTGTACGACCGACTTAGCGCCCTGACGAATGCTCGTTCCGACGCAGTCGTTTCCGGTATCGCCGCCACCGACGATGATTACGTTCTTGCCTTCAGCGGTGAGCCCCTCATGCACAGATTCACCGATAAGTCTGCGAGTAGCGTCAGCGAGAAAGTCGACCGCAAAGCTTACGCCGTCAGCGTCGCGCCCGGGCACGTTGAGGTCACGCGCCTGCTTCGAGCCGCAGCAAAGTACGACAGCGTCATAATCTGCGAGCTGCTCAGCTCCGGTAACATTGAGTCCGCAGCGGAACTCTACACCCTCCGCCTTCATTATATCCACGCGGCGTTCAATAACGCTCTTTTCGAGCTTCATATTCGGAATACCGTACATCAGCAGTCCGCCCGGCTGCTGGTCACGCTCGAACACAGTGACATTATGTCCGCGCTGATTGAGCTGGTCAGCGACCGCAAGTCCGCTTGGACCAGAGCCAACGACAGCGACGCGTTTTCCGCTTCTTACAGCCGGCACATTCGGCTGAATCCATCCGTTCCGATACCCCTCTTCGACGATAGCGAGCTCATTCTCATGCACCGTAACTGGCGTATCGTTCATACCACAAGTACAAGCCGCCTCGCAGAGCGCCGGACAAACTCGTCCGGTAAACTCCGGAAAGTTGTTAGTTTTCTTAAGTCTCGACAGCGCCTGCTTCCAGTTGCCGTTGTAAATTTCATCGTTCCACTCCGGAATCAGATTGTGCAGCGGGCAGCCGCTGAACATACCGCCGAACATCGCACCCGACTGACAGAACGGCACACCGCAGTTCATACATCTGGCCGCCTGCTTCTGTCTCTTCTCCTTATCCAGTGCCGGATGAAACTCCTTAAAATTCTTTATTCTCTCTTTGGGCTCGACCGCAGGATTATTCTCGCGCTCAAACTCCAAAAACCCAGTAGATTTTCCCATTTTGCTCTCCTAAATATTGTTTCTGCAATTTGTTTGTAAGGGGGACGCGCGGCTTTTCTGAAGAAAAGCCTGGCAAAAGACTTTTTATAAACGCATTCGCTATGCTAATGCGCGTTCGCCATGCAATATACCGCATTCGTTACTTTAGCGTGGCGAACACATCAGCTATATATTGTTCGACTTACAGAGGCGCGTTCGCTTTCATGGGTCCTCTCCATTACAGCGAACTACTCTCTGCAAATTTGCTCGTATCTTAAATTGCTTGCGTCCATTGACAAATTATTTTCCTTCGGTCGTGATATAAAATGCTTCCAGCTTCGCCTGCTCGTGCGGGATTCCCTTCTCCTCAAGCCGACCTATCGCTGTCATCATCTTCTGATAATCGTTCGGGATTATTCTCTTGAAGCTCGGCAGCCATTTATCAAAGTCAGCAAGTATTTCCTTACCAAGCTTCGAGCCAGTTGCCGCTACGTGTGCTTCGATAAGCGTTTTCAGCTCGTGTTTATCGTGCTCCTCGACGACTCCAGTCATCGACACCATCTGCTTATTCAGCTTCAAATAAAGCTCATGCTCACGATCGAGCACATACGCGATACCTCCGCTCATTCCGGCAGCGAAGTTCTTGCCGGTTTTGCCGAGCACCACTGCACGTCCGCCGGTCATGTACTCGCAGCCATGGTCGCCGCAGCCTTCAACTACTGCAACCGCGCCCGAGTTGCGCACACAGAAGCGTTCTCCTGCAACACCGTTGATGTATGCTTCGCCGCTCGTTGCTCCGTAAAGTGCGACGTTACCGATTATGATATTTTCGCTCGCCTCGAATGCACTGTTTGCCTCCGGACGGACAATGAGCTTACCGCCAGAAAGTCCCTTTCCGAAGTAGTCGTTGCTGTCTCCGGTGAGGTCAATTGTAAGTCCTTTCGGGATGAATGCGCCGAACGACTGTCCGCCGCCGCCGAGTGCGTGGATTACGTAGGTATCAGGTTCGAGCGATTCTCCGAATCTCTTTGTGATTTCCGAGCCAAGTATCGTACCGAATGTACGGTTAGTACTGGAGACCTTGATTGAGAGCTGGTGCGCTTTCTTTTTCTTGAAATATGAGTCAAACTCAGGAAGGAGTATCTGCTCATCGAGAGTTTTGTCGAGCTCGAAATCGAACACGTCTGCCGGATTGTAATGCTGCGTTTCATTGACATCACCGATGATTTTAGTGAGGTCGATAGTATCGGCGCGCTTCGTGATTCTCTTTTCACGCGGACGGATAAGGTCAGTGCGTCCGACAAGCTCGTCGATAGTGTGTACGCCGAGTTTTGCCATGATCTCGCGCAGCTCCTCAGCGATGAAGGTCATGAAGTTCATGACGTATTCGGGCTTGCCGCAGAAACGGCAGCGCAGCTTCGGATTCTGTGTAGCGATTCCGACCGGGCAGGTGTCGAGGTTGCAGACCCTCATCATTACGCAGCCCATAGTTACCAGCGGTGCAGTAGCGAAGCCGAACTCCTCAGCTCCGAGTATGCAAGCGATAGCGACATCGCGTCCGCTCATCAGCTTGCCGTCGGTTTCGAGACGCACGCGCGAACGCAGTCCGTTCTTGATAAGCGTCTGATGCGCTTCGGCGAGTCCGAGCTCCCAAGGCAGACCAGCATCATGGATAGAGCTCTGCGGCGCTGCTCCAGTACCTCCGTCGTATCCGGAAACGAGTATTACCTGTGCTCCGGCTTTAGCGACTCCGGCAGCGATAGTTCCGACTCCGGCTTCCGATACGAGCTTAACCGAGATTCGAGCATCGCGGTTGGCATTTTTGAGGTCGAAGATAAGCTGTGCCAAGTCCTCGATTGAATATATATCATGGTGCGGTGGAGGTGAAATGAGCGATACGCCCGGGGTCGAGTAGCGGGTTTTCGCTATCCACGGGTAGACCTTCTTTCCGGGAAGGTGTCCGCCTTCGCCCGGCTTTGCTCCCTGCGCCATTTTGATTTGGATTTCCTTTGCACTCGACAGGTATGCGCTTGTAACACCGAAGCGTCCGGATGCGACCTGTTTGATCGCGCTGTTCTTCTCAGTTCCGAAACGCGCGGGGTCTTCTCCGCCCTCGCCCGAGTTGGATTTGCCGCCGAGACGATTCATCGCGATAGCCATGCAAGTGTGCGCTTCCTCCGAGATAGAGCCGTAGGACATTGCGCCAGTTTTGAAGCGTTTGACGATTTCGCTTGCCGATTCGACTTCATCGAGCGGGATTCCGCCGTTCTCGTCGTAAACGAAGTCGAGCAGTCCGCGCAGCGTATGCGGCTTCTTCTCGTCGTCGACCATTGCGGTGTACTCCTTGAAGCGCGCGTAAGAGCCGGTTTGAGCGGCTTCGCGGAGTGCGATGATAGTTTGCGGGTTGTAAAGGTGGTCTTCAGTGTGATTTGCGGTGCGAAGCTTGTGTGCTCCGATAGAATCGAGCGTCGTGTCGACTCCGAGTCCGAGCGGGTCGAATGCGTGATTATGTCTCCATTCCACGCCCTCTCCGATTTCGGTGAGTCCTATTCCCTCTACTGGGCTTACGGTGTTGGTGAAGTATTTGTCGACTACTGACTTGCAGATACCGACTGCTTCGAAAATCTGCGCCGACTGGTAGGATTGGAGGGTTGAGATACCCATTTTCGACGCGATTTTGACTATACCGTGCAGCACTGCGCTGTTGTAATCGTTGATTGCGGTCTGTGTGTCTTTGTCGAGCCGTCCGTCCTCGATGAGCTCAGAAATGCACTCCTGTGCGAGGTATGGGTTGATCGCACGCGCGCCGTATCCGAGCAGTGTTGCGAAATGATGCACATCGCGTGGCTCTGCACTTTCGAGGATGATAGAAACAGCGGTGCGTTTCTTTGTGCGGATGAGGTACTGCTCAATTGCCGAAACTGCAAGCAGCGACGGAATTGCGACATGGTACTCGTCGACTCCGCGGTCGGAAAGGATTATGATATTCGCTCCGTCACGGTATGCGCGGTCGCACTCAACAAACAGTCGGTCGAGTGCCTTTTCGAGCGATGTGTTCTTATAATATAGGATCGAAACTGTAGCTGCCTTGAATCCGGGCTTGTTGATATTGCGTATTTTCATCAAATCAACGCCGGTCAGGATAGGATTATGGATTTCAAGCACCGTGCAGTTTTCGGGCTTTTCGGTCAAGAGATTGCCGTCCGAGCCGACGTACACGGTCGTATCGGTTACGATTTCCTCACGCAGCGCGTCGATCGGCGGGTTTGTGACCTGCGCGAACAGCTGCTTGAAGTAATTGAACAGCGGCTGGTGCTTTTCGCTGAGCACTGCGAGCGGGATGTCTGTACCCATTGAAGCGGTCGGCTCGATTCCATTTTTCGCCATAGGCAGGATGGAGTTTGTGATATTTTCGTAGGTATAGCCGAAGACTTTATACAGGCGCTCACGTTCTTCATTGGTATAGCGCGGCAGCTTGTGGTTCGGCACTGGCAGTTCGGATAGCTGAATCAGATGTCCGTCGAGCCACTCGCCGTAGGGCTGCTTTGAAGCGAAGTATTCCTTGCATTCCTCGTCCGAGATGACCTTCTTTGCGACGGTATCGACGAGCAGCATTTTGCCCGGCTGAAGGCGAGACTTGCATACAATATTCTCCGCAGGGATGTCGAGCACGCCGACCTCGCTCGAAAGGATGAGCCGTCTGTCCTTTGTGATGTAGTAGCGCGACGGACGCAGACCGTTGCGGTCGAGCACCGCACCGAGCATATCGCCGTCGGTGAAGAGTATCGCCGCCGGACCGTCCCATGGCTCCATCATAGTAGCATAGTAGCGGTAGAGGTCGCGTTTAGCGCGCGACATATTGTTGTCGTTCTTCCAAGGCTCAGGAATCATGATCATGACAGCCAGCGGAAGCGGGATTCCGTTCATTACGAGGAATTCGAGCGTATTGTCGAGCATAGCCGAGTCAGAGCCCGAAGCGGTGATAACCGGCAGCACCTTGTCTATGTCGTTCGCGAAGTGTTCGGACTTCATCGTCTCCTCGCGCGCGAGCATACGGTCGGCGTTGCCGCGGATAGTGTTGATCTCACCGTTGTGTAGTATGAAGCGGTTCGGATGTGCGCGCTCCCAGCTCGGCATGGTGTTCGTCGAAAAGCGCGAATGCACCATAGCGATAGCGCTCGAGTATCCGCCCACGCACAAATCGAGGTAAAACCTGCGAAGCTGTCCGACAAGGAACATACCCTTGTAGACGATAGTGCGCGAAGAGAGCGAAACCACATACGTGTCGTCGTTCGACTGCTCGAACACACGGCGAATGACGTAGAGCTTGCGGTCAAACGGCAGCCCTTTTTCGATATTGTCGGGGCGCTTGACGAAGCACTGGCAGATGAAAGGCATGGTGTCAAGCGCACGTGCGCCGAGTATCGAGCTGTCGACCGGAACATCGCGCCAAGCTAAGAACTCAACGCCTTCTTTCTGGCAGATTATCTCGAACATCTTCTGCGCCTGCTTACGGCTCAGCGTGTTCTGTGGGAAGAAGAACATACCAACGCCGTAATCTCTTGCACCGCCAAGCTCGATACCGAGCTTCTTCGCCTCGCTGGAGAAGAACTCATGCGAGACCTGCATCATGATACCAACACCGTCGCCTACCTCACCGGTAGCGTCTTTACCGGCGCGGTGCTCAAGTCTTTCAACGATAGACAGCGCGTCATCGACAACGCCGACAGACGGAATACCGTCAATTGAAATAACTGCACCGATACCGCAGGCATCATGCTCAAAACCTTCATTATATAAACTATTCTGTAATTGCTGTTTCATTGTACCACCTCAATTGTAGTTTGTGGGATTTGTTAGTTGGGGGACGCGCGGCTTTCTTGAAAGAAAGCCTGGCAAAGAACTTTTATAAAC
>JAAVZO010000051.1 GCA_022791685.1 Clostridiales bacterium
CTCTGCGGAAGCTATCACTGTGTTTGGAGCCTTCTGCGGGCTGTAAATTTGATAAGTCCATGTTGGTACCTCCTTTTCACTAAGATTATTCTTCCACCTTTAACAGATACTCAACCTGTTTAATCATGCCGCGAATTGCCGCATTATCAGGCTGCTCTACTGTATGGTTTACTTTTTTTAAGCCCAATGCTTCTACAATCTTTTTATGTTTCGGTACACGGCCAATTGTAGATTTTACCAAAGTGATTTTTAACTTATCTGCCATTTTTCCAGCCCTCCTTAAGCAAAGATCTCTTCAACAGCTTTGCCGCGCAGTCTTGCCACTTCTTCCGGAGTCTTTAACTGACGAAGACCTTCAATAGTTGCCAGAACTACGTTCTGCTTATTATTGGAGCCCAGAGATTTGGTACGGATATTCTGGATGCCGGCCAACTCTACTACCGCACGGGCCGGGCCGCCTGCGATCACACCAGTACCTTCCGGTGCTTTCTTCAGCAATACTTCTGCACTGCCGAATTTTCCAACAAAATCATGTGTTACACTGTTATTATTATCTCTTGCAACAGATACCAGTTTTTTCATGGCATCTTCTTTACCTTTACGGATTGCCTCCGGAATTTCTGTTGCTTTTCCAAGGCCTGCGCCCACATGTCCGTTGCGGTCACCCACAACTACTAAAGCGGTAAAACGGAAGTTACGACCACCTTTAACAACCTTGGTAACTCTCTTGATGGAAACAACTTTCTCTTCCAGCTCTAACTGGCTGGCATCAATGATTGCATGTCTCATGTGTTCTTCTCCTTCCTCTTAGAATTCCAGGCCGGCTTCACGTGCTGCATCTGCCAGTGCCTGAACTTTTCCCTGATAAATGAAACCGCCACGGTCAAAAACCACTTCTTTGATTCCTGCTTCCACTGCTTTTTTACCGATTACAGTTCCCAGATATGCTGCTGCTTTTACATCGTTGGTTTTTTCCAGTTCTGCTTTTACATCTTTCTGTAAGGTAGATGCAGATACTAATGTATGGCCAACCGTATCATCAATGATCTGTGCATACATATGACTGTTGCTGCGGAATACAGCCAGACGCGGTCTTGTTGCGGTGCCGGCGATATGATTACGCATTCTTCTATGCTTTTTCTGGC
>JAAVZO010000039.1 GCA_022791685.1 Clostridiales bacterium
CTTATCAAAATGCAGCGATATCGTATCGCCGGACTCGATAGGTATAACGGTTTTATTTTCCGTTAGTACGACCTCCGTTCCACCGATCGGAGTATCCGCTAAATAATATTCACAGTGTATTCCATAAACCGCACCATCGGTGTTCTGGCAGATAGCTATACGAAACTCTTCGCTGCTTTGAGATACGGAACAGGCTGTAAAAATACAGCATACCGAAAGCATAATTATAATAAATGAAACCGATTTCTTCATTGATGGTCTCATTATAGATTACCATTATCTATCATATTAATACTAAAACGAAGTTGCATAGGAACATCTACAGGATTTACAATATATTCCATTAGATGACTTGCTACATATTTAGCAAGCTCTACAGGCACTGCATTCCCTATCATTTGCTCCAAATCAGTTTTATTACCTGAAAATTTAAATGTTTCAGGAAAAGTTTGTATCCTCGCTCTTTCAAGTGTAGTGAGAGGTCGTACTTTACTTAAATCATTAGTGGCATCTCCAGAATGGATTGAGTAACCTGGTGGAATTGGTCTATTCATACCACGTATAGTTGGACTTGGTTCATCGATACTAAATATCCCCCTGCGTGCATATGATCTTGGGTGACGATAATAATATTGCGTATTAAATTCATCGCCAAGATAATCACGAATAGTCGTACTTTTCGTTGACAAATCTGAATATAAACTATAAGTTAAAAAATCATCAATATCATCTAAATGTCCAATTAAAAAGAATCGTTTTCTTTTTTGTGGAACGCCGCAAAGTGAAGCATCCAACACAACCTGAGAAAGTCCATAACCTGATGATTTGAAAAGACCAATAGCTTTTGGTAACGTTTTTGATTTAAGAATTCTATCGACATTTTCCATCACAAACCATTCAGGATGTACATCACAAACCAATTCTGCATATCTAAGAGTAAGGTTTGCCCTCCCTTGTGATTCATCTTGATTTCCAGCAGATGAATAATCCTGGCATGGAGGTCCACCAATAATAACATCAGGTGAAAAACTCTCAATATGCTCAGTAGTCAAATTGTAAGCATCTATAAGTTCTGCGTTGTGGTTGAAATTTCTATTATAAATATCAACAGCTTTATCCCAATTATCAAATGCTCTTACAACATTGAATCCAGCCTTTTGAAAACCAAGAGATAGACCGCCACATCCACAAAATATATCAACTATGTTAATCACGATTTCTCCTCAAATAAGTCAGGTGAGTTATAAATAATCGCATCGAAACGTCTTTCTGGACTTAGAAGGTTTTGACCTCCGCCCAATATGATTTTCTTTATTTCTTGTTTTGTAATTCTCGGCTTTGTCAATTCAGAACAAGTCATAATTGGACGAGTTCTCAGTCCGTTTGATGCAAATGCTTTATCATTTTTTGTGTTATAAGATAACTCATCAATAATTCTTTTACCATCGAAATGTCCGCTATTAGTATAATCTTTCAACATTTTAAACAGCCAAATCATCGTTCTTTCATGTCTGCCAATCTTTCTAAGAGTTTTTGTACCGTCTGAGCGGGTATCAAAATCATATTCTGATGGCATAAATAATAGAAGCATTCCACAATTACTCCATACAAAAACATCAAGGCAATTATCTGCAAGCTTTGGAAATTTACCTTCTGTTTTCCATACTGGCTCCATAATAATGGGCATTTGTTTATGATAACTCGCTTCAACTATTCTTTTGATAGAACAAAATATATCATATGTATGAGGTAAAACACACTCTGCTTCAGTCCAGTCATCAATTTCATCACCTACATAACCGATGATATTTTTCAGTCTTTTAGCATCATCATCAAGTGCGCTAATAAAACTACAGGCAAGATATATAATTGTATCAGGTCTTATAACAATTTCAGAACCAAAATACTCATCAGTTAATTCACAGGTTGGATTATCTGGTAAAGCAACCAATTTGATTTCAAGTGATGTTAAACATTGGCTATTTGCTATAATAACTAAATCGTTTCTTGGAATACTTCCAATTACATATTTTTGAAATGGTGTGTATTGATGCTCAAAAGCAAAATATATATCGTCACACAGTGGATCGATACAGTATAACTCATCTATTCCTATTTTAGTAACGACCTTTTCCATTGCTTGATTTGTTGTATAATAAACAGCTTTCAAGCCTTTAAAATGAAGATAACAAGCCAATGAAGCAGGAAATGATGAGTTAAATTGGTTTTTTCCCCATGTATCTTTTAATAAATAGTTACGATTGGAATGAACTATTCCAAATAATCTTGGATTATCAGTCATAATCCCCCTCCTTATAAGAAATACACCCTCTATAGTATTATACCATGATTTTCCCATTAAATCAAGACATTTGACATAAAAAATAAGTAATGTTCTATATTTACGCCGCACTGCATATATTTGTCCCAGATAAAGAAATAAGGATGGTGCATATGAACAACATAAATGCAAACGAAATGATAAAATCGCCGTCGCAAATGCTTACTCCATTTTTCGACGGACGCGTTACCAGCGAGCTCTCCGCCGACTACATACTGCCTGATACCTACCCAGACGTTAAGAAGATACTGCGCGTAAGAGCCAGACCGATAAACATCGGTCGCTTCATCTCCGGGCGCAGACTCGAATACTCGGGTGCAGTCGATTACATTGTCGTGTTCTGCTCCGAAGCGTCGGGAGAAGGTGAAATGAAGCCCGACTCGCTGCACGCGGTTCATTTCGCAGCCGAATACAACGGCGCACTCGATTCGCCCGACGACAGCGCGTCGCTCGACTCATGCGAGATATCAATAGTGCCGCAGGTCACCGCCTGCTCGGCGCGACTACAAAATCCGCGCAAGCTATCGATCAAAGCAAGCGTCGCGAATGATATCAAACTCTCGCGAATTATTCCCTGCTCGCCCAAGGTCGAGGGTGCGTCGACGCTCGAAGAGGAGATGAAACTCGAACGACTGACCACGTCAATGCCGACGCTGCTCGAAAAATGCTTCACCGCCGACCACGAACAGCTGAGTGAAAATCTCGAGCCCGACGCATCGCAGCCGGCTATCGATGAGATCGTGACCTGCGACGCTGAGATACATTTCCACGAGGTCAAGCCGAATATCGGCGCGGATGGATTCACGGTTATGGTGAAGGGTGAAGCGCTGATCGACTGTATCTACCGCGCGCAAGGAGAGGTCGGCGACTACCGCAGCTTTGCACGCAAGCTCCCGCTTTCGTACATGATAAACGCGGACGAATACGCGGAATTTTTCAAGAACTGCAAGCCGGATACACTCTGCGGCTCAGCGACCGGAACTCTCACTGAACTGAATGCCGCTGTAGGTGAAAACAGCTACGGCGAGCGCCGCGTGCTCGAGCTCGACCTATCATTCGACATCGACGTGAAGCTGCTTGCTGACGCAGACACTCCACTGACACTCGATGTATATTCGGTCGACCGCGACAGCAATTGCGATATGCGCACGCTCGACCTATCGAGCATGGGCAAGCTGATCTCGTCGAACTTCTCGGTGAACGAAGGAATCCCGCGCGACGAGCTCGGATTGCCGGGTGAAGCCGACGCGGCGTGGAACATCGTCGACACGCAAGCAGAAGTGAAAATGAACTCTGCCGTACCGTCACGCGGACGCACGCAGATAAGCGGCGAAGCGCTTATCTCCTGCATTCTCTCCGACCGAAGCGGCGGATTCGCAGCGGCGGAATTCACGCTTCCGGTCAAATGCGAGCTGAGCACCGGAGAGCTCGCCGAGCCGATAGCCTTCATCTGCGACTGCAAAGCCTACGACATCCGCGCCAGACTCGACCCGAACCGACTCAGCTGCGATTTCGAAGTGTCACTGAACGCGCTGTTCATCAAGAAAGCGCGTACCGAAGCAGTCGAAACGGTGAAAATATCTAAAGAACCGCGCGCTGCTGCCGATGAATCGGCATCGCTGGTGCTCTGCTATCCGTCGGCTGGCGAGTCGCTCTGGCAGATAGCTAAGCGGTACAATACAACGACAAGCGCGATAAGTGCGATGAATAGCTCGCTAAGCAGTGATGGTGAGACTCCGCATGTCATTATGATTCCGGTCGGACGCGGCGCAGCTATGTCGAAAATAATGTAAAAATCGCGCCCATGAGCAGTAGTTCATGGGCGCAGCTTTATGCTTTTTTGCGGTGCTTCCGCGTAAGAATGAATACCGCTGATAGGATAATAACCGACACGACGGCAGAGATCATAACATCAATCACGACCGGATCAAATGTATCCTTTCCGGCGGCGCGGCGAACCAGCTTCGACGTATCGGTCGGCGCGAATATGTCGAGCTTGAAAGCTTCACTCTCACCGCCGCCTTCGAGCGGGACGAATGCCGTGTAGCTTTTAACGGTATCGAGCGGGTTGCCGTCGAGCGCAAGGGCAATGCGATTATCGTAATCGTCCGGCTTCAGGCTGTGACGGTATTCGCGCGAGCCTGATACACTGTCTATCTGCCCTTTTCCTGCGCTGTAGGTATAATACCAGCTATGCCGTTCCGCAACCTCGGCAGTGTTCGTCATGCCGGCAAGCTTCCATTCACCGGCAGTCTTTGTGTACAGCAAATGAATCGACGACTCGATGAAGCAGTCTATCACATATGAACGGCTCGTGCCGTATCCAGTAGTTTCCACTTCGTAGTCGGGGATAATTATATTAGAAATAAATGGAAATATCAGTCCAGCAGTGGATATAGCTTCAAGCTCACTCCCCATGCCTTTAATTACAACTTCAAGGTGCTCGTTAATTTTGTCGGCTATTTTAGGCTCTTTTCCGGCGTATTTTGAATGTATATTATACCCAAGGCTACCATTCTGATAAACCGTCGAACGTAGTACGCTGCACGGTGGGATATCCTGAATAATCAACTCGCAGACCTCGCGTCCGTCTTGCTCGTGCATGACTATAAAATAGTCGAACATCCCCTCAAACGCAGCCGCAAATCCAGCAAAATCCGATATCTGCACGCCGTCGACCTTGACCGGCTTCGACAGCTTCAACTGAGTAAGAATATCACTGTCTGCCACCACGCCAATCTCGTCAAGCTCATCGAGCAGCGGCTGAACTTCTTCCGAAGAACTGTACCCCGCTCTTTTCGAAGCTAACTCGTCGATTTTCGCGAGAATATCATCCGTCGCAAATCCAACCGCAGCCACGCCAATCGACATATAAAAAGTAAGAATAATGACACCAAGACACATCGCCAATCGTTTCATATCAATTACCTCTATCGATCGCCGCAGCTGCTCGATATATATTTTATTTCACGCGTTTGAAATTATTTGATCGCCGCGTCGCAGTAGCAGCAGCGTTCCTCGCCGCCTACTATCTTCGTGAGCTTCGGAAGGTACTTCTCGTGGTTCGAAATGCAGCGCGGATTGTGACAGAATGGCTCGGTCTGAATCGGGTACGCCGGCGCACGTCCGGTCCTTTCCTTCGCACAGAGCTGAGCGATCAGCGCCATACGTATGTACATACCGTTTTCCGCCTGCTCGAAATACATCGTGCGCGGGTCGTCGTCGACCTCATAGTCGATCTCGTCGACCTTCGGCAGCGGGTGAAGCACCGCCATATCCGGCTTCGCAAGCTTCATCTTGTCGGCAGTCAAACGATATACGCCGGACTGACGCGCGTACTCCTCCTGAGAATGGAAGCGCTCACGCTGAATTCGCGTCATGTAGAGTATATCGAGCTCGGATATGCACTCTTCAAGCGTCGATACCTTAACAAAGCTGTTGCCGTTCTCTACACCGACTGCGTTCAACTCGGATATTACATAATCCGGCAAACTCAGCTCGGGAGTCGAGATCAGCACAAAACGGTTATTTTTGAATCGCGCCATCGCACGCAGCAGAGAGTGAACGGTGCGTCCATTCAGCAAATCGCCGCAGCAGCCAACTGTCAGACCATCAGTGCGGCCTTTCAGTTCGTTTATCGTCATGAGGTCAGTCAACGTCTGTGTCGGGTGCAGGTGTCCGCCGTCTCCAGCGTTTACTACTGGAACGCGCGAATACAGCGACGCTGCATACGCCGCACCTTCGATAGGATTGCGTATGACCAGCACGTCCGAATACGCAGTTACAATCTTCACCGTATCGCGCAGAGTCTCGCCCTTCGATACTGAGCTTGCGTTCGGGTCGGAGAATCCGATAACCTTGCCGCCAAGGCGCATCATCGCGGTTTGGAACGACATCTGCGTGCGAGTCGACGGCTCATAGAAGAGCGTCGCCATGATCTTGCCGCGGCAAGTGTCACGGAACTCGGCAGGACTGCGTTTAATGCGGCAGGCAAGCTTGTACAGCTCGTCCCACTCGCTAAGGCTCATATCATTGAAATCTATCAAATTACGGATATCCATTTTATTTCACAATTCCCTTTTTAAGAATAACATTAGCATAAATCGCTTCTTCACCGGTAGCCACTACGCAGTACGCCTTCTTCGCGCGCTCGTAAAACTCGAACCGCTCCAAAAACTCCACCTTCTCACCGGTATGCTGTGAAATGATATCGGTGTACTCATCCCAAATCGGAGTAGGTGCGTCGTCGCCCGGCACTTTCGCCATTAGATAAACCGGCTTTGCATAAGTATCGAGCGGAAGCAGCTCGAGCATAGCCTTCAATATCTCCACACCGCCGTGACCATCAGCGCGAACGGTGCGCTGACCGATAGCTTCGCTCGGGAAGTTGCCGTCAGCAATGACGATCTCATCGCCGTGCCCCATCTCCATCATGATCTTCACAAGCTCAGGTGAAAGTATCTTCGGTATTTTGTTAAGCATAATATGTATTCTCCTTTATAAAATTTAAATTAAATAGCATTTCTGTAAACAGCCGCGCGTCCCTTTACTTACAATTGCGCACTTTCTTCACTATAGCCACCGCGGTACGCTGTGGGAAGCTGTTGTAGAAGCTGTAGTCGGCTATGCTGCGGTATATCGGGTAGCGCTCGTTCATCAGACGCTTGTAAGTTTCGATACTGCCGTTTATCGGTGGGCGCGACAAAATCACGCTGTCTGCACCGATCGAATCAAGTCCGCGGCGCAGCCAAATCACAAGTGTACGTGCCGCTAAAAGCTCACGTGATGGGGTGTATGTCGGTACACCGCCGCCGCATGACAGTAGTATTTGATGGTCGGAGTCGGCGCTGTCAAGTACGCTGCGAAGGACTTCGAGCTCAATTTCGCGGAAGCCCGACTCGCCGCGTGTCGCGAATATTTCCTTTACTTCACCGTAGCGCTTTACAATCTCCTCGTCAAGGTCGATAAATTCTGCCC
>JAAVZO010000045.1 GCA_022791685.1 Clostridiales bacterium
AAAATAGGACTTACAATTATTCCATGAAGATCATACTTTACAAAATAATGTTGAAAAGAAAGCTATCAATTCGTCAGGTATCCATCCTGACAGGAGTATCAAAGTCAACGATTCAAAAGACTATGGCCGAACTTTCAAATCCAACGATCTGTACAATGGAAAAGCTGGCAGCAGGTCTCAATATCAGTATCGAAAGCCTTTATGAATCAGATTACAAATAAGTGTCCATTATAATGGACGATTGCCAGTTTTTGCATAAGTTTTTTCAAATCCACTTGTTTACTTAGTATAAATACAAAGTGGAGGTAATACATATGAGTGGCGAAGAGTACAAAAAACTTATTATTGAAATTGTTTCAACAAGCCGTGACATAGAATACCTGATCGCGGTTTATACATTTGCAAAACATTACAAAGACAAAAGTAAAGAAAAGGAATAGCTTCGGCTATTCTTTTTTTGTTAAGGTATCTGAGAAGTCTTTAAAAAAATTGAGTAGAACGTCTTTATTCTGTGGTGTGAGTTTGCTATATGTAATTATTAACGATTCAAAAAGCTGATCTTTTTCTCCTAAAAGAGCTGCGGCTTGGGCAACAAGGTCATTTTCTTCCGGAGGAAGGAACATAGCATCTGGCCCGCCTTCACCGGTACGGAGCCATTCTATATTCACTTTTCGTTCATGCCAATTGGAAAGCATGATCAGATGTTTTTCAGTGACATTATTTCGTCCTTTTTCTATATCACATATTCCAGATCGTGTCATTCCAAAAATCTCGGCAAATTCGTCTTGTGTTTTATGGCATTCTTTTCTTAATTTTTTAAATCGTTCATTTATAGTTTCCATGATTCACCTCCCTTTAGACATCAATATAGCACAGAGAGTGATAAATGTAAATATAAAAATACGTAAAACGAACAAAAAGATGTTGACAATAAACGTAAAACGTATTATAGTGTACGTGTAACGAACAGATAAGGAGGTGAGAAGAAATGGAAAGAAATAAGACAATAGTGACATTGGTTCCGGTCAAAGGAAGAGAAAACGAACTGAAAAAGATATTAGATAGGTATTCAAAAACACTTGAAATGCAGGGCGCGGGAATTGTAAAAGGGGAAACAAGGACAATTCACTACCATGTAATAGGAGAAGATCTTGACCAGATTGTTAAAGGAATGAAAGAGTGGCCTGGGATCAGGATTAAGGTACATAAAATAAGTGAATCCCAGGCACAAGAAATGAAACGGAGACATGTACCATACTGCTATTTCTCAGATGGAGGTCTGCAGCACGAAGGAAGTAATTCAACTTCGATGTAATCGTATCCGTCTTCCGGAGATGCGATGATTACAAGATAGGCTTTTTCCTGAAGGGATTTTAATGCAGTAAGAAGATTTTTTGCTTCATCTTCATTTGTGGGAATGTCAAAGTTGTAATGATGATTTCCCTGTTTAAAAGCCTGTCTAATCATTGACAGTAACTTTTCCTCATATTGCTTCATGGGAAGTCTCCTTTCTTTGGTACTCGGGCATGGAGGTGCCCTGTATTTAGATTATAAAGGGGATGGGGAATTTTTACAAGAGAAAGAAAGCGAGGTGAAAATATGCAGGAATTAAGCGTAAGGAAAACTGTAAGCGAGAAAGAACTTAGAGAGCTTGTAGGAATTTACAAACAGATGACGCCAGCGAACAGATTTTTTCTGGTGTCAGCTTCCGGATTATTGCTTGCCAGCCAGAGTAGTACTTACGAGAGATGCGAATGCTCCTCTAATGAGTAAGAAAGACATTGAATGGGAACCCGGCACTTCTAAACGTAACGATTGAAACTTTTATTGATAAGTCAGATGTGGAGCGAGTTCGGGAAAAACCTCCTCGATGGGTTCCTTACGATTCCATGCAACAGTAAGCAAATCAATATTCTCTGTGTTCTGATAATACGGGGTATTTCATAAGGGGGAAAGTAATTGAGCTATAAAATCATGACAAAAATATTTGAGAGGATTCTTCTGTCAATGCAGCACATCACACAGAGAATTCAGAAAGGGAAAAAATGTGTTGTAACACTTAAATATGATCCTGATAAGTTATTTACGGAGATTTCAAATTTTGTTCAAGGAAAGAAAAAGCTCAATTATGAAATCAGAACAGAAGGATTTGAAGAAATTCTGTTATCAATGCAACAGATTACGAAGCAGATTCGGATAGGTGAAAAATGCGTTGTTATAGTTGAATATAATCCAAACGCATATTTCACCAAAATCCAAACGGTTATTGAACAATCGTCAGGTATGGAAGCAAATCAGGAAAGAGATCTTTAATAGATTTTTCTGAATTCCAATGAATGTCAATAACTGACGGCCTGTAGGAAACATCATAAATTTCCCATATATAAGGCTGTAAATCTTTTCGGATTTTTTCACATTCAGATATAGAAAAATGAGAAAGATTTATACGATACATCATAAACTTTTTTCGGACTCCTTTCATATGTACTCGGCTGCTGCAACAGCCTGTACCAAAAGTATAAAGGGGATGGAAAACTTTTACAAGAACTAAGATGTGAAAAGAAAGAGAGGTGAGAGAAGATGGAAAAAGTAGAGAATTTGAGTCAAAGAAGGAAAAATGAGCCACATCGTGTAATAAAAGATATGTCTCATACAGGCCTTAAAACCAACAGTCCAGATGATTTTTTTGACTACAGGTATAGTTATTATTGCAAAGAGACAAGTGAAAGAGTAGAGGGAGCAGTTGAAAA
>JAAVZO010000040.1 GCA_022791685.1 Clostridiales bacterium
GCCGCTTGTGTCGCGTTAAGGTCGATTAGATATTCTTCGCAAAATCGCTGTTGCTTTTCGGTCACCGCAGTCACCGCCTTTCTTGTAATAGTAATGGCAGACATAGTTTCCCATATCTGCCGATGATACTATTATACCACATATTAGCGTAACAAAAGTAACAACTTTAGTTTTTTGCTAAAAATCTTTTGACCGCCATTTTTACGCTTCCTTCCGTGTTCCCGCCGCCAACGCTCATCGCGACTTGATACCATGTCAGCCCATCGACGAAGCGGTACGTCAGCACCTGCCGCATGAAGCTGTCGTCAACTGAGTTTATGTACGCGAGCAGTCGACGGTACTCAGCCGACATGCGGTCGAGCTTGCGGGAGATCTCGCTGCGTATGTCAGCTATATCAGCAGCGATCGCGGTTTTGTTCGATACTCCCGTACCGTGCGGCATACCGGTTATGTTCGCGCTCGTCGATGTCGCGGCAGCTTCGAGCTCGGCAAGCCGCTGTCTGTCAGCTTCAATCTCGCGGTTCAGCTGGTACAGCTGCGATAGCTCGTGTATGGTCATTCAATCCTCCTAAATCTGAACGATTTCGCCGAATCGTTTTAAAGCCGTTTCGGTTATATTTTTGCGTTTTAATAGACGCACAACTGCATCCTTATCAGCGTCCCATCGTTCTTTTGTTATTACATAATAACGTAATTCCGGATTCACAGACTCTCGTATGCTCAATTTAAGCAGCAAGCAATCAGTAACATCAGCATTGATTGAATACACTGAAATTGCGCCGCTATATTTATCAACCTCTCTGCAAATCGCAATCATTTTTACGCTCACTCCTCGCCATAGACATCGACATCAGCGTCGACGATAAGCGGTACATTGTCTGTAAAACAGATTTTGAGCTCGCCGTCTTTGTTGGAAGCTGTCACAGCGCAATTCTTAAATACTGCAATGAATTCGTCGCCGTCCTCCATTTTTCGACCCTCGCGCTCGACGAACATCTCGCCCGCTATTTTTATCGCTTCTTTTATGTCTATCATTTCGATTCCCCCCTCTTTTTAGTCGCCTATGTCATTCAGCGAGCTTGAACGGTACAATTCCACTCTGTCGCCAGAAGAATCGGCTGCGTCGAATGAATACTGGCTTCCATCTTCATCGTCGTGATAGCAGTCGAGAACTAACAAGTAATAATCAAGTTCATGCTCTCTTGCCGATTCCTTTATCTCGTCAAGGCTGAGTTTGCCGCGCTTCTTTTCTATAATGAGCTTCCAGCGGCTGTTAATATCGTAATCCACATATGCTTCTATGCCTTTTTTCATCTTAGTCCTCCCTTACAGTTTCTCTAAGAGCTCAATCGCTGAACCAAGAGCTTTGGCATCTTCGCGATGAATGCTGTAAGCTTGTAAATTTTCCAACCGAAAAATTATTTCTGGTATACTCATTTTTTGTTGGCTGCTGAACTCACGAAAATCAAATATCGCGCCAATTTTTTGCTGCTCAGGAGATATGCTAAGCACTTCGCAAGCGTCGACTCTGCGTCCGTTACGGCGACACTCTATCGTAACTCGCCCTTCGTGCTGAACCCCGATTGGCTTTCCTGCATCAACGTAATCTCCGGCTTTGACCAGGCGCGTATCAAGGTTAGCGTAAATCATTTCTATGCCATTGCGGCAATTGACTCTGACGTGTACACCATACCGTGCCGATCTCGTACCCTGTGCGGCACGTCCGGCAAACATCACTATGCCGTATTCCGTAGCCAAGATATTAAATACGCCCCCTTCATCGGACTCAAAGCCCTTGAAAGTTACCGAGCCACGCATTTGCTTTTTACCCGTGGTATTGATGTCCTCGATTCTAAATTTCTTACTTTCGAATAAGTTTATCATTTCTGTTCCTCCACCAATCAATTATTTTCCTTGTCTTTTCTTCAGAAATCGTTTGATTCTCTGTCTCAATAATGTAATAATAAATGTTAGTTCCAGCAGCACATGATAAATCAATTTATGTACCATTTTTACTACTGGAATTTCCCGTTTCTTCCTTTTATGCCCCATTCTTTCATGAAGGCACGTATTACACCACAAACAATCCGTATTTCTATCATAGAAAACTGGCGACATTCTCCCACATATTACACATCGGCATACATCCTCACAATTTTCAGCCTTCTCACATCTGCTGCAAAGTGTATACTCCCCATCTCTATAAACTTTCTTTTTACATTTCATCTCAGTTTCATCCTATACATCTAAGCTACGTTCGAGAGCAGCTTTAAAAAACACCTCTGTATCAAATCCGCTCGACACGCCGTTCACATCAACGGCTTTGTGCATATCATATGAAACCGACTTTTTACCATAATCGTCATATCGTCCAGCGAGGACCTTATCCATATTATCAGCCTCAGTCAGCCACTCTATATCGCACTTCCAGCCTGTACTCGCTGCTGTAAGAAAGCTGCTCATCGAAGCTCGTTCGAACAGTCTTGTATATTCCTCTAACTGACGATGAGACTTAGTAATATTCGATATCAGCTTAACAGTTCTTTCTCCCTGCGGAAGCATAGGAAGCAGTCTTTCGTATTCCTTTAAAACCTCTCCGACCATGTCCGTGTCGTCGTGTCCGACCGCAGCAGCACATTGAGTTTCTGCCGCAGAAACATCGGTCGGACTTCTTCTCTTATCTTCTCTAATCTCATTTTCTCTTCTCTTATCTTTTCTTATCTGTTGCATTTCTGTTATAGAAATTGAGGTTTCTGTTGCAGATACTCCCATTTCTGCAACATTTATTTTGCTTTTGGGCATGGTTTCACAGGCTGTTTGACCACTATCTTTGTCAAGCAACCAATATTTTGACATATCGACTTTGTTCCTCGCAGTCACGGTGGCATACCGACGCTGGATTCCTACAGATGTTATCACGCCCTGCCTCAGGAGGGACTCATCGAACAGCCCGATCTCCGCGCAGTTATGGATAATCTCAGAGATAAAGTCTATAGCACTTTTACCGTTTTTCCTATACCAGCTGTCGCCAACTGTGCGCGCCACAAGCAGGGCGGCTTTAGAGACTGACATGGTGATATAGTAGCCTTCGCGATAAATAATTGTTAGTAATGCGTCATAGACGGTAAGACCAAGCGGACCATATCTTATTGATAGCTCAATGATCTTATCATCTTGATAGTAATTAACGTCTTTCTGAAACCATGTCAAGCCTTTTTTCGGTGGTCTTGACATTTGTTAAGTCTCCTTGCGTTTGTTATTTCGTTTCCGGTAATGAATCTGTCGTATACGGTATCACAAGCCTAAGCGCGTCCTCCGGCGTATAGCAGACACCGGCAATGCAGCCGTCTTTTATTGCTTCATCAATGAATGCCTGCTGTTTTGGAGTAGGCTTATTAGGCTTAACCTTGCATTCAATATACACAGCTCGTCCATCACACCTTCTGCGACCTGCTAGATCTGGATAACCCGCCGGCACTCCGGTAGACAACCATCTTCCGTCTGTTGTTTTCATGCGAATAACATTCACACGGTAAAGCTTACAGTAAGGAGCCAATACTCGAATGACTGCATTCAGCAGCTGCGATTCATTTCTCCACTGTATCATCTGCGTTCTCCGAAGCCGTTCCTACTCGATTGTAATCATCGGCGCTGATCTCAGGTATTTTCGATGCAGCTGCTTTCATCTGCTCAGCAAAATACTGTGCTATCTTTGCTGATCCATCAGGTAGCTTTCCAAGCAGCTTGAACTTAACTACACTGTATTTCTGACCACTCTGCGACTGCTGCGGAGTAAGTGAAAACTCGGTCACTACCTCGCATGGCTTCAGCCTCTTTGCCGCAAGTGTCGAAAGACGATAATTTTGAAATGACTTCAGTGAAGTCGGCGGGAGCGAAAGCATTAGAGGTACAGGCGAGCCTTCAGTCATAATATACAGCCGATGCATATTCTTGCAAGCCTTTCCGCGCCCATTTTTTGCAGTGCCATATACATTACGTGAACAAATCTTGCAGTTGAAGCATTCGCCATACTCTGTATCAATACCAGTGATCCCGTCCATTGAAGAGCATATCGGAGGGTTATTGCCGCTGCTGTCTTCGTCAAAATACGCGTTACAATTGTGATTGAACACTATCACACCAGAAAATGTAGGTAAGCTTGTGTCGCTGTCTTCATCACCGGTAATTATATCAAATGCCTTTCCACCGCCTGTAGCGACTTTGGCACGATATGTAACCATTCCTCCGACCTCCTTCTGCGCTTCCAATATCTCGGAATAAGCGTCTCGAACCGATTCAAGATCGATCTTGAATTCCTCAACATCGGAAGCATTCTTAAATAATTGTAAACTCATGCCCATCTTTCTAATTCCTCCATATTTCTTGGAACTACTATATCGTTCCAAAATTTTGATTCAGTTTCTATTATATCGGCAATATCTTCATCACTGCGAGGCACCTCGTACCACACAAAGCGCTTATTTCCGATCAGTGCGGCGAGATACCATTTATTCCAACCGGTAACTGCCATGTAGTGCTGCATTTGTACATAATATTGATATGGATACTCGTCATCAGTAAATTTTCTGTCATTGTAGACCTCTGTTGTTTTGATTTCAAGTCCAACGTTTTGACCGTACAGCTTACGATCGATATTGGCAAACATAAATGGGTGCTTGTCCGATATGATTATTTTATTGAGCTTATGCACTCTAAATCCTGTAGCTTCACTGAACAAGTCTGCGACAAATGCTTCGAGATAGCTTCCAACACGGCAGGCAAGCGGCGATGTTTCTTCCGGCGCTGATACCTTCGAAATATATACATCTGATGGTCTATGCCATTTGTACACCTTATATGGAAGCACCAGAGCGGGAGCGTCGCTCCCGCCGATACCATTCTGCCGAGCCTTTAGCCACTCTTCGCGGCTCATTCCTACAGTAGATATGTACTTATTCATCGAAAAACACCTCAGATACATCGCATCGTTTTAAGCAATTGCTGCAACCGATAACCTCGCCGTCAAAATTCACGTATACATCGTCAGCTATGGTAAGTTCTTCACCGCACTCCGGACAATAGCATACTTTTCCATCAGTTTGCCACGGTGCATATCCTGTGTTTTCAGCACAGCGAATAGTTGGGTGATCTGGAATATCATCATACATTTTATTTTCCTCCTCTGATATGAGAAATTTTTAATCTTTATCTTGACTTTTCACGGTTTCTGTGGTATAATTTAAACATAATTGTTTTTTATTATATTTTGTTTAGTCTCGCATAGCGCCAACTGTGCGGGGCTTTTCATTTGCAGCTGACCGCGGACTATCTCGTACTCGGTGTCGTCAGGTTCGAGTCGGCGCAGCAGTGAAGCGATGAGCCGTTCGCGGTCTGCAAGCTCGCGCCGCAGCTGCTGGTTCTCGCTCTGGCAGGTGAGCACCTGCTTGATTTCTGCTGCGAGTGTTACGTCGGTGATGTCCATTATGCTATCCTCCTTATTACGTCAGTAGTGAGCGCAGACAGGCTGTCTCCGGTGACGTTGATTCTTTTGTACCCACCGCGGTACATGCAGTAGACGTATTCTTTATCTACGACCGTTCCGTATGTTACCGCGAGGATCCTTTCGTCAATCGCACGTACAAGCGGTGCGAGGTAGTAGTGTACGTATTCGGTCTTTGTCATGTGGCAATCTCTCCTTTATTCTCGCCGAGCAGCGTTGATATTGTTATGTTCATCACGTTCGCCATGCGCTGAAGCTCCGCGAGCGTGAAGTCCCACGGGTTTTTACGCCTCTTGTACAGAGTCGAGTACGCAAATCCGAGCGAACGAGCAATTGTTTCACTGTCACTTCCTGCTCGGCTGCGTTCGCCGGTGTATATATCGAGCCAACGGAGTATCGACTCCTGCTGCTTTTCGGCTTGTGTCTTTGCAAGTCGGGGCATATTATTTTTCACCTACCTTTTCTTCACATGAATTAAGCAGACTAACAATCTTACACATTTTTTCTGCTATGGCGCACAAATCAGCAGCTGCGTCATCGTACTTTGTATACGTCTCCGAATACTCCGAGAGCAATGTAAGCTGCTTACGGAGTATTTTTTCGTCTTGTGGGTTCATGTTCTCACCTCCTCCATACACTCATTCAGCAATACAAAACATTGCAAAATGAATTTTCTAATGTTATTCCGTTCAGATTTACTTAAACAGCGTTTCAGTCTCAATGACTCACTGACCATAACGGCGTAGAGTGTTTCCTCTGCGCTCTTTTTATCGGTATAAATACGAAATACACCGTTCATGTCCATCTTCTCACCTCCCTAATCTTCATAAAACCGCATTACCGTCTACTGCGATGTTTCAGTCAAAGCTGTGACCATTTTTGATATTGGTATTGCATTTTGTAGTATTTTATGGTATAATCATCTCATGAAAGGAGGTGATTAACATATGGTTTATCAGATGTGCTTTAATATAAGCACTTTCAATTGTTCCATCAGTATAATTGAAGAAAAGCTCAAACATTTTACTGCTGATTGCTATAAATTAAGCGAAAATATTTTGCTTTTTGCAACTTACAAAGACAAGACAGCTTTTTCATTTGTAAGCGTTCCAGAATACGTTATAAATATACTTTTCGATAACTATATAAACGATGACGGAGTCCTTATAATAACGCCGCTGAATGATAGCTGCTACTACAACCTTCCTGATGAAGCAATTGAATTTATCAATCATGCTGATACTCTTTATCAAGATGATTGAGATGTTCGCATACATCAAGTATTTCTCTTACTGCGCATACCTCAGAATCACTCATAGAATGATTTTTATGAGTGATTTCTTCAATGGCTTTGGCGAGTTTAGCGCGAATAGCTGCTACCTCGCCTTGCGTCATCAAACACTTTACTGGTCTCATTGGTTCTCACCTCCTTTCAATCCTCATAAAACCGCTGCCAATCGAACCCGAGGGCTGCGGCTATTTTTTTCGCTGTTGGTACGCGAACTCCTCGTTCGCCTGATTCGATCAGTTATGAAATTTTATATAATTATGTGGATTTTTGCTGTTATACCATTGATTTTCCTCAAAATATATGCTATAATAAAATTAAAAAATATATTTTGAGGTGATTTATAATGTCAATTATTATACCTGAAAAACTACCTGAATCAATAGATACAGCCATTTCAAACTTATCTGCACCAGTAACAAAATCTGCTGGTGAAACACTCAACGATTTATTCTATTTAGTTTTCGGAGGAATAAATCATTTAGCAGACAAAAAACGAATAAAAAAACGGCTTAGACTTGAACAATATGAAAAAAAGTTAGTAGACAAAGCTCAAGCTATTCCATCAGAATGTCGAGTTGAACCTGACTTGCAGATAGCTGGTCAAGCGCTTCAAAAATCAATATTCTGCATAGAACATGAAGAACTACAAGAAATGTTTGCAAATCTTATAGCCGCTTCTATGGATTCCCGAAAAAATAATTCTCTTCATCCGTCATATTCAGAAATTATTTCACAGCTGTCTCCATTAGATGCTCGCCTCATATTGCATATTAAAAAACAAAAATCTATTCCAATAGCTAATATAAGTCAACAATTGGATAAAGGGTATCTTACATACCTTCAAAATGTTTATTACTCAAATGAATTTCCTGATATGTATAATCAGTCTATTTCATTAACTTTCCTTAACTCTATTGGGCTTATAAAAATAAGTTTTTTAGAGAAGTATGTTGACGATGAAGCGTATGAATTTTATAAAAACTTATCAGTTGCAGACCCATACGATACTACTAAGGAAATCATTGCCAAAAAAGACTATGGTATAGCGATGATAACTCCATTTGGAATATCTTTTACTGATGCAGTTACTTGATTTTTATTTGAGAAATCAATTTATTAATTGTCTCCTCTGTATCTTTCAATAGTTCATCAAACATATTGTCAAGCATAAGTAATTGTTTATAACAGCGAATATTTGTGATAATCGCTGTCACAATCACCGACACAGCCACCGATAATACAACGGTGGCTATTGTTGTCCCATCCATATTTTCCTCACCTCCATTAAATCAAACTTATGTTTTTCCTAAGTCAATGCGTAAAAAAATATTTTGGTATCTCGTTAGGATTTATGCTAAGACATTCACATATTTTATCTATCTCAGTTTGTGTAAAATAGCTTTTCCCGTTTAGCTTTTGGTTGATTGTAGCAACATTTTTGCCTACAGCATTAGCTATCGCCTCTTGAGTCATTCCGCTTGAACGCATTTTTCCGAGCAAATTACTATAATTATACATTATCGCACCTCCTTGACTTAGGTTTTTGCTAAGTATATGATACCACACTTTCAGATCTTTGTCAATAGGTTTTTGCAAAGTTTTTTTATTTTTTCAAAAAAAGTATTGCATTTTCCTAATATTAGTGGTATAATATATATTGCAATACGTTTAGAGGTGTACAAATGAGAATAACTACTTTTTCCGAAAGGCTAAAAGAGCGAATGGCAGAGATAGATATTTCAGCTGCTGAGTTAAGTAGACAACTTAATCTGAATGAAGCTGTTATTAGCCAATACAAAAGCGGCAAATATGAGCCTAAACAAGATCGTCTTGAAAAATTTGCGAAACTGCTTGATGTTAGTGAATCTTGGCTTATGGGCTACGATGTAGACAAAAGTCCAGCAACAGAAGCACCCGAAGAGGAAGACATCACTAAAAAATACCCCGGTATATTCCGCCCACAAATGAAAAAAGTTCCCCTGCTCGGCAAGGTTGCCTGCGGAGAACCCATATACAGCCCTAATTATGACGACGGTTTTGCACTTCTTAATTCCGATGTAGCCGCTGATTTTGCACTGGTGGCAAAGGGCGAAAGTATGGCGGGTGTTGGCATACATAGCGGCGATGTGGTTTTCTTTCATGAGCAGGATATGGTTGACAACGGTCAGATTGCCGCTGTTTTTGTCGACGACGAAGTGACGCTCAAACGAGTATACTATTACCGAGAGAAAAACAAACTTGTTCTGAATTCGGAGAACCCAGAATTTGAGCCGCTTGTTTATTTAGGCGAAGAGCTCAACCACATACACATTATCGGCAAAGCGGTCGCACAGCTAAGAAAAATTTAATAGATTGGAGCGATTAACATAAGTACATTAGAAAAGCTGCTATATTCAGTAATCTGTGGTACGCAGGACAGCAATATACGTTTTTCCGACCTTCAAAAGCTGCTTGAAGTATTGGGGTTTCACGAACGTATAAAAGGCGACCACCATATATATACTAACAGCAATATCGAAGAAATAATAAACATACAACCTAACGGTAATAAGGCGAAGCCATATCAGGTAAAGCAAATACGAAATTTGATTATAAAATACAAAATGGGAGGAAATATCAATGTATAACTACGAAATAATTATCTATTGGAGCGATGAGGACAACGCGTACATCGCCGAAGTTCCGGAGCTTCCGGGATGTATGGCTGACGGCAAAACGCGCGCAGAAGTCGTTGAAAATATCGAGCAGATTATCGGAGAATGGATTGAAACCGCAGAAGCCGAAGGACGCGAAATTCCGAAGCCGAAGGGACGACTTGTGTACGCATAGTATGTGAGCCAGAAAGTACAGGCGGAATGAATGTCAGCTATTAGCAAGCATTTAAAAAATATATTTGATAACGGTGAGCTGGACGAAAAAGTGGTCATTTCCAAAATGGAAATGACCACTCAGCACAGCGCTATTTAGCGAAGATAGCATAATCAGCGTACAATATGATATTGATTAACGAGAGTATCCTGTAAAGCCTGAGAGAAATTCACTCCGAGCTCAACAGCCTTTGCATTCATCCACGCTGGAAGCGTTATTGTGCGGTTTACCGATCGATTTTCATGTGCTAATCGAATAGACGGCATATAAACCTCTACGAGAATTGCGACCTCGTTCTCTTCAAGCTTGATATCCTTTATTTTAGAAGCCTGTGGGATTTCATCGTTGTCAACTTCCATGCACCACAAATGACCTCCGAGAGCTTCCTTTGCCATTTTTACAGCTTCAAGCTCATTTTCGCCGCACGTAGCACATCCGGGCAAATCGGGGAATGTCACGCCAATGTCATATCCTTCTTCATAAGTGAGGATGGCTGGGTAAATGTATTTATCAGGTCTATTCATATAAATCAATTCCTCCATAAATATAATGCGGAGAGTCAGGGCTACCTGAATTGCAGCCCTGATTGTAATGAAATGCTTTTAAGAGTAGACGGCGGTATATCTTTCTGAGGATGTTTGACAGTAACCTTTCCTTTTTTAGTAGGATGTTTAAATTGATGGTGACTGCCTTCCGTATTCATAAGATACCATCCGTCCGCTTTGAGCATTGCTATTACTTCTCTCGATGAATAACTTTTCATTAGTCTTTCCTCCGCATATCTATTATAGCACATATAATTGTATTTGTCAATAGCTATAACAAATATTTTTATATTTGTTTTGCCTCAGTTAGCAAGAAGCCCCCACCTCTTTAGGCGCGGGGATGGCACGAACATACTTATATAAATTATCATAGAAAAACCATATTAAGTAAAATTACAGGCAGAGTGAAATAATGATAAAAGCAGAACGTCTCGAATCGGGCAGCTACCGCGTTAAGGTGCACCTCGGCGGCGGTAAGTATAAGTCTATTACACGCCCGACTAAGAAAGAAGCGCAGATAGCCGCGGCTCAGTTCGAAGCTGAACTCGCGGAAAATAAAATCAAAAGCGAAGACCCACACTGTGGCATGACTGTATCGCAAGCTATAGATACATATATATCGACATTGTCAAACGTCGCGTCGCCGAAGACCATCCGCGAATATAAACAAATGCGGAACAACAATTATAAATCGATCGAAAACATTAAAATCTCTGATATCACTTCACAGCAAATTCAAGCCGCTGTCAACGACTTTGCCATAAACCATTCGCCCAAAACTACTCGAAATGCCTATAGCTTACTGCGTTCTTCTATTATTTCACAACGCCCCGACTTCTCGCCTAAAATAAAACTTCCACAAAAAGAACGCCCGCAAATAGTTATACCAACAGAGCGTGAAGTAATCGCTCTGCTTGATTACGCAAAAGACTCGGATTTAGAATTACCGCTTATGCTTGCAGCTTTGTGCGGAATGAGAATGAGCGAAATCATCGGGTTGCAGTGGAAATCCGTAGATATTGAAACCGATACAATACGCATAGAAAACGCTATAGTGCTTGACGAAAACAACCGTCAGGTTTTGAAGAAGCCGAAATCTGACGCTGGCTACAGAACAATAAAGCTGCTGCCACAGGTCAGCGCCGCTTTGATACGTAATAAGAATGACAGAGATTTTGTAGTCGATCTAACTGCCAATAGTATTAAAAAGCGATATAATAAAGCTCTTGAAGCCACAGGCTGCGAACATTATACTTTTCACGAGCTGCGGCATTATGCCGCCTCTGTAATGATCATGCTTGGTATCCCTGTAAAATACATTGCTGACTACCTCGGGCATGAGACCGAAAACATGGTGAACCGCGTCTACGGTCACATTATGGCGGATAAAAAAGACGAAATGTTTGCACGACTCGAAACATATTATAAAAGCGTTTTTGAAAAATCTGCCACAAAATCTGCCATGAAATAATAATAATCCTGTAATTACGGGATTTATCAGATTTTTTCAACGGGTTCGATTCCCGTCATCTCCACCAATTTAGTCGCTGGTCGAACCCCGGAGTCGGGTCCGATAAAGAATCAATGACTCCATTATTGGCAGTGCCGTATCCTTGTAATAATAGGTAGAGCACTGCCGTTTTTATTTTTCGAAGCATTTGCAAAATTTAATGGAGAGGTTATCGAACAGGTCCATTATATAAAACAAGGACGGTGATAGTCATGTACAACCCTCAGCTTGATACTTTTCTGCGTGTTGCTGACGCTGGCAGCTTCAACAAAGCTGCTGAGGAATCATATATAACGCCAACTGCTGTTATCAAGCAAATCAACCTGCTTGAAGCAGAGCTCGGCGTAAGACTTTTCGAAAGAACACATCGCGGACTTACTCTGACAAAAGCCGGTAGATCACTATATCAGGATACAAAATACATAATCCAATATTGCAGGGATTCTGTCACAAGAGCCAAAAACGCAATGCAAGAAGATACAAATATTATCCGTATCGGTACGTCACCTATGACACCGGCTCAGCTCTTAATGCAAATATGGCCGAAAATACAAGCACATTGCCCTGAAATCAAATTTCAAATCATCCCATTTGAAAATACTCCGGAAAATGCACGTGAAATACTCGGTAACCTTGGGAAAAACATTGATGTGATAGGCGGTATATTTGATGAAACCATGCTGGAGCTGCGGCGCTGCGCCGGATCTGAACTGTCTCGCGAGCCATTTTGCTGTGCAGTTTCCATACATCATCGTCTCGCTGCTAAGGATAAGCTGACCATAGCCGATCTGTACGATGAAAATCTGCTGCTTATGCACCGTGACTGGAGTCATTATGTAGACAAGCTGCGTGATGAGCTCTGGAAAAATCACCCAAGGATCAATATCGTAGATTTCGATTTTTACAGTATGGATATATTCAACCGCTGTGAAAACTCAAACGATATACTGCTCGCCATTTCAGGATGGGCAAATGTTCATCCGCTTTTAAAAGTGATCCCTGTAGAATGGGATTTCAGTATTCCCTACGGTCTGCTTCATTCACCGAATCCTTCGCAAACTGTCAAAAGATTTCTGAAAGCTGCCGAAAAAGTAATAACTGAATAATCTTAACAGCTTATTATAACCTTTGGGTATAAACTAATGAACGAACAGAGACTTCAAATGAAGTCTCTGTTTTGTTATAATATATATATAGCAATGAATGATCTGGTTAAGTTTATGTGATCGCTTTTTGGGAAAAGCAAACGTAAATAAAAAGGAGGATATGATGAACAACTTTATTTTTGAAAATACAACTAAGGTCTATTTCGGAAAGGGCGGCGTAAAGGAGTACCTTTTAAGCCTGCTGAAAAACTACGGTAATACAGTAATGCTTGCATATGGAGGAGGCTCGATAAAGAGTAACGGTATATATGATGAAGTGACCGCTATATTACAGGCAGCTGGAAAAACGGTAATTGAGTTCTCCGGTATAATGTCAAATCCCACCTATGCAAAGGTGCAAGAGGGCGCAACGCTCGCACGTGAAAGCAATGTGGACTTCATTCTTGCAGTCGGCGGCGGTTCGGTAATAGATTGCTGTAAAATCGTATCTGCACAGGCAATGCTTAAAGAAGATATCTGGGAGATGGAAAATTTCAAGAAAACCTATCCACAGAATTTCATTCCAATAGGTGCAATAGTAACCGCTTCGGGAACAGGTGCGGAGATGAACTCCGGCGCAGTGATCAAACATGAAGACAAGAAGATCAAGGGCGCGTTGTTCGGCGCACAGGCAAGGTTTGTATTTCTCGATCCGACATACACGATGTCAGTTCCATTAGGACAGGTCATATCAGGTGCGTTCGATACACTCAGCCACGCGATGGAAACCTACTTCGGAAAGCCGGACACAAATAATCTCTCTGACGATATAAATGAAGCAGTTATGCGCAGCGTGATACGAAACATACGTATCATTCTAAAAAACCCTGAAAGCTACGACGCAAGAAGCGAGCTCATGTGGGCTTCATCAATGGCTGAAAACGGAATATTGAAGATAGGCAAAATTACAGATTTTCAGGCACATCAAATCGAACATCAGCTCGGCGCGTACACCAACTGCAATCATGGACAAGGACTTGCGGTGATACATCCAGTTCTCTATCGTCATATTTACAAGTACGGTGCAGAACGCTTCGCCCGTTTTGCCAAAAATGTATGGGGCATTTCAGATAAAGCTACCGTCGAACAAACTGCACTTGCAGGTGTTGAAGCGCTTGCAGACTTCATAAAAGAGATCGGACTGCCGACCAGCTTTACTGAAATGGGAATATCAAATGGCTCAGATTTTAGAACTATCGCTGACTCTATAAACATCACAGCTGGCTGCTGTAGGAAGCTGACTCACGATGATATCTATGAAATATTGAATGAATGTATATAATTTTGAAAGGAAGATAATAAAAATGAAAAAATTGACTGCTTTTTTAATGAGTATGCTGCTTGTATTCAGCTTTGCAGCTTGCAGCTCGACAAATCCCGATAACGACTCCCCTGCAACCACTCCCGATACATCAATAGAAAACGATACGAACACTACTCCTAATGAAAATGAAACTGAACCGACCGACTCCACAGACACAGCAAAGAAAAATGTCTTAGTTGTCTATTATTCAGCGACTGGAAGCACTGAAAGAGTTGCAGGATATATCGCGGACGCTGCCGACGGTGATACGTTTGAATTGATTCCAGCTGACGAATATTCAAGCGCAGATCTGAACTATGGAGACCAGAGCAGCCGTGTTGTATACGAGCACGAACACCCTGATGAAAGGGATATCGAGCTTGTTGAAGATACCGTAGAGAATTGGGACGATTACGACATAATATTCATCGGTTATCCGATCTGGTGGCAAATCGCCGCATGGCCTGTAGACGGATTTGTAAAGGCAAACGATTTTACCGGAAAAACCGTAATCCCGTTCTGCACTTCTGCAAGCTCGGGACTTGGAGATTCAGGTAAGCTGCTTGAAGAAATGGCTGGTACCGGAAGCTGGCTTGAAGGACAAAGATTTTCTTCAGGAGCTTCTGAGTCAATTGTAAAAAATTGGCTAGACAGCTTGGAACTTGACTAATGAGATAATAAATGAAAATATATTAGAAAGGCAGGAAATATAACTATGGCAAAAAAACAAACAGCCGGAAGAGATAAGCTCGGCGTTTTAGCTCCCAAATTTGCCGAACTAAATGACGATGTTCTGTTTGGCGAAATATGGTCAAGAGAGGAACAACTTTCAGCCCGTGACCGAAGCATGATAACCATTGCGGCACTGTTTTCTGCAGGACTATATCCGCAGTTGAAATCACATCTTATACTTGGCAAGGAACACGGAATTACCAAGGAAGAAGCAGTAGAGATCGTAACACAGCTGGCTTTTTACTGCGGATGGCCGAAAGCGTGGAGTACATTCCCACTGATTCAAGAGGTATATGGTGAAAACAGTCAGTTACCTAATAATGATGGGGCCGTTCAAAATAACAGTGTGACGGTTGAGGAGAATAAATAAAAGGAGCTATGTTATGAAAGATGTACTGATACTTACCGGCGCAGGGCAAATCGGAATAGCTATAGCCCGCAGAATGGGATATGGAAAAAAGATCATAATCGGCGATAGAAGAAAAGAAAATGCTGAGTCAGCCGCAAAGGTCATGAATGGTGCAGGGTTTGATTGTATCGCTATCGAAATGGATCTGTCATCCAGAGATTCTATAAAAGAATTAATTCAAAGAGCACGGGAGTATGGAGAAATCTCTATGCTGATAAATGCAGCCGGAGTATCTCCGAGTCAAGCGCCTATCGAAACGATCTTAAAGGTTGACTTATATGGAACCGCAGTGCTTTTAGAAGAAATAGGAAAAGTAATAAAGCATGGTGGAGTCGGTGTGACTATTTCAAGTCAGTCTGGACATAGAATGCCTGCACTTTCACCAGAAGTAGACAAACAACTTGCTGTTACTCCAACAGAGGAGCTGTTGTCTTTGGAAATTCTGAATCCGCAGAATATCAAGGATACGCTTCACGCATATCAGATGGCAAAACGCTGTAATGAAAAGCGGGTAATGTATGAAGCGATACGTTGGGGTGAACGCGGTGCAAGAATCAACTCTATCTCGCCTGGAATTATTGTAACACCACTTGCTATTGATGAATTCAACGGTCCCCGCGGAGATTTTTATAAAAATATGTTTGCGAAATGCCCTGCCGGAAGACCCGGAACTGCTGACGAGGTGGCTGACGTAGCTGAGCTTTTGATGAGTGAGCGTGCACAGTTTATTACTGGAGCTGATTTTTTAATCGACGGAGGCGCAACTGCATCGTATTTTTACGGTCCGCTTTGCCCTGAGAATAAATAAGATGATGGAAACATTATCGGTGAGATAGTCAACATCAGTGCAGATGAAAGAATTCTGAACGATGACGGTACGATTTCGCCTGAAAAGCTCTCCTCTATCTCATTTGACCCGATACGCAACGTATATGTAAAGATGGGTGAAATGGTCGGAAAAGCATTCGCAGACGGCACTTCACTGAAATAAATGGAGTATTAGTAATGGAATATATCACACTTAACAACGGAATAAAAATGCCGCTGGAGGGCTTTGGCGTGTTTCAGGTACCTGCCCCAACTCAGTGCGAGCAAGCAGTTTCAGACGCTATACAAAGTGGGTATCGACTGATCGACACAGCGGCGGCGTATATGAACGAAGAAGCTGTAGGCAAAGCTATCAAGAAGTGCGGCGTTAAAAGAAGCGAGCTATTCATCACTACCAAGCTTTGGGTGCAAGACGCAAGCTTCGATGGCGCAAAGAAAGCATTTGAAACCTCACTGAAAACGCTCGGACTCGAATATCTCGACTTGTATCTGATTCACCAGCCTATGGGCGACTATATAGGCGCGTGGCGTGCTATAGAGGAGCTATACAAGGAAGGCGTAATTCGTGCCATTGGAGTCTGCAACTTCTATCCTCATGTGCTTGCTGATTTCTGTGAAACGGTCGAGATCATACCAGCAGTAGATCAGGTAGAGCTGCACCCATTCTTCACACAAGAGAACGCATTGAAGCTAATGAAGGAGTACGGAGTCGTACCTGAGGCATGGGGTCCATTTGCTGAGGGCAAGCATGGAATATTCACTCATCCTGTTTTGACAGCAATCGGTGAAAAACACGGCAAGAGTGCCGCACAGGTCGCACTGAAGTGGAATATACAGCGTGGAGTCGTAGTTATTCCGAAGTCGGTTCACAAAAAGCGCATGGAGCAAAATATGGATATCTGGGATTTTACGCTCAGTGATACAGATATGGCGGAAATATCGAAGCTGAACATCGGACAAAGCGAGATTGTAAATCACTACGACCCGAATTTTGTAAAAATGCTGCACAGCAGAAAAATCCATGAATAAGTGTAATATCACCATTCATCTGTCTCATTTTGTATATACCCGCATGGAGGATGACGGCAGCTGCTATTCCGCTTGTTATTAAGCTTGTGACTTCAATCCACATTCCCCGCATAGGGGATGACGATACTCAGTATTATTTAGCATCTCCGGTAGGTCAATTTCAATCCACATCCCCCGCATGGGGGATGACATCGTTTACGCTACGGGAGGTGCAGCCGCATGATTATTTCAATCCACATCCCCCGCATGGGGGATGACTGTGACGCTCCGTCGATGTCATATATCATCAAATCATTTCAATCCACATCCCCGCATGGGGGATGACTTCTGATTGTGCATATCACGGGACAACAGCACATAATTTCAATCCACATCCCCCGCATGGGGGATGACCTTGCTTGTGTAGGTGGTCGGCTTCATATTCTCATTTCAATCCACATCCCCCGCATGGGGGATGACGAATGTTATCATTCATCCTATATAGATTTTGGCGATTTCAATCCACATCCCCCGCATGGGGGATGACGAGAAATCAATGAACGAACTACAAATATTTACCAGCATTTCAATCCACATCCCCCGCATGGGGGATGACCATAGCCAATTTATCGGATAATAACCGCACATTTATTTCAATCCACATCCCCCGCATGGGGGATGACCAATGCAAATATTAATATAATATTAAGAGCAGATATTTCAATCCACATCCCCCGCATGGGGGA
>JAAVZO010000041.1 GCA_022791685.1 Clostridiales bacterium
CATACCTTCACTTGCACGAAATACCTGAATAAAGTATGAGTAATCGAGAAATCCCGAGTAAAAGCAAGCTGATGTCACGTCGTATCCATCCGTAAGCAGCAGCTTTGCATAGCTGATACGCTTGTTTCGCAGGTATACTATTGGTGTTACGCCAAGGCTCTCCTTGAATACGCGGGTGAGGTGTGAGTGCGACACACTGCATACTGCGGCGATCTCATCAATGCTGCTTATCGAACGAAAGTTTTCATCTATATATTGCAGCGCACGGTTCACTATCGGGTTTTTCGCTGTATCTCTACCGGCAGCTTTGTGTTTTCTGTCGTTAGGGCGGTACTGCTTACGCCACGCGCTGTTTACGAGCTCGAACAGCTCAAGTGTTGCAGCAAATTTTGCATATTGATTTTCCGCTTCCGGATTCTTCATGCTCTCGGTTGTAAGCTCAGTTATCCGTTCGATAATAATACGCATTTTACTATATTCTTCGTCGCTCGGCAGCACAAAATTATCGCATCCGAGCTGGCGGTCGACAAAGCACGAGAGCAGCGACGGTGTTATGCTGTTCATCTCCGGAAGCGAGTTGTCACTGATATAGAAAAAGCAATGGTCGTAGTTGTCGGCAATGATTCGCTGTGCTGCGTGATATTCGCCATTTCTGACTATAACTATGCCCTTGTTGATTAGAATGTTTGATGTATTTTCAACAATAAAATCTACCTCGCCTTCGAGCAAAAAGTACAATTCAAACTGCGAATGTATATGCTGGTGTACCGGATTTGGCGGTCGATTGAATTTTATTCTTGTGAACATTATCGGATTGCAGCCATTGAATATATTGACATCTCCGGTCTGTATGTATAGTGGAAGCATATGCCGAACTCCTCATTTTTTACTTTATTATATTTTAACACACTTTTATGTTTTTTTCAATGGGATATCAAAAAATCAATGTTATTTAAGCGAATAGTAATAGACTTGACTGCCTCTTTCGTGATATAATAAAGCAACGGGATCGGATATGTCCCGAAATTTATACATACTAAGGATGGAAATCACATGAAGAAAACATCTCTAATCAGTCTCTCATGCGCAATTGCACTTACTGCTGCACTCTGCGCTCCGGTCAGCGCTTACTCTGTAGGCAATGTAAACGTTCCTTATGGGACACCTACAGTTGACGGCAAGATAGACGCTGCTGAATGGAAGAATGCCGCTGAAATAACGCTTGATTCAACGACGCTTTCTGATGGTTGGGTCGGAGGGATTCCGGCAGCCTTTGGCGGCTCACTCAAGATAATGTGGGATGACGACGCTGTATATTTTGCCGGAGACATCAAGGATGATAATGTGATAAACTCTGACGGTGGTTTTGGAGCTGGAGATTCAATACAGCTTTCGATTGACCCAGAACAGGTGTATCTGACATCGAATCCATCGGATGACCGCGCAAATTTCTATGGTTTCGGTTTCTTCGAAAAGGCTGATGGTTCAATTTGGTCTCAAACATCTGGAGCAGGTAAGGGTGAACTGAAAAATGGCGCTGACGGTGTAGCTATAAAGACAGCTAAGACAAGCGACGGTTGGTGCTTCGAAATCGCACTTCCGCTCGATTTGATGAAAGAAGAGGTCAAAGGAAAGGCAAAAACTGACATTACACTTGGCGTTGGTTCTAAGATAGGCATGCTGTTCTGCTACCTTGACCACAACGGCGACGCAAATCTTGCTAATGCGTTTGGTATCACTGCGCCGGATAAGTGGGGCACCGACGGCTGGTCGCCGAAATCGCACGGTATCGTGCTTGTTTTGCAGGATAAGGTTGTAGAGAAGCCAGCTGAGACCCAGACAGCGTCTCCTGCAACGGCTGACGGCGCTGCTATCGCTGTAGCTGCACTCGCTGTATCCGCTGCTGCGGCAGTAGCCTTCAAAAAGAAAAAATAATTTATTGCTGCTTTTTCATTGTTTAAGCCCGGTATCTTTGGGAGGAGATATCGGGCTTATTTTATATTCTATCGATTTTTAACGTCTCAGGGTGGATGATGGATACTCTGCGATTCAGCGACTTCGCATATTGAACGGTTGTTGAAGTGCCGCTTGATCTGCCGTTCCATACGGCTATCAAATAATCCGCCTCATTCACCATATACTTATTGCGTTTTTGCATACAGTCGGATGTATATTCGCGCTGCAATATTATGGGTTTGTCGCTGTTTGAAATGATTTCAAGGTAGCGTGACTGGGCGTTCTGCGACCATTTTTCCCTCTGCGCTTTGCAGGGAATAGCGCATTCAAGCTTTATTTCTGGGTATACTGCTTTCAGGTCGAGCACTATCTCAGCGGCGTATGTGTCAACTCCGAGCGCCATTCCTGAAATGAAGTACGTAACGCCGTTGTCTTCGATCATGTGTATTATCTCGCTGCGCAGTGCCTGTTTAAGTGCGGTGCAGCGTGGGTCGTTTTCGCGGAATCCGAACGGAAGGCTCTGCGGTCTGTGTCCAGTGAAGGCGCATTTTTTAGTGTTCATGTGTTACCTCGTGATGTTTTTCTTGCCGAATCATAAAAGCAAGTGTTTGGAGAATTCGTTTTTGGGCTTCTGGTGACAGCGTTCTAAGTTCTTCTGAAAGTATTACTTCCATATATCTGCTTGAACGATTAACTACGTCGCAGAAGATAGCGTCAGCGGGAACATCGAGTCCATTAAGTAGGGTTACGAGATTCTCGCAGCGTGGAAATGAAGCCCCACGTTCTAAGGATGATATGTAGTTTGTTGTCATACCGAGTTGTTCAGCAAGTTCCTGCTGAGTCAAATTGAGTTGTTCTCTGCATTGTTTGATACGTTTTCCAATTTTTTTGTTAATCATGAACACTACCCTACCTTCTATATCGTTATTCAATATTATACAACTAAACGTCACAGTTGTACAGAAACGCTAATGTGTAGACTGTGTATCAGCGATTTAGTTAGACCAATATTCACAAAAAAGAAACAAATTTTTTAACTTGACAAGATGAGAAAAACATAGTATAATATAAGTAGAGATATAAGTATACCGTTGCGTATATTGAAAGGACAAGCGATGACTGATATAGAGAAAGAGCAACTTTCCGAGCATGAAAAGGACCTGCAAATGATTGCGGATTTCTGCTTGATGGACGATGATTTTATGTCGGAAGTGTTCGACAACAACATTAAGGCGGTGGAGGTCGTACTGAGCATTATTCTCGAACGCGACGATTTGAGGGTGCTTAGTGCCGAGACTCAAAGCGAGTACAAGAGCACAGCAATGCGTTCGGTAACGCTCGACATACGCGCGGTGGATGATGAGGGTAAGATATACGATATCGAGATTCAGCGTTCAGACCATGGTGCAGGGGTACGTCGTGCGCGGTACCACAGCAGCATGATTGACCGGACGCTGCTCGAAAAGGGCGAGAACTTCGATTCGCTGGTGGATACATACGTAATATTTATAACGGAGCGGGACAAGTACGGTAAGGGCATACCGATGTATCATATCGAGCGCAAGATAAGCGAGCTCGACGATGAATTGTTCGGTGACGGCACGCATATAATATACGTAAACGGCGAGTACCGCGACACGGGGAATCCAGTAGGGCGGTTAATGCACGATTTCCAGTGCAAGTGTGCCGGTGATATGCTGCTGCCGGAGCTGGCGGAGAGGGTCAAATATTACAAGGAAACTGAAGGAGGTACGAATCAAATGTGTAGAGCTATGGAAGCGCGTGTAGAAGAAAGGCTTCAAAAACGGTTACAGGAGAAAATTGAAAAACGGAACATAGAAGTAGCGCTGAGTATGTTAGATGATGGAAGATTTACTTTTGAGGATATAGCAAAATTTAGTCAGCTATCTCTCGAAGATGTTAAAGAGCTTGCGAAAAAGCACAGTGCTTAAATAGAGAGGTACGAATCAAATGTGCAGAGCTATGGAAGCGCGTGTAGAAGAAAGGCTTCAAAAGCAGATAGCAGAGAAATTAAAGCAAGATAGATGTATAAGTGCACTGACTATGTTGGATGATGGAAGATTTACTTTTGAGGATATAGCAAAATATAGTCAGCTATCTCTTGAAGAAGTAAAAGAACTTGCAAAAAAGCACAGTGCATAACAATATCCCTTGGTATATCGATATACCAAGGGATTTCTCGTATCAGCCGTCACTGCAAAAATTCATAATATACCTGCGTTTCGGGGTCGATACCGGAGAGAATCAGCAGCACACGCTGATGGTACATATCGTCATACGGCATTGTGTACTTGTATTCGACATTTGGCAGATAGTACAACACCAACGCACCGCTGCGGTCGCTTTGCTGGTATTCCTCGATCTGCTTGCGGTTGAGCTCGTGTACGGCAACATTACCGTGATAGCCAATCGCAACGGTCGAGAACTGCGCGAGACTCAGCGCGAGCAGTGTACAGCCGACAAGCGCTGGAATTTCGGTAAGCTTGCCGACCTTGCGTATCATTGCAGCTGCAAGTACAGCTGCAACCGCGAATGTCAGCACGAATCCGAGCGGTGACGACATATACCACGGCAGCAGTGCGAACAATATCACCGCTATTGCTGCGTATAGTCCAACGCTTTGCGAATTCGCGAGGATTCGCACGACCGGTACGGCAAGGCATACAAGGCTTATTAGCAGTGTGCGCGGACCATATTCGGGTGCGAGTGACATCGCGATTTGCATTGCGACCGCGCACCAGACGAAGTACAGCTCGTCTATATCGCCGCAAGTAAAGTAGCGAACCGCCGTCCATATCATAGCGGAAAGTATCGGTATAGCGAACATGACAATCATCCACGACTGACGCATGACTGGATTTCCAGTTACGATACCCCAAACGTAGAGTCCAAGCGTCAGCGCGGTTTCACCGGAGAGCAGCAGCGCGAGTGTGCGCTTAACGCGGCTGTCGCTTGTGAGGTAGCGAGTCAGGCAGATGTATATTATCACCGCGAACGCAATGCAGACGATGGTGTATATACCGCCGCGTCCGAATATCACGGTCGACAGTTCAGTGAAGTTGTGCTTGATCTTACCGAACAGCGAAAGTGCGTAGAAATCTGGGTAGTACTCAGTCCGCGCGGCGTTTCCAGGCGAGAGGTAGAGTGTACAGAATCCGGCAGCCGACGCTATCAGTGTGCCGATGTACGCAGGGCGTGGCGCTTTCTTCTTTACGACGAAGCTCGACACGATGAAGCATAGCGTCACGAGCAGCGCGGCGGCAGAGGCTTGTTCGGTAGTCGCGGACGCAAAAAATGCTGGTATCAATAATAGCCAGCTTCCGCGGAAGTTTTCGAAGTCGCGGCGGTAGATGTAGTAGAACCAGAGCGTCACGGTCACGGGCAGCAGGTAATTCATCGCGCCGGTCGCCCAGTACACGCTCTGACGCAGTACCGCGACATCAGTTACTGCGAATATAGCGCAGGTCACCGCCATCGCACGCTGATATTCAGCGAAGCGTTCGCGTATATCACCACGATATGCACGTGCGGCGATTTTTGCGATCACGATCACAAGCAGTGCAAGCAGCGCGATATTGAATATCCGCCAAAGCCAGAAGCTCCAGCCGAGCAACAGCTCATCTAATAAATGAACGAGCGCGCGCCCGTTGGTGTACTTGTAGTGGAAGATATTTTCGCTGACGAAGTAATCAGTGCCGCGCCGGACGAAATTTGCGTAGTAGTAGTCGTCGCCGTAGTAGTTCGTGAATATGCAGGTGAGAGCATGGATGATCATGAATACACCGAGCACGAGATTATGCCAGTACTTTTTGATGAATGCGTTCATTCTATTTCCTTGATTTAATTATAGTTTAATATATTTTACCATACATAACCAGATTTGTCAATAGTGAAAATCAGCTTTCAAAAAATGGACGGTTTTAATAACCGCCCATTATTTTATAAGTCCATGTTTTCTTTTAATAGCACAAACTCAAAGCTCCGGCTTGCGCTCGTCGAGCGGCAAATATGCACGTGCGTTCGAAATCGCCTTGTATGCCGGACGGATGATCTTCTTTCCGGTGCATACCTCCTCGATCCTGTGTGCGCACCAGCCCGAAATGCGGGCGATCGCAAACAGAGGAGTGTACAGTTCAGTCGGGATTCCGAGCATACGGTAGACAAGCCCCGAATACAAGTCGACGTTCGCGCATATATTCTTACTGGTCTGCTTAAAGTTCTTGTATGCCTGTGACGACAGACGTTCTACCGATTCGAGCAGTGCGAATTCATCCTCAAACTCAGTTCCTTCAGCGAGCTTCTTTGCGTACTTCTTCAGCATCACCGCACGTGGGTCGGAGAGAGTGTATATCGCGTGTCCCATACCATAGATGAGTCCCGAGTGATCGCCTTCTTCTCCGCGCAGCAGCTTTTCAAGGAATGCTGAGATCTCATCGTCGTCATTCCAATCGCGCACGCCTTCCTTGATACATTCGAACATCTCCTGCACCTTGATATTAGCGCCGCCGTGCTTCGGTCCCTTCAGTGAGCAGATAGCCGACGCGATAGCCGAATAGGTGTCGCTTCCGGACGAAGATACGACACGGCAGGTGAATGCTGAGTTGTTACCGCCGCCGTGCTCAGCGTGCAGTACAAGGCAGAGGTCGAGCAGCTTTGCTTCTTCCTCAGTGTAGTTGCAGTCCGGACGCATTATGCGCAGGAAGTTCTGAGCTGTCGAGAGGTTGTTCTGCGGATTATGTATATTCAGGCTTTCTCCATTGAAGTAGCTGCGGTTATAGGCGTATGCCTGCGCGGTGATGATCGGCAGACGCGCCAGCAGCTGCATTGACTGACGCAGCATATTTTCAAGGCTGGTCTCGTCGGGATTCTCATCGTAGGCGTAAAGCGAGAGCACGCTCGAAGCCATCTTGTTCATGATAGATGTCGACGGCGCTTTCATTATTACATCGTCGGTAAAACGAGGCGGCAGATAACGATATGAGTCGAGCAGAACGTCGAAATCGTCAAGCTGCTTCTTAGTCGGCAGGTCGCCGAAGAAGAGAAGGTACGCGGTCTCTTCGAATCCGTAACGTCCCTCAGCAGTGTAGCCGCGAATGAGGTCAGCGACGTTGTAGCCGCGATAGTAGAGCTCACCGTCGATAGATATCTTATCGCCCTCGTTGATTATGTAGCCGTGCGCGTTGCCTATCTTGGTGATACCGGCCATAACACCGGTTCCGTCGGGGTTGCGGAGTCCGCGCTTAACGTTGTAATTGGTGAAGGCCGATGCGGGTATCGAGTAACTCTCTCTGCATCCTGAAAGCAGTGAGTCGAAAAGCTCGGTATTGTCTGCCGCCGGCGAAAACTGATTGACAAATGAATTATTGAAATCCTTGTGCTGCATATATAATTCCCCCTGATAATTTATTGATGATTATATTATCTTATATTATACCACAACTCTTTCTAAATTGCAAGAGCAAATTTAAAAAAATGCATAAATGTTTAAAATTTAGCTTTAAATTCACACGCTTCAGCATAAAATTTAGAAAATAAAGTCGAAACGAGGTATTGTTAAATGAATAACGCAATTAAATTTCTTGCATTACTGATCGGCACGTCTCTATCGCTGCCGACCACACGGGCCGCCGATATCCCGGACGAGCTTCCAATTCCGCAGTATGAATGCTCGGCGACTATTACGCAAGGCGCTGAGAGCTACGACATCGAGGACTACGTTTTCGGCGTGCTGCTCGGCGAGGTGCCGTATACCTTCGAACACGACGCATTGTGCGCTCAGGCGGTCGCTGCACGTACATACTGTCTTCACTGTTTCGAATCTGGCGCTAAAATATCTACCGCGTTTGATACGCTCGACGCGCTGTCGGTACGGTATGGCGACGAATATGCGATGCGTTCGGAAGCGGCTGTACGTGCTGCGGTGGAGGCTACAGCAGGGCAGATACTCGTAACTGAATCGGTAGAGCCAATACTTGCGGTCTGGCACGCGAGCTCGCACGGCAATACTGAATCAAGTGCGAATGTATGGGGCGGCTCGCTCGATTACCTTGTTCCGGTCGAAAGCTTTGAGCCAGTGGAGAATATCGAATCAACTGCGGAATTCACGCTTGCTGACGTTAAGAAAAAGCTTGCCGACGCGGGATATAGATATAATATGTGTGATTCTGTCGAGATGACGTTCGATTCGGCGGGAAGGTGCGAGACACTGACGCTCGGCAATGTGACGCTTACCGGACTAAAGACGCGGACTATATTCGGACTGCGGTCGACCGATTTCACGGTGAAGATCGACGATGGGAAGCTGCATTTTGATGTGCTCGGCTACGGTCACGGTGTCGGTATGAGCCAGCTCGGAGCGAATGAAATGGCGAAGCGCGGGTACAGCTGGCGTGAGATCCTCGCGCACTATTATCCGGGGAGTGAGCTTTGCAAAATATTACGGGAAAATTTTGAAAAAACTTGACATTGACTTGATATTATGATATAATGGTGTAGCGAATACTATAGTAAAAATATATCTAATAATTCTGAGAGGAAGTGTAATAATTATGGAAATAATCAAAGCATACACGCAGGAAATTCCGGCGACTCGCTTTATCGGAAAGAAGTACACCGATGCTGACCGTGTAGGCGGTTCATTCGGCGCTAAATGGGGCGAAGCCTTCGAAACCGGACTTTTCGGCATTATCGAGGCTGCTTCAGGTAATACTGATAAGAATGAATTTTTCACCGACAGCGGTGCGTATGTTGGTCTCATGAGTGCAAGTAACAATGAATCGTTCGAGTACTGGATAGGTATGTTCACGCCTGTTGGAACGACCGTTCCGGACGGCTTTCAGTATATTGATCTTCCCGCTTCAAAGCTTGGAATAGGCTGGGTATACGGCGATGAGAGTGAGATATACTGTAATGAGCAGAAGGTTGCAGATAAGCTTGGCGAGCAGGGCGTAGAAATATGGTACGACGATAAGGGTGCGTGCTGGTTCTTCGAGCGCTATCAGTGCCCGCGCTATACTACACCGGACGATAAGGGAAAAGTAATTCTCGACGTCGGATTTTTTGCTAAGTAAGTAAAACTTAAAATAGATTTGTTACAAGTCTATTACAGTTGGATACACTGCTGCACAACGCAGCAGTGTTCCATTTTGCCAAAAGGAGAATATAAAATAATGAAGAAAACAATCAAACACATCTCTGTGATCACAGTTATCGCAATGCTTGCGGTGCTGATTTTGTCGCTCGCGTCGTGCGGTGCTGAGCCTGCCGACATCAACGTCGCGATAATCAAAGGTCCGACCGGTGTCGGTATGGCTTCGCTGATGGACAAGAACGCTGACGGCAAAGCGAAGAACAACTACACATTCACACTCGCGTCGTCTCCAGATGAGATCGTGCCGAAGATAGTCACCGGTGAAATCGACATCGCCGCCGTACCGACTAACCTCGCTGCAACGCTCTACAAAAAGACTGAAGGCAATATTAGAATGCTCGCAGTAAATACGCTTGGCGTGCTGCACATTCTCGAAAACGGCGACTCGATAAGCTCGGCAGCCGACCTCAAGGGCAAGACGATATACACCTCCGGTCAGGGCGCAAACCCTGAGTATGTTCTCCGCTACGTGCTCGAAAAGAACGGGATCGATCCCGACAAGGACGTGACGATCGAATTCGTTGGTACAAACGATGAACTTGTCGGCGCACTCGTATCCGGCAAGGCTAACGTCGCGATGGTTCCAGAACCTGCGGCTACTACCGTGCTTAGCAAGGTCGAGACACTCCGCCGTGCGCTTGATATGTCGAGCGAGTGGGACAAGGTATCTGGCGGCGAAAGCTCGCTGATGATGGGCTGCGTAATCGTTCGCGCTGATTTCCTTGAAGCGAATGAGGACGCGGTAAAGGCGTTTTTGAAGGAGTATGAGGAGTCGATAAAGGTCTGCGAGAATGCCGCTGACGCGGCGGCACTCTGCGAGAAGTACGAGATAATCCCGAGTGCGGCGGTCGCTGAAAAGGCGATACCGAACTGCAACATCACCTTTGTTTCCGGCAAGGACATGAAGGCGCAGATCGAGGGATATTTCAAGGTGCTGTTCGACGGTAATCCCGCGTCGATAGGCGGCGAGCTTCCTGATGAAAAGCTCTACTACCTCGGCTGATGAAAAATAATAGTAAACGAAGTCTCCAGCCCCCGCGGCAGGGGACTTCGTCCCATGTTCCGCGCATAGTCCGCGGTGCATTGGTGTTGATTTTCTGGCTTGCAGTGTGGGAGATGATATCGCTTATCGTCGGGCTTGACCTGCTCGTGCCGTCGCCGCTGACGGTAGCGCGCACTTGGCTCAAACTTGCCGGAACGAGCAAATTCTGGCTTTCTACGCTGCTTTCGCTCGGACGTGTGCTGCTCGGCGCGGTGGCTGGCATAATGATCGGCGGGCTGCTCGCATTTCTGACGCACTATGTAAGTATCGCGCGTCTGCTGCTTGAGCCGCTGATAAAGGTAGTCCGCGCAGTCCCAGTCGCGTCGTTCATAATCCTTGCGCTCGTCTGGATAAAGACCGAAGCCCTGCCGTCATTCATATCTGCGGCAATGGCGGCACCGCTCGTATGGCAGAGTGTATCAGGCGCGCTCGAAAGCGATGTCGACCGTCAGCTGCTCGAAATGGGATATGTGTACAATTTCGGACGGGTGAAGATATTTACTCATATAGTGCTGCCGTCGATATTTCCGGCGTTTATCGCGAGTTCGGTAAGTGCGCTTGGTTTTGCGTGGAAGTCGGGAATTGCGGCTGAGGTAATATGCCAGCCAGCACTGTCGATAGGCAAGCAATTGCAGGCGGCGAAGATATACCTTGAAACGCCGCAGGTGTTCGCGTGGACGTGTACAGTGTGCGTGCTGTCGATGTCGCTCGAGGGCATATTGAAGGCAGTTGTGCGGCGATATGGTGCGAAGCGTTCGGGAGGAAATAAGAATGGATAAGCTGCTCGAAATCAAGGGCTTGTGCTTCTCATATGGCGAGCACAAAATATTCGATAACTATAATCTATCGCTTGATATCGGTGAGCGAATACACATATCCGCGCCGTCGGGGCAGGGCAAAACGACGCTGCTGCGGCTAATTGCCGGACTCGAGCTTCCGGACAGCGGAGAGATTCGCACCACCGGAAGGATCGCGTATCTGTTTCAGGAGGACCGGCTGCTCGAATGGCGAACGGTACTGCAAAATATAACCATAATCGGTGCAAGCCGGGGTGAAGCGCAGCGTGTGCTCGAAGCTGTCGGGCTCGGTGGATATGCGAACAAGTACCCGCGCGAGCTCAGCGGAGGAATGCGCAGGCGTGCTTCGATAGCTCGGTTGATGTGTTATGGCGGCGACATCGTGCTGCTCGACGAGCCTTTCAGCGGCATTGACGAAGCGACGCGTGAGAGGGTGATCGGCGCAATGAACGAATGCTTTGCAAAAAAAGCGATGATACTGATAACGCATATTCAATCGGAAGCTGAGAAGTTGGGTGCGCGTAGTCTAATGCTTTAATGAGAAAAGCGTTCCCAGCGCAGGCGAAATCGACTGCAAAAACGGCGATAATGGCCAAAAACGCGAGCTTTCGATAAGATAAATCAAAATATCGGGACTTTTTTTCAAAAACCTATTGACAAGTCCTTCGAGATGTGGTATAATATTGCACGTTGAGAAAGAATAGCGGCAATTTTTGCGTGGATGTTTAACCCGATCCGCCATCCGCGATTCAAATATACTGAATATATTTCAATAATTAAGGAGAAACAGCGATGTCCACATACATGGCTAAGAAGGAAAACCTCGAGCGCAAGTGGTACGTAATCGACGCAGCTGAGAAGCCGCTCGGAAAGACCGCAGTACTCGCGGCTACTATTTTAAGAGGTAAGCACAGACCCGAATTCACCCCGAACGTTGACTGCGGCGAGTTCGTGATCATCATCAATGCAGAAAAGGCAGTTCTCACTGGCAAGAAGCTTGACCAGAAGTTCTACCGTCGTCATTCCGGTTATATCGGCGGTCTCAAGGAGACCAGCTACCGCACCCTTATGGCAACCAAGCCAGAGCTTGCAATGCAGCTCGCAGTTAAGGGTATGCTTGCAAAGAACAGCCTCGGCGCAGCTCAGATCGCACGCCTGAAGGTATATGCAGGCGCAGAGCACAAGCAGCAGGCACAGCAGCCTATCGCTTATCCGGCTCAGTGATCACGAAGGGAGAATAAATAATGTATACAAGTGCAAAGCCCTATTTTTACGGCACCGGCAGAAGAAAGAAGTCTATTGCCCGCGTTCGCATAGTTCCGGGTACCGGCGTTATCACCGTCAACGGCAAGTCCATTGACGAGTATTTCGGTCTTGAAACTCTCAAGCTCATCATCAATCAGCCCTTCGGCGTAACCGCTACCGAAGGAAAGTTCGACATTATCGCCAACGTTAAGGGCGGCGGACTTTCTGGTCAGGCAGGCGCTATCCGTCATGGTCTGTCCCGTGCGCTTCTTCAGGCTGACGAGACCTATCGTCCGGCTCTCAAGAAGGCTGGATTCCTCACACGTGACCCTCGTATGAAGGAAAGAAAGAAGTACGGACTCAAAGCTGCACGTCGTGCAAGCCAGTTCTCAAAGAGATAAGGTTTTTACCTCTATTATGCCCGATGGATTCAGTATCCATCGGGCTTTTTCTTTGTTTTGAATTCTATAAATAAGCTTATTTTTCTATCTATATGACACACATATGACACATACATGACACAAAAAATAAAGCTGATTAAATTTTATCTATAGCTTCGATCAGCTGATTTACATCGAAATGAGTGTATACTTTTTCTGTTAGATTCATTGCGCCGGCATGACCTACTATGCGCTTGATTATAGTCTGATTTACCTCAGCGCGTGCAAGCATAGATATGGTTGTATGCCGCGTGTCGTGCGGAAGGTGGTTCATGCCAAGTTCTAACATAAGTGGCTGCCAGTAATGGTTATAGTAGTTTTTGTATGCAAGGTGACTTCCGGATTCGATTGAACAGATAAGATAATCGCATTGAGATTCATCCATCCAGCGTTCGAAGAAGGGAAGCGTTTTTTCCGCTATTGGCACTTTGCGTATTCCAGATTCGGTTTTTGATTCAACTACATCAAAATATCGTTCGTTTAGGTGCACGTCGGTTTTCTTTAAATTAAGCAGTTCAGAGATTCGAACTCCTGAGTACATAAGCATAAGAATAACACTAACATATTCATTTCGAGATGTGCTATCCCAAAGTTTGTTGATTTCGCTATCAGTAAATGGCGTGTGTTTTTCAATAGTATTTTTATCTTTATATTTTGCGATATCAACGAATTCTGAGTAATCCTTACTGCAAACATCATTTTGCATTGCATAAGTGTACAGTTGATTGAATAGCACCTTTAATTTGCGAAGTGTTGGGTAATTCTTGCCGCAGTTGTCAACTACGCCTTGAAGATGTGATTTGCGAATTTCACCGAACTTCATATTGTAGAGCGGATGACATACCGCATATGAAGCCTTATACCCTTTTATGTTAGAGTCAGAGATCGAAGAAAACTTTTCTCTTGACCATTTGTCGTAAATGTCCGCAAAGGTTATATCCTTGCCAACATCGTATGGATTGGCGTTGAAGTTCGATAATGCTTCCATCGCGGCTGCACGAGTGGGGTAGTACCCGATATTTTGAAAGACTTGCTTTTGCTTTCCGGTGACCGGATCTATCTCCCATCGCAGCGTTTTACGCACGCGCCAAGGATTACGCCGTTTGCCGGACAGTTTTGTGATATTGCCAAAGCCGTTTGGATTGCGCATGATATGGACTCCTTTATATTAGTTTATCTTCTTCATCTGCTTCACCAAATGTGCTATTCGTAGGTTCATAATTATCATTGCTCGAAATTGACTGTCGATATTCCTCTGCCGCCATAGTGCGCACAAATTCGGATGTAGGAGAGATACTATGCGTGAGTTCCTCAAGTTCATCAAGAGAAATTCGGAAGAATTCCTTACGCATATTAACTTTATTCACACGATGATCATTTAAGCGCTTATGCAGTTCGTTTTCAAGAGAAACCGCGTCGTCGGAAAAAATAAAGCTGTGCACATCAAAACCGAAAGGAACTGAAGCACTTCCGAGTTCGTCTACCCGGTCTTGTGGGTCGAGTCGACGTGTCATTCCGATTTTAAATACATCTTCACCAAACGAGCCGATATTGCTTATGATATACACATTGCCTGCTTTGCCGTTCTGAAGATTTACAATGTCCTCTTTCTTCTGAACTACACTCGATAACTGCACTTCAAGTTCAAGCAAACGTTTACGTAGTTTGTCAGCCTCTGATTCGTCGGCATTTTCCAATTTTGCTGTAATATCTTCAATTTGATTTTTGAACTTTGATTCCTCATGTTCAATTTTTTTGCGTTCGGCTTCAAGGGCCTTTCGTTCTTCAGCTTCCTGACGCATTTGTTCGCGTATTGCAAGCTGTTCTTGACGAGCCTGCTCTTTACGTACATAGTAGTCATATTCAATTTTTACGGCGTTTATAAAGAAATATTCAAGTTCACCGATAAATCTTGTTACGGTTGGCGCTATGGATTGGTTGCCATCACATACAAGATTCATATACTTTTCTGTAACGGCTTTAACGTTTTCAATGCCTTTATCCAATTTCTGATATTTAAGGTCATACAGGATATTTTGCAGTTCGGCTCTTAGAGCTATAACCATTAAGGAGTAGATTGTTTTATTAGCCTTAGTCGTATATCGTGAGCTATATTTTTCGATAAGTTCAGTAATGCGCTTATCATTTTCATTAAAAGATTTTCGTAGATCTCTGCAATCCATGCAGTGGGTATTCAGTACAACGGATGGGACAAGCTCATCGATTTCATTTTCTGAAAAGTTTGGGATCTTAATTACCGAATCTGGTAGTTCAGAGCATTTCTTAATAGAATATGAGATAGAATTGTACGCTTCTTTTAGTTTGCTGACCTTTTTCTCGTTAGACTTGACCTGAGAATCGAGTTTATCGCGTTGAGCCAGTAGTTTCTCGCATTCAGTGTTTAGCGAATCGATCGTCGAGCTGCGTTCATCCAGTTCAGAATGGATTTCCTTCAATTTATTCTGAGCTGTCTGATAATCAGCAAACCCGCTTGACTCGTAATCCTGCTCCAGCTTCCGGATTTTTTCAGTCAGCCTGCTATTTTCATCCTTAAGAGAATTCGCAGTTATTATATTTTTTATCGTGTCAATAAAACTCATTTTATTATCCTCGGTGAACTTAAATTACTTTAATACAGCATTTCAAATAAGTGCTTGTCCATTACTGTCTTTAAAGCTACCCATAACTATCATAATTAAATCAATAAGGATTCCTAAGCCAAACACCCCAAAGGAAAACATATACAAAAATCCAGTTCCAATTTTTCCTACATAAAAACGGTGTACTCCAAAAAAGCCAAAGAAGAAACAAAGTAAGAAAGCTGCAACTTTATTTCTCGATTTATACGGGGAATCAATTTTAATATTAATTGTTCCATCATACTCATGCTTATATATTTCATTGCATTTTTGAGATATAAGCGAGAAAAACTCGTCGACTCGGTTAGAATCGTTACGCATACTAGCTACGATGAATTCTGCTGCACCTCTTGCTGTCAAAATGCGGTCGTGCATATCAGCTTCGCTGAATTGACTGACAAAATATTCTATAAATTCTTCGTCACTAATATGCTCGGCGTATAAGCACTGCTCCAATTTTTCAACATCGTCTGTTAATAAAACAGTTCTGTTCTCAACATCCCATGGACGGACTAAAACATTAATATTATAATAACAAACTTCACTAAGAGCTTCTATTGCTACGTCATATCGTCTTTGCTTAACTGCGAAATTAGCCATTAGCGATTTTATGTAGCAATATCTTTGCCAATTTTGTTTGTTTTTTTCTTTTTGTAAGCGATTAGAATACTCATTCCAAATGATATCATCTATTGATAGATGAGGATTTTGCTCGACCAATCGAGACATCTCAACCAAAGAAAAATCTGTCATTCTTCCGCGGTGGATTTCTAAAACCCAACTGTTTTTCTCGATTTCTTGTTTTCCAAGCTCTGTTAAATGAACTCCATCAAAAAAACCACGCGCAGTAAGTGAATTTATGAGTGTATATACGTTATCAACTTTATATTGATTTTTCCAAAATACCGCTGGTTCGGCTTTTTTAGCGGCATATTTTTCTGCATATGATAACATCAATATTTCATGAGGTTTCAAGCCATTTGAACTTTTGCCGCAAAAATCAGCGTTATAATCGTAATACATTTATTATTCCTACCTTCAAAGAGATTTATTTAGATATTTCAAGTTTTTCAGCAAGCTGGGCTTGTGTTAGGCCAAGTTCTTCGCGTCTTTTTTATTTGCGTTCCTAATCCCGTACGATTAACTCCATGATTTGAGACATTTTCTTATTAAATATGATTTACTTAATAAATCGGTCTTGCTTCGTCTGACGCAGTTTTTTCACATTGTTTGATGTTTAGTTTATTAAACAAATGATTTCTTTTAATGTGACATAGTTCATGCTTCAACGCTCTTGTTTGTTCATTATATGATAGTAACGAATTTATGTAGACATTGTGATACCCGTCATCATCGACAACGGTCACCGCGTTTACTTTTCGCGGCAAAGGTATATATCTTACAATAACATCATCTTCTATCATTATTCGTTCCTTTCGCGTAAAGCTTGTATTATTCTTACCGCGTCTTCAACGTCTTTTTTTGTAGCGCCTTTCGAAAGCGAAAACAGCATTCTCATTTCTGGACGATTTTTTAGTTCCTCCAGATACTCAATAAGTTCTTCATCTTCTTCTGTAGTAGAATCTACAGTAGGAGATTTTTTTATTTCATCATTTCCCAGAAGATAGTCAACTGTTACTTCAAAATATTTTGCAAGCTTTAAAAGAGTTTCATAATCAGGTTCACGATTTCCTGTTTCCCAATTTCCGACTGTACCAGCAGAAATATGGAATTCTTCAGCAAGCTGTGTTTGTGTGATGCCTTTTTTCTTACGTAATGTTTTCAATCTTTCACTTAGCATGGTTATACCTTTTTTATTATATGATATCACACAAAGTGAAAGAAATCAATAGGAGTTATACAAAAAATATTTTTTCTCACGAAATGACAAAAAACCTCTTGACAATTCTTTCAATACGTGATATAATATTCTCACAAAGTGAAAGAAAAGGGGCGATTGTTATTAGATTATGGCTTTTAAAATTACGTAAAGAACATAATTTATCTATCGAAGAAGCCGCGCATTTATGCGGCATATCTCGAACGATGTATTATTACATCGAATCAGGCGAACGAGGAGTTCGCGTACCAACAGCGAAAAAAATAGCCGCAGCCCTCGGGTTTGATTGGCAGCGGTTTTATGAGGATTGAAAGGAGGTGAGAACATGAACCCACAAGACGAAAAAATACTCCGTAAGCAGCTGAGACTGCTTTCGGAGTATTCGGAGACATTTACAAGGTATGATGACGCAGCCGCTGATTTGTGCGCCATAGCAGAAACAATGTGTAAGATTGTTAGTCTGCTAAATGAAATGAATACAAAGGAGAGTAAATAATCATGTCAGTACAAAACGGAAACGTAATCACAATTAAGGAGGCTGCCGAGCGCATGGGAAAGTCTGAGCAGTTCATACGAATTTGCTTGCAGCAGGGCATATTCGGTTTCGGCAAAGCTATAAAGCTGAGAGGCAGGAAAAAGTATACTTACTATATTTCGCCTGTCGAATTCGAGAGATTAGTCGGTCCGGTAAAGCCGGACGAAGTTTAAAAGCGAGGACTCAACGCATGACAAAGACCGAATACGTACACTACTACCTCGCACCGCTCGTATGTGCGATTGACGAAAGGATCCTCGCTGTAACATACGGAACGATCGTAGATAAAGAATACGTCTACTGCATGTACCGCGGCGGGTACAAAAGAATCAACGTCACTGGAGACAGCCTGTCTGCGCTCACTACTGACGTAATAAGGAGGATAGCATAATGGATATCACAAACGTAACGCTCGCGGAGGATATAAAGCAGGTGCTTGCGTGCCAGAGCGAGAACCAGCAGTTGCGGCGCGAGCTTGCAGACCGCGAACGGCTCATCGCTTCACTGCTGCGCCGACTCGAACCTGACGACACCGAGTACGAGATCGTCCGCGGTCATCTGCAAATGAAAAGCCCCGCACATGTAACACTGTGCGAGACTCATCGAGATATTTATGCTTTTTAACGTTTCTAATTATACCACAAAAATCTCGAAAAGTCAAGATAAAAAATAAAAAAACATATAACAAGGAGAACAAAAATGTTAGAATTAAAGATCACAATCGTCGCCGCAGAGCTTGCAGCGGCAATCAACAACCTTGCAGTCGCTATCGGCGGAAGCCAAACAAAATCCGCCGTTAATGAACCCGCACCGGTCAGCACAGCGCCAGCAGCGCAGCCGACAAACCCTACTATGCCGGTACATGGTGTACCTTTGAGTGCGACAGCTGCTCAGCCCGCTGCACCTGCCGCTGATCCGATTCCTGTTGTACCTACTGCCGCGATCCCTACTGCTGCACCGCAATATACGCTCGAAATGATTGCGACGGCTGGTACAGCCCTTATGGATACCGGCAAGATGGAACAGCTTATGCAGCTGCTCACTAAGTTTGGCATAACGAATCTCACACAGTTAGCGCCAGAAAATTATGGGGCATTCGCAAACGAACTAAGAGCTCTCGGAGCTGCAATATAAGGAGGGGTCATCGTGTCTGATAAGATTACTCTCAAAGTACATACATCACAAAAGCTGAAAGACGATAGGCGAGTAGTTCGCATAAATGCTGCTGCAAACGCCGTTCTCATGAAGCTGTATCGTGCGACCGGATTGCCACTGGAGCATATTGTGTCGCAGATGATCATCCAAGGCGCAGAGCTCGTGGAAATAATCGAAGACTACGAGGAGGATATTTAATGTCAACACCTGAAAAACACGCGCTGCTGTCGGCTTCATCGGCTTCCCGCTGGCTGAAATGCACGGCTGCACCGCGATATGAGGAACAGTTTCCAGAAAGCACATCGTCCTACGCTGAGGAAGGTAGACTTGCTCATGCTGTCTGTGAGCTTAAAGTAATCAAGAAATTCACCACTCAGCTTTCGCCTCGTACTTACTTAACGCGGCTCAATAAGCTTAAAAAAGACCCGTTGTATAACGACGAGATGGACAAGACCTCGGATATTTACATAGAGCACCTTGTAGAGAAGGCAATGAAATACGATAGTACTCCAAGTGTTGTTGCTGAGGTTAAGGTGGATTTTGCTGAATACGTACCGGAGGGCTTCGGTACTTGCGACTGCGTTATGATCGGAGGCGATACGCTCAACATCACGGATTACAAGCACGGAAAAGGAGTTGCTGTATCGGCGGAAAATAACCCGCAAATGCGGCTCTACGCCCTCGGTGCGCTCAAACGCTACGAGCCTATCTACGGCGACACTATCAAGTTTGTGTGTATGACGATTGACCAACCGCGCATTCAGGACGAGCCAAGCAGCGAAACGATTACAGCAGACGAGCTTCGTTCGTGGGGCGAGAGTATAAAGCCTATCGCCGCGAAGGCGTACATGGGGTTTGGTGAATTTAACCCCGGTGAGCATTGCCGTTTTTGCAGAGGTAAGGCGCAGTGTAAAGCGCGCGCAGCTCAAAATACCGCTCTTGAAGAGTTTAAGAACTGCGCGCCCCAAAAAGGCACACTCACAGACAACGAGATCGGCGACCTGCTTATCAGAGGTAAAGAGCTTGTAAATTGGTACAAGGATATCGAAGATTATGCTCTCAATACTTTGCTTAGCGGCGGTAATATCCCCGGTTGGAAAGCTGTAGCCGGAAGAAGTAATCGTACATTTGCGGACCAAGACGCAGCTATTGCGGCGGTGCTCGCAGCCGGATATGACGAAGCGCTCGTATATGACCGTAAGCCAAAGACGCTCAGCGAAATCGAAAAGCTCATGGGTAAAACTGAATTTACGGACAAGCTCGGCAGCTTTGTGATCAAGCCGCTTGGCAAGCCTACACTTGCACCTATGAGTGACAAACGGGAGGCATATAGTCCGGCGGCAGCTGACTTTGCAGGAGTGACAGCTAATGGATGACCGGCAGCTTACAGTGCTGGTCGAACGTTGCGTCATAGAGATCAACGCTAACGCTTTTTTCAACACTGAGAAGCTAAAAAACATATATAAGTTCTTTGGCTATACATTCCAAGAATCGTACCGAAATATCGAGGCTATCGAGTATCTTGGTACATATTTACCGTCTTTAGCTCACGAAGCTAAGGAACATTGGCACGAAGCAAGTATGGCTTTTCGAGATGGGTACGTAGATATCCAATATGGGTATTGCCGTGATAAAAAGACCGCTGAACGTAACAACAAAAAGCTGCGAGAAGAAGTCAAACGTGCAAAAATAGCTTACGACCGTAAAACTAAAATTTTGGCACATTTTGAAAATATCAAAAGTAAGAAACTCTCTACACCGAATGAGAATAATTAAATTTAAGGAGATAATATCATGTATCAGAATATCGCAACAAAAGTATTGACAGGTGAAGTCCGCCTTTCCTATGCAAACCTCACTACACCAAGAGCGCCTCAGCAGGGTGGTGAACCGAAGTACAGCGTAACGCTGCTCATCCCCAAAACCGATACAGCGACTATCGCTGACATCGAAGCCTCCATTAAGGCGGCTTACGATGAAGGCGTAAGCAAGAAGTGGGGCGGCGCACGTCCAGCGCCAAAACAGCTTGTACATGACGGAGATGGACTTCGTCAGTCAGGCTTACCTTATGGTGATGAGTGCAAGGGTCATTGGGTGCTGACAGCCAGCACAAAAAACAAGCCACAGGTCGTTGGTATCGATAATCTTTCGTGCGAACTCTTGCCGTCCGATATTTACAGTGGAATGTATGCTCGAGTAACTATAAACTTTTTCGCTTACGATACCGCGGGCAGTAAGGGGGTTGGCTGCGGTCTCGGCAATGTGATGAAGACCCGCGACGGCGACGCACTTTCCGGGGGCTCATCTGCTGCCAGTGACTTTGAGGGTATCGGTCAAAGCTTCAGCGGTACTCAGTTCAGCGCTGCTCAAAGCTATGGTCAGGCGCAAGCTGCACCCGCTTTTCAGCAGCAGAGCCGTCCAGCGGTAAACCCCATAACTGGTATGCCGTGGTAAAAAGTCATGCACCATTTAAACATTGACCTTGAGACATATTCAAGCGTTCCAATACAAAAAGCCGGTCTGCAAAAATATGTTGAGAGTCCGGATTTTGAAATACTGCTGTTCGCCTATTCATTAGACGGTTCTCCGGTAGTTTGCGTGGATTTTACCAATGATGAGCTATTACCGCAAAATATCGCTGAAGCTTTGATATCGTCGGACTATATAAAACACGCATACAATGCCGCCTTTGAGTGGAGCTGCCTATCCAAATATATGGATAGGCAGCTGCCGCCTGAGCAATGGCGATGTACAATGCTTCACGGGCTATATGCTGGATATACCGCCGGGTTGGACGCTACGGGACGGGCTTTGGGGTTGTCTGAGGATAAGCGCAAGCTCAACACCGGAAAGGCGCTCATCCGCTATTTTTGCATACCCTGTTCGCCTACAAATGCGAACGGCGGCAGAACGCGCAATTATCCCTGTCATGACCCGGAAAGGTGGAAACTGTTCAAGGAGTACAACTGTCAGGACGTAGTGACCGAAATGGAGATCGAACAAAAGCTTTCTAATATTTATATACCCGACAATGTGCAAAAGGAATGGGAGACCGACCTCATTATCAACAACAGAGGTGTTGCTGTTGATATGGACATGGTACGCGGCGCGCTTGACATCGCCGGCGAAGTTCGGCGCAGCCTTATTGAAGAAGCGCAGAGCATATCCGGGCTCGATAACCCGAACAGTGTGCGTCAGCTCACCTCGTGGCTTGAATCTGAAACAGATGAAGAAATACCCGAGCTGCGTAAGGACACCGTGGTAAAAATGCTCGCTCGTGACTGCAACAGTCAAAGGGTGCAGCGTATGCTTGAGATTCGGCAGGAGCTTTGTAAAACCAGCACTAAAAAATATGACGCTATCGAGCAAGCGGTCTGTAGTGATGATCGTGTGCGTGGACTACTGCAATTTTATGGCGCTAATCGTACGGGCAGATGGGCTGGACGTTTAGTCCAAGTGCAGAATCTCCCGCGTACATACATTGGATCGCTTCAGCTTGCACGTAAGCTTGTCAAGGAGCGTAAGCTAAATGCGATAAAGTTGACATATGGAAGCGTGCAGGACACACTAAGTCAGCTGATACGGACCGCATTCATAGCAACTGAGGGAAACGTTCTTATCGACGCTGATTTTTCAGCTATAGAAGCCCGCGTCATATCGTGGCTTGCAAACGAAGACTGGCGGCTCGAGGTGTTCCGCACACACGGTAAAATATATGAAGCCTCAGCTTCGCAGATGTTCGGAGTACCTATTGAGCTCATCAAAAAAGGCAATCCCGAATATGCTCTCAGGCAAAAAGGCAAGGTCGCAGAGTTGGCGCTCGGTTATCAAGGCAGTACCGGAGCGCTTATCAATATGGGTGCGCTTGATATGGGTATACCTGAGGAAGATCTGCCTGATATCGTTAGCCGTTGGCGTGAAGCTAACAAGCGGATCCGCGATCTGTGGTATAAGGTAGATTCCGCAGCTGTCAAGGTTATTGGTCAAGGTGGAAGTATCGGCATAAATGGTCTCATATTTGCGCACGAATGCGATGTCAGTCAAAACAACAGCTATATGACAATAACCCTGCCAAGCGGCAGAAAGCTTTTCTACAATGCGCCGCAGATAGGTGTGAATCAGTGGGGAAACCCTTCGATATCATATATGGGTATGGACCAGACTACTAAGAAATGGAAGCGTATCGAGACATACGGCGGAAAGCTTGTAGAGAATTGCGTACAGGCAATAGCCCGTGATTGTCTGGCATATGCTATTGAAAGCTTAGAAGCTGCCGGTCTTCCGGTTGTATTTCATATACACGACGAGGTTGTCATCGACACTAAGCCCTGGGCGGGCGACGAGGAAATGCTCGCGAAAACAGTCGAAATAATGAGCCGTCCTGCACCGTGGGCGCAGGGATTACCGCTTAGCGCGGACGGCTGGGTCGGCAGCTTCTTCAAAAAGGATTAACAGAAATGCAAAATGACCGTAAGATATCCATAGCTACGGGAGCAAGCAGGCGCGCGACGATATGGAACACGCAGACGCTAATGCTGTCGGAGCTGTGGGAAAAATTAAAAGTTCCTGCAAGGGGCACTGAAACTCTTACCGAGTATTTTAATTTAAAAAAAGCTGAGCAAGACGAATTAAAGGATGTCGGAGGTTTTGTAGGCGGTACTCTTAACGGTGCACGTCGGAAATCGGGTAATGTCACTGGCCGTGATATTATCACGCTCGACCTTGACAACATCCCCATAGGTCATAAAGACGATGTGCTGCGTCGAGTGGAAGCTTTAGGGTGTGGGTATTGTGTTTACAGTACTCGTAAACATCAGCCGGCAGCGCCGCGTTTGCGTGTACTTTTGCCGCTTGACCGGACTGTCACGGCGGACGAGTACGAGCCGTTGGCGCGCAAAGCTGCCGAATACATTGGACTTGAATTTGCCGACCCTACGACCTTCGAGCCGAGTCGGCTCATGTATTGGCCAAGCTGCTGTTCAGACAGCGAGTATGTGTATGTTGTAGGCGACAAGCCATTCATATCGGCGGACGGTCTTCTGGCGCAGTATGCAGATTGGCACGATATAGATTCATGGCCTGCGTTACCGGGGCAAAATACATTTACTAAGCTTGCGGTAAAACAGGGTGACCCGGAAAGTAAAAGCGGTATTGTTGGGGCGTTCTGCCGTACATACGATATACGCCGGGCAATGGACGAGCTGCTGCCGGGGATCTATGAGTCAGTCGATAATATTCCGGATAGATATACTTATCTTGGTGGATCAACTACAGGCGGAGCTGTGCTTTACGAAGGCGGCAAGTTTTTGTACAGCCACCATGCGACCGACCCGTGCAGCGGCAAGCTTGTAAACGCCTTTGACCTTGTGCGCCTTCATAAGTTCGGTGACAGAGACGACAATATACAAGTATGTATGCCGAGCAATCGATTGCCGTCTTATGCTGCCATGTGCGAATACGCACGAGAGCTTCCGGAGGTAGTCGCTCTAATAGCTAAAGAGGATTTCGCAGATATAAATAAAAGCGATCCTGATAAGGGGGAGCCGGTCGATTGGACAAGCGGGCTAACAGTAAGCGCGAGCGGCGGCTACGAGAAAACGCTGAATAACATAATGCTCATTATTCAAAACGTCGCAGAGCTGCATGGCTGCGCCCGTAAGGATGAGTTCTCGGACAGGATATATGCGGCGGAGGATCTACCGTGGAGGGATGAATCGGGCTATTGGTCTGATTCCGACACAACTGAGCTGAGAAAGCATTTCGAAATACAGTATAAATTTCGACCGAGCAAGCAGGATCTAAAAGACGCGGTAGTAGCTTGTGCCGTCAGACAGCGGTTTCATCCTGTTCGTGACTATCTGCTTTCGCTTTCGTGGGACGGTCAGCCTCGCCTTGATACGCTTTTTGCCGATTATTTAGGTGTAGCTGACAATGCCTACACGAGAGCTGTCACGCGAAAAGCGCTTGTCGGAGCCGTTGCGCGCGTTATGACACCGGGGTGTAAGTTCGACTACATGCCGATATTCGTCGGAAAGCAGGGACGGAACAAGTCCACCATCATAAGCAAATTAGCGGGCAAGGAGGATTGGTTCTCAGACAGCATGGTGACATTCGATGGAAAGAATGCGTTTGAATCAATAACCGGAAAGTGGCTCGTTGAAGTGCCGGAAATGCACGCCTTCGACAAGGCGACAATGAATCAAGCTAAAGCTTTTTTGTCTAAGCAAAGCGATTTCTACCGTGCAGCCTATGCGGAGTTTCCAGAGGATAGACCGCGGCAATGTATATTCTTTGGTACGACTAACAATGCGGAATGCCTTCGCGATGAGACCGGAGGCAGACGCTTTTGGCCTTTGGACATAGATGTCACAGACCGGAAAAAGAGTGTTTTTAATGATCTGGATTCTGAAAGAGACCAGATATGGGCGGAGGCGGTTGTTCGATGGAAGGGCGGCGAACCGTTGTATCTACCTGCTGATATGGAGCGAGAAGCTGCGAGAGTCCAAGAGGAACACAGAGAATTCCATCCGTGGACTGATACGATAGCGAACTTTCTGAGTCGAGAAGTACCGATAGATTGGGAGAACTGGGATCTAATGCGCCGGAAGGCGTTTTGGGATGGCTCTGTCAACGGGGAGACTCAGACCATGCCGCGGCAAAAGGTGTGTGTTAAGGAGATTTGGCAGGAGTGTTTAGGCATGGGCATAGCTGCGCTTGACGGGCGAAAGTCGAGAGAGATAACCGCAATTCTGACGAGCTTGGGGTGGGAGAAAGGCGTAGCCGCGAGGTTCGGAAATGAGTACGGAGTCCAAAAATCCTACGTACAATCTTGTAACCAACTCTGATTTAAAGTTGGTTACAGCCAAAAAGTTGGTTACAAGATGGTTACACTCGGTTACAAAGATGGTTACAAAAAAAAGTCCCATAAAATCAGGGCTTTTCGGGCTTTGTAACTTTGTAACCAATGTAACCAAATATATAACATTAAAAAAAATTAGGGAGATTAGAGAGAATTATTCGCCCTAACACGCCTAAATTTGCGCCCGTATACACGTGCGCGAGAACGGTTACGAATACTTTTTTGGAGGATAGAGAATGCTTGAAAAAGAAATTGAACGCAGAATGAAGAGGGCTGTAGAAGAACGGGGCGGTATGTGCTGCAAGTTCGTCAGTCCGGGAAATCCCGGTGTGCCGGATAGGATGATACTAATACCCGGTGGCAGGATCGTATTTGTCGAATTAAAGACCGAGACTGGTCGGCTTGCAAAGATACAGGAGTGGCAGATAAGCGAAATGCGAAAGCGCGGCGCGGATGTCAGAGTTGTGTGGGGATGGTCCGATGCAGCGGATCTGCTTGACGAGGTGATACCAGTTGGAGTATAGACCTCACAACTATCAGTCATACTGCATTGAGCGTATAGTGAACGACCCAGCGGTCGGGCTGTTTCTTAGACCGGGACTCGGTAAGACTTCAATCACGCTCTCGGCTATAAATATACTGCGATATTATCAGTGGAGCATACGTCGGGCGTTGATTGTAGCGCCGAAAAAGGTCGCTGAGGGAACATGGAGCAAAGAGGCTGCAAAGTGGGATCATCTGAAACATCTTCGTGTGGAGACTGTTTTGGGTTCGTCTGCGAAGCGCATAAAGGTACTTAATACCCCAGCTGACGTTTATGTTATCAACCGCGAGAATATCCCGTGGCTTGTGGACTACTACAAACAGGCGTGGCCGTTCGACATGGTCGTGCTTGATGAGAGCACCAGCTTCAAGAACGGACGAAGTCAGCGTTTCAAAGCGCTGAAACTGGTACGGCGTTTCATGAAAAAAGTCGTGCTGCTTACCGGAACGCCGTCCTCTGCGGGAATTGAAGATTTGTGGGCGCAGATATATTTGCTGGACGAAGGGCAGCGGCTCGGCAAGACTATCACTCAATATCGGCAGATGTATTTTGACTGCAACACTCACGGCGGGCATTTCACAGAGTACAGCGCAAAAGACGGCGCTGAGGCTGCGGTCCTAAATGCGATAAGCGACATTTGCATAAGCATGAAGGCTGAGGACTATTTAGAATTGCCGGCTTGTGTTGAGCATGAGATCCCGGTCATACTCGACAGCAAAGCTCGTAAGGCATATGACCAATTCGAGCGCGACTTGCTTTTGCAGATCGACGAGGACGTTATCACCGCAAATACTGCGGGAGTGCTTACCGGTAAGCTGCTGCAATTTTGCAGCGGTGCGATCTACGACGATGACAAATGCACGGTACACCTGCATGACTGCAAGCTTGACACATACTTAGAACTATTGGAACAGCTTAACGGCGAACACTGTATCACGTTTTACGGCTTTCAGCATGACAAGGAACGTATACTTGCAGCGTTGGCGAAAACGAAGCTTCGGGTGCGTGTGTACAAGGACACCAAGGATGAGGACGATTGGAATGCGGGCAAAATCGATGTGCTGCTGGTGCACCCTGCAAGCTGCGCATATGGGCTGAATTTGCAAGCCGGCGGTCGGCACATTATCTGGTTTACGCCGAATTGGAGCTTTGAGCTCAACGACCAAGGCAAATGCCGTTTGTGGCGGCAGGGTTCCACGTATGATAAGGTGTTTGTGCATTATCTTGTCGTACAGGGCTGCGTTGACGAAGATGTCCTTGCCACTGTACGAGACCGTGCAGGCACTCATGAGAACGTGATGTCGGTGCTTAAAGCGAGAATCAGAAAAATTAAAAGTGTGGAGGAACTAAAATGATAAACATACAAGAAGCGATAAAAATAGCAGGCGAGATGTTCATCGAACGTGAGGGTCGAAAAATGGAGGACGGAGACGAATTCATTGCAGTGTTCAAGAATTGCGCTGTAACAGCTTCCAACAAGGACGGCGAGCTCAAAATCCGCTTTACTGACAATGTACCGCTTATCATCGACGCTGATGTCGATATCTATAGCGAGGAGTGAGCCGATGGAAACAACGATAGAACGTATACGCGGAGATAAGCACTTGACAGTGCATACAGACGAGACAGCTGTTATCAATCGGCTGCTTAGACTTGCAGACGAGCAGCCAGACAAGGTTCAGATAATGCACCGCTACGAATACGACGGTGAGCTTGGCGGAATAACAGCTGCAATGCCTGCTGACTGGTTTGTATTGCCTCGTCAACCAAAGAAGATGAACTATACAGATGAGCAGCGCGCAGAGCTTGGGGACAGACTACGCCGCAGTTTATCAAAAACATCAGCAACGTGTGGGAAAACTGACGCTGAAATCGACGGAAATTGATTGGGTGGGTATTTATCTATCCTGATACAAAATACGCAAGGAGAGTGAAATATATTGACAATACACGAGCTATCGCAGTTGTACCAGCTGAACCGCGAGATCGAGATGGATAAGGAGCGGTTGGAGAAATTAAGATCTTTAGCATTAACCCCATCCGGACCTAACTTAACAGGTATGCCGGGAGGCTGCAGCAATGAAAACCGCCTTGAACGGAATGTTGCAGAGATAGCTGACCTTGAGGCAATCATATCCGCAAAGGTTACTCAATGTCTCTACGAGCGCAACAGGCTTGAGCGATATATTGCGGATATACCGGACAGCCTCACTCGTCAGATATTCACACTGCGGTTTATAAATGGTTTTTCGTGGAATGCCTGTGCCGCGCATATCGGCGGTAACAACACTTGGAAAAATTTGAGCAATATTTGCTATCGTTACATAGAAAAGAGTAATGACAAAGAAAGTTGAGGACAATGAGGAATTATAGTGTGGTATAATAGTATCATCGGCAGATATGGGAAACTATGTCTGCCATTACTATTACAAGAAAGGCGGTGACTGCGGTGACCGAAAAGCAACAGCGATTTTGCGAAGAATATCTAATCGACCTTAACGCGACACAAGCGGC
>JAAVZO010000042.1 GCA_022791685.1 Clostridiales bacterium
ACAAGCGGACGGAGCAGAGGACACCGCCCGACGAACGATTTCAATCCACATCCCCCGCATGGGGGATGACTTTCAAAAGTTTCCCAAAATATTTTTTGGTATTTTTATTTCAATCCACATCCCCCGCATGGGGGATGACGATGTCTATTCGGTATACCGTCCCATTCATGGTCATTTCAATCCACATCCCCCGCATGGGGGATGACGCGGACGGAGCAGAGGACACCGCCCGACGAACGATTTCAATCCACATCCCCCGCATGGGGGATGACTGCCATCTCCTAACGCCTCTTCTGCAAACAGCAAATTTCAATCCACATCCCCCGCATGGGGGATGACGATCCACTCGTTGGAGAGTTTGCAAGCAAAGCCATTTCAATCCACATCCCCCGCATGGGGGATGACAATATGTAAATAAATGTAAAATATATAATATATTTATTTCAATCCACATCCCCCGCATGGGGGATGACACTAAGGATATGGACCGCGACCTCAACGATGACGGAAAAAATTTCAATCCACATCCCCCGCATGGGGGATGACTTTGACACCTCTGCGTTTGAGCGCAACTGCTGTGCATTTCAATCCACATCCCCCGCATGGGGGATGACAACCCTTATTGATATTTGCAGTCACCGCAATAACCATTTCAATCCACATCCCCCGCATGGGGGATGACAAGGGTTGATGTAAATGAGTTGCTCCTCTCCGCTATTTCAATCCACATCCCCCGCATGGGGGATGACCTTCTTCGGCGGTTTCGCCGCCGCGAAAACCAATTATTTCAATCCACATCCCCCGCATGGGGGATGACCCCAAGCGGGCGGAAAGGTAAAAATGTACAAATTATTTCAATCCACATCCCCCGCATGGGGGATGACCTGCCCGAGGTCGAGTGAAGTGAGTTTAGTATTTCTATTTCAATCCACATCCCCCGCATGGGGGATGACAAAACATCATCCATGTACTCCTCGACCACCACGCATTTCAATCCACATCCCCCGCATGGGGGATGACTCTTGACCCTAGATATACTGGAGTTTGCTATTCAAATTTCAATCCACATCCCCCGCATGGGGGATGACAGCAAATCTGCACATAAATGCAGAATTTGCATACCGATAAGCAATCAACATTAACATTCTAAGCTAAAATTTTGCAGGGCATATATATCAACAGCAGCAAAAACACGCTCAAATGTAATAAATTGCCTGCGCGAACCTACACGGATTTTATGTTCACTATAGGTTCGCTATTGCGCCAATAATATAACGCACGCTCATATTCCTTCAAATTCTTCGCATAAAAGCTCTGGAAGTGAATTCAACTTTATATCATAATCAGCAACCGATACAGGAATTTCAACACCTTCTCTTTTATTTACCTCAACTAAGCGATGTACCTTCGCACTCGAATACTGACCGATCGCACAGTTGTGCTTCCACCAATATACCTTGATCACTTCCATCGAGCCATCAGGACGAGCAGAAGATGTATCATTTACAAACAGAGTCCTTAGACATTCCTTTATAGCTTCAGCGTCGGCTTCACTGAATCCAGTCTTTTCCGCAAGCTGAACATTTATCGAACCATTTATCTTATACAACCCAAACCGAACCATATGCTTCATTCCCATAGTATCGGACGATTTCTTATCTGATGGCTCGCTGTTTACACTCTTGGTGATCTGCATTGAGTTGACCTCAACTTCTGATATACTGACACCTTGATGTATAGATACAGGTCCGCGCACCCCTACTGATACATTGTCAGACTTGAATGCAAAAACCTGACCAAAGCTGCGGACATCAATCCACTTTTCACACGCTGCCTTTGCGTACTGTGCTTCATCCTTCTTGCCGAATTTCGGAAGCTCATTCGAGGCTCTGTCACTCAAACTCTTGTATTCATCTGCACGTTTGTCATCCGACTGCACGAAAATGTTATATCCCATATCCATCAGACGATTACGTATCTTTCGCTTGATACAAACATCGGATATCTCCCCGTAGCCATCCATATTAGTGCGCGGACGATTTCCGTCAAGCGGGTCTCCATTGGGGTTTGCCATTTTTACGCTTACAAGCACCGTAAAATCAATTTTATTCTTTAAAATCTCCATTTTGCACCTCTCCAAAAATTTTAATCTTCTTCGTTAATATCACTCTCGTCCGATTCCAAAGCAGTCGAATCATCTTCATGCTTCTTATAGAAATCAGACAGCTGCTGATAATATCCAAGGATATATAGCTCAGACAACCCTTTATTAAGATTCGGATCATCCCATTCAATCTTATCCGATATCTCAATCAATAACTTGTTATATTCTACAAACCAGCCATAGTGGTCTCTTTTAAGCTTGTCCTTGTACGGTCTTAGTTTGCCTTTCAACGTTTTCCATGTATAGAACGGTCTGCATACAAATATCGACTGATATCTTTCAGCATTCGTTACGCGGCGATTTTCATCATTGTACGTAGCGTCCTCAATCTTCTCCGCAACCGCAAGCAAGCGTCCGAACAAATACGAACGGTCTCTGCATTCCTTATCAAGTGCCAATGTCCATTCCTCCCCATATTTTTCATACCGATATTTCTTTACAGCCGCAAATGCAGCATTTCGGATCCCAATCAAATTCTTAGTATTCCCAATAGTAAGCGGCCGACTGAATTTATGCGCCAGAGCCATCACTACATCCTTCGGCAGCGGTGCTTTGTCAACTACGCAGCGAAGCAATCGCTGCACACTTTCTCCAAAGAATTTGTCATTATCAACCACCATGCGCTCATTCTGTTCGTGTCCATAGGCATATCTTATAATGTTGTATATACTCGGAGCATGACCATCATTGCTATAGCTCATCGTATTATACCATGTATATATTCGATCTGCAAAATCGTCCGCACCAATTTCGCTATAATATGTTACTGATAAACGTCCTGTCGTAGCTGCGTCGAATGCGACAATTATGACCTTATCGCCAGGTGTAAACGAATTCTTATATCCGTCGAGAGTTTCTTTTAGCTCATTTTTGAAGCTTGAAAGCTTTTTATTCTTTTCCTTGGTAATCTTACCACTTGAAAATTCGCCAATCTTAAACGCCGGCTTTAACTTGTTACTTTTTGCAAGTTGCCACCAAACAAATTTGCGGTCGCCTATTTGAACACCATAATTTTCAGCAAGCCACCGCAGAGCACTATGTGCCTTTTGAGTAGCCACATAACTTATCGCAGCAGCCTCATCCGGTTCCTTAAACCTTCCATGATATGTAAATCCGGACGTATCATTAGATGATATCAGCTTTGCACCATTAGCATATGAGAGTACTCCCTTTGGATGAGAATCGGTAAGAACATCCTTATCCCATGTAATATTACAGAGCCCTGATGAACGTTCTTTACTTATCTTATTAGAATACCATTCGATATACGAATTTATCAGAGACTTATCGCGCCAAGCTTCGCTTATTTCTCCAGTATCTAATACTATCCATCTTACAAGACACTTCGAATACTCAGTCTGTTCTATATTGCCTTTCGCAGGCTTTCCGTCATTATCAAGCGAGATAATCTTTTTGCCTGCTAAGTCTTTAAGTATCGTACCACCGGCTATATAGTTTAAAATCGCTTTAAGCTTCGGAGTAGAAAATTCAGAATTCGCCCATAGTGACAGCTGCGCACAATAATTCTCGTGATTTCCTGTCAATCCATCCGCAAGATACATAAGCTGGTCTGATAGTGGGTGTGGACGATCCTTCGCACTTGTTCCGGATCGACTTTCAGATTCAATAGTTACCGGAATTATTGTCTTTGAAGCTTCCTTTAAAACTCTAACTGCGTCCGCAAAAGTTCCATCTGAATCAAGTGTTATCTCAATATGAGCATTTGCGATCATATGTGAGACCGGAGTCAGCGTCTCTTCACCAGCAGTCTCAACGCCTACCCGAAAGCTCTGATTTTCATACGTTTGATACGCCTTTTCAAGAAGTGACAATTCTCTCCCCCTCCTCGTCCAAACACTCTACCGGAGTAAAATTACTTTCCTTCACTCCAAACGGCTTGATGTCCATATTCCTTACAGTACGTGTAATACTACATTCCTCCGGCTTCAGATAGGCAATGATACCATGCTTCATTGTAACCGGTGCATATCGCACGGTCAATTTTCCGCGAGTTTCGTTCGAATAGGCTTCATCTGCGTAAGTAATGCCATGATACATCGTGCCGAAATCGAGCCGTGCAATACTGTCGTAATGCCCCTCTCCTTCACCGAAAACACAGGATTCAACGTATCCTTGACATTCACGTGCACCGAAAAATATATCACGTCTGCCGCCCTTTTCAATCGAACGTTTAGCGATATTATGGTGCTTATTTTCGTTGCGGTCTGCGGCAAGCTCGGGTCTATTCTCGTTAAAAACGAAATGCGCTCTGACCTGATATGCACAGTCCTTCAAATAAGTATAATACGAAAGGTCGTTTATCTTTATTTTACCTTTTTTAATTATTTTATTGTACATTATCGGTCGTATCCCTTTTACTTCAGTCTGAATCGGGTTCATGACGCGAATCGCGTCAATTACCCATGTAATAGTAGGCTTCCAATAACACGACATCAGTATGCCCTTTACCGCCTCATATGGCGGAATCTGCATAGTGCATTTCTCTCCGCCCAGCTTATATACCGGGTCAGTAAATAAGCCATAATCAGCATAACAGCAAAATTCTACCGTATTCCTGTATTTCGGAAGTTCCTCCAATATCGCTTTAATACCTTCCAAACTTTCACCCCCAAATTAAATTTCAATATATTCAAAATCATGCTGTCTGTACTTGGAAAGTCCAATATTATCATCATAATATCCATCTTTCAGTACAACTGTCGCCCCATCGCATATAGATGTCAAAGCGCCAGCTTTTTCAAGTTTGTTTCTTTGATAATCATAAATAGCTACTGTATATAGTCTACTCTTTCTTATCAGCTCATGGCGATATTTCAAATCGCTTTTCGCACGTGCAGAACCGAGCTCCTCAATCAGCCTTTCACCATCACCCCACGGAACAAGAATATCAAGTGTATTATTATCAAAAACACAGAACTTATCACCTGCGGTTTTGAAAGCCTGATTAAAATAGTACTCTGGATCATCAGTACATTTATCAACAAATTCATCATTAGCGCTGAGCATTGAAAGAACCGTAGAAGAATATTGTTCTATCTTATAATCATATTCTTCATCCATAGCTGATACAAACAGTTTCTCATAATAGAAATGTACTGCGGCTTCAGACTGCAAGCTATCAATTTTATTTTTTCTATATGCGTTCAATAGTTCACACATAACCTTTTTAGAGGATTCAATATCTGTAAGTCTACCGAGCTTTTCATTCTCCCAATCAATACAGTATACTGGCAGCATCTCGCTGCTCTCACCATTCCGATTACATCTTCCGGCTGCCTGAATGAGATTATCAAGCCCAGCCCTTACACGTATAACGCATCCGAACGACAAGTCAACGCCAGCTTCCATCACCTGAGTTGATACGCATATCACCGGAAGCTTATTGCTAAGCCCGTTTGAAATCTCAGCAACTACCTTTTTACGATGTGACATACACATTGAAGTCGACAGATGATATACGTTTGCCTCCGATCCGCACAGCCTATCGTATAATTCCACTGCTTCCGTCTTTTTATTGCAGATTATCAGCACACTGCCTGCGTCGTATAGCTTATCCAGTGCAAATTCAGCAATAGAATCACCATCCATCGGCTTGTCAGTCATATCGACAAGCTCAGTTCGTTTGAACGCCTTCCACAACTCAGCGTCATATGGGATAATATCGGCAGCCTCGCGCATTGGGTGCTCGGTTTTATCAAAGCACGGCTGCGTTGCACTGCACAATATGATCGTACAGCCGCAAAACTCAGCAAGGAAGTTGATAGCATTGTTAAACAGAGACAGCATTTTGCGCGGCACGCTCTGAACTTCATCTATTATAAGCACACTATCAATCAACGCATTCATACGCCGTATCGACGTTGTTTTGCCTTCGAACAAGCTGTTCAATAATTGCACCAATGTCGTAACAATAACCGGTGCGTGCCAGTTTTCAAGTACAAGCTCGTTTCTGTCAAGCTCTTCAGATTCATTGGTTCTTACAACATTTGAGTGATGTTCGAGCAGAAAATCATCATCGTTGGAATAAATATCAAGTGCATTTCGAATAGCAGCGGCATTCTGGTCGAGTATCGACAAAAGCGGAATTGCGAATATGATCCGCTGCTTATTATGAGCCGCAGCATGAGCGAGTGCCGCACGCAATGAAGTCAACGTCTTACCGCCGCCTGTAGGTACATTCAGACGATATATTCCGCATGGCATATCTGCAAATGACGCAGCAGCTTCAGAAATTTTGCGCCGTGCCGCATTAACTGCACCTTCTGTTGAAAAAGTTGACAGCTTATCTTCGAGAGATCGCAGCTTTTCGTTCCATATCGGATGCATATCTTCTGGTTCAGGCGTATCAATCCCCGCCATGAACTGCGCCGTATCGCTTCGGTCTGCTTCTATCAGCGCCGACAGCAGTATACGATAAAGCATGGACAGGTAAAAATTACATGTATCATCGTTTATAGATGAAGCTTCCATTCGCATTTCTATATTCTTTACTTCATCAACAGATTTTTGAAATAGCCGTCCAAGCTCATCACGCGATATACAGAGCTCGAAAAAGTTATTGGCTGCTTCTTTGTAAGCTACATCAGCTTTATTGCGATATTTGATCCCGTCGTCACCGCGATAGTCTATCACGTCGAACTGTCCATGATGTGCAGCGGCCGCAATCGCTAATAGCTCGCAGGTCAGATTATTGTATAAATCGTCATAGCTTTCAACTGAATCTTTATGGAAGGTATCAAACATCATTCGGCAAGCTTGAAATGTATGAATAACACTGCCGCGTTTGACTTTCTCGCCAGACACTGCTCTTGTTATGTACTCGGCGAATTCATGAGTGTTCTTTCCAATGTCGTGAATCAATCCGCTAAGTTTACCTGTATTTTCAAGATGGATGCGCTTTATTATCGCTCGACAGCGTTCAGAGACATTCAGTGAATGCTCGGTAACAGTCTGAATCGTAGATTGACCGCCATCGATTCTGATATGCGCTGGATAATTGAATTTAGTGTTAATATTATCACCTCCAAAATTTATATTCGTCATATTGGTTATTTAGATTTATTGACATTTTTATTATATCATATCATGAAAAATTTGTCAATAGGTTTCGAAAAAATATTTTATAATAATTCTTGATTTTTTATTATATATTTGATATAATATATAAGTCGGACTTAATCCGTGGATTGAAATGTCATATTGGTTATTTGCAGCATAAAAATACCGCGCTTTCGCGCGGTATTTTTATTATTCCTTACATCTGCGAGCAACCTCGAGACCTTCTTTTCCGGTCATATGCTCGATTGTCAACATAATTATGCACATTCTTTTTGAGTCACGAGCAATCTCATTATTGCGATTATCAATGCTATCGTCCGGCGCATATTTAACCGCAAGCTTTTCAATCGCTGTACGCTTCTCATCTTCATCAAGCACGACCTGTACTCTTCCGAACGCAATCACACTGCGATACGCCGTCGTGTACTTCTTCGGTACAACCTCGTCCTGATCAATAACACAAAACGACGCTTTATCACACCGTTCTATCGAATCAAGCTTGTGGCCGCTGCACGCACAATGGAAATATATCTTCCCGCAGTCGTAAACATAGTTGAGAGGCACTGCATATGGATAGCCGTCGTCACCAGATAAAGCTAATACTCCACTTTTGCCTGATTCTAATATCTCAGCGCATTCCGCTTGCGTAAGCTGCTGCTTTATTCTTCTCATTTCACGAAACATAGTCAACCTCCCGAAAATTTCATTTATGCACTATAGCCAATGTTGCACAATGTTTTTTATATAATATTACAATCTTAGGTTATTTTAAAAATTAGTATTGACATATAAATTAATCTATGCTATACTACTGTTGTAAGCATAACAAACATAAAATGGAAACCCTTATTAACCAACCACGCAAATAATTCGAATTTTGGAGGAATTAAAAATGAAAAAGAAGTACGCGGTGTTATCGGTTATCCTTGGACTGCTGCTGGTCATGAGCAGCATTGCTGTTTACGCATATGAAAACACAAACACAGAGCATAAACTTCCACATAGTCACATAGAACACGAGGGCAGCGAAGCTTGTATATATAGCTGTCCACACGACTTTAATACATATACTGAGTGCAGCGGAAGGAAAATTCTGTCCATTGAAGCTGTAAAAAAATTCCTAAAGGAATACAAAAAGTCGCCATCTGACGAAGAATTGATATTGCTCCTTGCCAAGCTATACAACATGCCAGTCGAGGAAGTATCGTTAGAAAAGTTCGGCTTCCATAGCAAAGACTAAAAACCTATCAATCGCCCTGTTATGTAAAATTTAATACGCACTTTAAACAAAGAACGTCACGTAAAACACATGACGTTCTTTATTTATATATAACGAAAAATAGCGAATAACATCTGCCGCATAAAGCGGCAAGCAGAGCCCTACAAAATCAGACAAAATCCCGGTATGTTTGATAACCCGTAAACAATGAAGTCTTCGAGAACAAACCTTGACTATGCCAGCGGGGGCTTCCCCGCATTAATACATACCGCCCATTCCGCCGCCCATGCCTCCGGCTGGTGCTGCGGGTTCCGGCTCCTTGATGTCGGCTACTACTGCCTCGGTGGTGAGAACAGTTGCAGCTACACTTGCTGCATTCTGGAGTGCAGAACGAGTTACCTTCGTCGGGTCTACGATTCCAGCTTCCATCATGTCTACATACTTCTCGCTGTACGCGTCGAAGCCGTAGCCGATCTTGCCGCTGTTCATTATCTTGTCAACTATGATAGAGCCCTCGAAGCCTGCATTCTCTGCGATCTGACGTACAGGTGCCTCAAGCGACTTCAGTACGATCTTAACGCCGGTCTTCTCGTCGCCATCAACAGTGTCAAGCAGTCCCTTAACTTCATTGATAACGTTAAGATATGCTGTTCCGCCGCCAGCTACCATGCCTTCCTCAACTGCTGCCTTAGTAGCGTTGAGAGCGTCCTCGATGCGGAGCTTCTTCTCCTTCATCTCAGTCTCGGTCGCAGCACCAACCTTGATAACTGCTACGCCGCCCGAAAGCTTTGCAAGTCTTTCCTGAAGCTTCTCACGGTCGAAATCAGAAGTGGTAGTCTCAATCGCAGACTTGATCTGTCCGATTCTTCCCTTGATCTCCTCAGAATCGCCAGCACCGCCAACGATGATGGTGTTTTCCTTGTTGACCTTGATCTGTCTTGCACGACCAAGCTGTGCAATCTGAGTGTCCTTAAGCTCAAGTCCGAGCTCGTCGGAGATAACTTCGCCGCCGGTAAGGATTGCGATGTCGCGGAGCATTTCCTTTCTTCTGTCGCCGAAGCCAGGAGCTTTAACTGCAACGCAAACGAATGTGCCGCGGAGCTTGTTGAGCACGAGAGTAGTAAGAGCCTCGCCCTCTACGTCCTCAGCAATGATAAGGAGCTTCTTGCCCGCCTGAACGATCTGCTCGAGCAGCGGAAGAATTTCCTGAATATTCGAGATCTTCTTCTCAGTGATGAGGATGAGAGCGTCGTCGATGACAGCTTCCATCTTGTCGGTATCAGTAGCCATATAAGGCGACAGATATCCGCGGTCGAACTGCATACCTTCAACTACTTCACAGTATGTCTCAGCAGACTTCGACTCTTCAACAGTGATAACACCGTCGCTGGTTACCTTCTCCATAGCGTCAGCAATAAGATTACCAATGATCTCATCGCCAGCAGAGATAGTACCTACACGTGCGATATCAGCAGTACCGTTTACCTTCTTCGAGTTAGCTATAAGAGCAGATACAGCCTTGTCAACTGCCTTCTGGATACCCTTGCGAATAATGATCGGGTTAGCGCCTGCGGTAACGTTCTTCATACCCTCAGTGATAAATGCTTGAGCGAGAAGGGTTGCAGTGGTCGTACCGTCGCCGGCAGCATCGTTAGTCTTAGTAGCAACTTCTTTAACGAGCTGTGCGCCCATGTTCTCAGCAGCGTCCTCAAGCTCGATCTCCTTAGCGATGGTAACGCCATCGTTGGTGATCAGCGGAGCGCCGTACTTCTTGTCAAGGACAACGTTTCTGCCCTTAGGACCAAGAGTGATCTTAACAGTGTTAGCAAGCTTATCAACGCCTGCGAGCAGTGCGTTTCTTGCTTCAATTCCATAAATTATATTCTTTGCCATAATAATTTTTCCTCCTGTGAATATGATTATTCAACAACAGCGAGAATGTCGCTCTGACGGACGATGATGTATTCAACGCCATCGCACTTAACTTCAGTTCCGGAATACTTGCTGGTGATTACCTTCTGACCAACTTCAACGGTCATCTTAACTTCCTTGCCGTCAACAAGTCCGCCAGGTCCTACAGCTACTACCTCAGCTACCTGCGGCTTTTCCTTTGCAGCACCTGCAAGAATGATTCCACTCTTAGTGGTCTCCTCAGCCTCTGTCATTTTTACGACAACACGGTCGCAAAGCGGTTTGATTGTCATAACAAATTCCTCCTAAATTATTCAATTCCGATCTACGGTTTTTATATTCTGCTTCGGTTTAGCACTCGTTTGCTTCGAGTGCTAACTTACAATCTATATTGTACATCGTTTTCTCTGAAAAATCAAGTGTTTTTTCTACTATTTACAGTTATTTAACAACTCATACAATAAAAACAGCTATTTCCAGCCCATGAGTACCATGTAGATATTTGTCGGTTTCTGTCAGGTGAACGCTTCGAGTGCTAAAAAGTGTACATTCCGAATAAAATAGTGTCATAATAATATTTTACCGAAACGGACAAATTTTATGATAAATAACCTTCTTACACTCGCAAATACATACCTGCTCGGTCCGGGGCTGACTGTCGCAGTGCTGATCTGCGGACTGTTACTGATCGTCCGCCTAAAGCCGTTCGTGCTTCTCCACCCCAAACGCACATTTACCGCATTGACTGAAAAGCCCGCGGACGGAATGTCGCCAGCAAAAGCGATGTGTGTAGCTCTTGCCGGAACACTCGGTGTCGGCAATATCGCTGGGGTGTCTTCTGCAATTGCAGTAGGCGGCGCGGGTGCGATATTCTGGATGTGGGTGAGCGCATTCGCTGCCATGCCGATAAAATACGCTGAGATAGTGCTCGCCGTCAAGCACCGTCGGAAATCCGCTGACAGCGATTCCGACGCTAACCGATACCACGGCGGCGCACATTTCTACATTTCTGACCTCGCTGAGCTTGGACTAAATAAGCGCTGCGCAAAATACGCCGCTATGCTGTTTGCGACGCTCTGTCTCGCTACTTCGCTGACGATGGGCTGCGCGGTGCAGTCAAACGCCATTGCCGTGTCGATAAGTGAGCTCACCGGAATGAATCCGCTTATATTTGGCGTTATCCTTGCGATAATTGCCTACATTATTATAGCAGGCGGGCTCAAGCGCATATCTGACCTCACCGTTAAGCTGATACCTCTGATGAGCGCAGTTTATATAATTATGTCACTTTATATCGTATTTACAAATATAAATCTCGTAGGCAGTATATTTGGAAATATCGTATCATCAGCGCTTAATCCAGCTGCACTTGGCGGCGGAATCATTGGATTCATCACCAACCGTGCATTAGCCATCGGCGTAACACGCGGTATCGTGTCAAATGAAGCCGGCTGCGGTACTGCACCAATAGCGCACGCGAGCGCAAACGTAAAATCACCAGCGATTCAGGGACTCTGGGGTATAATTGAAGTCTTCGTTGACACGATAGTTATCTGCTCAATGACCGCATTCGTCGTGCTCATAGGAGAAGCGCGCGGCATATTGATATCCGCTGATGGAATGGCGGCCGCGCTAAATGCTTTCGAATGCTTTATTCCATTCGCAAAGCTCATGATAACAGTGGCTATACTTGTGTTCGCATTCTGCACTATAATCTGCTGGTTCTATTATGGAACTGAAAGTCTTGGCTACTTGACTAAGAATACCCATATACGTAAACTTTATACCATTATATATGCAGTCTGCATTGTGCTTGGAGCTCTCGCGTCGGACGGGCTCGTATGGAGTCTTGCTGACTTCACGGTAAGCGCGATGACCGCCGTTAATATAGTCGCCGTAATGCTGTATGTGCCGGAGATAAAATATGAAACGGAGCTGTATTTTAAAAATTCCCGACATTAAAGCAGAAATTTCAACTCTAACCATTGAAAAAATACGATAGATATGTTAAAATAATATTATTATCAAAATTCAAAGGAAGTACCCCATGTTAAAAACACTAACCAACGCAATTCTCGCCGGGATCTGTATAGGACTCGGCGGAACAGTCTGCCTGTCAGTCGACAATTCTGTCATCGGCGCATTTTTATTCAGCATAGGACTGCTGACGATCCTATCCTTTAGTCTCAACCTATACACCGGAAAGGTCGGATATGTGCTTGAAAACAAGCCTGCATACCTTGGAACGCTTGGCATTATCTGGCTCGGCAACCTTGTCGGCACCGGAGTGTTCGCGCTGCTGCTCCGATTCACCCGCGTATATCCCGCGATATCAGAAAAGGCAAGCGGAATGGTCGAAACCAAGTTATCCGACACACCGATCAGTATACTTCTACTCGCAGTCGGCTGCGGACTCTGTATGTACATAGCCGTTCAATCGTATAAAACACAGACCGACGTGCTCAAATGTCTGCTCGTAGTAATGCCCGTAATGGTGTTCATCCTCGCAAAGTTCGAGCACTGCATCGCAAATATGTTCTACTTCTGGCTCTCCGGCAGCTTTACGATAAAGACGCTTGCGTACCTGCTTCTTATGACACTCGGAAATTCGCTCGGCTCGCTTATAATCCCAACCGCGAATAAGCTCACTGAAAAACGAAATTCATGAAACTACTTTAGGAATTAGTTTTATGACGATGATTTAATTTGAAATTTGTATTGACAAAATTGAATTATGGTAGTATAATGTATATAGCATTTATACTACCATAGTTTTTTATTAAGATATAAGTTGCCGGGATTACACCTCAACATTCTATGAAAGGAATGATTTTATTATGAATATGAACACTAAGCCAAAGGTCGGCGTACTGCTAATCGGTGCAAAGCGCTTCCGCGAGCTCGGTCAGGGTACAGCTGACGGTACATATGAGGAGCGCAAGCTCTCTGAAGCAAAGGTATATATCGACCGCTTTTCTGAATTCGCCGACATAGTGTACGACGGAATCGTATACGAGCGCGAAGATGTTACACGAACTATAAACAAGTTTTTCATAGAGCGCGTTGACTGCGTATTCGCAATGTATCTGTCGTGGGCTGAGGACTTCACATGGATCCGCTTCCTGCGTGAAATGCCGTCAGTACCGATATTCTTCGCATCCATAGTGCGCGACAAGCTCGATATCGTCGACACAAACGATGAAAATCAGTTTATCGACTTCTTATCCGCTGGAGCGCTTGTCGGCGTTCAGGAAGCGTCCGGTTCGTTCCAGCGCTTCAATCGCGAAATGTGCGAAACATTTATCGGCACGCTCGACGACGTATGCGCAAAATTCAAGACATTTGCGAAAGCAGCCCATGTCCGTGCACAGCTTCGCAGTACGAATTTAGGTCTGCTCGCCTGCTACAACGAAGCAATGTGGGCAACCTACGTTGACCCTTACAACATCTTCAAAAAAATCGGACCTGAGATACATTTTCTCAGCATACAGGAGCTCACCGGGGAAATTGAAAACACGCCGCAGGGCCTTGTGGACGAGCTCACCGACAGCATTGCACAGATCTACAGAATGATGCCCAACGTCGATTACGAAAAGTTCAAAGCCTCTGTACGTGCATCCTACGCAATGGAACAAATTGCAAAACAGACAGACATTGACCTGCTTGTACTAAACGATATTGATACAGTGCTGTTCAAATACGTCGGACTGCGCCCGGGCTTCACTCCCACAAGCAAGGATTCTCAAATGGTGACCGTACCCGAGGGAGATATCGGCGGCGGACTTGCTACCTACATACTCCAGCTGCTCGCCGGAAGCAATGCCAACTTCATCGAGCCCTTCTACATTGACCACGCAAACGGCGGCTTCGTAGCCGGACACGCCGGACCTAACGACTACCGCGAAGCACCTGAAAATGTAGTAATTGCCCGCGATGAGCGTTTCGCAAAGACCGCATGGAAATACGCGGGCGCACCGTTTGCATGGTATGTATTCCCCACCGGCATGAAGACAATGCTTCACATGAGCGAGAAGGACGGTGTAATGAAGATGGTTTGCACTGTAGTAGAGTGCCTGCCAACCAAGCACTACCTTGCAAGCTACTCTCATGCAAATTTCCGTCATCCGACCCTCTCCCCTGAGGAGCTGTTCAACAAAATCCTGCCCAACGGTGTAACCCAGCACTACGGAATCGTTGCCGGTGATGTAACCGCCGAGCTCGAATATGTAGCAAAGCTGTGCGGCTTTGAGTTTGTGTGCATAAAATAATCTATCATTTCGTAAAAAATTTAAGGAGACATATATTCAATGAGTTTCATGTTCAATCCCTACCCGTTTGACGATCCGGCGGCTGTCAATCACATAACTGCGCCAGATGTCGATCTTTCCACGATAAAAACCTGTCCCGACTGCATTAAGTCTGAAATTACCAAGGCTGCAAAGCAGCTCGGCCGCGGTATTATCGCTGTTGACGGTTACGTTACTGCACCGTTCGATACGTTTGCAAAACTCGTAAGTGAAGCTGTCGCCGACGCTGGAATAAAGGCGAATGTCGTATGTACTCGCTCGCTTGCACGTCCATCCGACGAACTCAAGCAGGAATTAGCTGAATACCTTCCCGAAGATAAGGCGAAAGACCCAGTACTGCTCTACGGTAAAATCTACGACAAGGGCTATCGCGGTCTTATGGACGCTGGCAAAGTCTCTGCTATGCTCGACGCAGCAAAGGCTTTCGATGGGATTACTGTAATCGTCGGAAATGGCGCGCTTGCGCCTGACATTATCGGCTCGGCAGATTACAAGATATTTGCCGATATCACTCCGAAAATGGCAGTTCTAAACGTCAAAAAGGGTGGTTACAGGAACTACGGCTGCGACGAAGAGCTCCCATTCAAAATTGCTATGCGCCGCAACTACTATGTAGATTTCGACCAGAGCTTCAATCTGAGAAAGAGCCTGCTCGAAACTGGCAATCTCGACCTTTACATCGCTGCTGACAAGCCTGAAGCGCTCATCGCTATGCCCTACGACACGATGAAGAAGCTTCTTTCTCGTGCAACCGACTATCCATTCCGCTGTAAGCCTGTATATCTTGAAGGCGTATGGGGCGGCTATATGACAATGAAGGAACGCAATCTTCCTAAAGAAATGAAGAACGCCGCATGGATATTCGACCTTATTCCTATGGAAGTTTCGATAGTACTCGAGGTCGGCGGACTCAACCTCGAATTCCCATATTACACTCTCATAGGTACTAACGAAAAGAAGCTGCTCGGTGAACAGTGCCTTAAGGATTTCAATGGCTTCTTCCCTATTCGATTCAATTTCGACGACACCTTCCACTCGAACGGCAATATGTCGATCCAGCTTCACCCGGGCGAAAAGTTTCTGAAAGAGAATTCCAATGAGCTTGGTCGTCAGGACGAGAGCTACTACATAATAGCAACCGCTCAGGATGCAAAGACCTACCTTGGCTTCAAGCAGGACGCTGATATTGATCAGTTCCTCTCTGATATCAAGCGCTCAGAAACAGCGCACACCGAGGTTGATTATCAGAAATACATCAACGCTGTTGAATCAAAGCCCGGCGTACAGGTAATGATTCCTCACGGCACTATACACGCTTCCGGACGCAATCAGCTTATACTTGAAATCGGAAGCCTTACTGTAGGCTCGTACACCTACAAAATGTACGACTACCTGAGAAAAGACCTCGACGGCAATCCGCGCCCAATACACAGCTATTATGGTGAAATGAACCTAAACCGTGATATGCGTGAGGATTATGTATACGATAACCTCGTAAACGGAAATAAGCGCACACTTCGTTCGGGCGATGGCTGGGAGGAATACGTAGTCGGCGAATGCGACCGTCTGTATTTCTCACTGCGCAATGAAAAGTTCGTAGAGAAAATTGAAGATAATACGAACGATGACTTCCATGTACTGACACTTGTTGACGGTGAAGAGGTTGAAATCCGTTCTAAGAAGGATCCGAGTCTTTCATTCACTCAGAAATTCCTCGATATCGTTGTTGTTCCCGCGTCTATGGGCGAATATGAGATAATCAACAAAAAGCCTGGAACTGTCGTAGTTGAGCATAAGACTATGCTTAAGAGATAAGTAAACTGGATTATTTGGCACAACGCGCCGCCGAGAACGGCGGCGCGCATTTATTTTCGCTGATAAAATAAAAAGGGTGGTTATAGACGCATGAAAAAATATGTTATTGCTATTGACGCAGGCGGAACATTCTTCAAATCGGCTATAGTATCGAGTGAAGCTGAGATTCTCGACGGCTCTATGCTGACTGTACCAGCAAATAATGATGCTTCACCTGACATAGTCCGTGAAGGCTACCGCTATACGCTGACTGAACAGCTGAAAACAGCAAAATCTAACGGTATTGAGATATCCGCAGTTGCAATCGACACACCGGGTCCATTTGATTATGAGGGTGGATTCAGTATGATGGAGCATAAATTCAAAGCTATATACAAGATTCCGCTTCGCCTATGGATAGAGGAGATAGCAGGAAAGCTTCCGATTACGTTTATCCATGACTCAGCAGCTTTTCTGAGCGGAGAGATGTGGCATTCGCCATATGTTGATTCGAACGGTCGCGAATACAAGAATGCCGCAGGAGTTATGATAGGTACAGGACTTGGATTCGCCACAATGAAGGATGGTAAGGTTCTGCGCAAACCGGACGGCTCTCCGCTGTACAGTATTTGGGCACAGACGTATGGGGACAAAATTGCAGAAGACTACATTTCCGGACGTGGAATTGCCGCACGCTACACAAAAGCTGAAAAAACTGCAAAGGAAATTGAAGAGCTTGCAAAGTCAGGTGACGAGGAAGCGCTCAAGGTATACGCCGACACCGGACGCATACTCGCCGAGGTAACAGCGCCATATCTTGAGCTTATAGGTGCAGAGATATTGGTGCTCGGCGGTCAAATAAGCCGTGGACTCCCGCTCTTTGAAAAAGAGCTCACAGCCGGTTTGCAAAACGTAAAGACACTCAAACGGATAACCAGATCTGAGCGGCTTGAGATTTCACATATGCTCGGAGCAGCTAACGACTGCTTTAATAAATGTAAACTTTTTTAATTCGCGATAAAAGTTTCAAAAAGCGGTAAAAAAAACTTGAAATTTAATTTTATATGGTGTATAATATTATGGAACAATGGAACAGCATACAAGGCTGTTCCTGAAATTATATAAAATAGGAGTTGTTAAAACTGCGCTGTTATCTTAATATTAAAGAAAGCTATGAACGCCTTTCTATCAGCGAAAAGCGCATAGCAAAATACATCATTGATAATCCAAATGAAGTCGTAAAAATGCCTATCAGCGACCTTGCCGATAAGTGTCAGACAAGTAAGCCTACCGTCGTGCGTCTCTGCAAGACGCTTGGCTACAGCGGCTACAAGGAGCTTTGTATGTACCTCAACGCCGATATCATGCTGAGTGAAAACGGCGAGATGAGCTACAAGGATATCAATCCGAACGACAATTCGCCCGAAATCGTTTCCAAAGTTACCGAAAATAATATCAAGGCAATTCAGAATACCGTCGAGATCATGGACTACGCTGAACTCAATCGTGCAGTAGAGCTGCTTGTTAAAGCGAGACGAATCGACTTCTACGGTGTCGGAAATTCCGGATTCGTAGCGCTTGACGCACAAAACAAGTTTCTGCGTATAAGTAAACTCGCCACCGCACAGATCGACCCGCATTTGCAGATACTTACTGCGTCCAATATGTCAGCAGATGACGTTGCAGTGTTTATCTCTTATACCGGCGAAACACGCGATATACTTGAGACGATGGATATAGTAAAATCGACCGGAGCGTCAACAATAAGCATTACAAAGCTCGGCAAAAATTCACTTTCGCAGATGTGCGATGTCAATCTTTTCATGGTATCCGACGAAAGCTTCATCCGCAGCGGTGCAATGAGCTCGCGAATCGGTCAGCTCTGCATAGTTGATATACTGTTCTCGATAGTAACAAGTAGACTTTACAATGACATCAAACCATATCTCGATCGTTCGATGACCGCGTCGAAGAAAAAGAAAACGCTTAAAGTTTAAATAAAATAACCCGACTGATACTTATGATCCGTATCAGTCGGTATTTTATCGTCATTCGTCATTGAAGCTGGGCGAATAAATTCTGATTATTTATTCATTTTTTGCATTGACATATACATACAAAATGTGATATAATATTAAGAACGCAAAGATACATTTATGGAGGTATAAATATGCAGACTAAACCCGCTTACCTGATACTTGCAAACGGCATGGTATTTGGCGGTCAGTCATTCGGATATATGGCGGACGCTACTGGTGAAATTGTTTTCACAACCGCTATGACCGGCTATCTCGAAACCCTTACCGACCCGAGCTATTTCGGTCAGATAGTCATTCAGACGTTTCCTCTTATTGGTAATTACGGTGTAATCACACCAGATTTTGAAAGCAGCAAGCCAGCTCTTTCAGCCTATATTGTCAGAGACTTATGTCAAGAGCCTTCCAATTTTAGAAGTGAAGGTGCTCTTGACGTTTTTTTGAGAGATAACCATATTGTAGGTCTTGCCGATATTGATACACGTAAACTTACAAGAATTGTGCGTGAAGTCGGTGTCATGAACGCTAAGATAACACACACTCTTCCAGAAGACCTTACAGAAACTCTCGCTGAACTAAATAAATTTACGATCAAAAACGCAGTTGAAAGCGTAACCTGTAAAGAACCCGAAACATTCACGCCCGAAAGCAAGAAGCGCCGCGTCGTTTTGTGGGACTTCGGTGCAAAGGCAAACATCCGCCGTGAGCTTGTAAACCGTGGCTGCGAGGTCATCGTAATGCCCGCACATTCGACAGCAGAGGATATCCTCGCGCAAAATCCCGATGGAATCATGCTTTCGAACGGTCCCGGCGACCCGTCCGCAAATACCGGAGTTATCGCTGAGCTGAAGAAGCTCATGGAGCACAAGCTGCCGACATTCGGAATCTGCCTTGGTCACCAGCTGCTCGCACTTTCTCAGGGCGCTAAGACTGAGAAGCTGAAATACGGTCACCGCGGAGCAAATCAGCCGGCAATACGTATGTCAGACAAGCGCGTATTCATCACCAGCCAGAACCACGGCTATGCCGTTATCGGCGATTCGCTGCCTTCCACCGCTGAAGTCAGCTACATAAACGGAAACGACGGCACCTGCGAAGGTGTTGATTATAAGGATATGCCGGCATTCACCGTGCAGTTCCACCCCGAAGCATCCGCCGGTCCGCTCGATACACAGTTCCTGTTCGACAGATTTATAAATTTGATGGAGGTAAACTAATATGCCGCTTAATAAAGAGCTGAAAAAGGTAATGGTCATCGGCTCAGGTCCTATCGTCATCGGTCAGGCAGCCGAATTTGACTATGCAGGCACTCAGGCGTGCCGCGCACTCAAAGAGGACGGGCTCGAGGTAGTGCTCGTCAACTCCAATCCTGCGACGATAATGACCGATAATGCAATGGCAGATGAAGTATATATCGAGCCGCTGACACTCCCGACCATCAAACGTATAATCGAAAAAGAGCGCCCAGACAGCCTGCTGTCAACGCTCGGCGGTCAGACAGGTCTTACCCTCTCAATGCAGCTTGCAAAGGAAGGCTTCCTTGACAAGATGGGAGTTAAGCTGCTTGGCGCTAACCCTGAAACTATAGATAAAGCCGAGGACCGCCAGTCTTTCAAGGACACCATGCTCAAAATCGGTCAGCCGGTCATTCCGTCTACCGTTGTAAACGACCTTGAATCCGCGCTCGCCTTCGCTCACACCAACGGCTACCCGCTCATCATCCGTCCGGCATTCACGCTCGGAGGTTCAGGCGGAGGTATCGCTCAGAATGAAGATGAGTTCATTGAGATCACCAACAACGGTCTGCGCCTGTCGCCTATCAATCAGGTATTGGTCGAGAAATGTATCGCAGGCTGGAAGGAAATCGAATTTGAGGTAATGCGCGACAGCGCCGGAAACGTCATCACTATCTGCTCGATGGAAAACCTCGACCCAGTCGGTGTTCACACCGGAGACAGTATAGTAATCGCGCCTGCTGTTACCCTCTCTGATAAAGAATATCAAATGCTTCGCTCGGCTGCATTGTCGATAATCGACGAGCTGAAAATAGAGGGCGGCTGTAACTGTCAGTTCGCACTCCACCCAGAGAGCATGGAATATGCCGTAATTGAGGTAAATCCGCGTGTATCGCGTTCATCCGCACTCGCATCGAAGGCTACCGGATACCCGATCGCAAAGGTCGCAGCAAAGATCGCTATTGGTTACACGCTTCCTGAGATACTCAACGCCGTAACAAAGAAAACCTACGCTTGCTTCGAGCCGACACTCGACTATGTAGTCGTAAAGTTCCCGAAGTGGCCGTTCGATAAATTCGTATATGCAAAGCGCACACTCGGTACGCAGATGAAGGCTACCGGTGAAGTCATGGCTATCGGCACAACCTTCGAACAGGCTATCATGAAGGCTGTTCGCGGCGTAGAGATCGGTATGTCGAGCCTGTCGCATAAGAAATATCGCGGACTTTCTGACGATGAGATCGCTGAGCGTCTGTATAATATCGACGACGAGCGTATATTCATAGTCTATGAGGCGCTCAAGCGCGGAACTACAATTGAAAAGATTCACGAGATCACAATGATCGACGAGTGGTTCTTATCGAAGCTGATGAACCTCATAAAGCTCGAGAACGAGCTCAAGACCGAGCCGCTCACTAATGACTTATATCTCAAGGCTAAGAAGCTCGGATACCCGGATAACGTAATTGAAGAGCTCATTGGTGAAAAGCTGCCGGCTGGTATGCACCGCAGAGCTGTTTATAAGATGGTTGACACCTGCGCTGCTGAGTTCTCCGCTGAAACTCCCTACTTCTACTCCACCTATGACGATGAAAATGAAGCCGCTGAGTTCATCGACGAGCACAGACCGGCTGACAAGAAGACCGTTATCGTATTCGGTGCGGGTCCTATCCGTATCGGTCAGGGTATCGAGTTCGACTATGCGTCAGTACACTGCGTATGGTCGCTGAAAAAAGCCGGATATGACGTTGTTATCGTAAACAACAACCCTGAGACTGTATCGACCGACTTCGACACTGCCGACCGACTCTATTTCGAGCCGCTGACTAACGAGGACGTAATGAACATAATCGAGACCGAAAAGCCCTACGGTGTCGTAGTCGCATTCGGTGGTCAGACTGCAATAAAGCTGACTAAGTTCATGTCCGAAAACGGAGTCAACATTTTAGGTACAAGCGCAGATTCGATAGACGCTGCTGAGGACCGCGAGCGTTTCGACGCGCTGCTCGAAATGCACCACATCGAGCGTCCAGAGGGCTTTACTGTAATGACCACAGAGGAAGCACTTGAGATCGCAAATCGTATCGGTTATCCGGTACTTATGCGTCCGTCATACGTGCTTGGCGGTCAGAATATGATAATCGCCTTCACCGACGACGACATCAAGGAATACATGGCGATAATCCTGTCGCACAACATCGAAAATCCGGTACTTATCGATAAATACCTGATGGGTATCGAGCTTGAAGTAGACGCTATCTGCGACGGTGAAGATATACTTATCGCCGGCATTATGGAACACGTTGAGCGCACTGGTATTCACTCTGGCGACTCGATTGCTGTATACCCCGCATGGAACATCAACGACAAGCTGCGCCGTGATATAATCGAATGCACAAAGAACCTCTCTGTATCACTGAAGATAATGGGACTTGTAAATATCCAGTACCTTATCTATAAAGAACAGCTTTACGTAATCGAGGTAAATCCGCGCTCGTCGCGTACTATCCCTTACATCAGTAAGGTTACCGGCGTTCCGATGGTCGACCTTGCTACCCGCGCAATGCTCGGTGAAAAGTTAAAGGATATGGGCTTCGGCACTGGACTTTATAAGACTTCCCCGTATGTCGCAGTCAAGGTTCCTGTATTCTCGTTCGAAAAGCTCATGAACGTCGATACTCACCTTGGACCAGAAATGAAATCCACTGGTGAAGTACTCGGACTCGCAAGTACCCGTGAAGAGGCGCTTTACAAGGGACTTGTAGCTGCCGGATATACTCTGAAAAAGCATGGCGGCGTATTTATCACCGTCCGTGACAGCGATAAATCAGAAATCGGCGAGACTGCTAAACGTTACTACGACCTCGGCTTTGAGCTCTACGCAACCCGCGGAACTGCAAAGATCATCGAGGATTACGGCATGAAGGTAAAGGTCGTCGATAAGATCCATGAGGGCGAGAATAACACTCTCAAGCTTATCGAGAGCGGCTGGATTGATTATGTGATTTCCACCTCCGCAAAAGGACGCATTCCGACGCGCGACAGCGTTAAGATACGCCGCAAGACAGTCGAACGCGCTATCCCATGTCTTACATCTATAGACACTGCAAATGCGGTCGCTGACTGCTTAAAGAGCCGCTACTCGCAGGCTTGCACTGAGCTTGTAAACATCAACGATATGCGCTCCGAAAAGGCATCACTCAACTTCACTAAGATGGAAGCCTGCGGAAACGACTACATTTACTTCAACTGCTTTGACCAGAAGATAGACAATCCAGAGGGACTTTCGGTTCGTCTCGCTGACAGACACTTCGGTATCGGCGGAGACGGCGTAGTACTGATGTATCCGTCTAAGGTTGCCGATGTCAGAATGCGTATGTTCAACCTCGACGGCACAGAAGGCAAGATGTGCGGCAATGCTGCACGCTGCATAGCGAAGTACATGGTCGACAATAACCTCGTAGATGGTGAGACTGTCAAGATCGAGACTCTCAGCGGAATCCGCGAGGTCACAGTCGAAAAGGTAAACGGCGAAGTAAGCTGGGCTACTGTCAATATGGGCAAGGCTGAGCTGAATCCGGCTATGATTCCGGTGAAGCTCGCTGGTAACACCGCAATAGGCGTGCCGACCAAGGTCGCAGACGGACGTTACCGTATAACCTGCGTATCAATGGGCAACCCGCACTGCGTGGTATTCAGTGAAGATCTCGACGCGCCTCTCGATGACCTCAATCTCGAAGAGATCGGACCAAAGTTCGAGAACGACCCGCTCTTCCCCGAGCGCATCAACACCGAGTTCATAAAGGTACTCAACCGTACAACGCTGAAAATGCGTGTATGGGAGCGCGGCTCTGGCGAAACATTCGCCTGCGGAAGCGGCGCGTGTGCTGCGGTAGTTGCAGCAGTCGAGAACGGCTACTGCCCGAAGAACGAGGATATCACCGTAAAACTGCGCGGCGGCGACCTCAAAATACGCTACACCAACGATGCAGTTTACCTATCCGGCGGATGCGTAAAGGTCTACGAAGGCAAGACTATACTTTAATCTAAATAACTACAAAATGCCGATACGAGTAATCGTATCGGCATTATTTTTATAACTTCACTACATCTCCTGACGAAATGCTGTCATATACAGCGTTCATTATGCGTATCGTCTCGCGATGGCGGCGGAGATTTATCTTTGGCAGACGGCTAAGTCTGATGTTGTCGACAAACTCGTCGATAAGCCCGACCCATTCGTCAAAATATGTGTAATTTACCGTGTAACGGTCATTCGGCGCGCCGTTGTGGTAGGTGTTAGGTCCGAAGCAATCTGTCATCAGCGTACCCTTTTCACCACTGATGATGAGGTTCACCTCCATGCGCTTTGGCGCTACCTCCCATCCCGGAGCTGGAACTTTGAGCCGTTCCTCCATGTTCGACCACGACGGGTCGAGTGAGAATATAACGCCATTCTTCATGCGTCCGATCACGTTCAGCATATCCTCTTCCTCGATATCCGGACGAATATTAGGCGCAGCTGAAGCGTACAAGGTCTCGAATTCGCTGTCGGTAATCTCACGCAGCATATCGAAAATATGAGGGTGGTCACAGAGTGCACCGCCACGGAAACGGTTATCGCCCTCTTTCAGCGGAACACGCTTACCATAGCTCTTTTCAGGTACGCCCTGCCACGGGAACGCCCATACTGGCGAGAGCGTCGTATTTGTCGCCTTTATCGACAATATCTTTCCGAGCTTTCCGGAAACGATAATGTCCTTCATGCGCTGTACGACCGGATTATAATGCAGCTCAAGCTCGACTTGGCAGACTACTTTATTTTCCTCGCAAAGCTTGATCATTTCGTCGTATTCATCCATATCAAAGCTTGGGATCTTCATAGAGAGAATATGTATTCCCCTCTCGGCGCAGAGCTTCATCTGGCGCAAATGGTCACTGTTCTCGCTTGCCAGTACGACTGCTTCGATTTCAGGGTGAGCGTCGAGCATAGCTTCGTCGGAATCAAAGCAGGGTATGCCGTCTACCGAATTGAGGAATATCTGCTTCACGTCCTCGTTCGCCGTCGATACTGCTATCCATTCGAGCTTCGGGTTTTCCTTCAACACCTGATAATATTTACGCGTATGTCCATGTGTCATTGACATCATGGCTATTTTTAATCTTTCCATAGTTTACACCGACACCTTTCTGCACTCGCTTATAGAAGTACGCACGCAGTCGAGCAAATGATTGAGCGCCTTGTCATCGCTGAGCGCCGCCTCACGCAGCAACGCATCCTTAGCCAGCGCAAACGCCGCACGAACCTTAGCAACGTCATCAGCGTTAAGTCCATACAGTTCAAAGTCAACATCAGTATAAGCTTCATTCTCATCAGCATAAAGATATATCGACTGCTGTGGTATCTGTGTATCGACTACGCGGTCGCATACGAGTCCGCGCGCACTGATAACCTCGTGCTTGTCGATCGGAACTGCACCCTTTGGAAGTGTGTTCGCGACCTCTATCGTACACTGTACACCATTGTCGAGCACAGCGATCATATTTGCCGCCGATTTACCGTTCGCGAATGCCATAACACTCGCAACCTCGTGCATTGACAGATAACGGCAGATATCAAGTTCACGCCGAATAAGCGTTTCAAGCGATACGTCAGCCGATGTAACATGACCGCAGCGGATAGTAGAAATTCCGGTAAGCGTTCCATCGTTCATCATCTTACGAAGCTCAGCAAACCGACGCTCGAAACGGTGCGGCATAAGCGGGTAGGCAGTATTATCAATAGCCACTGTATCGCCGCTAATCTCAGCTGTAGCTGTAACTGCATATTTTTCCAACAGCAGATTTAATTTTTCCTGTAACATAATAACCTCTATTAAAGCATTTTGACGCGCGGACGATACTTCTCTATCAGTGCCGCATTCTTCTCGTCTCCACCCGGAACGTTCGCACTCGACCATACCGGCGGCGTAATTCCACGGCGCACACATTCTGCTACTGTGTTGATCTCAAGCATATGCGCGATGTAAAAGTCGACGATATTCGATATCGGCGCGATAGACGTTTCACATCCGGGGACGTTTACTTCTGAGTCGCCGACCGGATTGAAGTCATCGATAGCAACATCAGCGAAATCAAACAGATTCTTCTTTGATGGGTGACGGATGAAATGGTCCGCTGGTATATCATTCTGCCAGTACGAGCTCGAAACTGCAATTATCTTTGCGCCCGCTTTCTTAGCTTCCATCGCAGCGTCGATAGTCGCTGCGTTAATACCGATGTTGTGGAAAATTATCAGCACGTCATCCTGCTTCAGCTGATAATATTTCATTATCGACGCACCGAAATTGACGGTACGCTCAAGCTCGAGATACTTCAGCGCCTGATTGAATACCGACAGCGCCGGTTCCATCACCGGGTCGATATTGGCAAGTCCACCAGCACGGAAAAACATCTCACCAACCGGCAATGTCGTATGTCCTCCGCCACCGTAAACATGAATCAGTCTGTCATCCGCGATAGCGTCCGCCATAAGCTTCGCCGCTGCGTCAATATTGTCGCCCTGAGTCGCATTGACCTTTTCAAGGTTTGCGATTATTTTTGAATAATATCCAAAATCCTGCATATTCTTCTCCTCAATTCTGTTTCATAACGCGGCGATAGTTCTCGCCTATCTTATCCCACAGCGCGATAGGGTCTTTCGCCGCTACCGATGTACCGTATCCGCCGCGATAGGTCCACGTTCCGAGACGGTCAACGCCAAGGCTCTCGTACAAATCAACGACTTTATCAACCTGCGCAAGGTCGATCGGACACTTGTTATAGCCCATCAGCCAACGCTCAGACTCCTTGCCGTACTTGCGCGCAATGTTTACTGTCCGCTCGGTTATATCGCGGAAGAAGCCCTCCGGCAGCTCCCAGTTGATTATTGTAGTCGAGAATACATCGAAATACGGGCAGGCTGCAACTGCGTCCCAATTATCGTATCCGCGAAGTTCGGTGACATAGTATGTATTCAGCGTTGCGTGTACACAGCAGGTGATTTCGAGCTTCGAGTTTATCTCCTTAAGCGCCTTTGAAGTATCTACAAGGATCTCCAACGCTTCACGCCAACGGAACTGTTTGACATCATCTGTCATCAGCTTCGGCATTTCGTAGCCATAATAATCATAGAATTTCTTCTGGCAAACCGGACATCTGCACGCCCAGTCTTCACCAGCGCCACCGGTTATCGACGCATACGATTTCGGCAGCGCGTAATGCGGCTCATCCCAGAAGAAACCGTCGATCTCGGTATTCTCTGCTACCTTTACAGCCATGCGCTTGAAGTAGTCGCGGAAGGACTGCGTGTTGAAACAAGCGGCATTCAGCGGCTCTCCGGTAAACGCCGACACCTGACGATTGTGTATATTATTCTGCAAGAACAAGCTTACCTGCTCGCCGCCGAAATATTTTCCTATACCCCACAGATCGGCGATACAGCGCAGTCCGACATCATGTGCGGTCTTGATTATATTGTTGAGATTCGGGAACCAAAAATCAAGGTCAAACTCGGTTATCGCGAGTATCACTGTATCGCAGCCGTGTTCCTTCATTTCAAGAAAATCGACGCGCGCGTGCTCCTCGTAGTTCATTCCGTAATAGCTTATAGATGTGTGTTTTATTGACATTTTTAACTCCAGTAACGTTATTGCAATACTTCGTTTAAATTCCAGCCGGCTTCGTCAAAATTACCTTCGGTATCATATAACCGACGCAGCAGGCACGCAAATTCAGTCTGCGCATACGGTGCGCGTCCATAGCCTTCACACCATACACATCCCGCCCAATATCCCGCGTCACGCAGGAATGAAGGAAGTCTGTCCCATGTTGTCAGCATTATTCCGAACGCATTCATGCGCTTAGCGTCAGCTGACAGCGTGCGGATATTTTCGTGGTCATCCCAAGGACAAACGATTGTATCAAAGCCTTTATCAATAAAGTACTGTGTAGTCGGATTGAAATCATCCTTATACCAATACTGCCAGTCAGCAATAATTGCTCGCTTGTCGATAAGGTCGATTGCCTTATCTGTATTGTGACTATTACCGCTCGCAACCGCTCCCTTGAAATCCTTACTGCTTATAAGCTCGTCGTGCCAGATTATCGGTCGTCTGCCATCCTTCGCCAAATCATCAGTCAAACGATTCAGGTACTCGCTGAGCAGTTCATACGGCTCGCGTTTACGGCACTTATCGCAGGTAGCGAACGAATACGCCTCATCAAAGCCAAGGTGAAAATATCCGCCGTCGCCGCAAAGCTCCATCTGCTCGGCACGCATTTCAGCAAGAAGCTTGTATGTGTCGGGGTTAGACAGACACCACGTCCAGCCGTCCGGCTCGAACAGCATCGACAGACGCGGATTATTGTTGAGCACCACGTGTCGACCGTAGCAGCTGCGCGATTGTGTCGCGTGTCCGAAATGGTTCACCATCGGGATTATCTCCATACCATAGCTTCTTGCGAGGTCGATCAGCGGCTCTACCTCTGCCTTGCTGAAGGAATGCCCATCCCACGCAAGCTCCGGCATACACTTATATTGATACGTTCCCCAGAACTCAATGATCAAGTGCGTAAGTTTAAGAAATCCGGCGAGGTGTATCGCCTTTTCGATGTTGTAAAGCTTGCTGTCCGGGAATATGCAGATGTGGATCGCGCGGAACTTGATCGCGGGTGAATCGTGTACCTCTGCGGACGAGATGTAGAATTGCTCATGACCTTCGGACAAGTTGATCGGGCAAATCAGCTGCACAAGCGTCTTTATCGCATTGAGAAGTGAAGACTCATCCTTAGCCTTCGCGCAAACACCAGATTCAGTAACGCTGATCGCATATTCATCGTCGGCTTCAAGGCTGCAATCTGCATTTCCGATAATTAAACTGTAACCGCAACCAGCAGCTGCGTTAATTTCAAGCTCAGACGCATCGCACGAAAAGCGGTACCACAGCTTCTTTGCACGCTCAGCGCATTTTTCTGACAATCCACTGACAATTGCAGTAACCTTAGAACCAAAGATAAAACGGTGTGCTTCATCTTCAGTGAACTTTTTTGGGGTCGGGTATAAATGACGTAAATACATAATTCTCTCCTTTATTCTGCGGCTTTATTTAAGTTTTCCATCCCATTCTCCCAGAATGAACGCATACGTTCAAGATATGAGGTAATATTGCCGTTGCTCATCTGGAGTATATTGTTCGGCATATCACCGGCGGAAAATGTACTTCCATAGCAGAATGCAAAGTCAGTCGTCATACCTTCGCGAATAAGCGCCAGCATTTCCGGCACGTCTTCATCGCGTGTATATTTGGCTTCAAGCGCTACCTCATAGTAAGCCGGAACAACATCAATCATGCTGTAGTAACTGAGCGCTTCCATAACGCGGCAGGTAAGGTCGATATCACTCGCAGTTTTCGGGATAACAAGCAAGTCAGATGAAGTACCTATTTGCGTGTGATATTTCTCTTGTGTCTCATCATACTTCGGCATTGGGATAAGTCCAAAATCAGACTTCATATTGCGCATAAGCTCACTTTCGGTCACATATAGATATGACGCATGGAAAAGCGCTCGGTCTTCGGTAAACGCCGATACATATTGATTAAAATCAACAGCTCCAAAATTAACTATCAAGCCTTCATTATCCTTCACTGCCATAAGCTTATCATAGATATTGGCAAGTCTGTCAGTTAAACCAATAAAAACTCTTGTTCCGCTGTCATCTACATCAAAGACTTTTATTTCTGTTGCGGTAAGAAATGTACGGTACGGCACTCCCTGCGTGTAGAAACCGACACGGTCATCGGTTTCCGTAATCTTGCCGTCGTTGTTAAGGTCTGCTGCTACTGCCTCAGACATTTCGAGAAGCTTGTCTACCGTCCATTTCCCACTGCGCACAAGATCATACGGATTTTCGAGCGAGAAATCCTCGATTACCTTTTTATTAAAGTACATAACAGTGCAGTCTTTATAAAGCGACAGATTCGCGTCGCCTATCGCGCAGTAGAGCTTGCCGTCGCCAATAGAGAGATTTTCAACTATATCTGATATCCACCACGGATTTTCAAGATTCAAATCGCTTTGAGAAGTAAGCTCAACTAAAACATCATTGAGTATCAAAGGCGTTGTGCAGGCAACAAATCCAGTGACTAAATCATAGTCACTGTCGCCAGCCATAACCGAGTTTATGACAAGCGAATTGTACGTATCTCTCTGTTCCCAGTCATCAGACTCATATTGATAAGTGAAGTTGATGTTGAATAGCTCCTCAACCTTCTTGCTGCGGTTATAAACCTTGTCGTTTACAATTTCTCCGTTTGATTCAGATACAAACTCGTAGCTCTTTTCAAGCGGAACAAGAATATTAAAATCGCGTCCGCCGTTATCCTCCGGCTGAATACCAAGCGCCGTTCCGCTTGATTCAGAGTCCTGAATAGAACCCCCCCCCGAACTTTCGTCGTTCGTATCAACGTCATTCGGTGTTTCACCATTGCCGCAAGCGAACATTGACGCTGTCATTAAAAGCAGCAAAATGGATGTTATTGTGCGTTTTTTCATAATGAGTAACCTCCGGTTATATATTTTTGTATCTATAATTTATTATATCAGATAAAATTAGTGTATGCAATAGAAATTAAAAAATCGTACCAGAACATTATACAATATGTTCTGGTACGATCTCACATATTTCAATAAGAAAAAATCCCATGCCTAAGCATGGGATTTTTGTTTGATAAACTTGATATCAGAATACCAATTAACCAACGATACCGGAACGCTCGATACCACCGATAAGGTATCTCTGCATGAACACGTAAACGAGAAGCAGAGGAGCAAGTATCAGCAGACCGCAGGTGTTGCGGATCGCGGACTCATACAGGTTCTGAGCTGCATATGCAGTGTCGAGTGTACGAGGGATCTGGATAATGTTAGGCATCATTACCTTCGAAGCCTTTGTGAAGAAGATGGTAGTGTAGAAGTTATCAGTCCACTGCCATGAGAACGCAAAGAGGAAGATAGTGATCATCATCGGAACAGAAAGCGGGAGAATGATCTGGATGAAGGTTCTGAATGTGCCGCTGCCGTCGATGTATGCCGACTCTTCAAGCTCATCCGGAACGCCGTGGAAGAACTGACGCATCATGAAGATGTACAGACCGTTCTTAAACGCAAGTCCGCCGAGCGAAAGCAGTGCGAGCGGCCAGTAGGAGTTATTCAGGTTCAGTGAAGTGAACGGGATAACATTTAATCCTTCAAATACGCCGCCTCCAAGCAGATTGAAAATGCCGAGGATATCAAAGTATCTGAACTTCATGAACATTGAAAGCTGAAGTGTTCTGTGAGGAACGACCATCGTAAAGATTACGAGGAAGAATATCAGCTTGTTGCCCTTGAACTTGAACTTTGCGAGACCGTAGCCGATAAGGCAGCAGATAAATGTCTGGATAAGTCCGCAGAGAACAGAAAGGGTCAATGTATTCAGAAGTGCTTCAAAATACTTATTCTGTGAAATGATAGCCTTGTAGGTATCAAGCGTAGGATATTTCGGAATCAGCTTTACCGTAACATCTACGAAGTCCTCTCGGCTCATGAATGAGCCGGAGATCTTCGCGAAGAACGGAAACAGAATTACATACGAAATACCGATAAGAAGTACGAGTCTGAATATTACCCAGACAACGTTCTTGAGAAAACGCATACTCAAGAATTTTGACTTGAGTCTTTCTTTGAGAGGGGTTCTTTCAAACTCAACTCTAATTTTGTTTTTGCTCTCCTTCATTACGCGGGGAGCCTTTGGTACCTGTTGAGAATTCATTTATTTCCCTCCTTAATCGCGTTTCTGGTAGAATACGTAAGCACTGAGAACAGCAGCAACGATACCGATTATTACTATAACAATCAGGAAGTATACCCACGCCATCGCCGAGCTCAATACGTTACCGCCTGCCTGGTCGTAAACGGTTGCAATATACGTCATGACCTTGTTAGACTGAGATGTGAACGAGTCAATTACTGTATAAATCGAGTTTACGAGAATCATCGGGCTTATCATCGGGAAGGTAATCTTCCAGAAGGTTTCCCAAGCGGTCGCACCGTCTATTTCGCACGACTCATAGATAGCCGGCGAGATCGACTGAAGACCTGCAAGGTAAATAAGCATCTGGACACCAGAACGGTTGATAATGTTGTAAATGTTATTGACCATCTGAACAACATAGTCAACAAGCTCTGTACCAACCTTCATGTTATCGAACAATCGCTCAATATCGACCGCTGACAGAATCTCGTTAGTCGTATTCTGTCCAGAACCGTCTTCGATTCCAGTGTCAGTCATGTAGTCGACCATGGTGTTTGCCTGGTCGATCTTGTCGATAATACCGGTCGAAATGATGACAGGTATGAAGAAGATCGCACGGAATGCGGCACGTCCAACCATCTTCTGGTTAAGCAGGACCGCCATAAAGAGCGAGAAAATTACGATCGCAGGGATATCAAAGATAAGCTGCTGAATACCAGACGCGAGCGTCTGAACAAAGTTCGGGTCGACGAAGAGAGCTTCCTGATAGTTATCCCAGCCGACAAACTCAAGCGTGTAACCGCCGCCCTGTCCAATTTTAATCTTGTTGAAGCTGTACTTTATCGAGTCGATAATTATCGGAAGATAAATAACAACAAAGCCGAGAACAAACGGTAATACGAAAAACCAACCTGCACGTGCTTTACGTGCATCAAGAGAGGCTCTACGTTTACGTTTCTTCGGAGCACTGACATTTGTAAGCTTTGCTTCGCTATTCATTTAATACACCTCTCTTATTTTACTTTGCTGCAACAAAATCGAGAGCACCTATTGTATAAGTCTTGCCGTTGTCTTCAACGGTGATCTCAAAGTTATTGTAATTAAGGATGAACGACTTGCCGCCTTCGTAAGTTACCTTAACGATTCTTCCATCATCAGAGGTATACTTCGTGTAATTATAACCCGTAGTAGTCTCCTCAGCTTCATCGTTAGTAGTTACAGACGGCGCGGTAGTTCCGAGTCTCTGTGCAAGCTTCTCAGCCTTTTCAGCCTTCTCAGCAGCAAGCTTTGCAGCTTCGTCAGCCGCTTTCTTTGCTTCTTCAGCTGCGATCTTATCGGCTGCGATCTCCTCAGCGGACGGCACGCGCTCGCCTATAAGGAATTCATGACCAACGATCTTCTTAGTCTGGAGTCCTGCCATGATCTCGTTAAGCTCATCGTAGAGCGAAACGACTTCATCATACCAGATATCGAACGATACCGAATAATATTTGTTGAACTCAACGTCTTCTTTCAGAAGAGAAGTATTCTGCATCGAAAGAGTGAAGTAGAGCGACGCACCGTTTTCAATTGCCTTGAGGAACTCATACTGAGTATCGCCCGCCATATTGATCGCAGTGCCTGCGAAATTCATGCTTCCGTGGAGTACCATTCCGACAAACGGAACCGACTCACTTGCATTGGAATAACGGCTTGAGTCAAGTGAAACATTCAGAATATGGTCTGCATACTGAAGCGCATATGCGTTTCCGCCTTCGATCATTACATTCTGCTGATTTTCCTTGATATCTTTGAGGAGGTCAACGGTGAATTCCTTTGAGTCCTCACGGTTGTACGGATCCTTCTTATCGAAGTCCGAGTTCAGGTCGGTACCAAGGGTCGCAACCGAGATACCATTCGGGTTGAGTGCCGAATACTTCTCATTGAAGTGATCATAGAAGTAGCTGAATACCGATGGAGAAACTGCAAGCGAGTAACCTCTTACAAACGACTGGAGAGTCGAATCGTAATAACGCTTACTGGTATAACGGTTATCCATCGTCTTTACGAGGTGCTTTCTCATCGAAACACCGTCAAACATCTCAAACATACCGATGTTAGCAAAGTCAAAGTCAGGATATACACCGATGTTGTTGGCATTTGCATACTCAACAAATTCAGTAAAGCCCTTGTTTCCGCCAACGACCTTTTCAAACTTAACGTTATACGGAGCAGTATCATTCATACCGCCGTTTGCATAACCAGTAAGCTTGTAGTTTACATTTGTGATACCTGCTTCAGAAAGTTTTGTGTACATATCCTTGAGGTCATCAAATGTAGTAAGAGGCTTTAATACCTCGACCGGTATCGAAAGAATTCTTTCGATATCCTCCATGCAGCCAAACGACTCAATGTAGAGCGGGATAGAATCCTTGACATCAGTGAGATCACTGAGGATGCCCTTATCCTTAAGATAATCTCTGTATGCCTTAGCCATACCTACATATGATGCTTCATAGTAGTCCTTTACGCCGCTTTCAGCTGCAAGCTCATCATCAGTGAGCATGATGTACTTTATACGGTAACTTCCAGTATATTTACGCTCGGAAACAACTGTATAAGTTGCATTCTGACCAACCGAAATTGCTTCTGCAAGGTTGTAAGAGTCCTTCGGACGAGGAGAGAAGGTGGTGTAAACTGTGTTGTACTTGTGTGTTGTTCCGCCGTGGTCAGTACTTATCTGAGCAAGAGCGTCGCCTTCTTCGATTATTGCGAGGAAGCCGTTTGTCTTTTTCTCATAAGGCTCGCCATCAGCGGTTTTGATCTCTGCGTAAACAACAGATTCTACCTTAGACTCAGGGTCTACGACAGTTTTAGCTACTGGCACATTGGTTTCGACAATACCGTAAACCGGCATTCTCATTACCTCTCTGTGCTGACCGCTTACCTGCTGGTACGCGTAGTCCTCACCGTAGAGTCTTCCGGAAAGAGTCAGCGGCTTGCTTCCGATATCTTCGAAACGAACCAGTGCACCTGAACCATCCGGGAAGAAGGTGTATCCGCTGTAATCACCGGAACCAGCTCCAAAGTAAGGAAGCATGGAGATCCAGCTCAGCGAGAATGAACTTTCGTCGAAACGAATGCCGTTTGCAGGAAGTCTTACATTGAGAGAGCCATCATCGCTGAGGCTGTACTCAAGTGAAAGTCTGAACAATACAGGTGCTGCGTCAGTACCTTCATACTGAGTTATGGTATGATCCTCTTCAAGAGTTTCATATGTATACTCAGGGCAGTAGGTCTTGATGTAGCCCTCGATCTGATTAAGCTCACGATCCGAAGCGTACGGGTCGAAGATGTAAATTGCCATCTCCGAACATATCGGGAAGGTAGCTATCAGCTCGTTCTTTGCACGCTCAGTCAGATCCGGATCAAAAGGATCCTTCAGCTGATAGAACGCTTCCATCTTGGATCTTGCAGTTCCTTCAGGAATGTTTGCCATAATAAGCTCTTGGAAGCGTTCTGCATTGATCTGCTTCGGAACGAGCTTACGGGTCTCTTCACGCCCCATTACGTATTCGACACGAACACCATTTTTGATCTTCTTAACTTTGATCTGACCTCTCTGGCAAGCTTCTTGGAAGCTGAAGAGATCAAGCTCTGAGTTGTTGTCGGTATACTTAATACGGATCTGAGAGAGAAGCTGTCCTTTTATACTCTCAGAAGCGCCGGTCTGTGAAACATCGTATGGATTCGAGAATATGATCTGTCCTGTTGCCTTGTTGACATATGCGATCTCACCGGATATCGGCTCAACATACAGCTCGTAGCCTCCATTGTCGAGGTACTTAGTCATAGTTGCAAGCTTATCCTCAGGAGTTGCATAAACCTGTGTGATATAGTTTATCGTTGGCAGGTTTGTATCTGGGTCAAGTCCGGGAACCAGCGGTTCTTCGTCTTCCGCGAAAACCGGAAGAGCGGAGAGCATTCCGAAAACCATAACAACAGTCAGGAACGCCGATAATAATCTTATTTTTTTCATTACTATTACTCCCATCCTGTTATTACATTCTATAAGTAATTTCAATTACGATACTGGAAATGAAGCTTACTATCTTAGCAAGCAGCGTGGAGAAGAGGACACCAATAAACATGATAACACCCATACCCACGATAGTACCAAGCGAAGTAACTACATTCTTCGAGAAGGTGTAGTCATGAGTTACCATTGTACCGAAGAAGATAAGCAGTCCGCACCAAATGAATGCGAATGTAACAAGAAGATTGATAATGGTTGCTTCACTTGCTACAGCAAAGTTAGAGATGATGACCGAAGGAATGATAAGAATCGGCAGCGGAACAAGTGCATAGCAGGTAGCAACAAAGATATCCTTGAAGCTTCCTTCGCCGTCGAACAGAGTTGTCAGACACCAGTTAGCAACACTCCAGAGAAGTACTGGTACCAATACTGCGGTAAGCTGTATCAGTATTGTCGAGTAGCCCTGACGCGGATTGAATACATATCCGGTACCAACGCTCTGATAATAGAACGTGAGGACTGCAAGTGCAAGCCATACAAATGCTGCACGAACCGAACCGCGGTACTCATGCTTCAGATCCCAGTAGCCATCGAACGGGTGAAGAATAAGGTGATTTGCGTAGATGAGCTCTTCCCAGAAGGTTTTTCTTCCCTTCTTGAGCTGAGTCTTTTTATTGAGCTTAGCTGCATATTTGTTGAACAGAACGAGCAGCACAACTATGGCGATAACGATTATCGGAATAAGTATGATATACTTAGAAATCCAGTTCTTACGAATTTCCTTAAAGGAATCCGAGTAGTTGGCAGTATCGTAAGCTGACTTGTAATAATCGAGCGACTCCTCGTACTCTGCGCTGCGGTAGAGGCTCTTACCAATACCGATGTACGCAGTATCAAAGTTGTTATTACGCTTGAGAATTTCAGTCCAGTAGTTTACAGTCGTATCATACTGACGCTCATTTGTATTCTGTATAGCAGAGAGAAGCAGGTCGCCGTACTCGGTGCGTCTGAATACTGTAATGTTATCCGAAGTCTTGTCAAGAACAAGAATGTCGTTATCAAGGTAAGCAATAGCTTCGATAGACTGAATGTTACCGAGCTGCTGACCTTTATCGCCGAATATGAAGAGCAGATTGCCTTCAGCGTCGTAAGTGTAGATCTTACTTCTCTTTTCATCTATCAGCGACCAGGTGTTTTCCGGACCGATAGCAACGTCAATTATCTTAGAAGGACCAGCGATTTCTGCGGTCGATACGTTGGTGATATTTACTTCACCGCCAGGACCGAAGAAGCCGTTACGCTTCATGATATCCGCGCCAGCAGTGTTGAGCTTTTTAACAGGTGCGTATGTACCGCTCTTGTCATTGATAGCCGACTGCTGCTTGTTTTCGTCGATAGATGAAGTTGTTACATAGATGAAGCCTTTTTCATCTATGGTGATGTTGTTGAACTCAGTCGAGACGTACTGCTGAGAAAGCTTTCTCTGCTCATCAGTCTGGAAACGTCTCCAAAGAATTGTCATAGCGTCGATGGTAACCTTCTGAGCTCCAATAAAGCCCTGGAAGTCACCTTCTTCATTGATCGCAATAACGCCCATGTAAGTTGTGGACGAAATTACGTAGATACGTCCGTAAGCATCAACTGCAAGCGCTACCGGCTTGTAAATAGATCCTGCCGGAAATACATCCGAATCCGGTTCTTCTATTATCTTATAGAAGGTACCGTCAAGATTGTACATAACTATACGGTTGTTGTCAGTATCTGCTACATAAATCTTTTCGTCAGTTACATAAACGCCCGACGGATTGTTAAGAGAATCCGGAACGCCCTGTCCGTTGACAAACTCATTGATGTAGAATTTCAGCTTGAAGTATCTGTCAAGTACTACAATACGGTTATTTGCCGCGTCAGCTATATAAACGTTTTTGTTTCCGTCGACAAAGAGGTCGCGCGGATCGTCTATTGCGGGAGATACGCCCATATATGCTGAATCGATCTGTCTGTCAGGCGTATATGCGTCAGGAGACATAAGAGCAAAGCCGTCAATGGAGTAGGTGTAGGTGGAATACGGTGTGATAGCGCCTAACGGGAGGCAGCCTATCGCAAGAATCAAGCAGGCCGCGAGGGCAAGTATTCTTGATAACTTTTTCATCTTTACCCTCCTTAGTCCTTCATACCCGATGAACCCATCGTTTCGATGATGTTACTCTGGCTTATAATAAATACGATGATCGGAACCGCCATCATGATAACCTGAGAAGCGGCAGCGGCACCAGCACGAGCAATACCAGCGTTTACGATCTGGCTTATCGCGTAGTTAAAGGTTTTAAGCTGTTCTGAATAAATGTAGATCGAGTTGCCTGCATTCCAGAGACCCTGGAAGGAGTAGATTATAAGTGTCAGCCATGCCGGCTTAACCATCGGCATCGCGATCTTCAAGAATGTAGTAAACTCAGACGCACCGTCGAGTCGGGCAGATTCAAGCACTGCATCCGAGACTGATGTCTCCATAAAGTTCTTCATAAGGTAAAGTCCAAGTGAAGAGCCCCATGCAGGGATGATGATCGCAAGATATGTATCGACCCAATGGAGTGTACTCATGGTCAGGAAGTTTGCAATAGCAGTAACTGTCGAGTTGAACATGAGCGAGAGGACAACGACCTGGAACATCCAGCCGCGTCCGGGGAATTTGATCTTTGCAAGCGCATAAGCTGCGAGCGAAGAAAGAAGCAGGTTACCGAGTGTGCCAAGCACTGAGATAAGCACAGTATTAAAGATATATCTTGAGAATGGTACCCAAGATGTGCTCATCAGCTGGAACAGGTCAGTATAGTTTTTAAGAGTCGGGCTCATAACGTAGAAACGCGGCGGGAACATCCACAACTCATCAAGAGGCTTCAGAGACTGCATTACTACATAAAGCATCGGCAGGAACATGAACGCGCCCATAAGCACGAGCAGTACGTTGATTCCTATATCGCCGCCAACCGAACGGTTAAGGACAACCTTGTGTTTTCTGGTTCTTAATCTTGCCATCTTACTGTCCTACCTTCGATAATAGTTTTTTGATCACAAGGTTAGCGCCCACCATTATTACGAACAGTACGACCGCAATAGTTGATGAGTAACCGACCTCAAATCGCTGTCCACCATAGTCCTCGAGGTGATGCATGATGGTGTGTGCGGCGTAGTTTACCGACGGGAAGCCGGCAAGCGCGGTAACAACAGCACCGAAACCGAAAGACTGGGTTATGGACATGACCGCACCGAACATCAGCTGCGGCTTCATTGTCGGAAGTGTGATATACCAGAGCTCCTGCCATCTGTTCTTTACACCGTCGACCGCGCCAGCCTCATAGAGCGACTTATCGATCGTCTGAAGACCTGCGATAAACGAAAGGAAGGATGTACCGAGCGAAGTCCAGAGCGCAACTACTATACATAGTCCCATAACGTATTTTTCATCGTGGAACCAGAGTATCGGCTCATTTATAAAGCCTAATTCCATCAGCCAAGCATTTGCATAGCCGTAGGAGTCATCCGAGAAGATTATTGTCCAGATCAGGTATACCGAACCTGAAATAGACGGAGCATAGAATACGAGTGTTACGAGCGCACGGATCTTTGGAGTAAGCTCATTGATGAACCATGCGATCAAAAGTGACATGAAGTATGATACAGGACCGGTGATAGCCGCGAAAACAAGCGTGTTCTGGCAGGCTGTCATAAAAATGTCGTCATCAAGGAACAGTCTGATATAGTTGTCCATGAAGACAGGCTCCGGAAATTCAAGCAGGTTGAACTGAGTGAAGCTTAAGATTATTGACAAAAGTACCGGGAAGACTGTGAAGATAAGAAAGATCAGCATAAACGGCGCGATCATTAAGTATGCCGTTTTGTTGCGTGCGATTTCTTTCAGCGTCCACTGTGCTTTTGTCATGTCCTTACGAGCTGTCGGCTTCGGTTTGTTTGCAACCGCCGCTGCATTTTGTGACATTAGCGTTCTCTCCTTAATTACAGATTTTTATTCACTGTCAAATTTCCTTGTGCAAACCGACATTATTGCCAATATCAGACATAATGTCGGTCCACACAATTTCATCTTGGCAGATGGTTCAGATGTTAATTGTCGTTGTTCTTGTTAGCTTCTCTGTCAGCGAGAGTCTCACCGAGCTCGAGAGTATCAAGACCAAATTCCTTACGTTTTCTCGTGATTTCCTTATTGATATCATCAACATATCCGAGAAGCTCCTCAACAGGATCCTTATTGTCGTTATACGCGCTGAGGAAAGCGAACTGTACATAACGAGTGATAATGTATCCGCCGGGCATTTCAGGAATTGCAGCGAGGTTGTTGTACTGCGCCATAATATTTTCAAGGTCAGTTGTCGACCATGGCAGCGACTGGAGCGCTTCCTTGTTAGCAGTAGCATACATAGCGCCCTGACCAACGATAGCGACCATTTCATTAGCGTAAGTCGACTGGGTGTCAGCCGAAGTATACCAATCCATGAATCTCCATGCGTTCTGCTGGTTCTTACAACCGTTCATCATGATCATAGTAGTCAGAGTCGAAATAGAAGTATTATTGATCTTTCCATTTTCATCTTCCATACCAATGATCGGTACGAATTCCCAAAGGTCACGAATTTCGGTTGCGAAAATCGAGAGCTGGTTGTACATTGCAACGTAGTCAGCAAGCATGATCGGCATTTCACCAGTTCTGAAACGGTTTGCCGCATCATAAGTTACCGGGAACGAATACTGAGTAAAGTACGAGCAAAGTGTGTCGAATGCCTCAAGAGCTAAGTTAGAATCGAAATTGATTCTCATACCATTGTCGGCATACTGTTCACCGCCCATCTGGTAAAGGAACATCTGATAACCAGCAAGCTCCTTCGGGATACCAACGATCATGTTGTTGTACTGGAGATACGGTACTATCGACATGAGGTCGTCCCAAGTCTTAGGAATATCAACTTCAAGCTCAGCGAAAACGTCCTTGCGGTAGAACATCATGTTGAAGGTCTGTGTTTCAGGCAGACCATAAGTGGTACCATAAAGTGTTACAGGAACCATCGCAGCTGAAGAGAAGCGCGAGGTTACTTCATCAAATGTATCGAAATCGTTCAGCGGGATTACAGCGTTACGGATCGCATACTCGACCGGTATACCCTGTGCATTACTAAGCGCGATGTCAGGACCTGTTCCAGAAAGAGTTGCCGGAAGCAGTGTTCCTGCTGCAACGAGCTTCAGATTTACACCGATGTTTGTCTTAGAAGTAAACTCATTATCTACCATTGAACGAATAACCAGCGCCTGGTCACGTCCAGTAGGAGTCCAAACTTCAATTGTATCTTCCTTCTCAAGCTTGATCGTCGCACCGAGGTTCGAGTAATCAGTAAAGAAGGACATAATGAATGAACCGATCTCAAAGAATGCTGCTTCAAAGAAATTAGCCTCAGCCTTTGGAAGCTTTTCGTTAGCCGGCTGAATTGCTATGTAGTCGAAATATACCGGCTGGCTTCTTACGTTGTTCAGCCAAGTACCGAGCGTACCGATATAGCTCTTAAGTGTATCCATGCTCTTTGCGACTTCATCCTCGTCTGTAGCCATGTTTCTGAGGACACGCGCGATATTATCGAGCTGTGCAACGTTACTACCCTTCTGACCGTTTATTTCGGTAAGAAGCTCTGAAATAGCAGTAAGCTCGAGGTACTGAGCATAGAGGTCTTTAATGGTATCCGGAATAAGATTTCTAAAGTTATAGTCACGATAATCGTCAGGGTCAGCACCGGTGATCTGAAGTATCTTCAGGTAATCGGCGTTGATAGCGGTCAGTGTATCCTGAACGCGTCCGATAATCTCGCTCATTCCGCCAAGAACTACTTCGAACTGGATTGTATATTCTTTTCCTTCTTCAAAGTAAAACTGGAATGTGTTTGTACCATCATTGAGCGCCTTAGTCTGCCAGTTATCCGAGAAATCAAACTGGAGATAGTTAGCTTCTTCAAACGGGATCTCGCCGTTTATACGAATACGGCGCGAAGTGTACATACCAGAGAGGTCAGCCTGCTTATAGCGCGGTACGATCTCATAGAGACCTGACTTTTCAACAGTAAATGAATACTCTACCCACTGACCAACTGTCTGCCACTTAGTACTTCCGAGCGCGTTCAGCTTGGAGAGCGATGTGCTCTGCGGCTGAGTAAGTGCCGAAGTTCTGTCGTTAGACGGATAAATAGTACTATCCGATGTAGCATCTGGGTACTCAGCCTGAATAATTACCTGATTAGCTCCAGTAGCCGGCTGATATCCTTTAGCCGCATAATCAGCCTGAACTTCTTCCCACGTAGGAAGATCCTCGTAAGGATAGAGCGTGATCGACTTGATCACAAGCGATTCACGAGCAGATTCAAGCGATATTGTATGCTTTCCGGCTTCAAATACGATCTGGTACGGATCAATGTCATAGCCTGTGGAGTCGCTTACAGTGTAGGTTCTCCACTCACCAGAAATCTCCTTCTGAGGCTTAATATCGTTTCCGTTTATATCTGTTTTAAAAGCGGGATTTCCGTTTTCATCTGTCAGATACTGATCGCGCCACACTTTTGTAATTGCAAGATATCTTGCGCCTTTGAACGGATACTCGCCGTCTACGCGAAGCTTACGTTCAATTGCGGTCGATTTTCCGTCAATCGGGAATGAGTACTCGATATCTACCGCATATTTTCCGGTCGATGGAATATCAACATCCCATACTACAGTACCGGTCGCTGGGGTCAAGAGCGCATCGCCAGTAGAACCGTTATAGTTCTTGACGACCTCAACCTTAGCGGTGGTCTGTTCAGCATTGTAATTTGCTGCATCTATCTTTATTGACGATCTGCCCTTAGGTACATTTGCATTACGAATCGCATAATCGGAATAGCTTTCCGCGTTGAGAAGGTCGCGAACATCAGCGATATTATAGCTGACAGTAGACGAATTCTCATCATCGGCTGCATATGTACCGACCGCAAGGGACGATCCGAGCATCATAAATGATAGAAAACCAGCAATTAACCTTGTTAAATTGGTTTTTTTCATTAACCTTTCCTCCTGCCAAGAATTTTACTTTGAAGGGAACATTGTAGCTTTTGCAGCTCCATTCCAGTGATCTTAACAAATCCATCAAAGCAAGCGTGGCATAATATGCAGACGGATCCAAACGATCTCTGGACAAAGCAATGAGCCAATCCTACAAGCAGACATAACTGAGCGTCGGACACCATATGCACAGTATTGCCCTACTTGAAGATTATTTCATACAAATATAATATCATAACAGCGGCCAAAAGTCAATAGCGGGCTTTTTATAGAAAGTTCAGGTCAGGACTTCAAAAAGGGTTCATTTAGTCGTCACTTAGCCGTTCAAAATTTCAATTACACTTTAGTTCGCTTCACTGTAAACATTTTACAATGTGTAATTTGTGTGGTAGTAATTTTAAATTACCTATATTCCAGTCGTTTTCACCTGAAAATATCGAATATTTGCAATAAATAGATTTATATTTTCACTATATGTAATTTTTATTTACTCACTTTTTCAATGCTTTCATTTGTGACATTGCTACATAAACACGTCTATCTTTTGTAACACTTGCACAAATTTTGTGATGAATTTTCTACACCTATACAAAATGCACAAATTCATCGCAATTTCACAACTTTTTACCTGTTTTTGGAATAATAAGCTAATATTGTATGTATTTATGCACTCATCATTACTTAAAGGATATCATTTGTAAACAAGCCCAAATGATTATTACGACAATGTAACAATATGCAAAACAGCACCGCTTTATTGCAGTGCTGTTCATATATTCACTTATTAGTGCTTCTTCTGACAGGTCGCGCAGTGTCCATCACAGTTCTCCATGATGTCGTGCTTAATACCCTTCTTGTCATAGTAGTTCGCAATAGCAGCCTTTACAGCTTCCTCTGCAAGTACCGAGCAGTGAATCTTCTGAGGCGGCAGTCCATCAAGAGCTTCTATAACTGCCTTATTTGTAAGCTTGAGCGCCTCATCAACAGTCTTACCTTTAATAAGCTCGGTAGCCATAGACGAAGTAGCTATCGCTGCACCACATCCAAATGTCTTGAACTTTACATCTTCAATTACATTATCATCATTTATCTTCAAGTACATCTTCATGATGTCACCGCAGACTGCATTGCCGACCTCGCCGACTGCATCTGCATTTTCAATTTCACCTACATTACGCGGATTAGCGAAATGATCCATTACTTTCTCGCTGTACATTATATTTATTCCTCCAATATTATTTTACGTTATTTTTCAAATATTCCTCGTAGAGTGGGCTCATCTCGCGCAGACGCTGAACAATGCCCGGCAACTTTTCGAGAATATAGTCGACATCCTCATCAGTATTTTGACGGCTGATCGACAGACGAAGTGAACCATGTGCAAGCTCTACCGGCACACCGATCGAAATAAGCACGTGCGACGGTTCGAGTGAAGTCGACGAGCAAGCGGAACCGGTCGAAGCACAGATACCAGCCATATCGAGCAGCAGCAGCAGACTCTCGCCTTCGATAAACTCGAACGATATATTCACGTTGCCAACGAGACGGGTTGTCCGCGAGCCGTTCAAACGCGAGTGCGGAATTGAGGTAAGGATACCGTCAATCAGACGATCACGCATTTTTTCGACACGTTTATTCTCATCCATGCCATTTACCGCAACTTCAAGCGCCTTTGCAAGTCCTACGATATATGCAACATTCTCCGTACCGCCGCGCTTGCCGCGCTCCTGACCACCGCCGTCGACAAGATTCAGTATTCTGACACCAGTCTTGATATACAGCGCACCGATTCCCTTCGGGGTATGGATCTTATGTCCGGAAAGGCTGAGCATATCAACTCCAAGCTCAGCTACATTTATCGGAACATTTCCGACTGCCTGTACTGCGTCAGTAAATACGAGCGTCTTCGGATTTTTCGCTTTTACTGCTGCCGCGATTTCCTTTATAGGCTCAATAGTTCCGACTTCATTGTTCGCAAACATAACTTCAACAAGCGTAGTATCATCGCGCATAGCGTTTACAACAGCTTCAGGAGTTACAAGTCCGTCGCTGTCAACATCAAGATATGTTACCTCAAAGCCTTCCTTTTCAAGTGCTTCAAGCGAATGCAGAACTGCGTGGTGCTCGATTTTAGTCGAAATTATATGCTTTCCGCGATTCTGGTTTGCGTGAGCCGCGCCCTTTATTGCCCAGTTATCGGCTTCCGAGCCACTGGCTGTAAAATATATCTCATTCGGCTTTGCAGCTCCAAGCAGCGATGCGATTTTTTCGCGTGCTTCTGTGATAGCTGCCTTAGCCTCACGTCCCTTCTTATGAAGGCTCGACGGGTTGCCATAGCCATCCTTGAAATAAGGCATCATTGCCTCGAGAACTTCCGGCGAGGTTGATGTCGTTGCCGCATTGTCTGCGTAAACGAATCTTTCTTCCATAATATATATGTCTCCTTGTATTTTAATCAATATATGCTTAATTAACTTTCGCGGTATTTAAAACATACCATCAAATAACCGCATATCTATTGTATACCTTTTCGGTGCTTTTTTCAATAGCGCTGTTGAAATTTCACTGTAAACTTTTCGTGAATGACCTATTTGCCGCGATAAAATTCTGCCTGAGCTACTGCAAGTTGGTCGCAGCGTTCATTATATGGATGTCCCGCGTGACCTTTGACCCACACAAGCTTCACCGTGTGAATCTCGAGCAGCTTCAGAAGCCGTTCCCACAGATCCGGATTAAGCGCCGGTGTCTTGTCCGACTTCACCCATCCGCGCTTCTGCCAACCGTACACCCATTTCTTCTCTATCGAATCTATCATATACTTCGAATCCGATGTAAGTGTCACATCGCATGGCTCTTTCAGCGCCGATAATGCACTTATCGCCGCCATTAGCTCCATGCGGTTATTAGTAGTGCTTGGCTCACCGCCCGACAGCTCCTTCTCAACTGAGCCGTAAACGATAACTGCACCCCAGCCACCTGGACCGGGATTGTGTTTACAAGCGCCATCAGTATATATGTCAACGTGCTTCATCTATTTCCTTCCTTATTTATAGGCATTCCATTCTCGTCGTATTCGTCCATGAATATCTCACACTGTCCCGCTTTCATCAATTGAACGAAATCAGCCTCACACTTGATTCGCTCAGGCAGATAAACGCCGCCGAGCCGCGAACGCTTTCCAACGTGATTGTCCGAACCAGCCGATCTCAGTAATCTATAGCTATCGGCATACCAATCGGCACGCGCATTTACTTCGTCTGTCATGCTTGAATTGATCACCTCGACCCCATCGACATCACGCGGGATAAGGCGGATAAGCTCAATATATCCAGCCTCGCGGAATGGATGTGCATGAATCACGAGTGCGCCGTCGGCACGTGCCTTCGACATATAATCGCGCAGCTTCCATTCGAGCTGGTCAGGATTTGCAAGCAGCCATTCACGGTCAAGCCCGTAAATAAGGAAATCATTTCCGCCTATCGTATATTCCCATCCAAAAAATACATCAAGCCCGATCTTGTCTCCTTCAGCTTTAGCCGCAAGATATCCAGCTTCAAAGCGTTCGACGCGTTCCTTCCATTCAAGATCACGCGGCACGATTGTATTGCCGTTGAAAAAATGGTCTGTTATAAATAGTCCAGTATATCCGAGCGACTTATAGAATCGCGCCAGCTCCGCGCCCGGGATTTTAGAGCACTTGCTCGTTTCGCTTGTATGCGAATGGGTCTCATATTTATATCGCATTTTAGATTGCTCCTATGTTATTTAACTACATATTATAATTATACCACAATTCTAACATTATTTCCATACAATTATTAAATTAACGCTTGAAAACTTGCCCTGAAATATTATATAATATTTATGTAATTCGCCAACCTTTTATAAAAAATAAGCACTTAATATATGTAACGCCAAAAAGCGTAACAATAACGGAGGGAACCAAAATGGAAAAAGAGCTGTGCGACAAACTCATATGCGAATACAACAAGAAGCTGTACGGCTTTGCGATATCTAAAACTAACTCCATCGAGCGCGCCGAGGAGCTGGCAGCAAGGATAACGCTTGAAGTTTATTCTTCCCTGTTAAAGCGTGAAAACATTATCAACGTCAAAGCATACATCTATCGCATTGCGCAGAATGTCTACGCGCACTTTACCGACGAGTACAAAAATTCTCAATACTGCGATATCGACGACTTCGAGCTCGCCGACCCGGACGACTTCACAGAAAAGATAGCGCAGAGTGAAGAATACGCTCGCCTCAGGTGTGAGATAGCCTACCTATCAAAGCTGAGACGCGAGATACTCGTTCGCCATTATTATAATAATATGAAGCTTTCCGACATCGCAAAGTCGCTGTATATCCCACTTGGGACGGTCAAATGGCATTTGAGCGGTGCGAAAAGCTCACTCAAGGAGGGCATGAATATTATGCGAAATATTGGAAAATTAGGACTCGACCCAATCGAAATGTGTTCTCTTGGACACGATGGAAATCCCGGAGCTAAAGGAGACACTTCTGACTTTTTAGCAAAACGGCTGACTCAGAATATCGCATACGCGGCATATCAAAATCCACTCACCATCAACGAGATTGCGGACGAGCTCGGTGTATCGCCGATATTCGTCGCAGATGAAGTCGAAACGCTTGAGGAATATGGTTTTATGGACCGTATAGGCGACAAATATCTGACCAACATATTCATTCAAGACACGATAAGTGAGATAGAAGAAGGTATCCAAAAGCTAAATGTTGAATACAGCGCAAAGGTCGCGGATATGTATATTCCGCAGCTCATCGAATCGCTGAACGCATTCGACCGCTCAAAGGTGTACATTCCGAACAACGACAACAACCTTTGGCTGTGGGCTGGTATCATGTTCGCACTGAGCAATAAGCTCAACTTCTGTATGCAGAATGATTCGCTCGACAAATTCCGCGTTAAGCGCAAGGATGGCGGCGATTACATCGCACATGCTTACATTAAACGCAATTTAAATCTGAGCTATGACAGCTCAAAGTACAACAGCTGCGGAAGTATGAACCGCGGTTCGAACAAATACCCAATATTCTCGTGGCAGTACAACACAAACTACGATTCGCGCGATATGTCATGGCGTGAGAATCTTTACACAGACTATGAATACTTGTACGAATTCTACACCGATATGTTAAAGAAAGAACCGTCGCAGATCGAAAAATATCAGCGTATCCGCGACAAGGGCTACCTCACTGCCGACGATAAGGTAAATCTTATCTGTATTAAAGACACAAATGCGAAGTGGATAGAACAGGCAGAATTCGTGAAATCGCTCCCCGAAGCCGGAGAGGATATATGGGCACTGCTGAATGAGCTCGGCGATAAAACCTACAAACTCAAAGAGCCGACCTTCCCAGAACATATACGTCCACTCGCAAAGCTTTACTGCAAGCCAATGCTTGTTATGCACATAATCGAGCTGCTCGTAAATCGCGGAACTCTTTCACTTCCGAATAAGGAAGCAAGCTACGGTCTGAATACCCTGCTCTTCTGCGACAAGCTGCCGGAATAATTAAATCACAGCTCTGTTTAAAATCCAACAGCCGCAAATCAAACGATTTGCGGCTGATTTTTGTTATATTTTATTTATTTAAAATACTTAACGCCAGATTCGAAGATCTTCTGATCCTTCTCGCCGTCGATATTGACAGCGATATTTCTTCCGCGGCGCTCGCTATGTCCCATCTTACCGAGAATACGACCGTCGGGGCTGAGAATTCCCTCGATAGCGTAGCTCGAACCGTTAGGATTGTAGCGGATATCCATAGTAGGATTGCCGTTGAGGTCGACGTACTGAGTAGCGATCTGACCGTTAGCTGCAAGGCTGCGGATAAGCTCTTCGCTCGCCCAGAAACGTCCTTCACCGTGCGAGATCGGCACTGTGTGAATGTCGCCTGCGTTTACTCCTGCAAGCCACGGTGACTTGGTAGAAGCGATACGAGTGTGGACCATCATCGACTGGTGACGACCTATCGAGTTGAAGGTCAGCGTCGGACAGTCGGCGTTCATTTCGTCCATGATCTTTCCGTAAGGAAGCAGTCCTGACTTGACAAGCGCTTGGAAGCCGTTGCAGATACCGAGCACGAGTCCGTCACGCTTTTCGATAAGCTCAGTTATTGCCTCTTTTACGTGCGGATTACGGAGAACAGCGGTAATAAACTTACCCGAACCGTCCGGCTCGTCGCCGCCAGAGAATCCGCCCGGAATCATAAGCATTTGCGAGTTGCTGATAAGCTTTACAAACTCAGCTACAGCGTCTTCAAGCGCGTTTGCGTTGAGGTTACGGAGTACGAATATATTCGACTCAGCGCCGACTGCATTGAACTGGCGCATTGTGTCGTATTCGCAGTTTGTGCCTGGGACTACCGGTATTACAACGCGCGGACGTGCGAACTTGCTTATCGATACAGCGCTTGAGCGTGCATCACAAGTGAATGCTTCAACAGTTTCCGGCTTTATCTCAGCGACCTTAGTCGGGAATACCTTTTCAAGCGTACCCTCCCATGCGTCCTGCAATTCGGTAAGCTTAATCGAAGAATCGCCGATAGTTACAGATTCATCGTCAGTAGTATATCCAAGCAGCGTTCCGTCAAGGTCGTCGTCAGTCTCGATAATGAACGAACCGTACATAAGTCCGAACAGAGTCTTCTTGTCGATATCTCCCGTCTTCACACCGATACGGTTACCGAGCGCCATCTTAACAAGCCCCTCAGCAACACCACCGTTGTCGACCGTGTAAATAGCCTTTGCTCTGCCGAATACCGCGATATCGTGTACATTGTCAAACAGCTTTCTCAGGCTCTCGAACTCAGGAAGTCCATCAACAGTGTAGTCAGGCTTCATAAGGTATACTTTGCTTCCAGCAGACTTGAACTCAGGAGTGATTATCTTATTAGCGTCGAGCATAGCTACTGCGAACGAAACGAGTGTCGGCGGAACATCGATATTCTCGAACGTACCCGACATCGAATCCTTACCGCCGATAGCCGCAATTTTAAGCTCGCACTGAGCCTTCAGTGCGCCAAGCAGTGCAGCCATAGGCTTGCCCCAACGCGACGGAGTATTCTGTGTCTTTTCGAAATACTCCTGGAATGTGAGGTAAATATCCTCATATCTCGCACCAGCTGCTACCAGCTTTGCGACCGACTCAACGACCGCATAAACTGCGCCGTGGTACGGACTCTTTTCGGAGAGATACGGGTCAAATCCGTATGCCATCAGCGAGGTAGTATCAGTCTCGCCCTCAAGCACCGGAATCTTCGCCGCCATATACTGCGGCTGTGTTATCTGATACTTACCGCCGTAAGGCATTACGACAGTTCCCGCACCAATCGTGCTGTCGAACTTTTCGACCAGTCCACGCTGCGAGCAGATGTTGAGGTCAGAGATTATTTCCTTGACCACCGCTGCTGTATCAGAGGTATCAACGCTTGCTGCAAATCCATCGAGGATTCCGTCAGTGTTGACCTTTGTAATTTCAATATCTGTATGCTTTTCAGCGCCGTTCGAATTGAGGAACTCACGCGAAAGGTCGATTATAAAGTTACCGTTCCATGTCATGCGCAGTCTCGGCTCTTCTGTAACCGACGCAACGATAGTTGACTCGAGATTTTCGCGCGACGCATATTCGCGGAACTTCTCTGCGTCCTCTTTCGCAACAACTACCGCCATACGCTCCTGCGATTCGGAAATCGCAAGCTCGGTACCGTCGAGGCCCTCATATTTTTTCGGAACCTTAGACAGGTCGATGAGCAGTCCATCAGCAAGCTCGCCGATTGCAACCGATACACCGCCTGCACCGAAGTCGTTGCAGCGCTTAATGAGACGAGTCACATTCTCGTCGCGGAACAGACGCTGGATCTTGCGCTCTTCTGGAGGATTACCCTTCTGAACCTCAGCGCCGCAAGTTGTAAGCGATTCAGCGGTGTGAGCCTTTGAAGAACCAGTAGCGCCGCCGCAGCCGTCACGTCCGGTACGTCCGCCAAGCAGGATTATAAGGTCGCCGGGAATCGGGCGCTCGCGAACTACATTCTTCTCAGGAGCAGCGCCGACTACCGCACCGATCTCGAGGTGCTTTGCAACATAGTTTGGGTGATATATTTCATAAACCGCGCCGGTAGCAAGTCCGATCTGGTTGCCGTAGGACGAATATCCGCTCGACGCGCCGTGAGTGATTTTTGACTGCGGGAGCTTGCCGGACATTGTGTCAGCTACTGAAGTTCTCGGGTCAGCGCATCCGGTTACGCGCATTGCCTGATATACATACGAGCGTCCAGACAGCGGGTCACGGATAGCACCGCCAAGACAGGTAGCTGCGCCGCCGAATGGCTCGATTTCGGTAGGATGGTTGTGCGTCTCGTTCTTGAACATGAAGAGCCAATCTTCCTGCTTTCCGTCGATATCAACTTTAATCTTAATCGAGCAGGCGTTGATCTCCTCGGACTCATCAAGATTCTTTAATACACCGGACTTCTTCAGATATTTAGCTGCAATAGTAGCCATATCCATAAGAGTTACGTTCTTGTGACGTGCGCCGTACACGAGCTTACGCTTTTCAAGATAATCGTCGAAGGTCTCCTGAATGTACTTATCGCCAATCTTGACCTCATCAATAGCAGTGAGGAATGTAGTATGACGGCAGTGGTCTGACCAGTAAGAATCTATAAGGCGAATTTCCGAAATTGTCGGGTCTCGCTTTTCTTCATTTTTGAAGTAGCTCTGGCAGAATACGACATCATCATAATCCATAGCAAGTGCATACTTTTTGAGGAACGCGTGAAGCTCGTCCTCGCCCATACCGATAAAGCCGTCGATAGTCTCAACTGTAGTCGGAATATCGTACTTCTCAGCGAGCGTCTCAGGCTTATCGAGCGAAGCCTCGCGGCTCTCGACCGGGTTTATCACATAATGCTTAATGCGCTCGATCTCAGCATCGGTAAGCTCGCCTGTAAGTATATATATACGTGCAGTGCGGACTATCGGTCTGTCCTCGAGCGTGATAAGCTGTACACACTGTGCACACGAATCCGCACGCTGATCAAACTGTCCGGGCAAATACTCAACTGCGAATACCTTATCGGTATCGGCAGTCACGAGTTCATCATATACGATATCACTCTGAGGCTCAGAGAATATCGTATTCTTCGCTTTAGCGAAAATTTCAGAGGATATTCCCTCGATATCGTAACGATTGAGCACACGGATCGACGTAAGCGAGCTTATCATCAGGTTCTCGCGTATGTCAGCAAAAAGAGAACGCGACTCTACTGCGTGCGCTGGCTGCTTTTCTACAAATAATCTGTAAACCATTTATTCCGACTCCTTTATATTTATATTATACAATAAATCCAGTGAAAACATTGCCGTCAAAGCCGTTTAATTTTACCGTCTTGACCTGATTGTGCAGGTCGTCGGAGGTTATAACAGCCACCTCAAGGAAGTCCGGAGTATGACCGATCGCTATCCCGTCCTCGCAAAGCTCAAACAGTACTTCACGCTTTTCGCCTATGTATCCCTCGGCAAGTCCGTATAAAACCTCACGCTGAGCAGCTTCGAGCTTCTCCATACGCTCAGTCTTTATATTATCCGGCACCTGATCTTCCATATCGAATGCCTCAGTTCCTGCGCGCTTTGAATACGGGAATGCGTGCAGATGGGTCAATTTCACGCGGCGGATAAATTCAACCGTTTCGTTGAAATTCTCCTCAGTTTCACCCGGGAAGCCTACAATTATATCAGCATTGAATGTTATTCCCGGTATCTTTTCGCGGATGTAGGATATATATTTCTCAGCAGTTTCCGCATTATATTTGCGTCTCATAGCTGCAAGTACCGACGACGAGCCCGACTGAATCGAAAGATGAAGATTCGGGGCAAAATGCTTCAATGAAGCAAGCTTGTCCACAAATTCCGGCTTCATCATTGATGGGTCAAGCGAGCCAAGGCGGATACGCTCGATACCGTCTATATTGTCAACCTCAGAAAGTAAATCAGCCAGTCCCTTTCCATCGGCAAAATCCTTACCGTAGGAAGCAGTCTCGATACCCGTGAGTACGATCTCACGATATCCGTTCTCGACAAGCCCCTTTACTTCTGCGACCACATCGTCAAGCGGCTTCGAACGAACGTGACCGCGTGCGAGCGGAACAGTGCAGTATGCACAGCGATTGTCGCAGCCGTCCTCGATCTTGACAAATGCACGTGTGCGCTCAGAAGAGTGTATCGTCATCTGTTCGAGTGGAGCAGACATTACATCGTCGACCTTTATATCTGCAGCGCCGTTCTTCTCGCCCGACGCGATAAGTCCGAGCGCAGCGTCAACTAAACGCATTTTATTGCTGTTTCCACAGATAAAGTCAACTCCATCTATACCAGCAGTCTTGCCAGGATTAAGCTGCGAATAGCATCCTGTTACAAGGACATATGCCTTCGGGTTATGACGCGCTGCACGACGTATCATCTGACGTGTCTTGCGGTCACTCTCAGCGGTAACTGTACAAGTATTTATAATATAAATACCGCACTTCTCAGAAAAACGTCCGATAACAAATCCGTTCTTCTGGAATTCCTCCGCGATAGCCTGACTTTCATACTGGTTTACTTTACAGCCGAGCGTCATTATACCAACTCGTCTGCTTATATCATTGGTTCCTATTTTAAACACCTCAAAATCCATCTAAATAAATAATCATCAAAATAAATTATCGCATACTATATATTGTAACATTTTTTCAATTTCATGTAAATATCAAAATCTGCTGAACTTTGTCGCAAACTATAAAAATATAATGTCATTTTCGACAACTTACACAATTTGGTCATCTGTTTTTGTGCCTTATAACAAATTTGAAAGACAAAATCCGTCACGACAAAAGGCGAAGGAGACCTAACTCCTCCGCCAATTTACACTTCACTATCTTTGTTTGATAACACCGATTGCAATAAATATCGGATAAAGGTAACTCGAACCGAATGTGCCAAGCTTCTTAGGTCCGTTTACATAACCGCAAGTCTTCATAAGCTCCATAGCGGCATGATATGCGATATTTACAGTTGAACGTGTAATTGTCTTGGTCCTTCTCGATATAAAAAGCTCATTACCTCTCAGCCAATAGGTAAACTCAAGCCCTCTAAATGTAGTCAGCACCTTGCCCTGATAAGATTCCATCAGCTCCCAGAGCTCTATCTCATCCTGACTATAGTTGAATATATCCATATCGATAGTCATATTATGAGCATTCCTTTCTGAAATGTCAAGTTAAAGTCTACAAATATTTTATCACACGACATAACAAAAGTCAATGCACAATCAGTGAACAAATCATTATTTTATTCGAATGCTCTCAAAACAATGTTAGGTACTCTTCCATAAAGGAAATATGAGCTGTATTCCTCACTGTAGGTCTCCAAATGGTATTCGTCTTCATCCGCATAATCATTTCTGATGTCTAAGCTGAAGTCTATATAATAATCAGAATCTACCAGAGTCATTGGAGAATATCTGCCGCTGTAGCTGTCAATCGAAACAACATTCATAAATATTTCGCGCTTATCTTCAAGCGAAGTAAATTCAACGCTTTTTCCGGTAGAAAATTCTGTTATGGTTACCTTTTCAACAACGCGAATAATCTCATCCAGCTTTTCATCAATTGACTCATCTACAAATCTCATCTCTTGAATCGTGCTAAATAGATTCTCCATATCACTATATATCGGAATAAACGAATTTTGCGACGCGAAATTATAAATACCATCAGAATTTCTTATTTCAGCATATCCAAATGAGATCCGCTGGAAGTAATCAAATCCGATCTTGTCAGCGTCAATATCCGATTTCAATGCTGTGTATAATCTCTCTCTGTTTTCATAAACAGAACTATGTCCATTCCATCTGCTGTCTGCTGTCGATTCATCAAGGTCGTATTTATACATTATTGGCTCTGATAGGCTCAAATACGATATCTGCGAATTATTTATCGTATCCACATACTGCTGCTTGAATTCATCACTGTCAAGTATAATGTGCAGCTGGTTTATCATCTTATTGACGTTATATATCGTAACCTGCTTAGCCTGCGGCAAACCAAATTTTGGGCAGAACACGATTTCAAGCTCTAAAGAATTGCGCGAATTTGCATAATAATATCTACGTTCGTTAGTCGAATTAATGTCTCCAATGCTCCAATCTCCGTCAACATAAAGCTCGCGCAGTGCAGCCATTGTCTCGATGTCTTTAAATTCAAAGCCATCAATATCGCGCGGAATGTTGAATATCACCTTAGAAAGATTTTCCGCCTCAGGAATGCTGCTGTTTACACCAAACACATTGTTGAGCAGCATAAGCATAGACAGTGCAATAACGACGCAGTATACAGCAAATCCCTTTAGGCCTCTGAACATCAGCTTTGCGCTCTTTTGAAGTATCGTATTCGCCAGCATAAATGTCAGCAAACCGCCGCATACCATACCGAAAACCGTCCAAACGAAGTTTTCCATCATCAGATAGAAGAACAATCCGCCAAACAGTGTCATCAAAAATACGAGAACATACTTAATGACCGAGCCGAGCGGTGTAAATACGACCGATACTCCTGCCCTCTCGCTCTTTCGATGCGCATATATGAAATATCCGCCGACGAACATTCCGGCCGCCACAATCAGATATATAGCTATCTCCCAAGCTCTCAATGAAGTTAAGTTTAAACAAAATCTCATTACTGGAGACAATATGCACATTACATCTCTTGAGATATACCAGCCCATCCACATATTCTCATTGAATATGCCAACAAAGTATATCACCGCGATGTAAATAAGCGGAAGAATAAATATCGCCACACCGGTCAATACAAGGTGTACACCAGTAACGCCGCTGACCATACCGACTACAGTGCTCAAGCCATAAAACACCAGCGAATAGACAATGCAGTCAATTAAGCCACGCAGTATCCGCTGAATCACCAAAGCAGTGAGCATACTGTTGCAGGCGCATACGATAAGCGACGCTATCAGCATAAAAATCAGCGGAACTATCACAACGATATATCCGACAAGCAGCTGATTGACATACAGACGACTACGCTTTATCGGAAGGCTGTGATAGAAATCGACCGAAACACGATTTTTGAGATACCGCAGCATAGCACACGACATTACAACAGACAGAATCGAAGTCAGTGGAACAATAACGAATCTGATTCCAACGCTCCAATCCTCTGCCATCTCTCTAAGGTACTTAATTCTTTCAGCGCCTTCATAAAATACACCCTGAGATGCAGCCATCATAAGTGGTATCGGAAGTGCAAAAAAGAATATTATCAATATGAGCAGCATAGTTGTAAGACGCTGCTTTAATGTAATGCCGAAAAACGGCATGAATTTAGCACGTTTTGCCTCAGTAGATGAGCTTGCCGAAGTCATAGCCCTTTTCCTCCATTTCACTAATAAATATTTCCTCAAGCGTCAGTGGGATAGTTTCAAAGAAGGTCGGCGACTTAGCGCGCAGGAACTCGTTTATTTCGCCTTCCTGACCACGCACAACAAATGTCACCAAGCTTCCGCGGCGCTCGTACCGCAGTATATGCAAAGGACGCAGCTGATCCGCGTCAAAGTTTTCATCAAATATTGCCTGTACCTTGTGCAGCCCGAGCTTCATGTCATCAAGTTCGCGCACAAATAAAAGCTCACCCTTATGCAGAAGTCCTATAGTATCGCATATATCCTCGATCTCACGGAGATTGTGCGACGCAATTATAGTCGTCATCTGACGCTCAGCTGATTCCTCTGCGAGTATCCGCTTGACAAGATGACGCACAACCGGGTCGAGTCCGTCGAAGGTCTCATCGCACAACAGATATTTCGGACGAGCTGAAATTCCAAGCATAATTGAAGCTTGCTTCTTCATGCCTTTTGAAAAAGTAGCTATTTTGCGGTCACAGTCGAGCTTGAAAATATCTCTAAGCTTTTTGAAGGTATCTTCTGAAAACGCAGTACATAGACTTTTATACAATTGCTTCATATCGTTTATTGAACAATGCGGCATGAAATACTGCTCATCAGAAAGATATATTATCCCCTGCTTGACAAGATCATTCTCCCACACTGATATACCATTATATGTGAGACTGCCGCAGTCAGGCTTGACTATTCCCGCCATAACGCGCAGCAGCGTAGACTTACCAGAGCCATTCGAGCCTATAAGTCCAAATATAGAGCCGTCATGAAATTCTGCGCTCACCGCGTCAAGCGGCTTTACAGCGCCAAATTTTACGCTGACATTATCTGCTTTGATCATAAAATATTTTCACTCCTTTGATCTATAAATTCTGTTTATCTATATCGGTTCTCCAGATTTCAGAAACAACTCTATCGATCTCTGAGCGCTCGAGTCCCGACTCAAAGCATTCGATCAAATATCGTTTGAGTTCATCAAGCAGCCTTCTGCGATTGACAAAAGCGAGACCGTCGATGTCATCTGAAATAAAACTACCGCGTCCAGGTATAGAATATATTATGCCCATCCGTTCAAGCTCTGCATACGCCTTTTGTATAGTATTAGGATTTATCGCAAGTTCTCCCGCAAGGGCACGTACACTCGGAAGCTGTTCACCAGCTGAAAGTGTTCCAAGAAGTACATTCTGCCGAATATTTTCCACAAGCTGCTCATACAGCGGCTTGCGGCTCAAAGTGTCTACCGAAATGACGCTCATACCTACCTCCATATTATTCGTGCACTGTTCTATGTGTAATAGTACAGATATATAATACCATAATTCACCCCGATTGTCAAGAACTATTAAGTTTTTTTAAGATTTTCCCATATACTTTTTCAATAGGACTTGAAAAATTCGGAAAAATATATTACAATATATAGTGAGCAAGAATATTTGTAATTTTATTGACGTTAAGAAACGTTTTCGGAGGAATTTTATGAAAATAATAATTGTAGGCTGCGGCAAGGTAGGAGACCTGCTGACCTCATATATATCAAAAGAAGGACACGATGTCGTAGTCGTTGACACCGACTCGCAGATAATCGAAGATATCGTAAACGAGTACGATGTCATGGGTATCGCTGGAAACGGTGCGAGCAACTCAGTGCAGCTTGAGGCAGGCGCAAATAACGCAGACCTGCTTATCGCGGTCACTGCACAGGACGAACTGAATATAATGTGCTGCATGGTTGCACGCAAGCTTGGCACACGACACACTATAGCGCGTGTACGAAATCCCGACTACTCCGAGCAGATAGTATTCATGCGCAAGGAATTCGGAATCTCGATGGCAGTAAACCCGGAATTTGACGCGGCACATGAGATATCAAGAATAATTCAGTTTCCAGCAGCGATAAAGGTTGATACATTCGCTAAAGGCCGCGTAGACCTCGTAGAAATAAAGATCGGTAAAGGTCACCCTCTCTGCGGACGCAGACTTAGCGAGCTGTCAAGCGTATATGGAGTCAGCATACTTGTATGCGCGGTAAGACGCGGCGATGAAGTAACGATACCTTCCGGCGACTTCATAACAGAAGCCGATGACATTCTCCATATAACCGCACCTCATTCTGAGTTAGCTGCATTCTTTAAAAAGCTCGGAATAGCCGAAAAGCGCATTCGCAGCGTAATGATAATCGGCGGCGGAAAAATTGCATTCTTCCTTTCAAAAATGCTTATCTCGCTCGGAATAAAAGTCAAGATAGTTGAAGCTGACCCTGAACGCGCTAATACTCTGTCGGAATTGCTTCCAAAAGCAATGGTCATTCAGGGCGATGGAACTGACAGTGATATTCTCATTGAAGAAGGCGTTGACCAAGTCGACGCTTGTGTATCGCTTACTGGAATCGATGAAGAAAATATCATAATCTCGATGTTTGCCGGTACACGCAAGGTCGATAAGGTAATCACTAAGATCAACCACCTAAACATGATGAAAATGCTCTCATCTATCGGACTTGAATGTATAGTATCACCAAAAAATATATCAGCAAACAATATTTTGCGATATCTGCGTGGTATCGAAAATTCAGACGGAAGCAGCATTCAGACACTGTATAAGATAGTCGATGGCAAGGCAGAAGCACTTGAATTCATCGCAGCCGAAAGCTTCGGATATCTGAGTATGCCGATCAAAGACATTAAATTAAAGAAAAATCTGCTGCTCGCCTGCATTATCCGTCAAAGTAAAATAATTTACCCGCACGGAAGCGATACAATAGAGCTCGGAGACAGCGTGATCGTTGTCGCAAAGAGCGATGACGCACTGCGCGGTCTTGAAGACATAATCGCCTGACAGACAATCTTTCAGGCATAATTATAACGTATCAAAAAGGATTTTCATAAATTATGAACTACAGAATGATATCGTATATAGTCGGACAGATCGTGCGCGTAGAGGGAATTCTGATGATCCCCGCACTTGTCGTCGGATTTATATATGATGAAAACGTACTCGCTGCGTTTCTGATACCGATTGCACTCTCAATAATATCAGGCACGCTGCTGACCATAAAAAAGCCTGCGAACACTTCAATATTCGCGAAAGAGGGCTTTGTCACAGTCGGACTGTCATGGATAGTCATGTCAATAATCGGCGCACTTCCATTTGTGATAGACGGCTGTATACCATCGTTTATCGACGCATTTTTCGAAACCGTATCCGGCTTCACTACAACTGGAGCAAGTATACTAACAGAAGTCGAATCACTCGGATATGCAGTGCTGTTCTGGCGCAGCTTCACACACTGGATAGGCGGTATGGGAGTACTGGTATTCGTGCTTGCTATACTTCCGCAGGCTGACACTCGTTCGGTAAAGCTAATGCACGTAATGCGCGCCGAAGTCCCCGGACCTAAGGTCGGCAAGCTCGTGTCGAAAATTGGACGCACCGCACGTATAATGTATGGACTTTACGTCGCCCTGACATTTATTCAGGTAGCGCTGCTGCTGTTCGGAGGAATGCCGCTATTCGACAGCCTTGTGAACTCATTTGCAACTGCTGGAACTGGAGGATTTGCGATTAAAAATGCAAGTATCGCCGCCTACAACAGCGCCTATATTGACTATGTTATCGGAATATTCATGGTGCTGTTCGGAATCAACTTCAACCTGTTCTATCTACTGATAATCGGGCATTTTGCTCAGGCGTTCAAAAGCGAAGAGCTGCGCTGGTATATCGCCATTGTACTTGGCTCTACCGCACTTATAGCCGCCGATATATACAGCATTTTCGGAAGCGTCGGCGAGTCAATACGCTATGCTTTCTTTCAAGTCGCATCTGTCATCACGACGACCGGATTTGCGACCTACGACTACAACACGTGGCCTGCACTATCTAAAATAATACTCGTAATGCTGATGTTCTGCGGTGCCTGTGCGGGCTCTACCGGCGGCGGAATCAAGGTCGGCCGAATAATACTGCTGGTCAAAAACGGACTGCGTGAGATAAAATATATGCTTCACCCGCGCGCAGTTGTATCTATACGTATGGAGGACAAGCCGGTCGAGCGTGATGTGATACGCAGTGCGACCTCGTATATGATAGTATATATCATGCTTTTCAGTGTGTCGATGTTCTTTATTGAAATGATAGAAGAATGCGACCTCGTTACCGGATTTACCGCGGTTTCTGCCTGCCTCAACAATATCGGACCAGGACTTGAAGCAGTCGGTCCTGCCGGCAACTACGCAGCACTGACTGGAGCGTCAAAGCTGATACTCTCGTTTAATATGCTCGCCGGACGACTTGAGATATTCCCTCTCTTAATGCTGTTCGCGCCGTCGACATGGAGAAATCACTGATTAACAGGACTAATCGAATAAAATTGCGCATATCTATTTACATATGCGCGATTTTGTGTTAGAATTATATTGTGGCAAATAATCTTATGGAGCAACACTATGGTCATATTGATAGCAGGCGCGTCGCACACTGGAAAAACAGCTCTGGCTCAGAGGCTGCTCGAAAAATATAAATATCCATATCTTTCGATAGACCATCTGAAAATGGGCCTCATTCGCAGCAATAATACCTCACTCAAACCGGATAGCGACGATAAAGCGTTGACCGATTATCTATGGAACATCGTTAAGGAAATTGTCAAAACAGCTGTTGAGAATAAGCAGGATCTGATAATTGAGGGCTGCTATATCCCATACAACTGGACTGAGAGCTTCAATGATGATTACCTAAAGCATATCAAATATCGCTGCTTAGTTATGAGCGAGACCTATATAAGAAATCATTTCGGCGATATTAAAAAATATGCCAGCACGATCGAAGATCGTCTCGATGATTCATACTGTACGATCGAAACTCTGCTTCACGACAACGATGAATCGCTTCGGATGTGTAAGCTGTACAACGCCGATTACATTTTGATTGACGATACCTATAATGTAGATATAGCCTTACAACTGCTCGATTAAATAAAGCTACACCATATTAAAGAAATGAAAAAATAGACAAGAAAGGAATATGATCATGCCTATCAGAACAAAAATAATCCCGTCGATTGAAAAGTGCTTCCTTGATGAAAGCATTCTATCAAAGCCGCAGCTTTCGGAGATCTCGATGCTCCGCAACGAGCGGCTCTCGTTCCAGTTCGCGTACATCTACGATGATGTGAACCTTGGTCATAAGCAGCACTCATCGCTCGTAGTCGAGAGTCCGATTGCCGATTACATTAAAATCGCACTCATCGAATCTGTACCAGTAGCTCTTCCAGCTTACCCGCACGCCTTCGATGACAACTATCTGCGCACGACTCCCGGTCTCTATCCCGACCTGCTGATCCCGTTCGACACCAAGCTTCCGCTTGTTCTCGTCTACAATCAGCTGCGTTCTCTGCTCATAACCATTGAAAACACCGATGGAATCGAGCCCGGTGAATATCCGGTAAATATCAGCGTGGTACTCGGTGAGAATAAGGTCACATCCACAATCAACGTAAAGGTAGTCGACGCAATGCTTCCTGAACAGGAGCTGATCCATACTCAGTGGTTCCACAACGACTGTATCGCTACATACTATAACTGCGACATTTTCTCTGAGCGTCACTGGGAGCTTATCGGAAATTATATGGAAGCTGCACACAACTGTGGAGTAAATATGATCCTTACTCCAGTGCTCACTCCTCCGCTCGATACCGCTGTAGGACATGAGCGTCCGACTGTTCAGCTCGTTGATATCGACGTTGTTGATGGCACATACAAATTCGGTTACGACAAACTAGACCGCTATGTAAAGCTCGCACTCGACAGTGGAATGAAGTATTTCGAGATCTCACACTTCTTCTCGCAGTGGGGCGCTATCCACGCACCAAAAGTAATGGCGACTGTTGACGGCGAGTATAAGCGTATATTCGGCTGGGATACCGATTCGACCGGTGAAGAATATAAGACATTCATACGCGCATTTGTATCGAGTCTCGTTGACCATCTGAAGCTGCTCGGAGTCGATAAACAGTGCTGGTTCCATATTTCAGATGAACCGGGTCTTGACCAACTCGAAAGCTATAAAGCAGCAAAGGCGCTTGTAGCTGACCTGCTCGACGGATATAAGCTTATGGACGCGCTATCGAGCTACGAATTTTACGAGACCGGTGCTTGTGATATTCCTGTTCCATGCAACAATCATGTCGCTAAATTTATCGAAAACAATGTTCCAAACCTTTGGACATATTACTGCTGCAGCCAGAATAAAGAGGTTTCGAACCGCTTCCTCGCAATGCCGGGTCAGCGTACACGAATCCTCGGTGAGCAGCTCTATAAGTTCGATATCAAGGGATTCCTCCAGTGGGGCTTCAACTTCTGGTACAGCCAAGGCTCGCTTCACCCGATCAATCCTTTTACCGATACTTGTGGTGATTATTTCGTACCGGCAGGAGACGCATATTCGGTATATCCCGGTCAGGACGGAAAGGCGCTATACTCACTCCATGCCGTACACTTCTACGAGGCATTGCAGGATCAGCGCGCACTCAAGCTGCTTGAAGCTAAGATAGGACGCGAAAAGGTACTCGAGCTCATCGAAGAAAACTGCACTGAGCCGATGACATTCTCAAAATATCCGCACTCGCGCGAATATCTCCTTGCACTCCGTGAAAAGGTAAATTCGCTGCTCTGATTTATATGAAAATTCATCCCGCTCCTAATCGAGCGGGATTTTTTCTGAAAAATTATTATTTTTCGAGAACCGTTTCAAATTTTTCGGCACTATATATATGTCTACAGGATATGTGGGCAAATCTAATGTAAACGTTTACAAAATCACCCCGAATGGAGACAAGCACATGACGCAGACCGAGCTGTTTACTAACGAATATTTCGGTAAGGTATTTTACTTCTGCCTGAAAAAGACCGGCAATCAGCATGAAGCCGAAGAGTTAGCAGGAGATATCGCGCTGAACGTCGTCGATTCGCTGGCAAAATATCCACCACCAACACATTTTTCAGCATGGGTATGGACTATCGCGCAGCGCCGATACGCGCGTTGGGCGGGATATCGCAGCGAGTACCGCGAGCATATTATCTTATCTGACAATGAAAGCGATACACCAGAGCCAGCGTCGGATGAATCGGTCGAAAATAGCATTATCGAAAAGGAGCAATATTCACTGCTGCGGCGTGAGCTCGCGTTCATATCGAACGAATATCGCGAGTTGCTGGTCGCTTACTATATAAACGACATCAGAATAAGCGAGCTGTCGCGTCGGCTTGGGCTTCCTACGGGTACGATAAAAACCCGCTTGATGCGGGCACGAAAAATTTTGAAAGAGGGAATGGACATGGCACGAGAATTTGGAAAACGCAGCTACAATCCGGAGGATGTAAACTTTTGCGCAAGCGGAAATCAGCCAGACGGGCTTCCGTGGTCGGCGGTAAACCGAAAGATACCGAATAATATATTGCTCGAAGCGAGCAATAACCCATCGACCGCTGAGGAACTTTCGATGGAGCTTGGGATCGCGCTCCCGTACATGGAGGATGAGATAAATCGACTCGTTGACGCTACGCTGCTCGAAAAGATAGGCGACAAATATGTTACCAACTTTTTCATCGCCGACAAGGAAACGCAGGTCGAGATATACAAAACAATGCGCCGCGATTCAATCGAGCGCTCGAAACTGTTAGCGGAAGCAATAAACGACAATTATGCGGAAATTCGCGAGCTAATCGCACCAACCTGCTCAGAGGACGACTTCAAATGGTTCGTATATATTTATGCGATCGACCGTCTTATAGCAAAAATCGATGGCTATGGAATATGGAACATATTCAAGCGTCCGAACGGCGGTAACTGGGGTTTCTGTGGATATGAACGACATGATCTTATACCGGAAAATGTCTACGTAAACCACAATATGTGCGGTACTGATACTAACGCATGTATGGGGCAGTATTCGGTAAAAAAATACGGCTTCCCGGCATATTCATACGACGCTTCATTCAATACCGAAGCCGCCAATCTGCTCGCTGATATCGTTATGCACGACCGCGGTGAGGACAGTATAACCGAAGCTGAATCGCAGACATTTAAAGGGTTATGCAAAAAATTTGCACACATTGAAAACGGTAAAATCATACCGGATATAGTAGTATTGCGCCCGAACGTCGCAAGTAAGTTGATAGAGCTTGTTCTGTCACATCCATCCGGCAAACGCTGTCTTGATATGCTGAATGAGCTGTTCGCTGAGATACGCGAAATACTCAAACGCAACTCGAACGAAGTGCTGCACAAAACGCTGAACTACTATGTATCAATGTTTATCTTCGACGCACGCGGTATGCTGATGAACGACAATGTGGATTCCGGCGTACTCAAAGTACCCGAAAATCCCGCAAATTCAAACGCAGGCACATATTTATCGATCTGCGATTAAGCAGAACAGCGGCACACGCATGAATTCATGTGTGTGCCGCCTATAATATACAAATGTGGCTAAAAGTATTGACAATCATATCATATTATGCTATAATTAAACTGCATTATAAATAATAATCTGAATAATGCAGAAAAGGAGAAATGCTATGAAACGCATTACATCATGCTTTCTTTTGGCAGCACTCATGCTGACAGCGTGCCAGAACTCCGGCACTCCAACTGATAGCACAAATTCAATTACCCCCCCCCGACCGACACCGAGCCGGTTGAAACTGAACTGACTGACGGTTTGCCCGATGTTGACATGGACGGCTTCGAGCTGACCATCAACCACCAAAACCAATCTTGGTTAAACTGGGCAAAAAATGTACTCGATGTTGAAAGTGAAAACGGCGATCTATTAAACGACGCTATCTACAAGCATAATCGCAGCATTGAAGACCGCTTTAACTGCACTATAAGCGTTGCTGAGCAAACTAAGATCGAGACGACAACTATTCAGAACGAGGTTATGGCAGGAGATTCAAACTATGACCTTTGGCTCTTTTACGATGTTTGGGCGCTGAATGTGATTGAGTATTTGCTTCCGTGGGAAAATATTCCGTACATTGATCTTGACAAGCAATGGTGGAATCCCCTTGCGTCGGAAGTATTCAACATAGGCGGAAATCAATATGCAGCAGCCGGAAGCTATAGTCTGAGCGTGCTTTCACGTGCTTCGGGATATATCTTTAATAAAAAGATATATGAGGAACTTAACCTTGATACCGATATGTATCAGCTCGCTGCGGATGGTAAATGGACGATCGACCAGTTCCACAACGTAGCAAAATCAGCCTATTATGATCTAAACGGCGATACGATGATGGATGATAGCGACAGATACGGCGTTTCTGGCTCATGGAAGGAATTTGCTAACCGCTTAATGCTCGGTGCGGGCATTCAATATATAACCAAAGATGATGAAGGTTATCCAACATTTGCACTTCCAACTGATGAGAATTCCATCAATAAGATATTAAAGCTGTATGACTTATTCACACAGTCTGAAATTTTCAATATACCATATACGACGAATGTAAATGGGCAATTTAGTAAAGGAGATTTCGAAAAAGGCGGTACGCTGTTCACGCTTGGCAATCTAAAGGGATTGGAAGATATGCGAACATTGGATATAGATGTCGGATTTGTTCCATGTCCGAAATACGACGAAGCACAGGAGTGATACTATGCACCGGCATTCGGCGCAGAAATTTCAGTTCTGCTGAAAACATTGCCAGAAGAACGATATAATAATGTAGGTATATTACTTGAAGCGTTGGCATTCGATTCCTACATAAATGTAATTCCATCATATAAAGAAATTGTGCTCAAAACAAAATCTGCACGAGATGATGAATCTGCGGCAATGATCGATATAATCATTGATTCGATCAGTTTCGAATTTGGACTCAACGCATGGCAGGATGTAGTTGCTAATCCGCTGGTAGTCGGAACGTTTGCAGCCGGCAACCCGAATATTGCTTCCACATTGGCAAGTATGGAAAACTCCGTAAATGCTGAAATAAATAGGCTGAAGGATAAGCTGAAATAACAGAAATTCGACCAAATATACGGCTTTCATAAAATAAATAACCAACCTCACCTGACCGCGTTGACAAACACGGTCAGGTGAGGTATAATTATTTTAATTAGATTTTCCCATGAAAGGAACATAACAAATGAATAAAGTCAAAGTAATGCTCGCCGGAATCGGCGGCTACGGTGAAGGATACGTCAGAAGGCTGTTCGAGCTCGATGACAAGGGAAAGGTATCGGTTGAGGGACTCGTCGAACCATTCCCGCAATCCTGCAAGCTGCTCGGCGATATAAAAGCGCGCGGCTGGAAAATATATAACTCTCTCAACGATTTCTACGCTGAAAAAACTTGCGAGCTCGCGGTAATATCCACTCCGATCCAGTTTCACACAAGCATGATCATGTCGGCGCTGTCGCACGGCAGCAACGTACTCTGTGAAAAGCCGCTGACTGGCGATGTGCGCGATATTGAGAAACTCATCGAAGCGCGTGACAAAGCTGGCAAGTTCGTCATGATAGGCTATCAGTGGTCGCATAGTGACGCGATTCTCGCGATGAAGCGTGATGTGCTCGCCGGAGTATATGGCAAGCCGAAATATCTAAAAACGCTTGTATTGTGGCCACGTGCTGAATCTTACTTCAAGCGTGGTACAGGTTGGGCTGGCAAAATCAAGGGCAGCGACGGCACACTGATACTCGACAGCGTAGCAAACAACGCCTGTGCGCATTATCTGCACAATATATTCTTTACCATCGGCGACTCGATCGACACAAGCCTCACTCCGTCCAGCGTCAAAGCCGCGCTCTACCGAACCAATCCGATTGAAAACTTCGACACTGCGATAATCGACTGCGGCTTCGACAATGGTGCAAGATCTACTTTCATTGCTTCACATTCGACTGAGAAGAATTTCGAACCGATATTCAACTATAGCTTTGAGAACGGAACTATCGAATATAGTGAAGGCAGCGGAAGAGTTATCGTCGGCACACTTTCAAATGGCGAGCGCCGCGAATACGGTGATCCGTTCGCAGACGGATATAATAAGCTCAATATAGCGGTTGACAATGTAAATTCTTCCGAACCGTTTATTCCATGCGGAATTGAAACTGCGTCGGCTCAGGTACGCTGCATAGCCGAATGCGCCAAGCTTCCTATTGTGGATTTCCCAAGCGAGCGAAAGCATATCACCGCCAGTGGACTTACATATATCGAAGGACTTTATGACGAGCTGTTAGTTAAATATAATAGATAAAATGAGATCGGCATGATACTATATTTTGTATCATGCCGATTTTGTTATTTAAATCATCATGCCTCAGCGAGTGCCGGAGAGGGTGTAACCATTTTCATCTCCTGAGCCTTTTCAGCCTCAGCGTTTACATCCGCCATATTGCGGAAAGTTGGAACGACCGATCTCAGCGCGTTTCTGACTGTATCGTCATCCTCCGTAAGCACCGCCTTGCGCAGCACATCAAGCTTATTGTTGATTTCATCCATCATAAGCGGTGTGTCGCGCTCGATAAATATCAAACTGTTGTCAGTTTTATCAAGTTCTTCAGTGCGAATGAGCAGCTCCTCATAAAGCTTCTCACCGGGACGGAGTCCAGTCTCGATAATATCGATATCCTTATACGGTTCATAACCGCTGAGCTTGATCATATTCTTAGCAAGCTCCATGATCTGAACCGGCTTACCCATATCAAGTACAAACAGCTCACCGTTCTTTGCCATAGCTCCAGACTGCAATACCAGTTGGCTCGCTTCCGGAATGGTCATAAAGTAACGAATGATACGCTTATCAGTTATCGTAATCGGACCGCCGTTCATAATCTGCCGCTTAAACAGTGGAATTACAGAACCAGCGCTTCCAAGTACATTTCCGAATCGAGTAGCACTGAATACGGTTTTATGCGTACCATCACCAGTCATACGGCTGTGACTCTGCACTATCATCTCACACATACGCTTAGTCGCACCCATAACATTTGTCGGGTTGACCGCCTTGTCAGTAGATACCATAATGAATCTTCCGACACCGTATTTTTCTGCAAGCTCAACTGTATTGAGAGTTCCGAATACATTGTTTTTCACCGCTTCACAACAGTTATGCTCCATAAGTGGAACGTGCTTGTGAGCAGCCGCATGAAGCAAAATATCCGGATGATACGTTGCAAAAACCTTTTCAAGTCCGACTCTATCACATACAGATACGATCTCGACCTGTAAATTGAGCTTAGAGCCATACGCTATACGAAGCTCCTGCTGAACATCGTATGCTCCATTTTCATACACATCAAGTATGATAAGCTGCTTTGGATTCATTTTTGCGATTTGTCTTGAAAGCTCGCTTCCAATTGATCCTCCGCCGCCAGTTATAAGTATTACCTTATCACGGTAATATGCCTTGGTCTTTGCATTATTAAACTCGATCGGCTGTCTGAATAACAGCTCTTCTATATCAAACTCGCGCAAATGGCGCTTGCCAGTTCCGGCAGTGCGCATTGTCGGATAATCATAAATTTTAATTTTGCAGCCAGTTTGCTTGTAGTATTCATATAGCTCTTTACGAGCTTCAGCACTGATCTGCGGCAGTGCAAATACTATCTCCTGCACACCAAGCCCATTTAGCCTGTCGTGTGTCGCTTCACGCTCAGAAAGCACTGGGATACCATAAATACTGCGTCCGATCTTTTCTTTTTTTATATCAATGAAACAACATGGCGTATAAGAAGCAGTTGGATTATTCAATAGCTCATCAGCAAGTGCTGTTCCAACGCGTCCAGCTCCTACTATCGCGATTTTAATTCGCGTATCCTCAAGTTTCCCACTTTTTACTTCATCAGGATCTATCGCAACACCAGTTAATATATGCAGGAATTTGCGTAAAAAACTTCCAAGTTTAGTAGGCTGATCGACAAACTGATAAATATAATTATATATAATTCGCATCGTTATTGCGCCTAAAAGATTCAGGCAAACGATCGAAAATGTACGTATAAATACGATATGCTCTATTGGAAGCAGAGATTCGAGAATAAAATATAATATTCCACCGATAACATCTGCAACGATAAGATGGACATACGCTTTCATTCCGCCGTAACGCCAAATCTGGCGGTATACATCAGCAACAAAACGCATACCAAATATACATATAACTCCAAGAAAAATCTGGGTGAAATTTCCAACTATAGATAATCCAGCGTTATCACTCGGATGAAGCACTATCAATAAAAAGCATACCACCAGATACATAAGAAAATCATACAATACCAGCAGCCATCTTACATGAAATGTCTTCGACCTTAAGCCTTGAATACTATCTTTTTTGTTTTCATTATTCTGGTTATTTGTTTTAGATGGTGTTTCCATTAGTAACCCCCCCCCGACTTTAAATTGTTTTATGTCGGTTTACTGCAACTTTTTTAATCTGTGCATTTTTTATAAAAAAGATTTATTACTATTTCCTGTACCGCTGATTCATCGACATAATACTCCATGTAAGTATCACCGAGAACAGCTTCTCCATCAAGCGGGATTATACCCTGATATTCATATTCACTAAGTTTGTTATTAAGAGTTGACAACTGCTGCACTGTGAAATCAGATGCCATATATTCATTAACACTCAGCAGTGTGTCTACTACATTTAGTCCAGATATCTTATCTGTACCAAAATATTGATTAAATAATGCCTCAATATATTGACGCTGACGTTCCATACGATGAAGATTCGTACTATCTTCAAGGCTCGAACGTGCACGTACATAAACCAGCGCTTGCCTTCCCATAAGAGTGTGCGTCGAACCCTTAGTAAAATCATCGCCAAGTTCATATAAATCGTCCATCAATTCAACTGTAACGCCACCGACAGCATCATTAAGTATCGGTATAGCGTCCATAGTCAGTGACAAATAATGATCAATATCGACATTGTAAAGCAAATTTTTAACAGCGCTGACTGTATTTTTACAGCGCTGTGTCTCATCTTTACCATATGTATGTGCAAGTGCTAGCTGACCAATAAATGAGTTTGCAGTTTTTCCATCTACATTGATCGTCGGAATGCTCGTCATTGTATCACGATTGAGATGAAGAATCTTAAATGTCTTCTCACTATCATTCATAACAACTAAAGCAAGGAAGTCCGACTGCTTTGAATCCGAGCCCGCCAACTCGTCAACGCCTATTACAAGCATTGTGGATATTTTTTTGTTCAGCTCATACCAGTCTGAATCATAAAATATCCGCGCTCCATCATCCGGTGGTATATTGTCACCATATATGTTGCTATCCGCATTTTCGGCCTTATTGACCATATAATCAATAAGACCGAAAACGGATATTAGCAATAATGCAATGCCTACAATACAGATGACCGGATAAAGAGCTTTCTTACCGGTGCGAATCTGCATTTTAGTCGTCGCGACGGCTCTTTACTACAAATGCAGCGCCTGCTCCAGCGAAAGATACCGAAGCGAGAACGATAGCAGCAGTAGAAACACCGGTCTGAGGCGACTTAGTATCGCCATCAACAGCCGGAGCTGCACCATTGTCAACTACGATAGCAAACGGGGAGAGCGAGCTTACGGTTACTATGATTTCACCGTCAGCACCACGACGAGAAGGCTCAACCTTCCATCCATCGCTGGTCTTGTGGATAAGAACAACACTATCATCTGCTGTAATATCACTGGCCTTCAATGTAACATCTATTGCACCATTTGCAAAAACCGTGTCTGCATTACCTACAACAGAAACATCAAAAACATGTGAAATCACTGCATTTTCAAGCGGTGCTCCACTGGTAGCTGCTGCCCAAGAATCTGCAAAACCTGGGACAAGATTTGTCAACTCATTTCCTCTGAGTTCAGTAAGAGCAACATTTAATGCTTCTCTGATCTGAACGGTTGATTCAGAGGTATCATTAAGCGATACGACTAAAAGGCTTCCATCATCGAGAGCGTTTCCGGCAGCATCATTTGCAGTCACTGTAGGAACATTCTTGTTCTCAATACTTGGCACAGTCGTCGCAGCCGCCGCAGAGACCGAAAGGAGTGCAGCGGTAAGATAGAGTGTGACAAAATTACGAATGCGTTTCATAATTTTTCTCCTTACTAAAATATTTTATTATTGTTTTCCATAGACATGATATCAGTTTGATCTACGATATCATCCTGAAAAACAGCAATAACAAGATAACGTTTTGTGCTGTCGCCGTTAAGGCAAGTGGATAAAATTATCACTCTGTCTCCAGGTTCAACAGTAACAGTATCATCAAAGTTCGCACCTATGCTGCGAATCTTTTTGACACCTTTGAAAAAATTATTGTACCAATAGTCATTACTGAAATCATACGTATAAAGTATGTGCTTATTATCATATGGTACCGCTGCAAAAACCTTATAGTATCGCACCTCATTTTCAAGAGAGATCTTGATCATATTGTGCTTCTTAAAGCTTTCAGCGTCGGAATATGTAGATTGAAGTGACCCAAACAAGGTTTTATTCCGCATAGTATGTCCGTAAATAACAGTAACTGGATCATCAAAATCTGTTGAATTATATTTAGATTCTGTAAAAATTGATCCGCCTATATAGTACTTACCTTTATAATCGGTGGTAAGATATTTTGAATCGTTCGTAGGACTTTGAAGTATGGGATGATCAACTGGGGTGCCTTCAATTTCAATCCAAGCATATATATCTGGATTGATTTCATGATACTTATCAAAATCAAGCAGAGGTTCAGACTCGACCGGCTTTGGTGGCTCTGTAGTCTCAGGCTCTGTTGAAGTCTCTTGAGTATCCTCGTCAGTATTGATTGATGTAGTATCATCAAATACATCTGAACTGCTATCTTCTATTGTATCACTGTCCGTATCAGATGTTAAATCATCTGTAACATATATCTTGGGAAGATTTCTTAGATCATCTAAATCATCGTTCACTTCTTTATCGCGCACAAATAACGCTACCCACCATGTTAATAATGCAACAGCTATCACAAAGCAAACTATTCCTACTATAAGTAAACCACGTTTCATATCAGAACACCATCCGGTCTGATGATTGATTTTTTAGCCTTCTGCATTAGCAGTTGAAATCCATGATCCAACATTTTTTTAGTAACAATATCACCGAGCTGCTCTCGAACTATCTCATATGCCTCTCCAAGGACTGGTCGTCTCGATGTCATATTATGACAATCGGAGCCAAGCAAATGTATACGGCCTTCAGAAACCATGTTCAGCGCTTTTCGACGGCTAAACCGCTTAATAAAGAATGAAGCATTTGATTGGATCAGTACACCTTCACGTATAAGCAATTCGATCACATCTTCTTTCTGATCGTTCAAATATCGCTCAATATGCGCAAGAATAATATGATAATTACTCCTGCTGTTCAGTTCAAGTATATCGTCGATCATCCGCGTTGACCATTTGCCATGCAGCATTTCAACCAGCAGCAGCTTAGTATTTCCAATACACAGCAACTCAAGCTCTTCCATAGTAGTAATACCTTCAAAGTACTCAACCTCTGCACCAGCTATCAAAACCGGAAAAGGTGTAGTTATATGCTGCTTCAGAAGTGCAAACGATCTTTGCCGCTTCATAATAAAATGCTCTGGATCATCATTTTTTGCATAAAAATGTGGTGTTAGAACAATACAGCACACGCCCTGCTTTACAGATTCATAGATCATTTGCAGACTTTCGCCAAGCGAACGGCTTCCATCATCCATCATAGGGAGAATATGTGTGTGAAAGTCAATCAGCCGACCAGACGGAGTCTCGAAGCCACTGCTTTGATTATCCGCAGTCTTAATCGGTTGATTTACCGTAATAATATCCCCCTCTTGCATAGCTACCATAACGTTTTTTGTAATATCCGTCATTTACATCTACGCAATTGACTACGAAACCAAGTACATTCACGTTGTGGAATTTCAGCTGATTCATAGCGCTCTTGAGTGCTCGCTTGTCAACATAATTCTGACGAGTGACCACAATCATCCCGTGCAGCAGACCTGAAACAATAAGCGCATCCGAGACCGCATCAATCGGCGGAAGGTCAAGAATTATTATATCATATTTAGACGAGAGCAGTTCAAGTGTTGCGCTCATACGTCTTGAAGAAAGCAGTTCAGTTGGGTTAGGTACAGTATCTCCTGCAGATATTATTGAAAGATTTTTATGATACTCTGTACCGCGTACAATATTTGAACCGTTACTTACTCCAGCAAGCAAATTACTCAGTCCAGGAGACTGCGACATTTCAAATATCTTATGTATCTGCGAAAGACGCATATCAGCGTCAATAAGCAATACTTTCTTACCCATCTCGGCAAAAGAATATGCTAAATTAGACGAAGTAGTTGATTTGCCTTCTCCTCTAATTGAACTTGTAATTCCAATTATGCGGCATTCTTTTTCATCTGCAAAACTGAACATTACATTTGTGCGCAAACGCTTATATGCTTCTTTAGCTGCAAAATTAAGATTTTCGCCCACAAATTTTGCTCTGGATGAATCATCATCCTTAGGAGCTACACTAGTATATTTTTTTAAATTCATAGCCATATCTATGTTTTAATTATACCTCTGTTACATTTTATGTATATTTGTCTGTTCTGCATTATTACCATAATGCTTATACGCCGACGATTTGCATTTACTCATATCAGGTATAGCTGCTAGTATAGGAAGTCCATAAGTCTCAGAGAGATAATCTTCATCGTGTACAGTATTATTGAGAAGGTCAATAATCATAATAACTCCCACACTCGCAACAAGCCCGAGAAGCACACCCATCATAGCAAATTTGCTATAGCTCGGTGAAGATCTATGAGAAGCAACAACAGCATTATCGACTATACGAACTGAACATCCATCAATGATATCAGCGATCCTATCAGGAATCACCTTAACTATTGTGTCTACAATAAGCTTCGCTTCGACTGGGTCTGTATTTGTCACAACAACTTCAAAAATTTCAGTGCTATTTACCGACTTAGCCTGAACCATGCCAAGCAATTGCTCATATGTATAATCAAGACCCGCAGTTGAAATAACCTCTTCAAGAGTTTCACGTGTCTTAAGTATCTCTACATACAAGGGCAAAAGCTTGCTTGCTACATTCAAATCGTTCAGAGACAGCGACACACTACTTCCAAGCGATATTGAACCGTTATTTACATAAAGCTTAGCCTTTGACTCATATGTCGGTGTCACCATAAACATAGCATAAGAAAATGCGATCGCACCGCATACGATCATACTGAGTACGATTATCCATGCACGGTGCCATAAAACTTTCATTAAATGCAGCAGGTCTATTTCAACTTCATTATTTGCAGCAGTGTTTTTCATTTTATTTAATCAATCCCCCATGGTCCAGCTTATCATACGGCCGCGTTGACTCAAAAAGTATCTATTATAACAGAATATTCAATGATACTTGTAGCAATTACTGTGCATGCCGCCGTTATTCAAAAGCAATTTCCGTTAACTTTAAACAATCAATTAGAAATATATGTATATTATATGAAAGTGCATACATTAAACCATCAAAATTCGACTCAATACACATACTTTCTGTTATAAAATTATAGCATATAATCTCCTGATTGTCAATACCCGTAGTCAAATAAATCTCAGTAATATTTTCATTTCGTAGAAACTAATATTATTTTTTACCTATTTAATACTAGTTTTTGTCAGTTTGGCACTCCAAACAATTTACACTAAAATTGGGTAAATTCACATATAACAACCGAGTATTCGATAAACCTATCAAATCTAAAAGTCTCCATTTGATGAGATAGGAGACTTTTAAATATAAAATTAGTTTGTAAAATTACTTATCCCACAATACGATCTGTCCGCTGGCGAGTGTTGCCTTCATATCGATCAGACGCTGGTTTGACGAACCACGAAAACGAAGTGATAGATTCTTCTTTGCCTCAACAAATCGTCCATCGACCAGCACATCAATAAGGCTGAGCAGCGGCAGCGTCACCTCGCAGTTCGAATGTGAGCCATCCATCAATAGCTCTTCAAGCGTAAATCCAGAATACGCCCATATTGTCTTATCCGGATAGCACTCATGGACCTTAGCTACAAACGGCAGTAATGCTCGCTGATTCGACGGCTCAAACGGCTCTCCGCCAAGTATCGTCAACCCACAGATATAATCGGGTGCGAGTAATTTCAATATACTTTTCTCTGTATCTTCAGTGAATGGCTTGCCGTAGTTAAAGTCCCACGTTTCAGGCTGAAAACAGTGTTCGCAGTGATTCGTGCAGCCCGATACGAACAGCGACACACGTACACCGACACCATTAGCAATATCGCAGCTTTTAATATTTCCGTAATTCATCACAGGTGCAGCACCCGTTCCTTTATTTCCTGGGTGCGTCCCTGATTCCAGAACTGTGTTCCGATATATCCGCAGGTGCGGCGGGCAACGTTCATCTTGTTCTGGTCATCGTTACCACACTGTGGACATACCCAGACAAGCTTACCGTCACGCTCCTGTATCTCAATTTCACCATCATATCCGCATATCTGGCAATAGTCGCTCTTCGTGTTGAGCTCTGCGTACATTATGTTATCGTAGATAAATTTGATTATCTGCAATACTGCTTCAAGATTGTTCTGCATATTCGGAACTTCAACGTAACTGATAGCACCGCCGGTCGAAAGCGCTTGGAACTGCGATTCAAATCTCAGCTTCTCGAACGCGTCAATATCCTCGGTGACATGAACATGATAGCTGTTGGTTATATATCCCTTGTCAGTTACTCCTGGGATTATGCCGAAACGCTTTTGCAGGCACTTTGCAAATTTGTAGGTAGTCGATTCAAGCGGCGTACCGTATATTCCAAAGCCTATAGTAGTCTCATCCTTCCAGCGATTGCAGGCAGCATTCATATATTTCATTACATCGAGCGCAAACGGAGTTGCTTCGGGATCGGTATGCGACTTGCCAGTCATATAGCGAACACACTCGCAGAGTCCAGCATATCCGAGCGATATTGTCGAATATCCACCGACAAGCAGCTTATCTATAGGCTCACCCTTTTTGAGTCTTGCACAAGCACCGTACTGCCAAAGTATAGGCGCAGCGTCGGAAAGGGTCCCCATCAGTCTATTATGGCGGCACATAAGCGCACGATAGCAGAGGTCGAGACGCTCGTCGAATATTTTCCAGAATTTGTCCATGTTTCCGCCAGAAGAACAAGCTATGTCGACAAGATTGAGCGTAACTACACCCTGATTGAATCGTCCGTAGAACTTGTAGTTTCCGTTTTCATCCTTCCACGGCGAAAGCGCGCTGCGGCAGCCCATTACCGGGAAACAGTTGCCTTCCTTGAGCTCCTTCATCTTCTTTTCGGAGATATAATCAGGAACAAGCCGTTTTGCGGTACACTTAGCCGCTAACTTAGTAAGATAGTAGTATTCCGAATCCTCGTGGATATTGTCTTCCTCAAGCACATATATAAGCTTCGGGAACGCCGGAGTTACCCATACTCCACTCTCATTCTTTACGCCCTTATAGCGCTGTTCGAGCGTTTCCTCTATTATCATCGCAAGGTCGCGCTTCTCGCTCTCATTCTTCGCCTCATTGAGGTACATAAATACAGTGACGAACGGAGCCTGACCGTTTGTAGTCAATAATGTGAGTACCTGATATTGGATCGTCTGAACTCCGCGGCTTATCTCATCGCGAAGGCGGCGTTCTACCATATGGCTTATCTCATCGTCAGTCAATGTTATACCAACGTCAGCGATCTCAGAAAGAAGGTTGCGGCGTATTTTCTCACGGCTCACCTGAACGAACGGTGCAAGATGTGCGAGCGATATCGACTGACCGCCGTACTGATTCGATGCGACCTGAGCGATTATCTGGGTCGCGATATTGCAGGCAGTTGAGAAGCTGTGCGGACGTTCAAGCATTGTTCCTGTGACGACTGTACCGTTCTGGAGCATATCCTCGAGATTTACAAGGTCGCAGTTGTGCATGTGCTGTGCATAGTAATCGGTATCGTGGAAGTGAATTATACCTTCATTATGCGCCTTAACGATATCCGCAGGAAGCAGTATACGGTTGGTGATATCGCGCGATACCTCACCTGCCATATAGTCACGCTGAGTCGAGTTTATGACCGGATTCTTATTAGAATTCTCCTGCTTCGCTTCCTCGTTGTTGCACTCGATAAGACTAAGTATCTTGTCGTCGGTGGTGTTCGACTGACGGACAAGATTGCGGGTATAGCGATAGGTTATGTACTGCTTTGCCACCTCAAAAGCTCCATGAGCCATGATCTGGTGTTCGACCATATCCTGAACTTCCTCAACGTTAGGTGAGCGTCCAAGTCTCTCACAGGAAAGAACTACGCTCTCTGCTATGCGTTCGATCTGCTTTTCAGTCATACGTATTGAATCATCGACATTAGCATTTGCCTTGCCAATAGCAATAATTATCTTATTTATGTCAAAATCCGACTCGGAACCGTTGCGTTTTATAATTCTCATTTCCAAAATTCCCCTATAATAAATACATGATCTATAATAGACCTGTTCGATAACCTAACTTTAGTTTTTGAAAATGCTGATTTCATCAGCATTTTCAAAATTTAATTGAGAGGTTATCGAATATGTCTAATAATAATTTTTATTCTCTAAAATGCCGCACATACTATATATAGTATGTACCGCCTATATATGATACCATATATAGTGGTGCTTGTCAATAAGAGTACGTTTTTTTAATTTTTTTCAGCGTTCTGACCAAAGTTGTACAATCAAGTTCGTGAAGATATTCCTCGACGGATATTGACACATTAACGTGAAAATGGTATAATAATCTTATTGCCTTATCGCAGAAAAAAACATATCAAGAAGGTAAAAAAATAATGAAACATTTGTCAGAAATCACATTGATAGCGGCAGTGTCATTTATAGGTGAATTTCTTCATTGGCTGATTCCACTGCCAATACCTGGAAGCATTTATGGGCTTGTACTTATGCTTGTGCTGCTTATGACAAAAATTGTTAAGATAGACCAAGTAAAAACAGTCGGTGACTGGCTGATAACGCTTATGCCTATTATGTTTGTCGGGCCGACAGTCGGACTTATATCAAGCTTCGATTCATATAAGGACTTTATTATACCGATAATAGTTATCGTAGTTGTTACAACTATAATAACTATGGCAGTGACCGGACTCACCTCACAGGAGCTGATAAAGCTTGAAGAAAAGAAGGGCGGCAAGCATAATGTTAAATGAAGCTCTCTCGTCCATGTCATATTTTGGAATATTTCTGACAGGATTCATATACGTACTTGCAATGTGGCTGCAAAAAAAGACGCGGCTGTCTATATTGAATCCACTGCTTATAACCTGTATAGCTACAATAATCCTGCTGCTCGTCAGCGGAATTGACTGCAACATTTACCTATACGGAAAGCCAAAAGGAGACGGCAGCTACGACGGAACCGGTGCGGTATTCTTTCAGAATATGCTCACACCAACAACCGTCTGCCTTGCGATACCGCTGTACGAAAAGCTGTCGTATCTGAAGAAATATCCGCTTGCTATACTTGGTGGTATCTTTACTGGAACGATCGCCTGCATGGTCAGCATACTTACTCTTAGTGCAGCGTTCGGACTCACACACGAGCAGTATGTAACGATGCTGCCAAAATCAATAACTACTGCAATCGGAATGGGCGTATCGGAGGAGCTCGGAGGCATGGTTCCTGTGACTATAGCCGCGATAATAGTAACAGGTATTTTCGGAAATGTCACAGCAGGATGGATATTCAAGCTTTTTAAAATAAAGCATCCAGTAGCACAGGGACTCGCCTGCGGAACTGGCGCACACGCGATGGGAACGTCGCGAGCACGTGATTTTGGAGAAATACAAGAAGCGATGAGCGGATTATCTATAGCAGTATGCGGACTTCTGACCGTAATACTCGCGTCGATATTTGCAATGATATACTAAATATAAAACAGGCAGCTATTGAAAAGCTGCCTGTTTATATTATTCAGTTTAATACTGTACGTCCTCGATCTGTTCTTTAGTAAACGATTTATAAGTTCCGTCCATATACTCTATACTTAATGATACAAGCTTTACAGACGCGATATCCCAGTTGTAATACTTACCCCAGCACCATCCAGTTCCACTCAATCCTCCACCGCTTGCAACCGGACCAGTATAGTAGCAATCGTTTATAGTGTCTCTCTCTATCTCACATTTTGCTACATCGCCTACTCTGTCGTAAAATGTAAATCCAAAATTCACACGCTTGATAGTCTTATCAGATTTATTTACAAAGTTGAAATATACATTGACTCCGCCTACACTGTCATGGCTGGAGATCCATATCTTTGTAACGCGGATAAGTGAACGTGCTTCCTGTTTAGCTTCCTCACGAAGCTTTGCAGCAGCATTATCACTATATGTTTGAGCGGTAGAAGCAAGGCTTGTTCCTTTATATTTGCTGATAATAGTCTTAGCAACAGTTTGAACATCTTTCCATTTTCCGGCATTATATGCGTCCTTCAGCTTTTTTTCATAGCTATTCTGCTCGATCTGCTTAGCCTGATTATAGTAGTCGTTTGCAAGGCGAGAATATTCGGAATCCGGCGCATACTTTGAAACCTCCGGAACTTTCTTATAAACAGCAGAATAATCATTCTTGTTAAGCAGAGTTTTTATCTCATCAATAATAGCCGCAGCCTTCTGCATATTTATAGCAGTGTTCGAGTCATCAATAAGCTTTTTAGCGTCATCAGCTCTACCGCTCTGAGAATATTTCTTTAAAAGCTCATTCGAAATGTCGATCGCTTCAGTGTAATTGCCAGCGTCATATTCAGTCTGTGCCTTGCATATGTATGCGTCACCGATTATAACATTGGCTGTGTCATATCCATTCTGTGCTCTGCTAAAATTATCCTCATCGGCGAGAAATTCGTTTTCATCAATATCATCTGCTGCCTTTTCAAATTTCCGTACAGCCATTATAGCTGTTGTAATAGAATCGTCAAAGTTTCCGGCTTCATATTTAGTCTTAGCGTCCTCGACTAATTTTTCAGCCGCTTCAAGGTTCAGCTGTAAATTCGCCTTTTCGATGACATCACGCGCTGCACTGATTTCTTCCTCAGCCTTAGGGTACTGTTCAATAAGCGCGTCCGCAAGGTCAATAGCTTCCTGCCACTCGCCTGCGTCATATTTTTCATTTACAACCATCAAATCCTTCTGTGCCTTTGTCGTACATGACGCGAAAGCCGCAAGACATAGCAGCATAAGCAAAATTAATGTAATTTTTTTCATAATTTTATTTTTTTCTCCTATGTAATTTAACACAATAAATTATATCACAAACTAAAATCAAAATCAATATATTATGTGCCAATTTTTGAACTTATACATTAAATATAATTATAGTAAATGTATTTGGATCTACTTTTTTCGATCACATCATAGTTGATTTGATGGTAACAAAAACAAAATGCTCCGTATTTGCGGAGCATTTTGTTTCATCAGTGAAATGATTACTTAGAAGCCTTGATATCGTTCTCGTACTTCTCGATCATCTTCTTGACCATCTGGCCACCGATCGAACCTGCCTGCTTTGCAGTGAGTTCACCATTGTAACCCTGCTTAAGGTTTACACCAACCTCGCTGGCAGCCTCCATCTTGAACTGCTCAAGAGCAGCCTTTGCTTCAGGAACAACAATCTTGTTAGTAGACATTTTTTCTAATCTCCTTAATTAAGATTTATCTATATTATCGACTCGCTCTCTTTCAGGTGACATATCACCGGACGGAACGAATCTGTTTACTTGAGCCTTGACGTTTCCGCCCGGCTCTGATATTATTATTATCAACTCCGTTATTATTATGAATGGCAATTTAATACGATTTAGTAAAATTAAGTATATATAAATTTATCATTGTACTAACTCATATTTTCTCCGTATACTGCTAATACGATTCAATATAATAACTCCTCAACGATAATATTATCGTTGAGGAGTTAAAAAGCATAAATAACTTTTACGACACTTTACGAGAGAGTGAGAAGAGAGCAATAGAAGCAGCGATAAGAGGGAGAGCGAGGATATAGAAAAGAGTATCACCAACACCGCCAGTAGAAGGTA
>JAAVZO010000005.1 GCA_022791685.1 Clostridiales bacterium
CACACTTGAAATGCGCATGAAATGTGGTATCGGCAAATGCGGTCGCTGCAACGTGGGCGCAAAATACATCTGCAAAGACGGTCCAGTATTCCGCTTCGACCAGCTCGACGAGCTGCCCGACGAGTATTGAGATTAGCTGGATTTGATTGTAAAGGGGACGCGCGGCTTTCTTGAAAGAAAGCCTGGCAAAGAACTTTTATAAGCTATCGCAAGTGCTGGGATGTTCGCCCATGCAGACTACCGCAGTCGTTCATTTAGCGGGGCGAACAGTCTCTGCGACTTGTTTGGGCTACAGTGGCGCGTTCGCCTCCGTTGGCCCCATCGCCTCGCAAGCGAGGCGAGACCTCTCCGGCGAACTAATCTCTGCTATGTGTTTGATTTAAAAGTTCTTCCCTAACTATCAGTGATATTAACTATAATTGAAAGGTTTAATATATTATGGAAAAAATGGTAAACGTTTACCTGTTCGGTAAGCAGTACAGCGTTCCGTCCGAGCTCACTATCATGCGCGCGATGGAATACGCCGGCTACCAGCTCGTTCGCGGCTGCGGCTGCCGCAACGGTTTCTGCGGTGCATGTGCTACTATCTACCGCATTAAAGGTCAGAGCGAGCTTAAAGCTTGTCTCGCCTGCCAGACCAAGGTCGAAGAAGGCATGTATGTTGCAACTCTGCCCTTCTTCCCGCTCGTTAAGCAGGTCTACGACATCGAAAAGGTGAAGACTAACGAGCAGATCATGATGCAGCTGTATCCTGAGATATACGCGTGCGTTGGCTGCAACGCCTGCACCAAGAGCTGCACTCAGAAGCTGAATGTTATGCAGTATATTGCATATGCTCAGCGCGGTGAATTCGACAAGTGCGCCGAGGAGTCGTTCGACTGCGTAATGTGCGGCGTATGTTCGTCTCGCTGCCCAGCTGGAATTTCGCACCCACAGGTCGCGATGTTAGCTCGCCGTATCAACGGTAAGTATTTAGCGCCGAAGTCCGAGCACCTTGAAAATCGCGTCAAGGAAATCAAGGACGGCACTTTCAACGAGCTCATCGAAGCTCTCATGGGCAAGCCGGTCGAGGAGCTAAAAGAGCTCTACAATCATCGCGAGATTGAGAAATAAACGGAGGATAAGCAATGTATTCAAAAGAATTCGAAGCATCACTTAAAGCGGTCGAAGCAGCCCGTGAGGCAAACGTCGCATATGAGCCGGCGCGCATGACCGCACAGGAGAAGGAGGATCTTCTCGCCGCTTATCATCCCGACTACAAAAAGAGCGAATTTTCTGAGCTGAAATTTGGTCCCAACAAGGGCGAAAAGGTTCCGAAGGAGCTTTGCGAAATGCTCGAGGCCAACAGCCGCATTAAGGCTGACGATGTTGATTTGAGCGCACCGAAGTACGATGTTGATGTGCTTATAATCGGAGGCGGCGGTGCTGGTGCGTCTGCTGCTATTGAAGCTGACAAGGCTGGCGCAAAGGCTATGATTGTGACCAAGCTGCGCATTGGCGATGCAAATACAATGATGGCTGAGGGCGGCATTCAGGCAGCTGACAAGCCGAACGACTCGCCCGCGATACATTTTCTCGACGCGTTCGGAGGCGGACATTTCGCAGCCAAGCGTGACCTGCTTGCAAAGCTGGTGACCGAAGCTCCCGAAGCGATCGAATGGCTGAATGAGTTAGGCGTTGAGTTTGACAAGACCGCTGATGGAACAATGGTAACGACTCACGGCGGCGGTACATCCCGCAAGCGTATGCACGCAGCGAAGGACTATTCAGGCGCTGAGATCATGCGTACTCTCCGCGACGAAGTATTAAACCGCGGCATTCCGGTAATTGATTTTACCGCGGCAGTTGAGCTTATTCTTGATGAGAATGGCAAGGCAGCCGGTGCAGTATTGATGAACATGGAGACCAAGGAATTGATGGTCGCACGCGCTAAGACTGTAATTATAGCGACTGGCGGCGCTGGACGTATGCACTATCAGGGCTTCCCGACCTCTAACCACTACGGCGCGACCGCCGACGGACTTGTACTGGGTTATCGTGTAGGTGCGAAGCTGCTGTATGCTGAGACCTTGCAGTACCATCCGACTGGCGCGGCGTATCCGCAGCAGATATTCGGTGCGCTCGTAACTGAGAAGGTACGTTCGCTCGGAGCAAAGCTTGTAAACCGCGACGGTAAGGTATTCATGCACCCGCTGGAGACCCGCGACGTTGCAGCCGCGTCGATAATCCGCGAGTGCTCCGACCACGGCGAAGGCGTTGACACCGGCGAGGGCAAGGCAGTATGGCTCGACACTCCGATGATCGAGAAGATCGGCGGCGAGGGCACTATTGAAAAGCGCATCCCGGCGATGATGCGTATGTTCGCAAGCTACGGCATCGACATCCGCAAAGAGCCGATACTCGTATATCCGACTCTGCACTACCAGAACGGCGGACTCGACATCAACGTTGACGGAAGCACGACAAACGTTGAGAATCTGTACGTAGCCGGCGAGGCGGTAGGCGGCATTCACGGACGCAATCGTCTGATGGGTAACTCGCTGCTTGACATCATCGTATTCGGACGCAGTGCCGGACAGCACGCAGCTGAGAAGGCGAAGGACGTAAATGTCGGCAAGCTGACACTCGACCACATCGCTAAATTTGACGCTGAGCGCGCCGCAGCCGGAGTTGAGACCGACGCAGTATCGCCGAAGCTTCTGCCGAATTACACTGGCAAACGTTCGGAAATATAACATCAGAAAGGTATTTCTACAAAAATGGAATTCATTACAGACCTCTTAGAGGCGCTTACAATATTCTGCTTCGGTCTTTCGTGGCCGATATCCATCCGCAAGTCCTACATATCGCGCACCGCGAAAGGAAAGAGCCTCTTCTTCGAGATTTTCCTCCTCATCGGTTACGCCTGCGGTATCACACGTAAGATAATCCAGGTGACGAACGGCAGCAGCGGATTCATCTTCTTCCTGAGCTTCTTCTTCTACGTGCTCAACTTCATCGAGATCTCGATCGACGTTGCGCTCTACTTCAGAAACGTAAAGCTTGATAAGCTTGCTGAAGAAGCTGAAAAGGCTGGCAAATAATTACAAAATCAAAGGGAATGTCCATTAGACATTCCCTTTTCCTTATTTGATCAACCTCCGTTTAATCTGTGAACCGAGCAGATATGCTATGACCACTGATACGATGTCCTTCAATAGATACGGCACCGACGCGACCAAAGCAGCTTCGACGAATCCGCGTCCGGTCAGCGCGCCGAACTGGAGCGTACCGCATATATGGCAGACTGCAAGTCCAGCGAGTCCGAGCAGGATTGCGATCGCGATATTGAGTGACTTTGCGGGCTTTGACTCACTTTTCAATTTTATAAAAGCGCCGAGTCCGCAGAGTGCGGCAAGTCCGAGGAATCCGTAGATATAGCCGCCGGTCGCGCCTGCGAGGACTGCGACTCCGCCCTTCATCCCCGAGAATACCGGAAGTCCGACCGCACCGAGAGCTATGTAAACGCCGGTAGCGACAGCACCACGCTTTACCCCAAGGCTGTATCCGCAGAGCGCGACCGCGAAGGTTTGCAGCGTTATCGGCACACCGCTTGGCAGCGGGATAGTGATGAGCGTAAGCACGGCGATAATCGCGGCGAATAGTCCGCACTGCACGATGTTGCGTATTGCATTGCGGCGCGTTTCAATTTTTGATGATACTTTCGATTCCATAATATTTACTCCATGATATGAAAATATAGCCATCCTTTAAGGATGACTATATTATATCACAACTCGAAGCTATTGTCAACTATTTTTAGCACTATAGTTTACAATTAGCTGTTATGCTTAATTAAACCGTTGCTTTCAGCCGAAATATCGGCATTATCTGATAACTTAAAAAATAAAAATCGTGTGCCAAAATGCAGCTTTCGAGCGAATATATAGATACAGACTTGTTCGATAAGTCTGGTACGTGCACGTTAAACACATGACCGAAAGGAGAGATACCATGACCGAAGCCGAGCTTACTAAGCTAATGAAGCAGTACGAAGCGCTCGTGTGGACCGTCGTAAGCGGGATATTGAAGAATCGGCGCGACTGCGAAGAAGCGGCGGCGGATGTATTCATCTCGCTATGGAAAAGCAGCTTTGACGCGAACGCCGTCGGTGCGAAAAGCTACATCATCACGCTTGCACGCCGTCGAGCTATCGACCGTCTGCGTCAGGAATCCCGCGAGCAGTCGCAGCCACTCGATGCCGACAGCGAGGATAGCGACGATCCATTAGAGTGCTTAGTATCCGACAAAATAAACAGCAAGATCATCGCCGAGGTAGTGACATCTCTCCCGCCGCCGGACGCTGAGATTTTCACGCGCCGCTACTACTACAATCAGTCCGTAAAGCAAATCGCAGCGGCAATGGACCTAAAGCCGCTATTCGTCAAAAGCCGTCTCGAGCGCGCAAAGTCCGGGATCCGCGAACGACTGTTGGCGCGCGGGGTGATAGTTTGAGTGTGCGCCGCTGATTGTTATTTTGATTTATTGAAAGGAAAATTGCTATGGGTAAATTTTACGAGGATCTACAAAACTGCTCGCCTGAGTCGCTGCCGGACATTTCAACCGACATAGTGCCCGCAAGCTCGCATAGGCGTATCAAACGGCTCGTCAAGCGCGGGATAAAGCAGGATAAAACGAGTACGCCATTGTTTGCCACCAAGCCAAGCTTTGGCAAGTTCGCATTAGCCGCCGCGATGGTCGTAGTTATTTCTATCGGTGCAGTAATGCTGCCCTTCCGGAATATGCTGCCGAGTGCGTCTATTGATTCAGGCGATGTTATTCCGGCTGCAAATGACGGGCTCGACATGAGCGTTACGAAGGACGGTGTGACTCTTACTGCTGACCGGATATATTATGACGGCAAAGATGTCTGCCTCAGCGTTCATATAAGCTATCCCGAGGTGGCAGGACGGTATTTGATGTGCGAGCAAATTTCGATACGCTCCGATAATGATGTCATATATAAGGTTGATGGACCTACACAGGAAACCGCGCTGAAAAGCTTATTCGCCGCTGATCTGATATTTTATTACAGCGAGGAACGGAAAAATAGCAGTTTTGAGTTAGAATTTAAGCTGAACAGCGAAAATATTGGCACGAATGATTTGGTACTGACATTCGAGAACCTATTCGCTCTCGATTTTGAGGGAAGCAGTATGGACGACGAATACAGTACATCGACGATAATCGACGAGATCTCACTCAAGATACCGAATGAAAAACTGATGGCGGCACTCGATCATGCAGAAAAATTTATAGCTGACAACACACAGAGTTTTGACACGAGCGTCACCAAAGATGACGTGACGCTTACAGCGCTCAGCATAACGCAAATCGGAAAATATACGTATCTTAATTTGCAGCTCGAATATCCCGAAATGAAAGGCGAGTTTCTGATGTGCGAGGAGTTGGCCATTGATACAGATGGCAAGAATCTGATAGATCAGAAATACGTCAGCATGGACGAAGCAAGAATGGCTATATATTCCGCGGACTTTTTGAAATATCTAGAAGCTGACGAACGCACCACCTGCGAATTGACGTATAAGTTAGAGCTCCCAACGAATGCGTCGACTCTGACGATAACGATCGACAAGTTGTACAACGCGTATTACGATGGGGATAATGATATAACCGAAACCTACCCAATCACCGATTCGATTTCGCTTACTGTATCGCTCGACGCGGTAACAAATAAATAAACATATGCAAATAAGCTGCTGCAAGTTTTCTTGCAGCAGCTCACTTTTACTTATATCTGAATTTCAAGCGTTTATGCGCCGCAGTATACCGTACCGCGTTTCGCGTCTACAGTAACGGTCGTGCCGCTTTTCAGTATCTTTGTCGCACCGAGTGCGCCGACTATCACCGGAATGCCGAGCGCCTGACCGACTATCGCAGCGTGCGAGTCCTCTCCGTCGATCTCGCAGATGATACCGCGCGCGTGACGCAGCAGGTCGACGATCCTGTTCGATGTTGACGGGATTACGAGTATCTCGCCGTCACGGAAATTCTGGCGCGCTTCCTCCTCATCGCGGCAGACACAGAGCGTACCGCATACCGTATCTGTTCCCGACGAAATACCAGTGCCGCTCGTCAGCACGTCGCCGACAATCTGCACCTTCAATATATTCGTAGTTCCGGCGATACCGATAGGCAGTCCGGCGGTGATCACCGCGAGGTCGCCGTACTCGACGTATCCGGCGCTCGCCGCTACCGAAATGGCGTGCTCGAACAGCGCGTCGGTCGAGGTCTGCTCCTCAACGCGCATTGGCGTTACGCCCCAAGACAGCGACAGCTGACGGCACACTTTTTCATCCGGAGAGCAGCCGATTATCGGCGTTACCGGACGGAAGCGGCTTATCATTCGCGCGGTCGTACCCGATTTTGTCACCGCAATGACAGCGTTCGCACCGAGGTCGTGCGCGGTCGTGCAGGCGGCATGCGAAATTGCGGTCGTGACGTTCGAGAAGCCCGACAGCTGATTCTGTCTGAAGCGTTCGATGTAGTTTATATCCCCCTCAGTGCGTGACGCTATGAGCGACATTGTGCGCACGCTCTCGACCGGATAATTGCCGGCTGCGGTCTCGCCTGACAGCATGATAGCAGACGTGCCGTCGTAGATAGCGTTCGCAACGTCGGTTATCTCCGCACGCGTCGGACGCGGATTCTTTGTCATGCTCTCGAGCATTTGCGTCGCGGTGATCACAGGCTTTCCGGCGCTGTACGCTTTCGATATCAGCTTCTTTTGGATTATCGGTATTTCCTCCATCGGGATCTCAACGCCCATGTCACCACGCGCTACCATGATAGCGTCCGAAACCTTGATTATCTCGTCGATATTTTCGACTCCGGCTGCGTTCTCGATCTTCGCGATTATGCGGATATTACCGCCGCCGTTCTTTTCGAGCAGCTCGCGAATTTTCTCGATATCGGCGGCGCACTGCGTGAACGACGCGGCGATGAAGTCGAAGTCTTCCGCGATTCCGAACTTTATGTCGGCGATGTCACGCTCGGACAGAAACGGGATGGACAGCTTCACGCCCGGTACGTTGACTCCCTTATGTGACGACACATTACCGCCGTTCAGCACGCGGCAGAGTATCTCCTTCTGGTTTGAGTCGATGACTTTAAGCTCTACAAGTCCGTCGTCGATGAGCACACGGCGGTCGGGTGCAAGGTCGCGCCAGAGCTCCTTATATGTTACCGAGGCGTGCTTCTCGTCGCCTACCGAATCGTCGAAGGTGAGGCGGAATTCAGCCCCGCGTTCGAGCACTATCGGTGCGGTAAAATCGCCGAGACGGATCTCAGGACCCTTGGTATCGAGCAGCAGTGCGGTGTGCGAATTCAGCTCACCGCGCACTCTTTTGATGGTGTCAGCAACGATCTTGTGACCCTCATGTGTGCCGTGCGAAAAATTGAGACGCGCCACGTCCATTCCGGCGTTTATCAGGTCGCGGATAGTCTCAGCGTTATTCGACGCAGGACCGATCGTGCATACTATTTTTGTTTTCAGTGTATCAAGCATTGATACTCCAGCCTTTCTTTGATCCCGGATATCTGGAATCATTTTTACTTAACTTATATACGGCAAATCATGCGTATAATATATTATGGTGCAAATCAATAAACTTGCTCCCATTCAACTTGTCACGGCATCAGTTGGGGATTTAATCCCCAACTGATGCGAAATGTCCCACGCCACTTTAGTGGCGTGAACATCGTGGCAATGTTGTAATTATACCACAATGTGCAGATTTTGTCAAGTATAAAACCAAAGCAGAGGCAGATTTTACTCTTCCCCCGCTTTGGTTTTTAATTATCATAATGCGTTCCGCATTGTACTATTTCGAGATTGTTTTCTACAATTCTAAAAACAATTCTGTTTGCCTCATCTATCCGGACGCTCCAATACCCAGATAGATTTTCTTTTAGCGGCTCCGGTTTACCCGTACATTGATATCCGTTGCGGTCTATATCAGTCAGCAATCGGTTGATCTTTTTTAATATCCGTGGGTTCGTTTGCCATTGCAGATATTCTTCCCACGCGCGGTCATGCCAAAGCTTTTTCATTCGTTGTCCCCGATGATCTCATGCTCTTTCAATATTTCTGGGTTACTACGTATTTCGCCGATTCTGCGTTCGAGCTCAGAAATATTGGCACGACTGTAAAATGGGTCAACGTTTATTTCAAATGGTATGCGCTGCTCCCGACTTACTTTAGTCAAAAATACATTGATAGCCCCAGACAATGTCAAGCCCATCGCTTTAAGAGCTGCTTCTGCGCTCTGTTTGACCTCATCGTCTATCCGTATGCTTATTTGTGACATTCAATCACCCCTTCCGTACTTATATTATACCACATTATATACACTTTGTCAAGCATTTGCTACACAAAAACATCAACTTCTGTTCGTTCACTTACAGTTGTGTCTTTGATTATATCAGTGAAATTTTATTTTTCCTGTTGAATCATAAATTCCAGCATTCGATGAATTCGTTCCTTCGATTCTGCGGATAGTACTTCCATCTCATTTAACTTTGTGCAGTAATTGTCGAAAAATGTTGACATTCGACAATATGTATGCTATAATTAAACCATGGAAGCTTGAAAATATGACTATGGGGAGAATTATATGTCAGCGCGTCTTTCACGACTAAAAATCCTTTTGCATAAGCAGCTGCGTTCCGGCGGCGTACTAAATACCGCATTTCTCGCAGTCATCATCATCAGTATCATATTTATTTCACTCGATACTATTGTTATCCCCTCTCCATACAACAACATATCAGCTTGTGTTGACAACATAATTTATGTCATATTTACGGTAGAATACATACTGCGGCTATGGGTGGCGGACGTTGACTCGGACGAGCGGAAGGCAGTTGCGCGTATACTGCACGTTATCTCCTTTAACTCGATCATCGACCTGCTTGCACTAACGCCGTTCCTCCTGCCGCTCATACTCCCCCTCGACGCACATCTGCTCGCTGTTCTGCGTATTTTCAGGATCTTCAAAATCAGCCGATATACCGACGCTTTCAAGATCGCAGCCGACGTATTCCGACGTAAGGCAAATCAACTTCTATCTTCAATCGTAGTAGTCCTCGCACTGATGTTCATTTCGTCACTGCTCATATACAATATCGAAAATTACGCGCAGCCTGAGGTTTTTTCGAACGTATTCTCCGGCATATGGTGGTCGATCGCCACGCTGACGGGCGTAAATTACGGCGATATATACCCAATCACAACGCTCGGCAAGGTGCTATCAGCAATAATTGCACTGCTGGGTATCGGGTCGGTAGCTATTATCACTGGTATCATCTCGGCTGGAGTCAAGGAAATATTTAGTTTGACCGATAAAAAATCAACGGTTACAGCCGCGGTCGTACTGACATCAGCAATAGGAATGTGTGCGGCGATCGGCGGCGCTCCGGCAGAGCCCGAAAACAAGGGAATTATTTCAGAAGCGCTGGCAGCCGACGCGGAGAACTCCACTGACACTGCGTCGCTTGTCATCGAAAATATTGACGAAGAAAGCAAAAGCGTTATCGTACTGGAAATTACGATCACTTCAAAAAGCCATAAATCAGCGGAAAACAAGTCCATCGTTGAAGAACTGAAGGAACTTGGACCTGACCAGGACGACAATATACTTATGTCTGATTATTCCGACTCAGGAATGACGGCAGAGCTTATATATGAGCTTGAAAATATCGCCGTATTCTGGGCACCGACCGGAAATAAAATACACCTGAATCCGAACTGTACGTCATTCAAGCTCGGGTATACATATGCAGGTACACTGGAACAGGCTGAATCGGTGCGCAGCGGCGGATGGTGCGGGATCTGCTCAAGGGGCATTACAGATGAACTATATTCAGTGAACGCCTACGCTTCGCCTGAACAGCTTGCTGACTGCTACACCTTCGATAATTTCAAAGATAAGATTCCAGCTGAAGCATTCAGTTGAATTTGTAAAAGCCAAAAACAGCCTCACAATGAGGCTGTTTTTATTTGATTAGGTCGCCGTTCGCCGGATTGTCGAGCACTTCTCCGTTTTGAGAAAAACGCGAGCCGTGGCAGGGGCAGTCCCACGAATGCTCGGCGGCATTCCATTTCAGTGCGCATCCGAGATGTGGGCAGCGTGGTTTAGTCGGTGTCAGCAGATTTATAACTGATTCAAGACCATTGACGAGCAGCTGCGGTTTGATCATACTTCTTGACGGACTGAACAGCTCTGCATAATCGTTCCTTCTGCCGCGTACCATATCGCTCAGCAGCATTGCTGAAAGCATTGCGCCAGTCATTCCCCATTTGTTAAATCCAGTTGCTGTGTAGAAATTCGGCGTATTCTTCGAGTATTGACCGATGTATGGGATATCGTCAAGGCTCATGCAATCCTGCGCCGCCCAGAAATAAAGTTCCCTTGCATTTGGATAATGCCTACCAGCAAAGCTTCGCAGCTCGTCCCAGTTTCCGCCTCTCTTGCCGGTACGGTGACCTCCTCCGCCGAGTAGGAGCAAGCTTTCGTAGTTTCTGAATGAGAGCCCAGTCTTGGATTCATCGACGAACATCCCTCCGACATTCTGCGCATTTTCGAGCGCTATAACATAAGAGCGGTGCTGGTACAGCTTCACAAAATAGCTGCCGTGCTTGTTGATAAACGGAAAGTGCGTCGCGGCGATCACTTTATTGGCAGATATTCTTCCGCTGTCAGTGATAGCCGTTGTACCGACCATCTCACGGACGAATGTATGCTCGTAAATGTTCAGCCCCTTCGCTATCGAAAACAGGAACCTCAGCGGATGAAACTGCGCCTGATCTTCAAAGCAGACCGCGCCGACGGTGCTTATCGGAAGTGGGAGTTCATCGCAGAAGTGCACATTGCAGTGAACTGCATTGCAGTAATCTGCATTGCAGCCGATTTTTGAAAGTGCGTTCATCTCATCGTCCAGCTTCTTTGGGTCGTCGGTCGAGTAGACGTAATTGTTCTTTACCTCATAGCCGCAGTCGATATTTTTGCAGAGCTCAGCGTACTTTGTAAACGCCGCTTGATTCGCGTGCAGATAGAGTTGAGCTTTTTCGAGCCCATAGCTTCGGAGGATCTTATTATATATGAGCCCATGCTGAACAGTGATTTTAGCTGTTGTGTTTCCCGTCACCCCGCCGCAGATCCTATCCTTTTCGACGAGCACGCAGTCTACGCCATTTTCACGCAGGAAATGCGCAGTGAGAATACCGACTATCCCGCCGCCGATGATCAGCACGTCGGTTTTTATATCAGCTTTAAGCGTCGGAAATTTCGGCTGCTCAATATTTTCGTGCCACAGCGAGTTCATTATCGTGCTCATTTAAAATGCAGTTTTGATATTTTCGACGTACTGCTTCATCTCCGCCTTTGAAGAAACGTTGTGCGTACCGTCGATGAGCTTCTGCTTTTCAGAATCAGAAAGAGACGCAAATTTCTCCATAGCCTCAGAGTTCATCATCAGCGCCATGCCAAATCCTAACGGAAGTTCTTTTATATCCATATCGTGATCTCCTTGTGTTTTATACTTATATATTTCCGCAAAATTGTGATATTATGCAAAAAGAGTGTACAGACAATAGTCCATACACTCAAAAATTCACGAGCCGACGATCGTGCCGCCGTTTGGATGAAGCACCTGACCGGTCATGTAGCTTGCGTCGTCGGACGCGAGGAATACGTAGCATGGTGAAACCTCGCACGGCTGTCCTGCTCTCATCATCGGGACCTGTGATGTCTTCGTTCCAAAGGTCTTGACTTCCTCAGCTGAATAAGATGCCGGGATAAGCGGAGTCCATATCGGTCCGGGTGCGACGGCATTGACTCGGATACCCTTTTCAGCGAGCGACAACGAGAGTGAGCGAGTAAGAGCGACGATCGCGCCCTTAGTCGAGCTGTAGTCGATCAGGTCCTTGTTGCCTTCGTAGGCTGTTACGGATGTAGTGTTAATGATGGAGCTTCCCTTTTTCATATGCGGTAATGCGTACTGGATCAGGTAGAAAAATGAGAAAACGTTGTTTCTAAATACAAATTCCAGCTGCTCGTGCGATATATCAAGTATGCTTCGCTGTATATATTGGAACGCATGATTATTCACAAGTATGTCAAGCGCACCAAATCGGTGCAGCGTTTTTTCGACACAGCTTTTTGCAAACTCGGGATTTTTCAAGTCGCCCTTCAAAAGCAGGCACTCGCCGCCAAGCTGCTTTATTCGTTCCGCAGTTTCGCGTGCGTCACGTTCTTCATCGAGATAAACGATCGCGACTTTAGCGCCCTCTTTGACAAAATCATATGCAATAGCTCTGCCGATACCGCTGTCACCGCCGGTAATAAGCGCGACCTTTTTCGCAAGCCGCGGACGCTGCGTACAGCACTCGCTCATGGGTTTCGGTGTCATGACATACTCAAGTCCGGGCTGCTTATTCTGGTGCTGCGGCGGAAATCCCACCGGAAACGTACACCGATACTCGCTGTTATATTGATTATTCTGATTCATATGCTCCCCCCTATGCTGCCATTATATGCAAGTAATGACAGAATGGTGAATATGGGGAAATAGTCAATCAACTGCGACAAACAGGTCATTTGCGATTACGCCATAGCAATTGCGATTTATTGTGATCTCATCGCCGCTAACAATTGTAAAAATATATGTATCTGACATAAATTCGGAATTTGCATATTCGTCATCTGCACTTTCAAATATTGTATTAGAAAAATCAAGCTTTACATGGATTTTGTCATTTTCAATCACATATTTTCCTTCAATGTCGCAGCCGCCCTCCATGTAATTTACAAAAAATATGCAATCGCCATCACCCGAAAAATATACACACGGAACTGAGTCAGGATAAGCAGAAAAATATTCGTCTTTAAAATATTCACTGCTGCAAATGTATTTCCCGCTGATATTGAATTCATCAATTTCCTCTGAAGTGTCCGGCATATCCGAATCGGTAATTTCATCGGCGAAGGAATCATCTGACCAATAAATATGAATGCAGGCTGCATTTTTGAGACTTTCATCAAAAGGATATATTTCTTCAGTCATAAAGTTGCGTGCTCTGAATCGCGTTCCGCTCAACCAGTCGATCTGTATATAGAACGGCTGATCTACATAATCCGGAAAGCGCATAGCCCGCGTCGAAATATCCAAAGCTTCGTTATCCATTATCGAATCAAAGTCTTCAATGTTCAATGCTTCCGGCAGATCATCAACGATAAAATATTCGTGCTCATAAATTAGTTTAATATCATTAGCACGTCCGTCTATTACCTCAGCCATGCTGTGTATAATATTTTGATAATCGTTATATGATAAGTCCGGAATGATGAACTTAAAACACGGCTCATACTTGACTTCACTGCCATCGCCTGTATATTTGTAGCATTTTCCCAAGAATTCGTCGTCATATTCTTCAATATTTGTATCGCCGATCTTAGGTTCGAGCTTACCGCGATAATACAAGAATCCCGGATAATTAAATAGTGCATGACTTTTGTCCCCAATGTAGAAGTAGAAATTGCCATCGGGATATGTAGTCTTCGGAACCGGACCAATGTAATACGCCTGCTCATTGATTTCAAGAATATCGTCTAAATAAACGTATGGGTACGCGACTTCTGATTCATTCTTCCAGTCGAGATGTACAAAATCCCAGTAATCAAATTCGATATCTCGATATTTCGATTTCATTATAGACTTGATTGCATCAGCCATGGTAAAATTAACTTCAATCATTTTTATTTTGTCGAATTTTCCATTTCCGAGATAATCCAATTCAAAGGTCGCCGATATTATTTCATTCGGGTTCAGCAATAGCACTTGATCTATATTTGATATATCCAAATATACTTCATATGATATCTCAGGTCCATAATCATATATTTCGCCCTCATACAAATAGTCAGCATAATCTTCAAATGGTTTCAGCCAGTAATTATTCTTTTCAATCATTAGACTTGGTCCGTGAGTTGTTCGACCACCATAAATGATTATCTTATTATCGTCCAATTCGACAAATCCTGAATTTACCATACCGGTATTGCTGAGGTAATAGGTCTTGAACAACGTTTTACCGTTGTAGTCGAAAATGTATATCGGAAAAGTGTTGATATCAGTACCGCCAGTAGTAATTACCACAAACTCATCGGCAACTAATATTTGGTCAATTTTCATATAAGCGCCAATGTCAATAATGTTGTCATTTATTTTGAATATAAATGCGCCGTCAGATTGACTTTGTTCAAATTTCACTCTATTTGTTCCAGTATCCCAGTATTTTACAATGCTGCCTTCTAATGATACATCGCCGCCTCGAAAATCGCTCGCAAATTCATGCCCTTCCTGATTAAGATATACATTATCTTCCGAGATTTCGGTTGTATCGGTTGTCAGGTCAGTATTAAATGCGGTTATATCCGAACTATTTTCGTTATCTGTAGATAAATCATCGCCTGTTTTTTCACACGAGCACACTGAAAGTACGCAAAACAACGATATTAAATAAATCAAATATTTCATATAAAACCTACTATACAGTCAAATAATTTTAACATACGAATTTTTATAAAAAACCGCTTACCATATAGATAAGCGGTTTTAAATATTGGTGGAGACAACAAGAATCGAACTTGTGACCTCTTGCATGTCAAGCAAGCACTCTAACCAGCTGAGCTATGCCTCCATCAGTTTGGAACTGTCGCTCGTGATAAACTACAAACAGTTCTATAAACTGACATGGTCGGAATGACAGGATTTGAACCTGCGACATCCTGCTCCCAAAGCAGGCGCGCTACCAACTGCGCTACATCCCGTTTGCGTATATTATATTTTACATAATACACATTTGACTTATTTATTATACCACAATCAACCGTAATTGTCAAGAGCTTTTTTATATTTTTTCCTCTCACCTGCATTTATTAACATTTTTGCAACATAAAACGCCGCAGGCTTACATCTGCGACGTTTGGTCTATTCGATGATTCGCGTTGTAACACGCGATTCTATCAAGCGAATCGTCTCGTCAATCGGCTTGATACCGTCGTAATACGCCGACGCGTCATCGATTATGATCCCACTAATGATCGAATCGTCTGTGTACACACGCTCCGCCGTCTCAAACAGACTCATCAGCGCCTCGCAGTCATCATCGGTTATGCACAAAACACGTCCGCCTTGCGGCTCAGCGTCATTCTCACGAATCGGCTTGGTTTGCACGTTCATCGCCATCAAGCCATCAGAGCCGATTATCTGGTTGACATTAAAGATATAATACCGCGCTTTCGCTCTCTCGAGCCATTTCTGCATACCTGAATATGTGCATGTAAAATCACTGATATTAGAATATGTATCAATTATATTGTTCCCTGAAGCGTCGATGATCTTCTCCTTCTGGTTGATCACAAATTCAATAAATCTCCACGCACCATCGGCATTTTTGCTGTATTTCGGAATCGCCATGCAGGTTATCGGCTTCACAAATGTTCCGCTGCTCTTCCCGTCTCTGCTCGGATATCCTATCTGCACGCTGCTGCCTTCGTCAAAATACATATATCGGTCGGCAATAAAGCTGTCTACATCCGCATACTCCGACTGACGCAAAATCATTCTGCCATCAGCAGTGATCGACGGGTCAAGGTATAAATTCTCGCCATACTTAGTATTTTTGCACAGCTCCAACAATTCACCAAACTGCGTAAAGTCGCAAGTCTTTGAGTCATAGTCAACAAACTCACCTATCATGTAAGGCAATATCGCTTCGAGCATACTGATCTCCGGTGACTTCATATTTGAAACGCCGAACATACATACATCACCATTAAGGCTATCGTTCAACGCCATGTAATCGGCAAACGACCAGCCCTGCTTATCTCCGACATTATCGCGGTCGGCGGTCAGCGTACACAACGAAAACTCAGTAACGATGCGGTCAAGCTCGCCATTGCTGCGCTCGAACGGCTTCAAAACGCACGGCAAAAAGTCCGAACGCTTCAGGCTTCCGCTGTCCATAAATTTATACAGATCCTCGAATGCGCCGTTTTTCGACAGTATCTCATAGCTGATACCGCCTCCGAACATCACCACATCAGGCGCTTTTCCGTTTGCAATATCCTTCGCCAGCTTTTGATTGGCGCTCATTCCTCCCTCAGCGTCACTATACGAAACGATGTTCACCTGACAGCCGCCTTCACTGCGCACGAACGCAGCGGCGTAACTGAGCATTGTCGAAAGGTAGGGGTTCGTTTCTTTGTCAATAGCGATACTGAGCGTCGGTATCTCCTGCACACCTTCGCCGTAGACCGACGACATCGGAACATACGCTATCCGTCCGTATGAATTGCGCGCGCCGCCCTGCGAGGATTCGTTTATTTTTACAAAAACTTCATGCTCGCTGAGAATGTATATATCCTCGAGAATATCGGTAGAAATGCCAACATCGAGCCAGCGGAATATCTCGGTCGGCTCTTCATCGTGCTTTATTCCGTATAGCCCGCTGCGGTTGTAGTAGTAAATATCGTAGCCTCCGCCGCCGAATATGGGGGTATTAAGGTATATACGAGTATGTCCCGTGGTTTTGTCGAACACTTCTTCGGCGACATATTCAACCTGCGGAAAATCGGCTTTATCGCCATAGGATTGGTTCTCGATGTCGATCGATATGTAAGTGATTTCAAAATTACTATTGATTCCGGTCGAATATTTAATATAGACATTGCCATCGACATTCTGCACCAGCTCGCATTTCTGGTATGACCTTGTTCCGCCTAAAACAGCATAACCGCAGTCTTCCGGTCGTGTAAGTGTAAACAGCAACTCGCCGTCAGAAGAAGCGACTGCGATTATATCGTCGTCATCATTTGCTGTAAGTTCGAAAAAGATATATCCATCTGGATTTATAAGCACTTTGCAGCTAAGTTGTATAGATTCGTGGATATCTTTAACTTTTTTCCCCCACAATAAATTGCCATTTTTATCATTGCGGTATAGATAATACTCTGGATGGGTATTTATTACCTGAATTCCATCTCGATAATAAACTTCATATTCCTGATCTGTTTTTTCTTTGCTGCATATATTTAAGCATCCATTATCTGGTATATATTTGATAAACTCAACAGAACGAATTATTTCGCCTTGTGCTGCTTCTGGTCTGCTTAGCACTGAATATAATTTTATTTCATTCGTATCTTCAATAAATACAAGCGAGCCGCCATATGTTCTACCAGAAAAATTAACAAATATATTCTCGTCTCCTAAATTATCAGCATGTTCGAGTTCGCCATAGTCAACGTAGATGAACTTGTACATCATATTTTCAGAAGTATTATATTTAACTTTCGGATTAGTTTCATCATCTTCACATGACGAAATTGATACAAGGGATAGTATTGCCGCAAACATAAGCAGCATGGTCATAACAAAACGTTTCATAGTGCCACCCTTTCGTTATCATCAAGAGATATCCGCGTCCATTTAATCAATCACAATATTTCCGCTTTACTACATTTTATCTTCTACATCAAGTATACCATATAATATGATCATTGTCAAGCAAATTTTGTAATATAATATCGATTCGTCAACATATACATAATATCTTCACATTTTTGTTTAATCAATACAAAAGACCGCCGTGGGCTAATGCCCACGGCGTTTCATTATTCACATATTTGCGTATATTTTCGCGATACGCAGCACCAACTGCGTGCAGTCGTCCATCGCCTCAGCACACGCGAATTCGAACCTGCCGTGGTGATTGTGCGAGCCCGTGCCAAGGTTAGGGCACGGCAGTCCCATGAACGACAGCCGGCTTCCGTCAGTACCTCCGCGTACCGGATAGCTTATCGGCTTGCCGCCAAGCGACTCGACCGCCTTGTACGCGTTCTCGACCAGATGAAACTCCGGCTCTATCATCTCACGCATATTTCGGTAGTTATCCTTGATCTCGACCTCGACTGTACCGTCCTTGTAGCGGCGGTTTATCTCGTCGGAGGCACGCTTGGCGATATCCTTGCGTACCTCTAACTTCGCCGCGTCATGGTCGCGCAGTATATAGTGCAGCGTCGCTTGCTCGACCCCGCCCTCCATGCTCGTGAGGTGATAGAAGCCCTGATAACCGCTCGTGCGCTCCGGACGCTCGAGCGCCGGAAGCAGCCCCGCATACTCCATCGCCACCATCGACGCGTTTATCATCGTATCCTTCGCTCCGCCCGGGTGCGTGCTCACGCCGTTCACCTTCACCGTCAGCGCGGCGGCATTGAAGGTCTCGTACTCGACCTCGCCGAACAGCGCGCCATCGAGCGTATACGCCCACTTCGCGCCGAATCGCTCGACATCGAACAGATCCGCGCCGCGTCCGATCTCCTCGTCCGGAGTAAATCCGATACGTATCTTGCCATGGCGCAGGCTCTTGTCATTCAGCATAAGCTCCGCCGCAGTTATTATCTCAGCAATTCCTGCCTTGTCGTCCGCACCGAGCAGTGTCGTACCGTCGGTAACAACGAGCGTCTTTCCGATATACTGCTTCAATATCGGGTAATCGACCTCGCGCATGGTGATCCCCTTTTCCTCGTTAAGCAATATATCGCCGCCGTCATACTTTATCGCACGCGGTTTGATATTGCGGCTCTCGACCTCCGGCGACACGTCCATGTGCGCGATAAATCCGATGACTGGTGCGTTCTCGAACCCTTCGCTCGCCGGGATAGTTGCGAAAAGGTAGCCGTTATCGTCGAGCTCTACCTCGCAGAGCCCGAGCTCACGCAGTTCGTCGGCAAGCGCCGCTGCAAACTCAAGTTGTTCATGAGTTGACGGGCAATTTCCATTTTCTTCATCAGACGCTGTTGCAAATGCAGCGTATTTCATAAGTCTTTCGTATGCTTTCATTTTTTAGTCCTTTCGAAAAATATTATTAACCAATAATTCACAATATATCAAAGAATCAAACGTTGAAATGTGATATCATTATTTTATCATTTTAACGGAGGTAATGTCATGAAAATCACAGACTCACCAGAGGCAATAGCGAACATGAATGAGCGCTTCGGAAAAGACTCGCTCATAGCCATTGCCACAGTAAACGGCGACAAACCGGAGGTGCGCGCAGTCAACAGCTACTACGAGGATGGCGCGTTTTATGTAATAACGCACGCTTTATCCGGTAAGATACGGCAGTTAGCGCTCAATCCAGCGGTCGCGATCTGCGGCGAATGGTTCACGGCGCACGGTATCGGTGAAAATATCGGACACCCGAACGACCCAGCAAATGCTGCGATCATGGACAAGCTGCGCAAAGTATTCGCGTCATGGTATTCGAACGGTCATGTTGACGAATCTGACCCTAACACCTGCATATTGAAGATATCGCTGACCGATGGTCTGCTCTTTTACTACGGCGAACGCTTCGACCTCGAATTCTGACAGCTAAACGATACGGTTCAGTCCGACTCCGATGCGAACGTAATCGTCAAGGCTTGCCTCAATAACGCAAAGCAACCGTTCACGTGCCGACCTGCTTGCCCATGCGATGTGCGGTGTGATCATGCAGTTCTTCGCGCTGAGCAGTGGATTGTCACTGAGCGCCGGTTCGACGGCGAGCACGTCGAGTGCCGCTCCGCCAAGCCGACCCGAATTCAGCGCCTCTGCAACATCAGCTTCATTTATAACAGCGCCGCGCGAGGTGTTGATAAGCTTCGCGCCTGGCTTCATCTTAGATATAAATCGAGCGTCGACCATGCCGCGCGTCGCGTCGGTCAGCGGACAATGCAGCGAGATAACATCGCTTTCGGCGAGCAGCCTATCAAGCGTTACAAACTTTACGCAGTCGGTATCATCATGCTTATGTTCCGTCGCCGCGAGCACACGCATACCAAGCGCCGACGCGACCTCCGCTACACGTCCGCCGATCCCGCCGCAGCCGACAAGTCCAAGCGTCAGCGATGCAAGCTCAGTATAAGCTACACTCTGGTAGCGATACCCCGGCATTCCCGTCCATTTGCCCTCTCTGACGATATTTCGCATACCGTCGAGGTCGGAGTAAAGCGCGAGCAGGAACTGTATCGTCAGCTGAGCAACCGAAGCAGTCGAATACGCGGGAATATTAACTACGGCGACACCGCGAGATCTGCAGGCGGCAATGTCGATCATGTCGTATCCAGTGCCAAGTGCGGATACATATTTTATCGTCGGGCAAGCGTCGAGCAATTCAGCCGTTATCCGCGCGCGATTGGTGTAGACGACCTCAGCTCCGACGCATTTTTCAGCGCACTCAGCGTCGGGAGTTTTTGCATATATTTCGACTTCGCCGTATTTATTCAAAAAATCCCACGACAGGTCGCCGGGATTGACAGCAAAGCCGTCGAGTACTACTATTTTCATGTAACCTTCATTCCTTTCAAGAGGTACAATACGTCTAAATAAGTATACCACATTTTTCATTTTAAATCAAGCCATTAAGCGCATTCAAATAAAAAAACTTTACACATTATGGAAGGAACCCCATGCGACTATTTCTTCACGTGCTGCGAATGCTTTGCTACATCTGCGCATTCGTAGCCCTCTTCTGCGGCTCAAACCTGTTCGGGTATTACGAATGGGACTTCACCGCACTAATGATCGACCTTGCTATGGCGGGAGGTCTCGCACTTCTCGGTATCGTATTCTCGTACATCCGCACATACTTGATCAAGCAAAAGGAAACCGAAAATAAAAAAGGATAACTGTATATATGAAAAAAGGCGGACAAGTCCCGCCTATATAAAAGTATTTATTCATAAGTGCCCGAACTAATGGCAATGGCAGCCTAAATTGGACAAAAATCCAATTACAGACTGCCATCTTGCACACTTTCTTTCCTTTGCTTTCCATTTGTCATTATGAAAAACCTTCGCAATAAGTCAGTTTTTTCGAACTTCCTCTTGACTTATTACGTAAAATATTATACAATATTGTCAGCAATTATGCAATACACAATTTAAGGGAGTAGGTGGACAATATCCCGACACAAATTATTTACAAATACGACAATGAACACATTCAAGCCATTCACTCAGTCGGTTACTATCGCCACGAGTACGCCGCAGTAAACGGAAATGTGCGCACCGATGACCTTCCGCTGGTGGTAAACTGCACCGGAAGAGTCGACCTTCCATACGATTTCACAACGCACGAACGATACGGTCGGCACGATTATTACTTGATGTATCTGACAAGCGGAAACCTCGAAGCGCTTGTTGACGGTAAGGAATACCTCCTCGTGCCCGGCGATGTTGTAATATTCCCGCCAGAGCGTGAATACCGCTATAATCGTCAAGGCAATGCCGATATTCAATATCTTTGGGCGCACTTCACCGGAAACGACGCTGAGTCTATGCTGAGACGGTTCGGTTTCGGCGCGCATGGGGTATTTAAGATCGGCATTGATGAAAATATATCTATGCTTTTTATGTTAATGATGGAAGATTTTGTCATGCAGGACAAGTACTATGCGGAATCGGCAAGTAATCGACTGACATCTATATTCATCGCAATGCGGCGCAAGCTCGACCGTATCGCAGAGCTCGGCTCAGGCTCGATGGGACGAATATTCGAGTCTATCAAATATATACACACTAATTTTCAAAAGCCGATATCGAACGAAAAATTAGCGTCTATCGAGCATTTGAGCGTCTCGCAGTACATCGAGCTGTTCAAAAAGTCGACCGGCGCAACTCCGCGCTCATATATAATCGAGCTGCGTATACGCAATGCCTGCGACCTATTATGCCGCTCCGACCTCACAGTATCGCAGATAGCGCAGACGGTCGGCTACGACGACGCACATTATTTCAGCCGCCTATTCAAGCTGCACCGTGGAATTTCGCCGGAAAACTACCGACGCAGCGCAGTTGAGTCGAACCTATGATGACAGATATCATTGACCGAACAAGGTGCGAGCGTGAACGCTTTGATGAGATATGCCGCACGGTAATGACCGAGGAGCATGAGCGAAACGGGATAGGCACACTGAGCGAGCGCACGCTGCACGTGATACTCAAACGTTACTACGAGCCCGATATATCACTGCACGAGCAGAAAGTCGGCCGATACGTCGCCGATATCAAGCGTGGATCACCTGACGGCGGGGAAATAATCGAGATACAAACGCGCGGATTTTCAAATCTGCGCGGCAAACTATCCGCGTTCCTGCCGGAATACCGCGTAAAGGTAGTCTACCCGATAGCGCAGACCAAGTACATAACATGGATCGACCCGGACAGCGGCGAGATGTCAAACCGCCGCAAGTCGCCGAAACGCGGGCAGATATACGATTTCCTGCTCGAACTGTACGCATTGCGTCCAATGCTTCCGCTTGACGGGCTTTCGTTTGACCTTGTATTCCTCGATATCGACGAATTCAAGCTGCTGACCGGACGCAGCCGCGACCGCAAGCACTTCGGTGCTGAGCGCTGCGAACGCATTCCAACGGCACTATGCGATATTCTGACGCTCAGCTCAGCAAGCGATTTTCTTGCTGCCGTGCCAGACACGCTCGGTGAGGAGTTCACGAGCGCGGACTATGCGAAAGCGTCGAAATTGAGTAAGTACATAGTCAATCGCGCGCTGCAAACACTCGTTACAGTTGGCGTTATCGAGCGCACCGGGAAAATTAAAAATTCATTTATATATAAGCGAAAGGTATTCTGATCATATCCTATTTTCAGAAACCACAGCGAATATCTTCGACCGAACTGCATCGTACACTCATCGCTCGCAAGTGCTGCCACTACATGATAGGGATTTCCAATATATGTATGCTTGTGTAATGGTTCTGTAAAGCCTGTGTCGAATCAGGTAAAATAACATCGGCTTCTCTTGACTTTTCGCTTTTTCTGATGTATAATGATTTTATATATGGCAATAATAAATCGTTATGAAGATGCAAAGAGGATTGAAAACAGATGGATATATTTGACCTTATCACCCTGCTTGGAGGGTTAGGATTTTTTCTGTACGGCATGACGTTGATGGGCAGCGGACTGAAAAGTGCCGCCGGCTCAAGTCTTGAAAGCTTTCTTGAAAAGCTGTCGTCGACTACACTGCGCGGTGTACTGCTCGGTACGGTAGTTACGGCAATAATCCAGTCCTCGTCCGCAACCACGGTAATGGTCGTCGGTTTTGTAAACTCAGGTATAATGAAGCTTGCACAGGCGGTCGGTATCGTCATGGGTGCAAATATCGGTACTACCGTGACCGGATGGATACTCTGTCTTGCCGATGTCGGCGGCGGAACGGTACTGCTTGAATTCTTGAAACCATCTACCTTCGCGCCGCTGATGGTGCTTATCGGTACGATAATGGTAGCCTTCATCAAGGACACTAAGAAGCAGAATATCGGATATATCGTGCTCGGCTTCGGAACTCTGATGGTAGGTATGTCAAACATGAGTGCGGCGGCGGCTCCGCTCGCGGATATGCCGGAGTTTGTAAATCTTGTTACGCTGTTTTCGAACCCACTGCTTGGTATCGTTGTAGGTACGTTGATGACAGCTGTAGTGCAGTCGTCGTCCGCGTCGGTAGGTATACTTCAGGCGCTCGCGCTGTCTGGTATACTTCCCTATTCGACCGTCGTTCCGATGGTACTCGGTATCGGTATCGGTGCGTGTATGCCGGTCATGCTGTCGTCTATCGGCGCTAATGCGAACGGTAAGCGCACAGCGTTATTGTACCTTTATTTCAACCTGATACGCACGGCGATGATAGTGCCGATATTCTACGCCGGAAATGCGATATTCCAGTTTCCGTTCATGTCGCAGAACGCGGATATGTTCGGAGTTGCGATGATAAACACGCTGTTCAACGTGTTCGCGACGCTTGTGCTGCTGCCATTCAATAAGCTGCTTGCCAAGCTTGCGACGATTTCAGTGCGCGACGACAAGCACACCGAAGCTGCAAAGCCGGATACGATACTCGAGCTCATCGACAAGCACTTCCTCGCGACTCCAGAGTACGCGCTGCGCCAGTGCCACACGGTAATCGCGCACATGGCAGACCTTGACCTGTACAATATAAAGTCAGCGATAGCCTTGCAGGATGAGTTTAAGCCGACTCTCAGCGAAGAGATCGAGAAAAACGAGAATCTCGCCGACGAGTACGAGGACGCACTCGGTTCGTATCTCGTTGAGATAAGCCGCCTGAATCTTCCGGCGCGTGAGAGCTACATAGCGTCGATGTACATTCACACGGTCGGAGACCTTGAGCGAATTTCCGACCATTCGATGAATCTTTGCGAGCTCGCTACAAAAATGCACCGCGAGAAGATAAGCTTCTCAGACGCTGCAAAGCTCGAGCTCGACACGCTTAATGAAGCGATAACTGAGATACTGACGCTGACTGTTAAGGCTTTCAACGATGAAGATATGCAGGCAGCGATGAGCATAGAACCGCTCGAAGAAGTGATCGACATACTCTGCGCTGGATTGAAGGACCGCCATGTTACGCGCCTTCAGCAGGGTCTGTGCAGCATACCGACGGGATTTGTGTTCAACGACCTGCTGAACAACTATGAGCGAATCTCCGACCACTGCTCGAACGTCGCGATATACGTGCTGCGTTCGCGCGACAAGGTATTCGACCCGCACAAGTATCTGCTCGACATCTCGCATGAGGAATATTTCGAGAATATGTGCGCTCAGTACAAAGATAAGTACTGCAAAAACATCGGAATACAGGTATAAAATATCCCGCGTGCCAGTAGGCGCGCGGGATATTCGCTGCTATTTGAATGATTCTATTTGTGAATAATCAACTATTTCAAGCTTAATATACGGGTAAAGCTCGTAATCTTCTAACGCTTCGGCGAACCCATCGTCGACGAGCGTATAATAAGGTCCACTTTTCCAGCCAGTGAAATATGATATTTTAATATCAGCGCTGGCGTTAATTTTCTGTGTATCAGCTGAATCGTACACGTTAACAAGCAAATGCGTAATATAAAGATTCCCGTATATGCTGCTGTATTTAGCCGGAAGCCGACTGCAAATATCGCGAAGATTTACACGTGCATATTCATTATAATTTTTCATATCGCTGCTGCAATATTCAAAAACCTGCTCAGCTTCAACAATCGCCGTCACATAAGGTCTTACAGTAAGCGAATTACTGCCATATGCGGACGAATCTCGATTTCCTTTTACTTCGCTTATTTTATAATCATCGGATTTGTCATATTCAAGCCAGCCGCGATCGATTGAATATTTTACCTCAATAGTTCCATCGCATACTAAAGTTATTATTGGGTCAAAAAAATCTACATCATCGCCACTCTTGCCTTGGTAAATATAATAATCGTTATATCCATCGGCAGCATACGGCATTGACGACAGCAAAACCTTCTCACGAAGCCGACCAGCATAAACCGGCTTATTTACTTCAAGTCTGCAAAGTCGTCGCTCCTCATTGCCATAATCATCAATTTCATTAGCAAATGTGTATATTTTCAGTATTTGTTCAGCTTCTTCAATAGACGCATCATCAGCACAAAACAACACCTGTTCATCATTATTATGCAGCTTATATGAAGCTTCCGAAAAAGTGAAAATTCCCCAAACCGCTAAGGCGAAGCAAACGCATATCAGCGCCGCGCAGTATATGTATTTCTTTCGTTTAGTCATGCACTCACTCCCACTTTCTATGTATATAGTATATCATAGATTAGTGGGAGTGTCAAGTGCATTTTCTTTATTTGTAGTAATAATCTTAGTTCATCTCTTCAATATAATAGACATAATCAAGCGTACCGATAGCCTGAATGATCTCGCTGTGCGTTTTGTACTTCTTCAGTTCAGGGCTATTGATAGTCATTGAGACTGAGTACACGCTGAGTCCGGAGTTAATATATGCTGGATTCGACTCGATATCGTCGATTCTGAGTCCGAGTCGGCGCAGCGTCGTGACAAAGTCCTGCAAATTATTTTTGTTAGTGAGCTCAAGATGTACTTCGAAATGATTCGAGCGATTTTTGAGGTAAGTCTCGAACGTCGGGAACAGCGACAGGCAGCATATCAGCGCTAAAAATCCGAGTACTGCGACGCTGTAAAATCCCGCGCCAATAGCGATTCCTAAAATTCCGCTCGTCCAAAGTCCGACTGACGTAGTCAGACCTTTTATCTGATTCTTTGAGCTGAACAGAATGGAATTTGAGCTGATGATCGCAGCGCCAATAACAGCCGCCGCTGAAATCACTGCGACTCCTGCACCATACGTCTCGATCAAATATACGTCCATCATCGTCGCCATCGTCGACGCGAGCGATACAAGCATAAATGTGCGCAGTCCGGCGGCGTGCCTCTTGGTCGCACGCTCACATCCGATTATCGCTGCAAACACTATCGACATCGCAAGTCTCAGCAATATCGATGCAATATCAATTTCAGCCGACCACTCCCCGAGCAGCCGTGCAATTGGGTCTATCATAGAATACTCCTTGTAGTATGTGTTAGTTAGGGGGGTTACGCGGCTTTCTTGAAAGAAAGCCTGGCAAAGAACTTTTATAAGCTATCGCAA
>JAAVZO010000006.1 GCA_022791685.1 Clostridiales bacterium
ACAACGATATCCCATATAGCTGGGGTACCGCTGTAAACGTACAGATGATGGCATTCGGTAACATGGGCGAGACCTCTGGTACTGGCGTTGCGTTCACTCGTGACCCTGCTACCGGTGAGAAGAAGCTCATGGGCGAATTCCTTATGAATGCACAGGGCGAGGACGTTGTTGCAGGCGTTCGTACTCCTATGCCTATCGCTAAGATGGCTGAGATCATGCCTGAAGTTTACGAGCAGTTCAAGGGCATCTGCGCTAAGCTCGAAGACCACTACCGCGATATGCAGGATATGGAGTTCACCATCGAGGACAAGAAGCTTTACATGCTTCAGACTCGTAACGGTAAGAGAACCGCTAAGGCTGCTCTCAAGATCGCTTGCGACCTCGTTGATGAGGGAATGATCACCGATAAGGACGCTGTTCTTATGATCGACCCGAGAAACCTCGACACCCTTCTCCACCCGCAGTTCGACCCGAAGGCGCTCAAGGCTGCTACTCCTGTAGCTAAGGCTCTTGCTGCATCGCCTGGAGCTGCTGCTGGTAAGGTAGTATTCACTGCTGAGGACGCTAAGGAGTGGAAGGCTCGCGGCGAGAAGGTAGTTCTCGTTCGTCTCGAGACCTCGCCTGAGGATATCGAAGGTATGAAGGCTTCGCAGGGCATCCTGACCGTTCGCGGCGGTATGACCTCTCACGCAGCCGTTGTTGCCCGCGGTATGGGTACCTGCTGCGTATCCGGCTGTTCGGCTATCAACATGGATGAAGATAACAAGAAGTTCGAGCTTGCAGGCAAGACCTACCACGAGGGAGACTACATCTCCATCGACGGTTCGACCGGCTGCATTTACGACGGACTTATCCCGACCGTTGACGCTTCTATCGTTGGCGAGTTCGGCAGAATCATGTCTTGGGCTGACAAGTACCGCAAGCTTCAGGTACGCACCAACGCCGACACTCCTCGCGACGCTAAGAAGGCACGTGAGCTTGGCGCTGAAGGTATCGGTCTTTGCCGTACTGAGCATATGTTCTTCGACGCTGACAGAATCGCTGCTATACGCGAGATGATCTGTGCAGACACCGTTGAGCAGAGAGAAAAGGCGCTCGACAAGCTGCTTCCGATGCAGCAGGGCGACTTCGAGGCACTCTACGAAGCACTTGAGGGCTGCCCCGTAACTATCCGCTTCCTCGACCCGCCGCTTCACGAGTTCGTTCCTACTGAAGAGAAGGACATCGAGCTCCTCGCAAATGAAACCGGCAAGACCGTTGAGCAGGTCAAGGCTATTATCGCTGGTCTCCACGAGTTCAACCCGATGATGGGTCACCGTGGCTGCCGTCTGGCTGTAACTTATCCGGAAATCGCTAAGATGCAGACTAAGGCTGTTATTCGTGCGGCTCTGAACGTTAAGAAGGCTCATGCTGATTGGGACATCGTTCCTGAAATCATGATTCCGCTGGTTGGCGAAATCAAGGAGCTTGCATACGTTAAGAGCGTAGTTGTTGAGACTGCTGACGCAGAGATCAAGGCTGCTGGCTCGGATATGCACTACAAGGTAGGCACCATGATCGAGATCCCGCGTGCTGCTATCACAGCTGATGAGATCGCTAAGGAAGCTGAGTTCTTCTCGTTTGGTACAAACGACCTCACTCAGATGACCTTCGGCTTCTCGCGTGACGACGCAGGCAAGTTCCTCGACGCTTACTACGACAAGAAGATCTACGAGAACGATCCTTTTGCAAAGCTCGACCAGAATGGTGTTGGCAAGCTCGTCGCTCTCGCAGCAGACCTCGGACGCAAGACTCGCCCCGATATCAAGCTTGGTATCTGCGGTGAGCACGGTGGTGACCCGTCTTCCGTTGAGTTCTGCCATAAGGTAGGTCTGACTTACGTTTCCTGCTCGCCGTTCCGTGTGCCGATCGCAAGACTGGCTGCTGCACAGGCTGCTCTCAAGGAAAGCAAATAAGTCAATAAACTTAAAATAACATTACATTTATTTGTAATGTAAAACAAGCTCCCGAGATTGTATAAATCTCGGGAGCTTTTGTATTATAAAATAACAGAACGACTGAAAATTATCCAGTCATTCTGTTTTATTTTAGTAAATTAAAGTAAAGAATGTCCGTCCCAATCGCCGTCGGGCTGTACATCGAGCAGCTTAGCAATTGTCGGCGCAATGTCGATGATATTCGCCTCGCCGAGCTCACCGGGCGCGATGTCTGCACCGTTGATGATAATCGGTATCGTCATATCCTCAGGCATATCGCTGCCGTGTCCGCGGTCGTGTCCGCCGTGGTCTGCGGTGATGATCGTAACATAATCCTCCGGCAGACGCTTCATCACATAGTCGATGCACTCGAAGCTCTGCTTCACAGCCGCAAGGTATTCGGGAGTCATCCATCCGGATTTGTGTCCCTGCTCATCGGTATATCCGAGATAGAGGAAGGTAAAGTCAGGCTGATTCTTCGTGATATAGTCTGCACAGCTTTCAGCGAGCTGCTTGTTAGACTCAGCATATCCTGCGACGTACTGCGAGATCATGTGCGAATATGCGATCATGCCTGGGCGGGTCAGGTCGCGCAGCTGCTCCCAGTTGTAGAACATCGCACTCTTCTTTCCTGCATGGTTGAATACTTCGCCCATTCCGTTTATCGGGCGTACCTGCGGAACGTAGGTATTCGTGAGGATTCCGTGACGCGACGGGTCGACGCTGTGGAAGAGCGACATATGGCACGGAAGCGTTACAGACGGCATTACAGTCTGCGCCGACATATTGCAGAGCGATTTTTTGCAAATTTCGGCCGGAAGCTCGCTGCCGCATTTGTCAAACGAATCCGGGCGCATTCCGTCAACAAGGATAAGAAGTACTTTTTTCATAATATATCATACCTTTCTATTCCCAATTTATGGGTTATTATTTAATCAGCGTTCGAGCGCTTGAAGTTCGCCCAACGCTTGATACACAATGCACACACCAGTCCACCGAGCAGTGCGATGACTGCCCAGAAGCTGACCGTAGTTCCCCATCCAAAGTGCTCCGACAGAGCCGCAAAGCAGTAGCTCGAAATCGCACTTCCGACGTATGTAAAGGCGTTGACAATACCCGAAACAGTGGATATTTTGCCGTATTTGTTGAAGAATGACGGTATCCTCGATACGAGCATAAGATTGATACCGTGCATACATCCGGTGAGGATCGACATCATCAGCACACTGAATCCGGCAACACCGATTCCCGAGCTATCACCGAAAGCGAATAGACGCAGCAAAACTGCCGAAACAGTACCAATTGCGAACAATACAAGTGAGCAAACAAGCTCGTTGTTCCATTTCTTTTGAAGCCAGCTCGCAACGTTGTAGCTGATCATAGAGAATATCGGGAGCGCAACTCCAGTCAGAATCGATATACGCGAGGACAGGTCGAACTTTTCAGATACGAATGTCGGCATCCAAGTAGTAACACCGTCGCGGAGTATGCCCTGCAATACGATCGCGGTGCAGACCATCGCGAGTATGATAACCGCTTCTCTGCCTAACGATCTCGTTCCATTATTCCCTTTAATTTCCTTTGATTTCTTCGTAAGTACCGTTGTAGAAAGATTAAGCTTTTTTGTTGAAACACCCCAGAGTGTTGTCATCAGTGCTCCACAGATCGCCGAAATGACAAATACAAGCTTCCATCCGCCAAGCATTATGTACAGCGGAGAGGTAAGGTATATTACAATTGTAGCAATCGAACTTCCGACTGACACCGAAACGCAGGCGCGGCTGTAGTCGCCAGAGGTGAGGTTTTCCGCCATCAATTTTACGAGCGGCGGCCAAAACATCGCCTGAAATATGCCGTTGACACCCCAGAGCAGCGTCATAGCTACAATATTTGAAAACAGCGGCATTGCGAGGTTACACACCGATGTTGCGGCGAGTCCGAATATTATCAGCTTATGCGGCTTGATGTGGTCGCCAATAATACCGCTGATGACCTGACCAAGTCCGTATGTGAAGAATGCAACGGTACTCACAAGTCCAGCCGCCTTTTTAGTTATCATCAGCGACTCAGTAATTTCAAGTATTACCGCGCCATAGTTGATTCGAGTTATATAACTGGTAAAGTATACCAATGTACAGAGAAGAATAAAGAATTTTGCCTCTCTGCCGCGCAGCTTTATATCATCATTTTGCAGCATAATTTCACACTCACGCCCTTATTAAATTGACATTTTTTCTGATATATGACCGATATATCTCGTCATCAAGCGAGCTGTCGGTGATTATCGTATCGATATCATCAAGACCACAGAGACGTATCGGCGACGCAGTCTCAAATTTCGTACTGTCGGCAAGAATTACCTTTCTGTCGCTTATCTTCATCATCGCCTTTTGAAGATTATAAAAATAGTCGATATTTATCGTAATTCCGAATCGCTCGGATATCGACGACGGCGCGATGAATGACTTTGAAACGTGCAGCCGCGAGAGTGCCTCTTCAGTATAGAATCCACAGAATATACGCTCGGACGGCATATATATCCCGCCCGGAATTATCAACCGAAAGCCGCTTTTATCGCGCAGCATTTCGATTATATCGAGCGAAAATGTCACGATACTGAGCCGCTCGAAGCGTTCACGCAGCAGCATGGCAAGCTCATTTGTCGTACTTCCGGAATCTATCGCAATACTGTCATCCTCATGTATCAGCTCGAGTGCAGCCCGCGAAAGCTCGCATTTCAGCTCACGGTTTTCCTCAACTCGCTTATCAAGCGTATCGAACACCTTGCTTCCGTCCGAAACACTGATAGCGCCGCCATGGACACGCCGCAGCATACCGTGCTTTTCGAGATATGCAAGGTCGCGGCGGATGGTCTCGACCGACACGCCGAACTGCTTCATAAGCTCAGAAACTGTAACCGAGCCATGAGATTCAATCGACGAGATTATACTATTATAACGTTCATTTGCAAACATATCAAATCACTTCCTTATAAATCCACATAAGTATACCACATATTTTACGCGTTGTCAATAGTTTTTTGAAAAATTGTGGTTTTATTTGTGATTATATGTGGAAATAAAAAATGCGCGCCGAATTTGCGCGTAGTACTTGCAAAATATGAAGATATGTGATACAATATATTATATTTATTTATGTCAGGAGATGTAAAAATATGTCAATAGAAAAAGTGCGCGTGTACTTTCGCGAGCTTGGAATAGAGGAGCGTGTGAAGGAGTTCGACGTGTCAAGCGCTACCGTTGAGCTCGCAGCTGAGGCGCTTCACTGCGAACCGTGCAGGATAGCGAAAACACTGTCGTTCAGTATAGGCGATATGGCAATATTGATAGTTGCCGCCGGAGATGTCAAAATCGACAACGCAAAATACAAGGCAAGATTCGGAACAAAAGCAAAAATGCTCACACCAGATGAGGTAGTTAGCATGATCGGTCACGCTGTCGGCGGAGTTTGCCCGTTTGCGGTGAATGACGGCGTTTGTGTCTATCTCGACGAATCGCTAAAGCGCTTCGAGACCGTGTTCCCAGCCTGCGGAAGCAGCAATAGCGCCATTGAGCTTACTATACCAGAGCTCGAGCAATACTCCAAACCGGTTGATTGGGTGGATGTCTGCAAATCCCGCGTTTGAGCTTAAAAAGATAAGCCGAAAAGCATTAGCTTTTCGGCTTGCTGCTATGGCAGGATGAGCTCATCGGGCAGCTTCCACAGCCACATCCGCAGCCTGACTTTCCCGCGCGCTTATCCTTCACCATCTTTATGACCACTGCTGCAACTATCACCGCTAAAACAGCACAAATGATTATCGTCGCGATATTATTCACTATCCATGTAAGCATATCAAATACTCCTTTGCATAAGTTAGCTTTAGCTAACCTATATTTATAGTTTACACCATTATCGGCAATTTGTCAATAGCAAATTTAAAATTATAGTTTTTTCGTCACATATGATAAATAGCAAATCATTTATACAATATTATCATGTAAAAAACAACAGCAGTGATATTAAAATCACCGCTGTTGTTTTTATTTTACTCCGCGATACCAGCTGCATGAGCGCCGCCGAAGTCGCCGTTCATATCTGTAAAGCCGAACGAATACAGCTTACCGTCAACATCAAAACGCAGTCTGAATGGTTTCCCTTCGAGTGAGGCGATATCAAAACTACCAAAATCAAGCCTTACGTTTGTACTGTCACCGCTGAATTCAAGCGATTCCGCTATCACTTCCCCGCTTTCACCTATAATAGCAACCTTGACGCGGCCGTCTATGTTCACGTGCAGCTCGCACTTGCTCGTAAACTCAAGTCGACGAGTAAGAATACTTCCACAGCCGTTCAGCGATACAAATCCGTCACGGCGCAGCTTTGCGATTCCAGTAGCTCCATTCATGTACATTCCGGTCTCCATGTCATCGTCCGAGTACCAGCGTCCGAAACGCTCATCTCCGCCAAAACCGATATAATATATCCACAGCTCGTCACCGTGAATTATTGTAACACCGCCTACCGACTGCACATATCCGCGGTCCCACGACCCCTTGCAAATCGACGAACCGATTATCGGCTCACGGCTCGGCCGCGAGAAATTATATCCATCGCGGCTGTACATCGGAATCAGCTCGGTGATCTTCGGAACTCCGCGGTCACCACAGAAATTATTCTCCGGTCCGTAAAAAATCTCGAACATACCAAGCATTATACTCTCGTATCCGACCACGTCGACATTGTAAAGCTCCGGCTTGTGTCTGATATATGGATTCGGCAGGTCGAGTTCATCAGCTGAAAGCCACTTTGCCGCTTCATTCGGGTTCCAGTGAGCACCTTCGAACAGGTCATCGCACTCATGATATTGTCTCGAACGCGCCGACCATCCGCTGCGTATCGAATATACCCACTTGCGGCGGAACGGATTATAGAATATTGTAGAGCGGTCGCCTACATTGGTTGTAAGTGTAAGGTTTTCCCAGTGAATCCCATCCGGTGAAGTTCCGATTATTCCTGGATACGGAGGACCGCCGGGATTTCGCAGGTACATCTTATATCTGCGTGATTTGTCGAGGTCGTTATGATCGATCCAGAAGGTCGTAGAATCTGGCTTGAGATATTTAGGGTCGAAGTCTTTAATCGTACTGTTGCTGTCAAATGTCAATATTTTGTTAGTTCCGGGCTCGATATCAAGGTTCGGACGCTCCCAGTTGATACCATCATGCGAAATCGCATAACAAATTTGTCCAAGCCATCCGGCTTCATACCACATCTTATAGATCCGCTCGTCCTCATCGAACCAAACCCCACCGGATTTCGGACAGGCCGCCGGCATTTTCCCACGCTCCCACTCAGTCTCAGGTGAAAGTACAGGATTACCGTCAAACTTTTTCGCCTTGTGATATTCCGGCTCAAGGTCGGTCTCTTCAATAAGAAAGTCGTCAACAAACAGCTGCCGACCGACACTGACATTTATGACTTCCGGCGGGTTCTTCAAGTACGGCACATCATTAGGGCAAGACGGCTTTGAAGCAAAGTCATCCGGCAATATTATGTTATTATATAACTTTTCCATGATCACATTTTCCTCATATATTCAAATACTCATATAAAATTCGCAAATGCGAATAACGTTTTGTAATTTGCATTATAATAATATCATATACTCCGTGATTTGTCAATAGTTTTAATGATTTTTTCTGAAATACCGAAATTATATTGACATATATGACGAAACGTGGTATAATATTTATAAACATATTACGTATATACGAACAATTATAGGAGGATCACGATGAACAATTCAGCAATGCGCGTGCTGGAGATACTCGAGCTTTTCGCTGGATCGCCTGAGCCGCTGACAATAAGCGATATCAGCCGTCAGCTCGGTTACCCCAAAACAAGCGTTTTTGACATAATAAATATTCTATGCGAGCGCGGCTTCATTTCACGTGACAATGAACGCGCCAAAACATATGTGATAGGTGCGAAGGCGTATATGGTCGGCATGGCGTACATCAACCGAAACGACCTTTATTCTGTGTCACATCCGATTTTAACAAAGCTGCGCGACACGCTCGGTGAGACTTGCTATCTCGGTGTCGAGCAAGGCGGATACGTTATCTACCTCGATAAGGTCGAATCCTCTCAGCCGATCCGGTCGACGTGCAGCATAGGCGCAAAAAATCATATGTATCTGACCGGACTCGGAAAAGCTATGCTCGCCGGTATGCCTGAAGAAAAGGTCCGTGAGATCGCCGAACGCGGCATGGAAGCTCACACGCCCACGACAATTACAACAGTAGACGCGCTGTTAGCTGAGCTTTCAGCAATACGCGCACGAGGATGTGCGTTTGATCTCGGCGAGGATAACTCATATGTGCGCTGTGCCGCCGCGCCGATACGCGACTCATCAGGACAAATATGTGCAGCGATAAGCGTATCAATGCTCGACGCTGCGTTCACGATAGCTATGAAGGAAACAGCGGCGAAAAAAATTATCGAATCAGCTCTCGAGATATCGCATAGTCTCGGATATCGCGGGATGAAGCTCTATTGAAATGTGGTAATTATCATGGATAAAATCATTAACACAATAAATGAAACAAGAATAATCGCTATACTCCGCGGCATACCGTCTGAGCAGCTCTGCGACGTGCTTGACGCGATATATGATGGCGGAATCAGATTAGCCGAAATAACATTCGACAGCACCAGAACAGTATCAGACCTTGATACCATCAAAAACATCGAACGTGCGATCGAGCATGTCGGAAACAAAATGTATATCGGCGCTGGTACGGTCGTAAGCGAGGAGCAGCTCAAGCTCGCCGCTCACGCAGGCTGTAAATTCATAATCTCACCTAACACCGATACCGCTATCATCAAGGCTACAAAGCTGCTTGGACTCGTTTCAATACCGGGCGCGATGACGCTTTCGGAAATAGTCAGCGCAACTCAGGCAGGGGCTGATTTTGTCAAGTTGTTCCCTGCTTCGTCGCTCGGACCTGAGTTCATACGACAGGCGCTCGCACCGCTTGGAAATGCAAGACTACTCGCAGTATCCGGCGTAACTCCCGAAATGATACCCGAATATCTCGCCGCTGGATGTGTCGGTTTTGGGATAGGCAGCCCTATCGCAAACCGCAGCTTGTGTGAATCGGGACAAATCGACAAAATAAGAGAAAACGCGCAACGATATGTTTCGGCTATAAATGCTGCTTCGGCGTTGAAATAAGTGGGTAAGAATTTTGATAATCACAATTGACGGCGGAACTACAAATACCCGCTTCACACTAATCGAATCCGGAAAAATATACGACCGCTTGAAATTGCAGGTCGGCGTTCGCGATACTGCAATTTCCGGAAGTTCCGCGCTAAGCTCAGCAGTGCGTGACGGCATATCGGAACTGCTCAAGCGCAATGATCTATGCGAGCGGGATATAAGTTCAATAGCATTATCTGGCATGATATGCTCGGAATCCGGACTTTATAATTCAGTGCATGTTATCACACCGACAGGCATTGACGAGCTCAGACAGCACTCAGTTCGCGTAATGATGCCAGATATAACTCAGATACCGATGATATTCATTCCGGGTGTCAAGACCTTCGATAGCCCCAGCATATCTGAGCTTTCCGGGCTCGACATCATGCGCGGCGAGGAAACAGAGATTATCGGTATACTGTCGAGCATTCACCCCCCTGAAAGACATATAACTGCGCTGATGCCCGGTTCGCATATGAAAATCGTCAGCTTGGAAAACCGACAAATAACTTCATTTCGAACCTCTCTGTCCGGTGAGCTGATTCGGGCAGCGGCAGAAAATACGATATTAAATCGATCGCTCAGCGGAGTATATCCGCATATTGCCGACGAAGAATATCTGCGCCGTGGTTATAGATATGCCAAGCTGCACGGTATCAATGAAGCGCTGTTCAAAGTACGTGTGCAGGCTAATTTTATCGACGGCGTAACAAGCGAGCAGCTGTACGCATTTTTGATGGGTGCGATACTGCACGATGACATTCGCTCGACTATCGAAACCGGTGGCGATATTATCATAGCAGGCTCTAACCCATTTCGCTCAGCGTTGGCTGTATTGCTTGGCGACGAGGGTCAGAACGTCACAGTTCTGCCGGAAAAGCTCGCAGAGGAATGCTCGGCGATCGGCTCGGAGCTGATAGTATCTGAACTTATGTAAAAATAAAAAAGCTGCGACCCACTGTTATTACAGCAGGCCGCAGCTTTTTATAGCTAAGCAGATTATATCAAACCAAACAGGAGCTTCTTAACTTGATCAATTCTGCGGTATTCATTGATCGCATTGCCAACATTTTCACCGATAGCAGCGTGTGCTTCAGCAGTGAAGTGAATGCCGTCAGCTTGGAACATGGTCTCCACATCAGCGGCAGCCTCGTTTACGTCAACAAAAACAACATTGGTAAGCTCGTCAACGGCAGACTTTATAGCAGCATTCGCAGCAGTTGTCACAGTCTCAGTCATCTCAGCGAGAGCCTCTACGAATTCGTCTCCATATTCGGCGGCAACACCTGAAATATTGCCTGAAGGAATTCCAGTAACGCAAATGTACGCGTTAGGATTTATGCGCATGATCGCGCCTACTATTGCGGCAATGTTGGCTGTCATCTCTTCAACGCCCTCAGCCATAGCCTCACTGAGCTGAGAAATAACATCGTCGACCGAAATTTCAAAGGATATATCTATATCATCAATATTTTCCGGGAATGTAACTGTACCATCCTCGCCAACGATACCCACAATTGCATCTTGAAGCTCTGCGAGCAGCTCGTCGGTAATGATCGGCTTCTCATCTTCCTTAACTATCGGAAGCTTTTCCTTGAACTCAACAAGCTTTGCAAGCAGGTCGTTCCCGCCGATATTTATGATTATAAATTCTGACTGCTTTACAGCTGCCTCGGTGAGCGCAGCCTTTTCAGGATTGGTGAAGAGGTCAAGTACATCAATAGTCGTTGCACCTGATTTTGCAAATAGCGCTGCGGACTGATCATTTCTCAGTACAGCGGCGGCAGCAATAGACGCAAACGAGCCGTCAACCGGCACGGTCGCTTCGGGGTCAAAGCTATCAGTTCCATATGCGCAGGCGTTTGAGTCGCCAAGTACAAGAGCATTAACAGCTGCATCAAGTTTGAACGGAGAGATATCTACGCCGGTTCTCTCGTCTTCAGCTATCGGCAAAGGCGCGATGTCTTCAGTAACATCTGGGTTCTCGGAAATAAGCATGGGCTCGTCAGCATAAACGCCGACCGACGCACAGCCTGCAAGCAGTGCGATACAGATGAGTGTTGCGATACTTTTCTTCATTTGATAAGTCCTTTCATTGCATAATATACTATTTTCTTACTCCTTCACTAAAAGGAGTAAGCATATATACTATACCATAAATATCTAAACTTGTCAAGTATTTTTTGTTAAATTACGAAGCCGCCATTAGAAAATATTTGTATCTCGCTGCCATCAGCTTTGATTCCAGTTATCTCAAGGTCAGGCGTGCCTATCATGAAGTCGACATGATTTGCACTCTTGTTTCCGCCGAGTGCCGCTAACTCTTCCTCGCTGAGCTCAGCGCCATTTTCTACCGTATCAGGATAGCACTCGCCGAGCGCAAGGTGGCAGGACGCGTTCTCGTCGAACAGTGTGTTGTAGAAAAGTATACCGAGATTCGAAATCGGCGAATCGTATGGGATAAGCGCCACCTCGCCGAGCCGCTTTGAGCCCTCATCAGTGTCAAGCAGACGCTTCAATGCGTGCTCACCCGACTTTGCGCCATAGCCAACAACTGCGCCGTCTTTGAATTCGAGCCAGAAGTTGTCGATAAGCTCACCCTGATACGACAGTGGAAGAGTGGAATATACCTTACCGTCGGCGCGGCGGCAGTCTGGCATTGTGAATATTTCTTCAGTTGGCATATTCGGGAAATAATCAACTCCGTCGGCGCAGCGCTCAGAGCCGCCCTTCCAAATGTGCCCCTCTGCAAGCCCAACGGTAAAGTCCGTACCAAGCGAGTTCGTGTAATGCAGAGATGTGAAGCGTTCACGGTTGAGCTTTTCAGCGCGGCGCTTCAAAAGTCGGTCGTGCTGCTCCCATTTCTTGAACGTGTCGCCGCGTGTGATCCTCACCGTTTTGAATATCGCCGCCCACAGCTTATTCACTGCCTTAGCCGGAGTCAAGCCCGGGAACACGCGTGTCGCCCACGCTTCATTCGGATATGCGACAATAGTCCAGCGCAGCCCGCCCTTATCCATGACATCGTAGAATTCCTTGAACGCCTTATGTGCCGCAAGCGAGTTCGCCATCAGCTTCTCACTTGGCGCACCTGCAAAAATTTCTGGGTCCTCTGAAATTATATTGATACAAACGCAGCCTTCGCGTGCATAATAATTACGCTGCTCGGCCCGCCATTCGGGCACATTCTCGAATTCGCTGATATCAGCATAATCGAGACGTATCCGCGACGCACGCTGGTCCTCGTATATCACAATTACATCCTTTGCACCGAGCTTGAAGCACTCTTCCTCAACCATCCGTCCAAACTCCGCCGCCTCGATCGCACAGCGCAGCAATACATACTTTCCTTTTGTAACGTTGACTCCGTTCCGTGCCGTCAACGACGCGTACTCACGCAGCTTATCATTAAAACTCATATTTAATTACCTCCATAACTTCACATAATGATAAGTCTATTATACCGCCGCACCCGAAAAAAATAAATACCCCGCTGTCATAATTTACATATAATTCATCATTTTGCAGAATACAAGAATAATCTTTTGAAAAACTGCAAAAGCTATTGACAAGAGAGGAAAAATCTGCTATAATGTAAACACAACGTCATTGTTGTAAATACAACACGGGGTAAATATGAAAGCATACATTGCCACACTGATGAAATGCAGATTATTTTCGGGACTTTCTGAAGATGAGCTGCTGAAAATAATCGAATGCACTCATGCACATAAGCATGAATTCGTACCATCAAGCCTTGTCATGCGCGAGGGCGACACTCCGACTGAACTCGGCATATTATTGTCCGGCAGACTGACCCTCTCGCGTATGGATCATACTGCCAATAAGCCTGTCTCACGTGAAAGCTTTGCAGAGCTGCTTCCGGGCAGTCTTGTCGGCATTCCGGACGTTCTGCTTTCTAAAAGGCTCGAATATTCAGCAACAGCAGTTGAAGCCGCAGAATTGCTTATGATCCCTGTAAATCAGCTGCTCGAGCCCTGCGCTTCTACCTGCGGCTGTCATCTTCGCATGATACGCAATCTGACACGAACACTCGCAGATGATGTATATTCGGCTAATGCCAGACTTTCGCACCTCAGCCGCCGCTCGACCCGCGATAAGCTGCTCTCTTATCTATCGCGTGAAGCGGCAAAAAACGGCACAAACAGCTTCGACATACCACTCGACCGACAATCGCTCGCCGACTACCTCGCTGTCGACCGCAGCGCTATGTCAACTGAGCTGTCGAAGCTGAAGACTGAGGGTATTATTGATTTTGAACGCAACCACTTTATACTAAAATAAAAACAATAAAAGGAGAACTCTTATGTACTGCACAAAGAAAATCACATCTGATATCACTTGGATCGGTGCAAACGACCGCCGTCTCGCAATGTTCGAGGGCGTTTACTCAGTTCCGACCGGCGTTTCCTATAACTCTTACCTCATCAACGATGATACCACTGTACTGCTCGACACTGTCGATAAGTCGGTAAGCGGTATTTTCTTCGAAAACCTTGAACACGCTCTCGCCGGACGCGAGCTCGATTACGTCATTATCCAGCACATGGAGCCCGACCACTCGGCAACTCTCGCCGAGGTCATGCGCCGCTACCCGAACGCTACGCTCGTATGCAACGATAAGATACTCAAAATGGTAGCTCAGTTCTTCGCTGCACCAGACAGCTCGCGCGTTTATATCGTAAAAGAGGGCGACAAGCTCGAGACCGGAAACCATACGCTCAACTTCGTTATGGCGCCGATGGTTCACTGGCCTGAGGTCATGGTGACATTCGATTCAGTCGACGGGATACTCTTCTCTGCTGACGCGTTCGGCACATTTGGAGCACTGAATGGCGCTATATTTGCAGACGAGGTCGACTTCATGCGCGACTATCTCGATGAAGCCCGCCGCTACTACTGCAACATCGTCGGAAAATACGGCACGCAGGTTCAGGCTTTACTAAAGAAAGCGTCGGCACTTGATATTAAGATGATCTGCCCGCTGCACGGCTTTGTATGGCGCGAGAAGCTCGGCGACTATATCGACAAGTACGTCAAATGGTCAAGCTATACTCCTGAGGAACAGGGCGTAATGATCGCATATGCGTCTGTATATGGCAACACGGCTACGACTGCTGAGATAATCTCGTCAAAGCTTCGTGAGCGCGGGATCAAAACTGTAATGTACGATGTATCTGTCACCCATTCGTCTGAGATAGTCGCTGCGGCTTTCAAATACAGTCACTTGTTATTCGCGTCGACAACCTACAATGCTGGCATATTCATCTCGATGGATGAGCTGCTTCGCGACATAGCTTCACACGGATTGAAGAAACGTTTCGTATCGCTCGTTGAGAACGGCTCATGGGCACCTACCTCCGGAGGACAGATGAAGGAGATACTCTCTACCTGCAAGGATATGACATTTATCGGCGACATTCTGTCGGTAAAATCGGCATTGAAGCCCGAGCAGGCGACCGATATCGACGCCCTCGTTGACGCTATCGCTGATACCTTCCCGAAGGCTAAGACAGAGATCGCTGCGTGCACAAGCGAGTCTGAACTCGACCCAGCTGCGTTCTTCAAGCTTTCATACGGTCTGTTCGTGCTCAGCGCAAAGGATGGAAGCAAGGACAACGCCTGCATAATCAACACTGCACAGCTGCTGACCGACACTCCTAAGCGCATTACGGTATCGGTCAATAAAGCAAACCTGACACACGATATGATATTGAAGACTGGCGTATTCAATGTTTCGGTGCTCACAGAGAGCGTGCCGTTTGATGTATTCAAGGACTTCGGATTCGTGAGCGGACGCAATGTCGATAAATTCGACGGCAGAAGCGACATCGCACGCAGCGCGAATGGACTCTGCTATCTCACAAGTCATGTAAACGCGCTCATTTCCGGCAAGGTAACAGATACAGTCGACAAGGGCACACACACGCTCTTCATCGCCGACGTGACCGACGCGCGCGTACTGTCGAACGAGAAATCAGTGACATACGACTACTACTTTGAGCACATCAAGCCAAAGCCGCAGCCGGTCGAGGAGAATAAGAAGGGCTTTGTCTGCAAGATCTGCGGATACGTCTACGAGGGCGACACGCTTCCCGCGGACTACATCTGCCCGCTCTGCAAGCATGGCGCTGAGGACTTCGAGCCGCTCGCATAACTGCATTTTACAACCAATTTTAAAAGCTCCGCCTGAAAACAGGCGGAGCTTATTTTATTTATATTCGTCGGGAATCTTTTCGATATATTTTTTGACGACAGTCTCAAGCGAGGGTATCTTCGACGCAAGGTCTCGGTTATTTCTGTTAAAAAGGTTTGACATCGCACCATCGCGAATATCTCCGCAAAGTGTCGTATCACCGATATCTACCATACGCGATTCAAAAATAAGCTCGAGCATTTCAAGCGATTCATCATCACGTGTACCTTTAGCCTTAAGCGCTACATCAATATATGCAGGTATTACTGTAATACTTGATTCATAGTTAAAATATTCAAGCACTGCACCAGTGAAATCGTATTTTTCTGGCTGAAGCGATTTCGGAACTATCGGCGCGTTGTAATAGCTTACGCGGGAGTAATATCTATCCTGCGCTTCGTCAAATTTCGGATACGGGATAATACCAAAATCTGTCTCCATACTGCGCATTGCTTCAATAGATTTAAGCGAACAATCCATAAACAACGCACGATTTTCGGAGAATATACTTATTGAGTTAGGAGGAACGTCCTGTGACTGGTCAAACTTAGTATACCAGTTCGCATCGTCATACATTATTTCAAATGTTTTAATGAAAACATCGTAGAATCGCTCACTTTCAAGATTAAGCTTAGGCAGGTCGTTTTCATCCTTTGTGACCGAAAGCTCGCCGGCTGCTATCCAGAAATTCGGCAGCACCTGCTTACCATTCGCGACATATCCATACATATCGCTTTCGTCCTGCTCGCCGTTATTATTGAGGTCATTCGTGACAACCTTCATCATCTCAGCCATTTTGCTGGAAGTCCATTTACCGTCTCGAACTAAATCATACGGACTTTCAAGGCTATAATCCTCGATAAGCTGCTTGTTAAAGAGAAGCGCGTAAGTGAGGTCGTGTGTGCTTATATTCATATCGCCTATCGCGATATACTGCTGACCGCTAAGAGTAAGCGAGTCGTTGAAGCTCTTGTTCCAATAATTCTTCGTGATGTCGACATACGGAAGATCGGCAACTGATATCGTCAATCCATCCTCCCAAAACGTCAGCGCGTCGGTACATCGAACATTTGCCACATTAAATTCATCTGTTCCGGACATTACCGATGTTCGGAAGGTATTCGCTATCTCACCATCTTCAGACACGATTTCCTCTATATTGCAGCCCAAACGCTCCTCTGTACGCATTTTACGCTGATATATCGCGTCGTTCAGCGTGTCGCCGTTCTGCTCGTCGGTGGTCATTTCATTATGTGCTGCTGCATTTGAGTATACTAAAAATGTAAACGTCTCGCCCGGGAACTTCAAATCCTCCGGAATGTCGCATACGCTTTTAGGGTCTTTTTCAGTTACCCCCCCCCGACTTCCTCGCTTGTGTTATCGGCACTACCATTTGTATTTTCGGGATTCTTTCCGGTGTCACCGCAGGAGAAAAGTGAGAGGAACATTGCGCTTGCGAGCAAAAGTGTAATATACTTTTTCATATATTTTCCTCGTTTCTGTAGCAATATTAAATTATATCGCTTCGTTTTATTATAGTTCATCGCAGTTCATGACGCTGCGTGTTCTATTACAGCTTTGAAAGATATCTATTCGATATTATTATACCAAAATTCGCAGCGAATTTCAACCACAAAATCCGGTGATTTAGTCCAAAAATCCGACTAATAATGAGAAACTCAAAGTAGAAAATGAAATGCTATGTGAACAGCGTCTGTTTATTTGAGGTATTTTGAATTTAGTCAAGTTAGAATTACCTAATCATACTTGACTAAATTATTCTTTTGTGTTATACTATTATCAATATTAGATGGAAACTAAGAAAAAATCTTGTAATGAAGGAACGAAATATGGAAACAAATAACGCCAATATCGGCTTTGAAAAACAGATATGGGACGCAGCCTGTGTATTGTGGGGACACATACCGGCTGCCGAATACAGAAAAGTCATCGTAGGTCTTATATTCCTGCGGTACATATCCAGCGCATTTGAAAAGAGATATAACGAGCTTGTAGCCGAGGGAGATGGGTTCGAGGACGACAGAGACGCATATGCAGAGGACAACATCTTCTTTGTTCCTGAAAATGCCCGCTGGAGCAAAATTGCGTCCTCTGCTCATACGCCTGAAATTGGAACGGTTATTGACGATGCTATGCGGGCAATCGAGGCAGAAAACAAGAGCCTGAAAAATGTTCTGCCCAAAAATTACGCCAGCCCTGATTTGGACAAGCGTGTTTTGGGCGATGTAGTTGATCTGTTCACGAATATGGATATGGGAGATACCGAGGAAAGCAAGGACTTGCTCGGCAGAACCTATGAATACTGTATCGCACAGTTTGCCGCATATGAGGGCGTAAAGGGCGGCGAGTTCTACACACCGTCAAGCATTGTTAAAACCATTGTTGCAATCTTAAAGCCGTTTCAAAACTGCCGTGTGTATGATCCCTGCTGCGGTTCTGGCGGTATGTTCGTGCAGAGTGCAAAATTCATTCAGGCGCACAGCGGCAAGCGTGGAGAGATTGCCGTCTACGGGCAGGAGAGCAACGCCGATACTTGGAAGATGGCGAAAATGAATATGGCGATCCGTGGAATTGACGCTGATTTCGGTGCATATCAGGCGGACACTTTTTTCAATGATCTGCACCCAACATTGAAAGCGGATTTCATTATGGCAAATCCTCCGTTCAACCTCTCAAACTGGGGCGGCGATAAACTCAAAGACGATGTGCGCTGGAAGTATGGCACGCCGCCGACAGGCAACGCCAACTATGCGTGGATTCAGCATATGATACATCACCTTGCGCCAAACGGTAAAATCGGCTTGGTGCTTGCCAACGGCGCTCTGTCCTCGCAGAGCAGCGGTGAAGGCGAGATACGTAAAAATATCATTCAGTCTGACCTTGTGGAAGGCATTGTTGCACTGCCGACGCAGCTATTTTACAGCGTCACGATTCCGGTTACGCTTTGGTTTATCAGCAAGAACAAGAAGCAGAAAGGCAAAACCCTGTTTATTGACGCTCGCAAAATGGGCTATATGGTTGACCGCAAACACCGAGACTTTACCGATGAAGATATACAAAAACTCGCCGATACATTCGAGCAGTTCCAAAACGGAACGCTGGAAGATGTGAAGGGATTCTGTGCCGTAGCCGATTTGCAGACAATGGAAAAGCAGGACTTCATCCTCACGCCGGGCAGATATGTCGGTATTGAGGAGCAGGAGGATGACGGCGAGCCGTTCGAGGAGAAGATGGCGAGGTTGACAGGCGAGCTGTCTGAGATGTTCAATAAGTCTCACGAGCTGGAGGACGAGATTCGGAAGAAGTTGGGGGCGATTGGGTATGATGTTTAATAGATATAGCTTACAGCAACTTGTTACGATTAAATACGGGAAAAGCCAAAAACAAGTTCTCTCCAAAGATGGAAATATACCAATATACGGAACAGGCGGATTGATGGGGTATGCAACAAAAGCACTTTATAATCAACCTTCTGTTCTTATTGGGAGAAAAGGTACTATTGATAAAGTAAAATATGTTGAACATCCATTTTGGACGGTAGATACGCTTTTTTATACGATAGTTAATGAAGAACTGGTAATCCCCAAGTATCTGTACTATGTAATGTCGCAAATTGACTTAAATACCTATAACGAAGGAACTACAATACCAAGTTTGCGAACAGAAACACTTAATAGATTGGAATTTGACATTCCTTCTCTTGATGACCAGCGAAAGGTTTTATCGTATTTAGAACCGCTTGACGATAAAATCGAGCTAAACAATGCGATAAACAATAATTTAGAGCAGCAAGCAGCTACATTATATAAAGCATGGTTCGAAGACTTTATTCCTTTTGGTGGTATTTGTCCGTCTGAATGGAATAAAGGCAATTTGTCTGATATTGCTGATATTACAAGTGGAAAACGCCCGCCTATGAAGTCTGCAATTAAAACAGATACGGCTATGATTCCGCTTGTGGGTGCAGCATCGGTTATGGGTTTTACGAGCGAAGCAAACCATAATGATAAAATTCTTGTCACCGGTCGTGTTGGGACACACGGAATTATCCAGCGGTTCAATTCCTCATGTTGGACATCTGATAATACTCTCGTAATCACAAGCAATTTTTACGAGTATACTTACCAAATACTCCAAAGGATCGATTATCACTCCATGAACCGTGGTTCTACCCAACCGCTAATTACACAAGGAGATATGAATAAAGTACCTATTCTCTTGCCAAGCAGTAAAGTGTTAACTGAATTTGAATCTCTTGTTGGGCAACTTATGCTACAATACGAGGCAAACTGTATGGAAAATAATAAACTTGCCGAACTAAGAGATTCATTGCTACCCAAGCTTATGTCCGGCGAGCTTGATGTCTCGGACCTCGACCTTTAAGCAGCTAAATTATTGTTTAGGAGGGAATACTTTGACTTATAAAGAATTAGAAGTTGACGAACTTACAGAGATAGATTCTGTTAGTTCATTTATTAGAGCTGTGAAGGATTTGAAAGAGTCTGCGAATGGTAAATCCACAGAGTTATATTTTCGTGGACAAGATGCTGAATTTTGGGATATTGAGCCAAGTGTATTTAGAAACAATATGCTTAGCGTTGAACATAGGCTTATGCAAATTCCATTGCAAAAAATCCCGTCAGAATTTAAAGAATATCATACTACGTTTGATATTATGACAAAGTATCAGCACTATGGAATGTGTACACGGCTCTTAGATTTGACAACCAATCCTTTAGTCGCACTATATTTTGCTTGTAAATGTCACGGCGATGAACCTTATATTAGCGATGAAGGGGAAGAATCACATGAACCATACGGAGTGATTTACTTTACTCAAAATTATTATCCATCCTTACCGACAGACCTTGAAGTCCAAATTATCTCTGCACTGGCTAATTATGATCTTTCAAAGGAAAATACAGTTACGGATGTGTTTGCACGATTAAAGAGAGACGGCATTATCGATGAAGAAGTCAAGAAAAAGTGGTTACAAAAAGACGGTTTTTCGGAGTTTGTTAATATTATTCAGAAAAACTATATGGTTACACCCACATATACTAACGAGCGCCTAAGAAAACAAAGCGGTATTTTCCTTCTTGCAAGCCTATTTACAGTTTCAAGTGGTACTGATATAGCCCAATCCGTTATTTCAAAATCAAGGGATAATTTAAGAAGGGAGTTTGAAAAAGACTATTTCTTTGTACGTGGCGAAAACAAGAAAGAGATCTTAAGAGAACTGGACTTATATAACATCAACGAAGCAACATTATTTCCTGAATTGGAGCATCAACTCAATTACATAAAATATGTAAACAGCGAAAATGTACAAGCTGTATCCAACTTTGAAAAGTATGAAGTATATTTAAAAACAGATAAGGATAATATACCCTATATTTCTAGTGATGGCAATCTGAACAGTTACATTATCTCAAACCTATCAAATATTTTGGATGGTGTTGCCGAAGCGGATGAGATAGATGAACTGAAGGATATTATTCGAAAAAATTTTGCTGTTGATTGGTATAAACGGGAAACAATTATAAGCAAAATGAAAATGTCAATTTTAGGCTACTATTTTGTAAAGTCAAAGGACAAAAATAGCTCAAAGAATAAAGCTACACAAATTACAGAACTCTTAAAGAACGCAGTCTTAGAATATATGCCGACAAATGCAGAAAGTGGTGAATGAAAATGCCAGGAATATACACCGAAGCCAATTACGAAAATTCCGTAATCGAGTTATTTCGCAATGATTTAGGCTACGAATACATATACGCACCCGATGTGGAGCGGGACTTTACCAGTCCGTTATATGACGAGGTGCTGGGGGATTCTCTGCGGCGTATCAACAGAGGGCTGCCCTCTGACGCTCTGGACGATGCACTGTATAAGCTCAAGAATTTTGAAAACGGCGAGCTTGTGCAGAAAAACGCTATATTTATGGACTATTTGCAGAACGGTATCCCTGTCAGATATTTTGTGGACGGCGAGGAGCGCTCCTCTATTGTCTATCTTGCAGACTACAAAAATCCCGACAACAACTCCTTCATCGTGGCGAATCAGTGGACATTTATTGAGAACAGCAACAAGCGCCCAGATGTGATTCTCTTCTTAAACGGCTTACCGGTAGTGCTGATTGAGCTGAAATCTCCCTCTCGTGAGGAAACGGACGCATCCGAGGCGTACCGCCAACTCCGCAACTATATGCACGAGATTCCGTCAATGTTTATCTACAACGCTATCTGCGTGATGAGCGATCAGCTCACCTCCAAAGCGGGCACGATTACTTCCGGCGAAGACCGCTTCATGGAATGGAAGACCAAGGACGGAAGCTATGAAAATACACAGTACGCTCAATTCGACACCTTCTTCGAGGGTATGTTTCAAAAGGAGCGGTTACTGGATATTATCAAGAATTATATATGCTTCTCCAACGAGGGAACGCAGACCTTCAAAATTCTTGCTGGATACCATCAGTATTTTGCCGTGAACAAGGCGATCGCGTCCACGAAGAAAGCCACCGTTACCGACGGTAAGGGCGGCGTTTTTTGGCATACGCAAGGCAGCGGAAAGTCGTTGTCCATGGTGTTCTATGCTCACCGTTTACAGGAAGCGTTGGACTGTCCGACAATCGTTGTACTGACCGACCGCAACGACCTTGACGATCAGCTTTATGGGCAGTTTGTGAAGTGCAAGGACTTTTTGCGGCAAGAGCCAGTGCAAGCCACCTGTAGAAAGCTGACAGAGACTTCCGGTAAAAATGACATTGGATTGAAGGATTGGCTGAATGGAAGACAGGCAAACGGTATCATTTTTACCACAATGCAGAAATTCGAGGAGTCCGCAGAGTCACTTTCCGACCGACGCAATATCATCGTAATGGCGGACGAGGCGCACCGTGGACAATACGGACTTGCCGAGAAAATCAAAATGACCAAAAACGAGGACGGCGAAGAAATCGCAAAGCGTATCGTTGGTACGGCTCGTATCATTCGCAACACGCTTCCCAATGCAACTTACATTGGCTTTACAGGCACGCCTATTTCCTCCAAAGACCGCAGCACCCGTGAGGTATTCGGCGATTATATCGACATCTACGACATGACACAGGCGGTTGAGGACGGAGCAACACGCCCCGTCTACTATGAAAGCCGTGTTATCAAGCTAAAACTTGACGAAACAACTCTGAAACTAATCGATACCGAATACGATATTATGGCGGCGAACGCCGATGAAGAAGTAATCGAAAAAAGCAAGCATGAGCTTGGACAGATGGAAGCTGTACTTGGCAACGATAACACGATCAATTCTTTGGTGTGCGATATTCTTGATCATTACGAAAATAACCGTGAAAATCTGCTCACCGGCAAGGCAATGATCGTGGCGTATTCAAGGCCGATTGCTATGAAGATTTACAAGCGGATATTAGAGCTGCGCCCCGCTTGGAGAGAAAAAGTAGGCGTTGTTATGACCTCCGGCAACAATGACCCCGAAGAATGGCGGGAGATTATCGGCAACAAGCGGCACAAAGACGAGCTTGCAAAGAAATTTAAGGACAATGACAGTCCGATGAAAATCGCTATTGTAGTGGATATGTGGCTGACAGGCTTTGATGTGCCGTCCCTTGCGACAATGTATGTCTACAAGCCGATGGCGGGTTACAATCTTATGCAGGCAATCGCCCGTGTAAACCGTGTGTTCCGTGACAAAGAGGGCGGTTTGGTCGTTGACTATGTGGGAATTGCCTCTGCACTGAAACAGGCAATGAATGACTACACTACCCGTGACAAGAAGAATTACGGCGATACTGATGTGTCGAAGGTTGCTTATCCGAAATTTTTGGAGAAAATGTCCGTCTGCCGTGATAAATTCCACGGTTTTGATTATTCCAAATTTACGACTGGAACAGACCTTGAAAGAGCCAAAACCATCAGCGGTGCCGTAAACTTTATCATCGACAGAGAGAAAATGGAGGATAAAGACTCTTTTGTGAAAGAAGCGCTAATGCTTCATCAGGCATTATCTCTTTGCTCCTCTCTTGTGGATGAAGCAATGCGGTTTGAAGCGGCTTTCTTTGAATCGGTGCGTGTCCTTGTTTTGAGGCTGAGCAACACCGGCGTTGGAAAGAAGATCTCTTTGCCCGAGATGAACGCAAGAATCAATGAGTTGCTCAGACAGAGTATTAAGAGCGACGGTGTTATCAATTTGTTTTCGGATATTAAAGAGGAATTTTCGCTGTTTGATCCCAAGTTTCTTGAAGAAATCGCTAATATGAAGGAAAAGAATCTTGCAGTAGAACTGCTGAAAAAGCTGATTGCCGAGCAGGTATCGGTTTATCGCAGAACAAATGTGGTTAAGTCTGAAAAATTCAGCGAGATAATGCAGCGTTCGATCAACGCATATCTCAACGGTATGCTTACTAACGAAGAAGTAATCGATGAAATGCTGAAACTGGCAAAACAGATTGCTGCAGCGCAAAAAGAGGGCGAACAGCTCGGCTTGACTGCTGACGAACTTGCCTTCTATGATGCTCTTACAAAACCGCAGGCTATCAAAGATTTCTATGAGAACGACGAACTGATTGCTATAACAAAGGAGCTGGCGGATACGCTCCGAAAGAACAAGACCATTGATTGGCAGAAACGTGAATCTGCAAGGGCGAAAATGCGTATGCTGATAAAAAAACTGCTAAAGAAGCATAAGTACCCGCCGGAAGGTATGGATGACGCAGTACAGACTGTTATGACTCAATGCGAACTTTGGACAGATAATATGGAGTTATGATTCAACTTGTCACTGATGCCGTGACAATGTTGTATATATAAAACTGATTGCCGACAGTATTTGACAAAAACTCGCCGTTATTATAACAGCGAGTTTTTTCATGCAGCCATATAGATTTAATTATTTCATTCTTCCGAGCCGACGCTTGAACTCATCGTAGCCGAAATCAGTAAGCCGCGTAAGCTCCCCGTCAACACTAAGTTTCCATATATTCGGAAGCGGCATACCGTTGAAGGTATTGTTTTTGCAGGTTGAATATATCGCCATGTCACCGAACAGCAACATATCACCCTCGTGCAGCTCGCGGCCAAAGCTGTAGTCGCCGATTACGTCGCCAGACAGACAGGTCGGTCCAGCTAAGCGATAGCTGTATTCGCCGCCTTCGTCAGCCTGCAATAGCGGCGGTGTGTACGGCATTTCGATAACATCCGGCATATGGCAAGCCGCACTCGTATCGAGTATCGCGATTTGCGTGTCGCCGTTCTGCACGACATCGAGCACACGCGACGCGAGATATCCCGCATTCAGCGCGCACGCCTCGCCGGGTTCGAGGTAAACTTCGAGCCCGTATTTTGCACGCACTTCGGAAATGCACCTTTCAAGCCGCGCGATATCGTAATCGTGACGGGTTATATGATGTCCGCCGCCACAGTTCAGCCACTTCATACGCGGTAAGATGTCGCCGAATTTCGCTTCGAGCGCCTGCAATGTAGTCTCGAGCGCGTCCGAATCCTGCTCGCACAACGTATGAAAATGCAGTCCGTCAAGCATAGTGATATACTCGTCTCCGAGCTCCGAATCGAACACCGCGCGCGTAGTTCCAAGCCGGCTTCCGGGTGCGCACGGGTCGTATATTTCATGCCCTTCCTGAGTTGAGCATTCAGGGTTGACGCGAAGTCCGATACTCTTCCCCGCCGACTTCGCCTTAGCCGCAAATTTTTTCAGCTGCCGCGGTGAGTTGAACACTATATGGTCAGCGTATTTTAAAATCTCGTCAAACTCATCATCGCGATACGCCGCCGAAAATACGTGCACTTCCCCGTTCGGCATTTCCTCCGCACCGAGACGTGCTTCATATAGTCCGCTCGCCTCAGTTCCGGCGAGATAGTCCGCCAGCGTAGGATATAGGTCGAAATTCGAGAACGCCTTCTGTGCGAGCAATATCTTACAGCCGGTATTTTTCATGACCGACGCGAGTATTTCGCCGTTCGTGCGCAGTTTGCCTTCGTCGATTATGTAGCAGGGTGTCGGCAGTCGACCGAACAGCTCATTCGTATTTTTGCCGTCGAGCGATTTAAAAATATGATTCATCAATATATTTAGTCAACCAGCTTCGGAGCGTGGCTTTCGCTGCGTGGGAGTCCGTACTTATCGAGCGCGTCGAGGAATGGATCGGGATCGAACTCCTCAACGGTATGCACGCCGATGGTATTCCACTTTCCGGTGAGCAGCATAAGCGCACCGCACATAGCCGGAACTCCGGTGGTGTAGCTTATCGCCTGACTCTTGACCTCGCGGTAACACTCCTGATGGTCGCAGATATTGTAAATATAGTACGACTTCTCGACTCCATCCTTTTTTCCAGTGAAGATACAGCCGATATTCGTCTTACCGTGTGTACGCGGACCAAGGCTCGCGGGGTCAGGCAGCAGCTCCTTCAAAAACTTGATCGGCACAATTTCATGTCCTTCAAAATTGACTGGAGTAGTCGAGAGCATACCGACATTTTCGAGACACTTCATATGTGTGAGGTAGCTCTGACCGAACGTCATGAAGAAGCGAATGCGCTTGACTTCGGGAATATTCAGAGCCAGCGACTCGATTTCCTCGTGGTGCAGCAGATACATATCCTTCTGTCCAACGCAGTCGAAATCATACTCACGCTTAATGCTCATAGCCGGAATTTCCACCCAGTGACCGTCCTCCCAGTAGCTTCCGGGCGCGGACACCTCACGCAGATTTACCTCAGGATTGAAGTTAGTGGCGAACGGATATCCGTGGTCGCCGCCGTTGCAGTCGAGTATGTCGATAGTGTCGATCGAATCGAACTCGTGCTTCTTTGCGTACGCGCAGTACGCCTGTGTAACACCGGGGTCGAATCCACATCCGAGCAGCGCAGTGAGTCCGGCTTTCTCGAATTTTTCGCGGTACGCCCACTGCCAGCTGTAATCGAAATACGCCGAAAATCCCTGCTCCTCGCAGCGTTTCTCGTAAATCTTCCGCCATTCCGGATCATCTGTATCCTCCGGCTCATAGTTAGCGGTATCCATGTAATTCACACCACATTCAAGGCAAGCGTCCATGATAGTCAGATCCTGATACGGAAGCGCAATATTCATAACGAGGTCAGGCTTGTACTCCTTAATAAGCGCAACAAGCGCCTTCACATCATCAGCATCGACCTGCGCCGTCGTAATCTTAGTATCCGTCGTCCCTTCAAGGTCCGCCTTAAGCGCGTCGCACTTCGACACCGTGCGGCTCGCAATACATATCTCGCTGAAAACCTCACTGATCTGACAGCACTTTCTTATAGCAACGGAAGCAACTCCGCCGCATCCAATTATCAATACTCTGCTCATTGTTTATCTCCTGTATTTGTTAGTTATGGGGACGCGCGGCTTTCTTGAAAGAAAGCCTGGCAAAGAACTTTTATACAACGCATTCGCTATGCTAATGCGCGTTCGCCGTGCAATATACCACATTCGTTAATTTACCGGGCGAACACTACAGCTTTATTTTGTTAGACGAATCATTCGCGCTCGACTCCGTGGCCCCGCACCTCTCCGTCGAGCTAATCTCTGCCATTTGTTTGTATTTTTAAGAATCTTACATTAAACTATTTTACGTTTAGTGCCAACATCAGCTCTCGCATGACTTTGCACGCGGTCGCAGTCGATGTTCCACTATTATCGAGCATTGGTGCGAGCTCGTTTATATCAGCGGCGACTACGTTCGTTTTGCTTACTTCTATTATCGCATTTAACAGCTGCGTGAAGCTGACTCCTCCGGCTTCTGGTGTTCCCGTTCCCGGGAATGCCGACGGGTCAATGCAATCGAGGTCGATTGTGAAATATACTGGCACGTTCGATTTTTTCAACTGCTCGACTACTTCCGCGAGCCCGTCAAAGCTGAACGGGTGCATATCGGTATGCTTCTTTGCAAATTCAAACTCCGCTCGTTCTCCGCTGCGTATACAGAACTGGTGTATGCGACCGTCACCGAGCAAATCGTAAGCGCGCCGCATTACGCAAGCGTGGCTCAGAGTAGCTCCGAGGTAATCGTCACGCAAATCGGCGTGTGCGTCGAAATGTATGATGTGCAGGTCGGGATATTTTTTCACAACTGCTCGCAGCGCTCCGAGCGTCACTAAGTGCTCCCCACCGACGAGCAACGGAAATTTATTATCGCCCAGTATCTCACAGGCGCGCTTTTCGATATCGTCGAGCGCCAGCTCAGCTCGTCCGAAGCAGAGCTCCAAGTCGCCGCTGTCAAACACGCTGATATCGCATAAATCCTTATCTTGATAAAGGCTGTAAGTTTCGAGTCCGAAGCTTTCATGTCTTATAGCCGACGGTCCGAAGCGTGCGCCAGGTCGAAAGCTGGTAGTTGAATCGAACGGCGCGCCGTATATCACGATTTTCGCGTCGGAATAATCAGCGTCACAACCTATAAATGTTTCTATGTTTCTTTCAATCATATTTTTGTCCTTTGTCAGTTCTCCACTTCCTGAAGCATTTTCTCAAGAAAAGCCGGAAGATAAAATGCACCGATATGCAGCTTAGTTGTATAATATTTCGTATCGAGCCCGAGTGAAAGCCAACGCTTAGTGTCGAGGTCATCTATCGGATGATACTTTTTGCTCGCGAAACCGAACAGCCAGTAACCGGCGGCATACGTGGGAATGTGAGCCTGATATACGCGGCTTATTGGGAAGGTGCTGACTATGCGCTTGTGACTGCGCTGCATAGCCTCCGCGTCCTGCTTGTAGAATGGGCTGCCCTGCTGATTGACCATGATTCCGTCCTCTCGAAGAGCATTGTAACATATACCGTAAAATTCGCGGGTAAAATAGCCCTCAGACGGACCAAACGGGTCGGTCGAGTCTACGATTATCAAATCGTACTGCTCCTTGCAGCGCCTAATAAAGCGCAGCGCATTGTCAAAATAAATATGTACACGTTTATCATCAAGACGGCAGGCATTTTCCGGCAAATACGTCCGGCACGCCTCAACAACGGTCGGGTCAAGCTCAACAAGGTCAATTCGCTTCACCTGCTCATAGCGTGCGAGCTCGTGAACAACACCACCATCACCCGCACCAATAACAAGAATATCCTGAATATTCGGGTGAACTGCCATCGGAACGTGAGTGATCATTTCGTCATAGATAAACTCGTCGCGTTCGGTAAGCATAACATTATTGTCAAGAGCAAGAACGCGTCCGAACTCTGGTGTATCAAAAATATCGATCTGCTGATAATCGCTTTTTTTAGAATATAAATGCCGGTTTACACGAATAGTATGCTTCACATCCGGCGTATGAAACTCACTGAACCATAACTCCATCTTTGTCGCTCCTTTTCAAAATTTGCAATACTATCATTCCTAATTTAAAAAATTTGCAGTAATTAGCTCGTCGTAATGGAGAGGACCCATGGAGACGAGCGCGCCTCTATAACTCTAACAGGGCACAGAAACTGTTCGCCCAGCTAAATTAAACGGCACAGCTAATCTGCATGGGCGAACACGCATTAGCATAGCGAATGCGTTTATAAAAGTTCTTTGCCAGGCTTTCTTTCAAGAAAGCCGCGCGTCCCCTTAAAATCGCATCCCGCTAACAAAGTACGTTGATGTACTGGATTTCTGGGTCCTCGGGTCCGGTCATTGAGCAGCCCTTGATGCGCGCGTACTCGATGTAGTCGAGGATGTCGGGAGTTATGCGCTCGCCCGGGGCAAGGATTGGAATGCCAGGGGGATAGCACATGACGAACTCGCTGCATACGCAGCCCGCACTTTCGCGTATTGGTATGCTCTTTTTGGAAGCGTAGAATGCTTCTTGGGGGCTGGTGACGACTTCGGGGTCGATGTATTCTTGACTGAGAAGTCCGCTGCTGTCAGTTTGGTAACGGCGGCGTATCTCGGCGAGCGCGCTTACGAGACGCTCGAGCTCTTGTGGGCGGTCGCCCATCGACAGGTATGCAAGGATGTTGCCGATATCGCCGAATTCTATCTGTATGTCGTATTCGTCGCGCAGAATGTCGTAGACCTCGATTCCAGCGAGTCCGATGTCGCGTGTATGTACGCTTAGCTTGGTCGGGTCGAAATCGTAGACCGAGTTGCCGTTTACAAGCTCGCGGCCGAACGCGTAGTAGCCGCCTACCGCGTTTATCTCGTCGCGCGCGTATTCCGCCATGCTGATTACCTTCGCGAATACGTCTTTGCCGCGAAGGGCGAGGTTGCGGCGGCTTATGTCAAGGCTTGACATTAGAAGGTAGCTTCCAGAAGTCGTCTGGGTCAAGTTGATTATCTGGCGCACGTGACCAGCGCTTACTCGCGGACCTATCAAAAGCAGACTCGACTGCGTAAGGCTTCCGCCGCTCTTGTGCATGGATACAGCCGCCATATCAGCGCCCGCTTCCATAGCAGAGACCGGCATATTCTCACCGAAATATAAATGCGTTCCGTGAGCTTCATCGGCAAGGCAGTACATTCCTGCGTCGTGCGCCATTTTTACGACTGCACGCAAGTCGCTGCATATTCCGTAATATGTAGGATTGTTCACGAGCACTGCAACTGCGTCGGGGTTCTCCGCGATAGCCTTGGCGACCTGCTCGCGGCGCATACCAAGCGAGATTCCGAGCCGATGGTCGACCTCCGGATTAACGTATACCGGGACAGCACCGCAGAGCACGAGCGCGTTTATCACGCTTCTATGTACATTGCGAGGAAGTATTATTTTATCGCCGCGCTTGCAGGTCGACAGGACCATGCTCTGAACCGAGCTTGTCGTGCCGCCTACCATTAAAAATGCGTGTGCTGCACCGAAAGCGTCGGCGGCGAGCAGCTCAGCCTCGCGAATGACCGACACTGGGTGACAGAGATTGTCGAGCGGCTTCATGCTGTTCACGTCGATTCCGACGCACTGCTCACCGAGAAATGCCGTCAATTCGGGATTTCCCCTGCCATGCTTGTGACCGGGTACGTCGAACGGCACTACGCGCATTTCACGGAAGGTTTGCAGAGCTTCGTATATCGGCGCGCGATTTTGATTGAGCTTGTACTCCTTTGTATACATATAAAATCCTTTCCAAAGCCCCTTTTGCTGTGCAAAATTTGCATAGCAAAAAGCTCAAGCTGTTAATACTACGTAATATACGTAATCATACAGCTTGAGCTGATAATATCAGAATATCCCACGATATACTGCAATAAAGCAAGCAACGACACACGATGCAATTATATATCGTAACAAATACCAAATTATACAACAAGGTACACTGAGTCTATATAGCAACAATACTTTTACTACTCGTTATTGACCTTTTCACAAGTCTGCGTAAATTACGCATTTCGGTTATAAAGTAACCAACTTATAAAAATTGAGCTTCTAACTCAATCAATAATGCGGCAGAGCCGCAGCTCGGCAGTGAACCCGGCTGTCCGTTGCCTTAACTCATATCGAGTGGTTCGTAATAATCGCCATGGAAAGACTCACTAAGATTAGCTTTAGAGATGATTCCTTGTCTTGAATAATATTATATATAATTTTTTGCGTTTTGTCAATAGGTTTTGACAAATTTTTTCTGTTTTTTGCGAAAAAACAGATTAGTGTAATACTCTATCAGAGCGTTAGCATACGCTCGAGCGTCTTCTTGTAGATTCGACGTGCCAGCTCTATTTCGGAGACAAGCATGTACTCGTTTTTCTGATGTGCAACGTCGGCTGAGTTTGGAAGTGCCGGTCCAAACGCTACAATGTTCGGCATCGCACGTGCATACGTGCCGCCGCCCATTACAAACGCTTCGGTGTCGTCGCCGGTCTCCTCGCGGTATACGTCCATCAACGCTCTGATAAACGCCGAATCCTTGTCCTTGTATATCGGTGCTTTGTCCTCGTCAAGCTCGATCTCAACACCATAAGGCGTGGTCTCACGGCGTATGATATCGAGAATGTCGCTGCCCTTGTAGGTCACTGGATAGCGAATATCTACAGTAACTACGACCTCATCGCCGATAACCTCAATAACGCCGACATTGAGCGTCAGCGCACCGCTTTCAGAGTCACTCAGCGCACAGCCGATCAGACTGCCGTCGCAGGTCAAACCGAACTTCTCAGTCACAAGCTTCGAAAGTTTGCACGGTGCAGCCTCATTGACCTCAGCCATCAGCTTCAATATCGCATTTTCTCCCTTTTCAGGACAGCTTCCGTGTACCGATTTTCCGACCGCACTGAATTTTTGTCCGCCAACTACCGCCTCGCAAGCGTCAGGTACTACGTTATGCGCAGAGCCGCCGCTAATTGAATCAACACCGGAACCAGCAAGCGGCATTCTCATGCGGAATACAAGTATTCCCTTCTCGCCGTAAACTGCCGGAAATGTAGCGTCCGGAGTGATACCAAAGGTCGGAAGCTCCTCGGTCTCAACGTAATATTTCATATCCGTCCACTCGCCGCGCTCTTCGGTCAAGCCGAAAATTATACGTATACGGCGGTTCAGTTTGCAGCCCGAATCAAGAAGCTCCTTCATCGCGTACACGCACATAAGCGCCGGTCCTTTGTCGTCATTGACACCGCGTCCATACACACGGTCGCCGACTACAGTGCAGCCAAATGCCGGATACTCCCAGCCAGACCCCTCAGGAACGACATCGAGATGCGCAAGTATGCCGATCATCTCGTCGCCCTCGCCAATTTCAGCCCAGCCTAACATATTGCCGCACTTCTTGGTGCGAAATCCAAAGCCGGCACAGAGCGAAAGCATATAATCGAGCGCTTCCTTGCATCCCTCACCGAACGGCGCGTCGCCGTCGCCATCAACAGCTACACTCTTAATTTTCAAGAGTCCATCGAGTGCTTCCATAAAATCAATATTTTTCATTTGCAAAACTCCTCTCAGAATTTAACATTTTTTAATTTATTGCATATTATATTTATTAAAGACAACCAAACAAACCAACACATACTCGGAGGAAAAGCAATGACTGAACATTACCCATTCCATAACGACCCGCTGCCATATGCGTATGACGCGCTCGAACCGTACATCGACAGCGAGACCATGCACCTGCACCACGACGCACATTTGCAGACATACGTCGACAACCTAAATTCCGTGCTTGAAAAGTACCCATCGCTCCAGAATCTATCGCTCGAGCAGCTGCTACTGCTCCCAACTCTCCGAACAACTACTAACCGCCATCTCCCAACACGAAATCAACCGCTTCGCTCCAGTCAACATCCAATAATGACTCATAATGACAGGAAAAAGCTAATTGATAACGCGGGCGGGGTATACAATCATAGACTGTTTTTCGAGTCAATGGCACCCGGAGTTAAAACTCAGCCGCGTGGTCAGCTTGCCGTAGCGATAAACGAAAGCTTCGGCAGCTTCGAACACTTCAAGCAGCTGTTCACAGACGCGGCAATGTCTATATTTGGCTCTGGCTACGCGTGGCTCGGTGTAGACCACCGACGAAACCTTGGTCGAGTTGGTACGCTCGTCATCACCACAACTGCAAATCAAGACGTTCCGATCGGGATATGCCCGATACTCAACCTCGATGTGTGGGAACACGCCTATTACCTCGGTCACGCTAACCTACGCGCCAACTACATCGCCAATTGGTGGAACGTCGTAAACTGGGCAGCTGTTGAAGCGCGATATCAGAGCTGCGTCAATTCTAATATGGTATGAATATACTCTAATAATTATTCATTTATCGCTTCCATCAGCGATCGAATTTATTATATGGCTGTTCTCGTCAAAGTCGAGGATAGTCGAAAGAATGTAGTTGCTTACATACATTCCCTGGGGCGTGAAAGCGTAGCGGTCGCCGTCATATGTCATAAAGCCGTTGTCGATGTATATCTTTAGACGGCGGCCATACAGCGCGTCGAAATTGATCCCGAACAGCTCCTGAAAGCGCGACGCTGACACACCGTTGGCAAGCCTCAGCCGCAGCATGATATACTCGCCGATACGCTCCTCACGCTCGACCGTATACAACTCATCGACCAGTTTTGAATCTGTTTCAAGCTCAGTTCCCTGACCGACGTTCTGCTCCATATTTTCAATAAACAGCGACATATCCCGTTTGAACGAGAAACGCAGATTTCCAAAGTAAGAATGCGCCGCTGCGCCGAGTCCTAAATATTCATCGCAGTTCCAATATTTCAGATTATGACGGCATTCGTATCCCGGCAGTGCGAAATTCGATATCTCGTAATGTTGATACCCCTTCGCTTCAAGGTAGCGTATGCCGTCAAAATACATATCCGCTTCGGTGTCCTCGTCCGGTAAGATAAGCGTGTCACGCTGCTTTGCGAACGGCGTTCCATCCTCGATCTTGAGCCCGTACATCGAAATGTGCTCAGGCGTGAGCGCGGTCACAAAATCGAGCGTGCGCGTGAAGCTTTCGAGCGTCTGCATCGGTATGCCATACATTATATCGACGTTGATATTCTCAAATCCCGCCTTGCGCGCCGCGATGTAGCTCGTCTCAAAGTCCGAGCGCGAGTGTATGCGCGACAGCGACGTAAGCTCGTCCGAGTTCGCGCTTTGAAGTCCAAGACTGAGACGACTTACTCCAAGCTTGCGATATTTCGAAAGTGCGCTCAGGCTGACCGTCGCAGGATTAGCTTCGAGCGTGAACTCCGCGTGCTTTGAAACATCGAAATGACGATAGATACCTTCAATAAGCTCAGTCATATATTTTATTGGCAGTATCGTCGGCGTTCCTCCGCCAATGAATACCGTATCTACAGTATAAGCTTTAGCCGCCTTCGAATAATCCTCCATCTGTAAAAGTAGCGAATCACTGTAGCGGCGCATATTCTCATCGGTCGAGCCCGACATCGAATAGAAGTCGCAGTACGCGCATTTCGCCTGACAGAACGGAATATGTATATACAATCCGAGCGGCTTTTTTTTCATTTGTTTCATTATTATTAAACTACAATTCTGTATAAAATTTAAGATATATGTGGAATTTCAGCGTTTCCGTGGCTTTCCAGCTGCGATATCGTAGCTTTGGTCGACAAGGCAGTAAAGCTCGATGTCGCTCATTCGACCGTCGAGCGGGATCGTTATCCAATTCTTTTTGTTCATGTGATATCCCAGCAATATCGTATCACCGTTGACAAGCGACTGTGCGTCGGCGCGGATATCCACGACCTCAGCCTTGCCGTCGCCGTCCATTCCAAGACTGCGGCGAGGTGCAGTTAAAATCGCAGCGTACCATTTTGCATTATCGGCACGGCGAAGTACCGCATTGTCGGGTGAATCTGCCCACGGATAGTCTGGCTCAGTCGAATACTTTTCACGCGCATATTTGATGAGTGCGATAGTTTGTGCATTTTTGAATACATCGACATCAAAGCAGCGCCGCGCTATGTCGTCAATAACCGCTTCATATTCGCTGCGCACACGTCCGACGAACTCACCGGAAGCGTTCGGATTCAAGTGCAGCACATATTCATCTGACGAAGTACCTTCGTCATTCGAAGCGGTATCGTACAAATGCGCCGTCATTTTATTGCCGCAGATTCGGACAAGCAGCCGGAACTGCCCGCCGAGTATCTGCGTTTCGTATATAAACTCGTCTGCTTCTGCATGGAATCCGTAATCAAGCAGCCGCTTGATATCCGGCGAGCGGAAATTAAGACTTACCTCTGCCATCAGTTTTCGTCGTCGAGCTTCAATACCGCCATGAACGCCTCAGGCGATACTTCTACCGAGCCGAGCTGGCGCATCTTCTTCTTGCCCTCTTTCTGCTTTTCGAGCAGCTTCTTCTTACGTGTGATATCACCACCGTAGCACTTCGCGAGCACGTCCTTGCGCATAGCCTTGACTGTCTCACGGGCGATGACCTTGCCGCCGATAGCAGCCTGTATCGGCACTTCAAACAGCTGACGTGGGATATTATCCTTCAATTTTTCTGCGATCTTGCGTGCGCGTCCGTAAGCTTTTTCCTCATGTACGATGAACGAAAGCGCGTCGACGATATCGCCGTTCAGCAGTATATCGAGCTTGACGAGCTTCGACGGCACGTAATCGCTGAGCTCATAGTCGAGCGACGCGTATCCCTTCGAGCGGCTTTTCAGCGCGTCGAAAAAGTCGTAGATTATCTCATTGAGCGGCAGATTATAGTGCAGCTCTGCGCGGTCGGTGTCGATGTAAGTCATGTTGAGATACTCGCCGCGTCGGTCCTGACAGAGCTCCATCAGTCCGCCGACATACTCAGGCGGTGTGATTATGCTTGCCTTGACCATAGGCTCGTAAGCGACATCTATCTCGTCGGGGTTCGGGTAGTTCGACGGGTTGTCGATATACACGGTCTCGCCGTTCTTTTTATGAATGCGGTAGATTACGCTTGGCGCGGTCGTGATGAGGTCGAGGTTGAACTCACGCTCGAGCCGCTCCTCGATGATCTCCATATGCAGCAGTCCAAGGAAGCCGCAGCGGAATCCGAATCCGAGTGCAGCCGATGTCTCAGGCTCGAACGAAAGTGCAGCGTCGTTAAGCTGCAATTTCTCAAGTGCATCCTTGAGGTCGCCATAACGTGCGCCGTCAGCTGGATATATACCGGCATAAACCATCGGGCGCACCTCTTTAAATCCGGGCAGCGGCTCAGCGGCGGGGTTATCGGCGAGCGTGACTGTATCGCCGACACGTGTATCGCCGACCGACTTTATGCTCGCGGTAAGGTAGCCAACGTCGCCCGCAGCTAAAAATTCGCCCTTCGAAAGTCCGAACGGCTCCATGTAACCGACTTCAACAACGTCGAACTCAGCGCCGGTACTCATAAGCTTTATCTTATCGCCCGCGCGCAGTGTACCCTCAATAACGCGGACATTGACGACAACTCCGAGGTAGCTGTCGTAGTACGAATCGAAAATAAGGCAGCGCAGCGGCGCATTTTCGTCGCCGGAAGGCGCTGGGATATCGGATACTATCTTATCGAGCACTTGGTCGATATTGATTCCAGCCTTAGCTGAAACCGCTGGGCAGCCCTCAGCCGGTATTCCGATGATATCTTCGATCTCTGCGCGTACCTTTTCAACATCGGCACTCGGCAGGTCGATTTTATTTATTACCGGCACGATTTCGAGATTATTGTCGATTGCGAGATAAGCATTTGCGAGCGTCTGCGCCTCAACGCCTTGCGTGGAGTCAACGATAAGCAGCGCGCCTTCGCAGGCATTGAGCGACCGCGAGACTTCGTAGTTGAAGTCGACGTGACCGGGAGTATCAATTAAATTGAGAGTGTATACTTCACCGTCTGGCGCATTGTAATCAAGCTTAACAGCACGCGCTTTGATAGTGATACCGCGCTCCCTCTCAAGCTCCATATTGTCGAGCAGCTGCTCTTCCATGTCGCGCTTAGCAACAGTTCTTGTATACTCTAATATTCTATCGGCAAGTGTGGACTTGCCGTGATCTATATGTGCAATTATCGAAAAATTTCTGATTTTATCTTGTCTTGACATTTTTTGTCTCCTTATGTTAGTTATCCTCTATGAGGAGTACACGGCTACTTACTGTAATTTGCTTGAATTTCTATAATTCCAAGCTCGATTTTATACTTCAGTATCCGCACCACCGATTCGTCGACCCTATCCTCGCTTATTCGTCCGCTATTGACTGCTGACATCAGCGCAGCATATTTATCCTTTATATCTGAGCAGCAGATAAGATCATTCCCCGCTTCTATCGCAAGAACTGCCGATTCGCCGACTCCATAGCTTTTGCTGATAGCGTCCATCGCAAGGTCGTCGGTCACAATGATACCATCGAAATCGAGTTTCTCACGCAGCACGCGGTGTGCTTCATTCGACAGCGACGCGGGATTGTCTTCGTCCAT
>JAAVZO010000007.1 GCA_022791685.1 Clostridiales bacterium
ATAAGCTCAGTTTTGCCGTCGGTCAGCAGCTTTCGTGCGTTGTCGAGCGAGACCGTCGCGCCGAGTATCGGACTGCCGATTTTGAATTTGCAGCCACCGCGCCAGTTGCTGCACTGATAGCCGTATCGGCCACGCACGACCTTGCGCCCGCAAACCGGACACTTCCCCACCTCGTCGCCGGCGAATCCGTCGTCGCTCACGCGTGCAAACACCTCCGAAATCTCAGCTTCGGCAAGTTTGACCGACTCTTCGATCGTCGATTCTCCGCGGAACACACGTTTCAAAGCCTTTCCAAGCTCGGCAGTTTTATATTTGTCCATTCCGATTCCCATCCGTGAGAGCGATTCGATGAGAAATTCGCCCGTCGGCAGTATCGTGTACACGTCTTTTTTCAGCGATATGTAGTTGCTCGCGCGCGCATTGTCGATTATCGACGTACGAGTCGCCTCCGTTCCAAGCTCAAGTCCCTCGAAAACTGCGCGGTACTCCTCGCTGTCGTCCTCATTTTCGGGCTTATCAGCATTCTTCGCCGCCGCAAGCTCGTCGCGAAATGGATTTTTCAGATAATTATTCAACGTTTCGATTGTGTAGTGCTTCGGTGGAGTCGTCTCCTTTTCGACCGGTTTGAAGTCGACATTCACACGCTCGCCAGTCTTCAATTTCGGCAGAACCTTGTCATTTTTGTTATAATCGTCGTACTTCGTCCAGCCCGGCTCAATTATGACCATGCCTTTAAGCGTAAAATCCTCGCCGCGAACGAGCTTGCTTCCGGCTTCGGTCGGCGTACCGACACGGATAACCAGCTCTGTTTTGTCGACCACGCAGTCTTCAGCGCAGAAAACCGCGACAAATCGGCGGATTATAGCACCGTAAACCTTGATTTCGTCGGGCGTAAGTTTACTTTTATCGGGCATTTTGGTAGTTGGTGTCAGCGCAGAGTGCGATTCTATCTTCGAATCATCGAAAATCGACTTTCCCTCCTTGAACTTGACCGGATATCCAAGCCCGCCGACTGCCGTCAGCACCTTCTTGACCTTGTCCTTTTCCGCCGTCGCGAGGTACTCCGAGTTAGTTCGCGGATAGGTAACCAAGCCTTTTTCGTATAGTCCTTGCACAATCTCCAAGCTCTGCGGCATTGACATTTTGTATTTTTTGCCAAGAAAACTTTGTAGTTTAGTCAACGACCAAAGCTTTCCGGGGTTTAGCTTGTCCTTTTTGCGCTTCGATGAAAGCACAATTCCGCCGTATGAATTGTATTCAGCGCACTTAGCTGTTGCCTCAGCGAGCTGTTTTTTGTCGAATTTTAGCTTCGATGTGAGCTCAATTTGTTCACCATTTGTTGCGGCGTTCGAAACAATTGCGTAATATTTCTCCGGCACGAAATTGCGTATAGCGAGATCGCGGTCGTAAATCGCCTTGACTATCGGCACGATCACGCGTCCGACACGCATCAGCGTCCCCGATTTTAACGTCGCATACCGTGTCAGATTCACACCGTACAGCCAGTCGATGTACGTGCGCGCAAAGCCTTCATTCGCGAGTGTGTCGAATTCCGACTCGTCGCGCAGCCCAGCGACCGCCGCCTGTATCGTCTCTGGAGTCTGGTCCGGAAGCCAGAGCCGCGCCAGTCTACGTCGCGAATTGTGCGTACCAAATATATTTTCTTTACTATCAAATGAATTTTGTATGCACAATCGCACAATAATCTCACCTTCGCGGTCGGAGTCACCAGCGTTTACTATCGTGTCAACGTCCGGACGATTGCAAAGAGAGCGTATAATATTGAACTGACGAGCGATTCCTGCGTCGTCTTTTTTGTTAGATTTGCGCAATTCATAGTGAAATTCGGATGGAAAACATGGCAGATTTTTAAGTGTCCACTTTCCATCCGGATTCGGATTATAGTATTCCACGTCGGCAAGCGAGAACAAATGACCGAACGCCCACGTGACAATGTAGCCACCGACCGAAATGAACCCATCGCCTTTTGTCATTTTTGAGCCGAGCGCCGCCGCGATACTGCGTGCAAGCGACGGTTTTTCGGCAATTATCAGTATCATATCAACCCCGTCGCGCGCAAGATAAATATTCCCGCAAACAGCGTAACAAGGCTCATCAGCGTAGAAATCAGCAGGATCTGCGACGCGAGCTCATAGTCTGACTTCATCTGCTTTGCCATAATATAGCTCGAGACCGCCGCCGGACCGCCGAAAATTATGAACACAACGCCGAGCTCAACGCCACGAAATCCCAGTAACATTGCCGAAATTACTGTCAACGCCGGTAAAACAATTGTCTTTAATGACGAAGAGACTATCGCAAGTCCAACGCGTCCACGCAGTGATTCGAATGTGAAATTCGCTCCAAGACTGATGAGTGCGAGCGGCATTGACATATCCGCAAGGTAGGTAAGCGAACGGTCGGCTATCATCGGAAGTTCAAGCGTCGTAAGCCGCCACACAAGTGCGAGCAATATCGCTATAATAAGCGGGTTTGTAGCGATTGTTTTAGCTATTTTCCGAAATAAGTCCTTGCGCGAAAGCTTTACATCAGCGGGTGCGTAGAAGCTCAGAATAATCACAGCAAACACGTTAAACAGCGTTACAACGAACGAGAGCACCATCGCAATTGTAGAACGCCCCTCCGCGCCGAACATACTCGACGCAAGCGTCACACCGAGTATCGCCGAGTTCGAACGGTACACGCCCTGAATGAACGCGCCGCGTTTTGCATTGTCTTTAATAAAAATCGGAACAAAAATGCACGGGAGCAGGAATGACAGCGTGACCGCCACAACGCAGAAAATTATCAGCCGCACATTGCCGCCGCCCGTCGATTCAGCGGTTGCGATGTCCTGAAACAGCAAGCACGGCAGGCAAATTTTAAAAACCAGCTTGTCGCAGATCGATATGAAATTTTCGTTGATAAATTTTACCCGTTTTAGAATAGCACCGAGCAAAACTATCACAAAAATCGGCGCGACGATATTCAAACTGTATATAAAACTCTCGAGCATTTGTAATTTTTCTCCAAACTTTTTATGCCTATTTCATGAAATCAGGCAAGAATTCCTTGTCGACCGCGTCGGTCACAAACTTGTATGCGTCAGCGAGCGTGAAGGTCTTATGGTCACCATACAGCGTAGTTCCATGTGCCTTCGCCAGCTCTTCTGTGTAATCTTTCAACAAATATACCTGTAATCCAAGGCGATTTTTGTCATAATGAGTAACAACCGGATTTAAGATCGGATTTTCAATAGTCACATCGCCGTTTTTATCCTTCACAATATCGAAAGTAATCGCGCCGCCAACCAAATTTCCGCTGTCATACTGCGTTGAAATGAAGTTTCCGAGCGAATAAATTACAAGCGTTCTGCCTCCATCAGGGCGAGTCTGCCACTCTACCGGCTGGATCGTATGCGAGTGCATACCGAGAATAACGTCCGCACCCGCCGCAGTTATCGCTTTTGCGAGCGATTTTTGCTCAGTTGTGACCTTGTACGAGCCATCAGTACCCCAGTGCATAACGACGATCACCGCGTCAGCAAGCTTTTTTGCTTTTCCGACCATCGATGTAATTTCCTTCTCATCTATTAATGGAATGTGAATTTTACTTGATGCTGGCAAAGTCATGCCGTTGAGCCCGTAAGTGTAACTTAGGAATGCGATTTTTACACCATTTTTCTCAACTACACGAATATTTTCATAGTCCTCATCGTCTAAATGGCCGCCGAGCAGCGTCACAGGCTGCTGATTCCAAAAGTTAATATGTCCCAGCAATCCCTTTTCCTTCACATCAAGCATATGATTGGTAGCAATATTGACCACGTCAAAACCGAGATCGACAAGTGCAAGTCCTGCTGCCTGCGGTCCGTTAAAGTTTGGATAACCATATATTCCCAGCTCATCACCGCCCAGTGGGGTCTCTTGATTCACAAACGCAATGTCAGCGCCAGCAATAAAGTCAGCTATATCGGTGTACATATCAATAAAATTGTACTTTTCGCCGGTTTTTGCACGATTTTTTGCGTCAGTGAATACATTTTCGTGAATTATATTATCGCCCACCGCTAAAAAGCTAACTCGTGACTTCCCATCCACCGGTTGAGTGGGCGTTGTAACCTTCATAGTGCCAGTTCCCTGCCCTGTTGTCGACTGCGCAGTTGAAGTACCGACGTTCGTGTCATCAGATACCCCCGGCGCGACAATGCGAATCGGGTCGGTCACTACCGGATCTACACTGTTTGGCGCTCCACAAGATGTAAATCCAAGCGTAAGTCCAGCGAGAAATATAGAAATAATTCGTCTAAGTTTCATCAGATATTTTCCCTTTATTTTATGTATTTTGCTTTTACTCTGATGTCAACTTTTATTTGTTGTGCTGGCAAGGCGACTCAAAAAAGCCATTCAAATCGACCCAAAGATGATTGTCGCGCTTTTTGAAGCCGAGACGCTGCGCAAAATCTGGAGTTAGCTGCTGCTCATCGTCGTAATAAGCCTCGTGAACACCAGACAAATCGATGAAATTCATCGTCTGGCGGCCCATTATGAACATCGCGTCGAGGTCGTCAGTGCCGATCGCGCGGCGGAGAGTAACGATCCGACCACCGTTTGGTGTCAGGCGAAACTGGCTGATTCCGACCAATTTTTCGTCTACCCAAGCCGCATACGCGAGACAGTCTGCGTCAAACTCCGCACCGCATTCCTCACAATATTTCTTCTGCTCGTCCTTATCTTGTACAGGTTTTACAATTAACATGGTAGTTTCCTTCTATATATTATCAAGATTTTTTAAGATATTCGATCTGAGTGCGTGTCAAATGCCGCCAATCTCCCGGCTTCAAGCTGCCGAGCTTCAAATTGCCGATGGCAATTCGCGTAAGGCGCACAACGTCAAGCCCACATTGTTCGCACATCTTACGTATTTGACGATTTCTACCCTCAAAAAGTTCCATTTTCAGCACGGTAGTTTTTTTGCGTGCCGCTGAATCCGACTGAGGCATTGACACAACAGACACATCCACCGGACGGATTTTATATCCATCTATTTCAAGCGGCGACGAAAGCTTCCTCAGCGTCACTTCATCTACAGTACCAGATACTTCGACATGGTATATTTTGGGTATAGAATGGCGCGGATGTGTAAGTTTGTTAGTAAGTTCGCCATCATTTGTTAATAATAGCAACCCCTCCGAATCCATATCGAGCCGTCCAACTGGGTATATTCGCTCGCCTACTTCTCTCGTAAGCTCGACAACAGTAGGTCTGCCACGCTCATCCGACGCAGTTGTAACATATCCGCGCGGTTTATTTAACATTATGTACACATATTTTTTAAATCCCTGCTTAATGACACGTCCGCGGTACTTCACCACATCTCGTTCGGGGTCGATCTTCTGTCCGATCTCCGCCGGAACGCCGTTGACAAGCACCGAGCCGAGCGCGATTTCGCGCTCGGCTGCTCGGCGGCTCATCACACCTGCGTCTGCAAGGTACTTTTGTATTCGCAGTTCTGACATTTTGTATATTTAACCAAATATTCTTTCTAATAATCCTTGTTTATATTCAATACGTTCGACTGTTTCGTCCACATAAAGCGGAACTTCACCAATCACTTTTCCCTCACACTCGAACACGATTCGCCCGACTACGTCGCCTTCATTGAGTGGTGCCCAGAAATAATGCGGCAATTCTGTGCGGCGAGTTATCTCGGCTGTGCCAGTCGGAACGCAGACTGTGAGCCCGTCGCGGTTTCGAATCGTTACATCCTGCTTTTCACTTCCTATGCACGGCATTATGAAAACCGACTCTCCAGCGCGAATGAGCTCGCGAGTTTCGAGTGCGCCAAATCCCGCGTCGAGCATTTCGCGGTGGTCGTTCCAGTCGTCTGGCGCATTCAGCGTAACTGCGACGAGCATTACCCCATCACGCTCAGCTGCCGACACGAGACAACGTCCGCTGCGCTTTGTATATCCAGTTTTTACACCAATTGCGCCGTCGTACAGCTTTAACATTTTGTTATGATTCAATAAACAACGCGTTTCGTCGCCGAACGTGATGTTATGGCGATATGTCGACACGATCTCGCGGAATCGCGGATTTTGCAGCGCGTAGGCTGCAAGGCGGGCGAGGTCGCGGGCAGTCGTATAGTGATCGTCGTTGTGCAAACCGTGTGGATTGGTGAAATGAGTGTTCTCGAGCCCGAGCTCGGCGGCTTTTGCGTTCATCATGTCAGCAAAAGCATCGACCGATCCGGCGACAGCAATAGCTATCGCGGCGGCAGCGTCGTTTGCGCTTTCGAGCATGAGCGCCCAAACGAGGTCGTCGAGGCTGAGCGTGTCGCCGGTTTCGAGATATACCGACGACCCCTCAACTCCGACCGCATCGCCCGCGACCGAAACAGTTCGTGTCGTGTCCCCTGATTCGAGTGCGACGAGCGCAGTCATGATTTTTGTGGTGCTCGCCATCGGTCGACGAGTATCCGCGTCCTTTTCATAGACCACACATCCGGTCGTCGCTTCAAGGACGATAGCCGACTCAGCGCTGACCGAAACCGCGGCGGCTGGGATCGCAAGCGACGTGACAGTCGCCAACAATAATATCAGTGATAGTAATTTTTTGCGCATAAACATTTCCTTTCTCGCTTAAAAACTCACAATAAGTTTTCGCTTAAAGGTATGATTTATGCCGTAAAAAATTCGGAAGCGGAAGAATACGAGCACTTATTCGGCTGTATTTTCCTCCTCAGACTCGGTATTGTCGTCCTTTTTATCATCTGTCGGCTTATCTTTTTTGAAAATAGATGCAATTTTGGAAATAACATCCGGTGATTTTTCGATAAGATTGCTTATCGACTCGAACTTGTCCGCCTCAGGCGAGCTTGCACCGACATTCAGAAGCTGAACGTTTCCATCCGCTCCAACCACCAAAAATCCGACCGGCTGCACCGTCACACCAGTTCCGCCGCCACCACCGAAGTTATTCGGAACAGGCGCTTCCTTGGCATTCTTTCCGCGGAAATCGAGTCCGCCCGACGCGAAGCCTACCATTACCTTAGATATCGGAAGGATAGTGGTACCGTTTGGCGTAGTGATCGGCGTACCGACAATAGTATTCGCGTCGACGACATTTTTTATCTGCTCGAGCGACGCGTCTATAATTTCTCTAAGTTTGTTTTCAGCCATTTTATTTGTCTCCTTAATTATTTATTCTTGTTTGTTTTTTGATATTATATTTATTCATCCGCTATCCGCTGCCTTCTTTAGGAACGCTATTCCGGCACGGATCAGCATATCAAATAGTTGCCACAGTCGGAATGAAAATGTTAGATCCACTCGCACCGTCGGCTTTTCTCCTAAAAAATCCGGCGCGACATTCATAACCGTGCGGCTATTTGTCCGCAAGTTTCCGGTCGAATACAGCACCGCGTACAAATTTTGCACGATACCAATCGCTGCTCCGTACATTATTGCCGTCTTAGCTGCGTCTCCGGTGGCGATTATCAATGTAAATTCGCGTATGTTGATTCTAAGATGATGTCCAAACCGAGTAACAAATGCTACCGCGGTGCGGAGTATGCGCCTTACTAAATCGAGGATGTCGAGCTTTTTTTTCGGCTGCTCGGGCTGTTCAGCCTGTTCTGTTTTTTCAACTTTAGGTTTGTTTTTTGATTTTTTCTTTGGCTTTGGTTTATTGGCTTTTTCTTGCTTTTTTCGCCAACGCGTTATTTCAAAATCGCGTAGGCGCAACGTTTTTTCGGGGCGTGGAAATAGTGTCAGCCGGATAAATCCAACTCCAGCGACAAGCTTCATTTCGTCACCCGCCCTGATTCGCACCGATATGCGCAGGCTGAGAATAAGTACAATAACTATCGCTGCTATCAAAAATCCCATCCTGCCGCCTCCCTTTTATTTTATCCCGAAATTCAGGTTTAATCAGCGAATTTATATTTATTTTAACTATATTTTCTTTTTGATCAAGATTTAGCTTCGGCGGAATTCGATGAACCAGAAGGCATTACGGCTTCGGCGAAAATTTCAACCGGCGGCAGCTCGTTAAGCGAAGTTATGCCGAAAACACGCAGAAAATCGTCAGTCGTCCGGTAAAGCGCCGGATGTCCGGGTGCGTCGAGCCGTCCGCAGACCTCCACAAGGTGCTTCTCCGTAAGATTGTTGACAGCATATGACGAATCTATGCCGCGAATCTGCTCGATATACGATTTTGTCACCGGCTGATGGTAAGCGACAATAGCCAGCGCTTCGAGCGAACTTCGAGATAGATTTCCGCCGCGCTTGACTCCAAGTATTGCGCGAATTTTGTCAATATGTTCCTCTTTTGTGCAAAGTTGGCAGCTGTCGCCGAGTATAAGCAGTTGAATCCCGCGCTCAGCCACGTCGTACTCGCTCCGCATTTCACTAAGCAAGCGTGAAATCGTTGCCTCTTCGACATCGAGTGCCGTCGCTATTTTAGCGATCTCCACCGGATATCCGGCGGCAAAAAGTATCGCTTCTATCGCCGATTTGAGATTTATATCGTCATTTTGCATATCTTATATTCCTATTATGTAAATAGATTGGCATTTGCTGACATATCATTAACGCTTCAATGATATATTGTAGTCGTGCGGACCTTCCTCAAAGGTGTAGTCGCCGACCGGGCGCAGCTCCACACGATTCTTTTTGATGAGCTCGAGCACCGCTAAAAACGTCGCGATAAGCTCACTTTTCGTCTCTGCGGTCAGCAGTATCGACGTGTACAGCGTATCGCCGTGCCGCACAAGATAGCGGATAACGCCGAAAATCTTGCCTGTGACTGGCACGATAGGCGCACGCAATATCTTTTCAAACGGCTTTTCAGCATTGATACGGTTGATATTTTCGATCTGCGGCTTGTCGAGCGCCGACATCATCGCGAGCATTGCACGCCGCAGCTGGTCGGCATTTTGTGGCTCGAGCCTGTTATTATCAGGCTTGACCTCGTCCGTATCTTTAGCTACACGCCGCGAAAAATCATTAAACTGCCCCGCGAGGTACTCCGCCGCTGCCTTCATCCGCTGATACTCAGCCAGCGCAGCGGCAAGCTTAGCACGCGGGTCTTCAGCGTCTTCATTCTGCCGCGGCAGCAGCATACGGCTCTTGATGAGCATGAGCTCGCTCGCCATCACGATAAACTCGCCCGCGACCTCCATATCCATGCGCTCCATAAGGTCGAGGTACTCCATGTACTGCTCAAAGATCAGCGCGATGGGAATATCTGTAATTGTCACCTTATTCTTCTCGATAAGGCGAAGCAGCAGGTCGAGCGGTCCTTCAAAAACTTCAAGCTTGTAGGTTATATTTTCCATGATCAGCCAAAAAACGGCAGCAACTCAAGCAGCCAAATCATGCCGCCGGAGATAGCGTCCGACAAAAACGACAGCGGATAATCGAGAAATCCGAGCCAAAGAAGCAGCATGATAACAAGCGAAAGGTAGCGCTCGTACTTCATCACACCGAAATAAAGCTTATCTGGCAGGACGGCGTACAGCACGCGTGAGCCGTCGAGCGGAGGTACTGGGAAGAAGTTGAACAGCGCGAGCGTGATGTTCATGTAGTGAAAAGTGGAAACAAATATGACAATTGCGCTAATTAAGTTAAATCCAAAGTCACCGACATGATCGAAAGTACCGATTCTGATCAGCGAATTTAGTATCTCGAACGGTATCAATATCACGAATGCGAGCAACAGGTTAGCGACCGGACCGGCAAGTCCGGTGAGCGCGGTATCACGACGCGGTTTCTTGAAATTGCGCGTGTCGATCGGCACAGGTTTAGCCCATCCGAAACCGAACAGCAACATACACAGGAAGCCTATCGGGTCGAGATGTGCGCGTGGGCTCAGCGACAAACGACCGCTTTCCTTTGCGGTACGGTCACCGAGCTTGTACGCCATCCATCCGTGCGCGACCTCGTGGAATGTGAGCGATATAAGCACGATGACGAGCCGCATTATTAGCTGAATAACGCTCTGACCGAGGTTAGAAAAATCAATACTTCTCAGCATTTCACTTCTCCAGAATACGCAGTATCTCGCTTCTGCAATCGTCCCTGCCCTCTCCGGACAGCGCCGAGAACGGCACTATCTTCGTTTCATCGCCAACAAGCGGATTAGCTCTCAGCTTTGCGAGAGCCTTCTCTCGCTCGGTTTTATTCAATTTGTCGGTTTTCGTCGTAATGATGAAAAACGGAATTTCGTTCGCATTCATAAAATCGAGCATAAGCTCATCGTCGGCAGTCGCACCGACCTTCAGGTCAATGAGCTGCGCGACCGCTGTCATCTGACCGGACGTAAAATACGAATCGGTCAGCTTCGACCATTTTTCTTTATCAGCGGGAGCGCGCTTTGCGAAGCCATAGCCCGGCAGGTCCACGATATACAGCGCCTTGTCGACTCTATAAAAATTGATAGTGATAGTCTTTCCGGGAGAACCTGAAACACGCGCGAGACTCTTGCGTCCGACGAGCTTATTTAATAATGAACTCTTGCCAACATTCGAGCGTCCGGACAGCGCGATCTGCGGCAGTCTGTCCTTCGGAAACTGGCTCTCAAGTCCGGCAGTCATTACAAGCTCGGTATTATTAAAATTCAACATTTATTCACCTATTATTCATGTTCTTGCATAAGCTTCTACGTTTTCCGCTATCGGCGGAACAAAGCCTACCACAGTTTCCGGACGCACCAATGCGATATTCAGCACCTCATCAGCAGCTTTCACCGGGATGAACTCCAGCGACTCACGCACGATGGGGTCGATTTCTTCGAGGTCCGGCAAATTTTCCTCCGGAATAAGCACCGTAGAAACTCCCGCAGAGTATGCAGCAAGCGTCTTTTCACGGAGTCCGCCAATCGCGAGCACACGTCCACGCAGCGTCACTTCACCGGTCATGGCGATATCGCGGCGCACCGGCATTCCCGAAAGCGCACTTGCGATCGCTGTGACGAGCGTAACTCCAGCCGACGGACCGTCCTTTGGCACTGCTCCCTCCGGCACATGGATATGTATATCCTTTTTCTTATAAAATTCGGGGTCGATACCAAGCTCGTTTGCACGCGAACGTACAAAGCTCAGCGCAATATGTGCAGACTCCTTCATCACGTCGCCAAGTGAGCCAGTCAATTCGAGCTTTCCACTGCCCTCGAAGGTCGCGACCTCGATACGAAGCATATCTCCGCCGACCTCAGTATATGCAAGTCCGTTGACGACTCCGACCTGATCTTCATCGAATATACGGTCGGGGCGCAGCTTACGCGAGCCAAGATATGACTTGATATCAGAAGCGGCTATCGTTATCGACTTAGTTTCGGGCGCTTCCACGAATTTGCGGGCAGCTTTACGGCAAAGTGCGGCGATGTTTCGCTCAAGGTTCCGCACGCCGGCTTCACGTGTATAATAGTCGATGAGCTCGAATATCGCGTCGTCGGTTATTTTCAGCTGACGTTTAGTCAGTCCGCAGTTCTTAGTCTGCTTTGTTATCATATGGTTCTTAGCGATAGAAAGCTTTTCGTGACGCGTGTAGGTCTTCATCTCGATCAGCTCCATGCGGTCGATAAGCGGACGCGGCACGGTCTCGAGCGTATTCGCAGTGGCAATGAACATACACTCCGACAGGTCGATAGGCATTTCCATGTAATGGTCGCGGAACGCCTTATTCTGCTCGCCGTCGAGCACCTCTAACAGCGCCGCCGATGGGTCGCCGTTATGGCTGTTCGAAAGCTTGTCTATCTCGTCGAGCAGTATCACAGGATTACGTGTACCCGCCTGTATCAGCGCGTTCGTGATTCGTCCGGGCATCGCGCCGATGTAGGTCTTGCGGTGACCGCGGATGTCGGCTTCATCGCGCACTCCGCCGAGCGATACGCGCACATACTTGCGTCCGAGCGAGCGGGCGATTGACGCGCCGATAGAGGTCTTACCCACGCCGGGAGGTCCGACAAGGCAGATCATCTGCGTTTTGAGGTTTGGCGTGAGTGTACGGACAGCTAAAAATTCGAGTATCCTCTCCTTGACCTTTTCGAGTCCGTCGTGGTCGGTATCGAGTATTTTCTTAGCACGCACGATATCGGCACGGTCGCGCGAGAGCTTTGTCCACGGGAATTCAAGGCAGGTGTCGAGCCAGTTCCGCGATACAGTACTCTCCGCTGAGCCATACGGGTTCTTCGACATACGCGCGACCTCTTTTTCAAGTCGAGCCGCGACCTCCTTTGGAAGATGCGCCGCATCGATACGGTCGTAATATTCATCTACTTCTGACATCGTATCGTCGCCGAGCTCGCTTTTGATTATCTTCATCTGCTCGCGCAGATAGTAGTCGCGCTGGTTGGCGTTTATATGCTCCTGCACCCGTTTATGTATGTCAAGCTCAGTTTCGAGCAGCGTAGTCTCCTCGTACATAAGCGTTATCACGGTTTTTATACGCTTCATCGGGTCGGCGGCTTCGAGCACAGTCTGCTTGTCGTCGGGGCGTGCGAGTACGTGGCAGGCGAGGAAATCCGCGAGCAGTCCGACCTGCTTGATCGACTTTACTGCGATCGAAACCTCACTCGAAAGCTTCGGAAGATATTTGACTATCTGTTCGAACGCCGCCGCAGCCTCGCGCATATACGCTTCGCCGCGAAGTCCGCCATTATCCTCAGCCTGCGTCCACTTTATCAAAAGGTCAGCAGTGATAAGCGACCCCTGCTTATCTGCGCTCGAAATAACGGCGCGGTTCACACCTTCGACTATTACACGCTTTGACTTGTCGCTCATCTTGATAGTTTGTTTTATCTTAGCGATAGTACCCATTTCGTTGAGGTCCTCAACTTCCGGGTTCTCGTTTTCATAATTTTTTTGCAGCACAAAGAATGCCATGCCATCCTTCTTAGCTGCTTCAAGTGCGGCTATCGCGGTATCTCCGCTCAGCTCCATACTTATTGAATTCTGTGGGAATGCTACAATTCCGCGCAGCGGCACGACCGGCAGAGTAGTTCTGTCGATTTTTTCTATATAATTTGGCATATATTTCTCCGATTATAATTTTCTTCCATTATAATATATTATCGAGCCTTGACTATTTTAAGCCTGCTCTGTCTCATTAGCTATTACCATCTATTATACCACAATATCGCGTTTTTTTCTACCTTACACGCTCTTTTTTAACTAAAGTTTAATACTTTGTCTATATATTTACACGCAACGAAAAAACGGCTCGACGCGCTGATATCATGAGATTGATATTCCGTAAAGCCGCTTCATCAATATTATTCTTCATCATCAATACCTCGGTTTGTAAGTATTTGTCCGAAATAAATGACGGATTATATTATACTATATTTTCGCGCATTTGTAAATAGTCATCCTGACGAAAATACGTCGGTATTTTCGTCAGGATTCGACAATTTTATTAGTTGTTCTTCCAGTTCTCGATGAATTTCTCAACTTCAGCGTCTATCTTAGACTCAATTTTAGCATACTCGCTCGCAAGCTCACCTTTTCCGCCTACAACGTTTCCAAGAGCGGTCGCAGTGCCGCCAAAGTCGTAAATGCAGTTGAAATCAAGGTACAGCGTGTTGAATATGTAGTCGAGCATTTCCGTGCTGTCCTCATCACGGGCAGCCTTCTGCTTTAACATGAGATTGTAGGTCTGCGGGCGAACGTTCTTATATGAATAATACGCCATCGCCTCGGTTATAAACCCTATAAACTCAGTATCTCCGGTAGCAGGAACAGCTACAAACGCGTCTACCCACGCATTGCAGAAGGAGCGGTAGCTTTCCTGATCTTCATCATATTTTGGGAAAGGAAGTATAAGATAATCACTGTCCATATCGCGCAGATAGGAAATCGAGCTCTCGACATAGTGCTGAAGGAAGAGCGCTCTGTCCTCCTTGAACATTTTTGTGATAATGTCGTTATATTCTGAGCTGTCACATACAAGATCGGGGATTATTACCTTCTTGAATTTCTCAATAGCGCTGAGCGTATGCTCGTTCATGACATTTATCTCGATCGACGAGCCGTCCTTTGAAATCGACGACAGATCCACTCCGGCACTGACCATCCATGCGTTGGATACAAGGCTTTGTGTACCCTGATTAGCAAAGCCGCAGAAATCGTTGACCGTATCCATTTTGTTGTCCTCATTGACATCGCGGTTTTTGTCCTTAGTAAACTTTTCGAGCATATCCCACGTCCATTTGCCATCGCGTACGAGCTGCGGGAAATTCTCGTTTATACCAAAGTTTTCAGCGAGCGTGGTGTTGAGGTAAACGCAAACCGGCATCTGGTACATCGTCGGTGAGATATCGCCCGTGGTGTAATACATTTTGTCGTCAAAGCGCAGACTGTCGTACATCAGGCTGCTCCACCAGTTCTCGCCAAGCGAAAGGTAAGGCATATCGTTGAGATTCGCCAGAACACCTTCAAGCGCGATATTATTAAGGGAGTTGCCGAGCAGTGACGCGATGCAGAGCGAATACTCATCGTCGTTCGCAAGCACGCTGTTTTTCAGCGCGGTAGTGCCGGTCTCTGAGTAATGAATTTGTATGTACTGTATATCGACGTTATACGTATCCTCGATATACTTGTCGCGCTTGTACAACGCGTCGTTGATGATGTCGCCGTTTTCGGACTCACCGGGCATATTGATGTGAATATCGGGATGGTCGTTTGCGTCGAGGATAGTAAATACCTTTCCGTCGAAATCCTTCTCACCAAGTTCGGTGAGACGGTCCTTCTCGACTATCTCCGGCGCGGTAGTATCGCCGCTTTCGGTCGACTGATCCGGTACGCCACTGTTAGAATTATCATTTCCACATGATACGGCGCCAAGCAAAAGTGCAAGAAAAATGCAGACTAAACGTTTCATGAGCAATTCATTCCTTTCATTCTTTAAGAGAATATTTACATATTAATTTTATCATATTATGAAAAAATGTACAATAGCATAGATTTGTTTAGACATGGCGTATATTTGTATTTTCATATTTCTATTGACATAGATTTGGAAATATGGTATAATATACATAAATCTCCGAATATATTCTCAAGGATGGTAGATATTATGGTAGAATATAGTAACGATACGCCGGACCAGCTGCCGATACGTTCAGACCACTATCTGTTCGACCTTGCCAATAATATTGCGCCAAGCTGGTTTAAATTAAGTAATTACAGCAGCCTAATGACTGCCGCACACCTTCACCATCACCCGAACGCTGAGTTCATTTACCTTATGCGCGGGCAGCTGTTCGTCGAGGTAAATCGACAAAAAATTACGCTCGATACCGGCGATCTGCTCATAGTCAATCCGTATGAGCTCCACGCGGCAAAATTTAACGCGGATGTCGTTGTCGAATACTGCTACGCAACGTTCGATTTCACCTGCTTTTCTTGCTTTTCGAACTCAATTGCAGAGCCGCTCAAAAATCTGCGGCTCGGGAATATGCGCTTTCAAAATATCGTAAAGGCGAGTGAGACCGCCGACGAGCTCGGTAGATTGGTTTGCGATATCTATAAATGCAATCAAAGCAGCGGCAATTCTGTCACAGATCTAATGCTGATCTCCAAGCTTTGCCAGCTTATGTCTCTGCTCATTGACAAGGTGGGGCTCATCGACATCAACGCTGAAGGTCAGGAAATACTCCCGCGTGATTCCAATTTCATTAACAAAATAGTCCATTTTTTAGATGAAAATTACACTTTGCCGCTTTCAACTGCTGAGATCGCCGCCAAGCTCGGCTACAACAAGAGCTATTTCTGTACGCTATTCAAGCGGTGCTTCGGAACAAGTTTTACAAATTATCTAACACACTACCGTATAAGACGCGCGGCAGTAGAGTATCACAGCTCGGGGCTGAACACTTCGGAAATTGCTGAAAATGTTGGATTTTCGGACTACAGCCACTTCTCGCGCTCATTCAGACAGCTCGTCGGCGTACCGCCGTCGGTCTATTTTAAGCCAGCTAACCCCCCCCCGTTTGGGGAAAAATAAGTGAGCTGCTTTATAATATAAAATCGGTCGGCGCATTTCTGCGTCGACCGATTCGTCATATTTTGACAGTTTATTAAAATTTTATCAATGCCGCACGTCCTGCCTCGAGCTCGACCGTGTATTGCCTATCCGCGTTGTCGGAAATAGTTTCATCGCATTCATGCTCAACAAATACGCCGTATGTTGTAAGGAGTGACATCGGCTCTTTGCTGTGAAGTGTAAATTTGTTTGAGTCGGTGAAGCTGCGGTTGACGATGTAGAAGCTGCCGTCACTAAAGCAGCCGATCACGCCGTTCTCACCGTCGATCTTGTCGATAGCTCCATAGCCGTTGAACTCCGTCGTTCCGGCTTCAGGCTCGCCGATATGGAATACCGCCGTCGAGGTCTTGTCGAAAAGATAGCGTCCGGCGCTCATTATCTCTCGATTTATCGCCTTCACGTCGTAGTAATGCTGCTGCTTTTCGCCGCTGCGATCACACATAGCGTTCGTCCACTGCCAGTGGTCGTCATGGCCGGGCTCCCAGTAGGTGAAGTAGGAAATGCGGCGCATACCGTAAGCGAGGCACATATTCGCCTCCCAGAAGAGCTCGCCGCACGTCAAATTGCGGTAAGGTCCGTGCTCGACGAGCAGCACAATGAGCATGGGGTCGATGCCGTACTTGTTCGCAATTCTACGCACGTCCTCGATATTTTCAAAGAATCCGCCGCGGTTTTCAGTCGTCTCAGCCGAAATTCGTATCAGCCGTTCCCTTTCGTCGACCGACTCGTCGATTATCTTGTTGCAGTTCTCTCTGCCGAGAAAATGGTAGTGGTCGTAGCTGATGAAGTGCGGGTCTACAACGTTTGTGAACATTTCGAGATACGACACAAAATCCGAACACCCGAGCTGCTCCGGTGTCGCATAGTTCGGGAACAGGTTTATCACAGTCTCCTTGTCGGGACTGTATCTGCGAAATCCCCTGACAATAGCTGCCAACACCGGGAACTTCGCCGCGTTCGGCTCATCGACGATATCCCATCCGGCGATGTTATCATACCCGCGATAGTCCTCCGTCACTTCCCTTGCCATAGCGTCCGCGCCTGCGATATCGTCGCTATTGTAGATCTTAGCGATACGCGAATCCCACACGACCGCACGCAGCCCGTAGTGCGCCAGCAGTGTCAGCACACGCTTGTTGGTTTCGGTATCCTCGTTGATCGGCACGAGCGTGAATCCAGCCGCCGCGATATCGGCGATGACCTCCGGCCTCTCGATAAAGTCGGTATCCGGACCGTAAAAATAGGTGATATCAAACTGCTTCATAGGTATTTTCCTTTCGCTTTTTATTATTAGACATATTCTATTATTATAATAGCATATTATCTCTGCAAATGCAAGTACTTTTTAATATTTGCGAAAAATATTGACATTTCATATGATATGTGGTATACTATTAGATGAAGATAATTTAATATCGCCGCAGTTTTGGTTATGCTGCTTGATTCATTCAGCAGCATATTAGAGGGAAGTTCGGTGAAAATCCGTCGCAACCGCCATTACCGTAATTACTGCTTTTGCAGTTTAAGTCGGAATACTCACCAGCATGCGGGGTCACCGATATTTATATCGGAACATTTTTGGGTAAATATTGAAAATATCGCTATATCGATACTTTTGATAATTGAAGAGTGCAGCCGTTTTACTGATCCATGGGAGAAGTGTCGGATTTTGCGCTTTGGCTTGATTAAGCTTTCCCCATTGGGTTTTATTACGCTGCGCTTTTGCTTGACTTTGGTCGGGCAAAAGCGTTTTTATTTGGAAGGAAGGCTTTCGCTATTAAAGGAAAATACGACCGTGAATCTGCCATAGTGCTGCTAAAAAATAAATATGCTCAGCTTGAAGCTGTCGGAGAGCCGCGCTACCCTAAACGTTCGGACTTCACTAATGAGGAAGTCATAGCGATAAAAGCCTTTCTCGGACCGTGGCCGCGCGCGCTCGAGGCTGCCGGACTGAAGCCTGTGCGTGACGATGAGCACGAAAAACGTCAGCGTGATAAGCGTATCCGCGCAAAACGTAGGCGCACGGAGGCAAAAATCGCAAAAAAGAAGGACAACAAACTTACGGACACTGCCAAGAACCGATCATAGCGTGAATGCGGTAATCGGCTGTGATCCTCGCTTATTTCTCGTCGAGCTCCCTTCCCATCTCCTCGAGCTTAGCGCGGTATTTGCGCCCAACTTCGAGCTCAGACTTGCACACTCTGCCGCGCGTTATCATATCTGAGCCATATCGGCTGCGTATCATGTCCACCGCATGGTCAAGCGCACGCGAACGCTCACGCCGTTCCTCGCTCTTCTCATCATCGAACAGCGTCAGCTGCACCATCCGCTCTCGCGTCAAGTCGGTAAGCGCAACGCCAAGCAGTCTCAGTGGTGTGCGGCTGTCCCACAATTCATCGAACAGGCGTTTAGTAATTTCATATATTTCCGAGGTGATATCTGTCGCCTCGGATAATTTTCGTTGGTGCGAGCGATTCTTGAAGTCGTTCGAGCGAATCGTCACTGCAACACAAGTGCAGTATTGTGAGTCGGCGCGCATCCGTGCAGTGACACTATCGACGAGCGCGAGCAGTACGCCATGCGCCGACTCGCGGTCAGTTATGTCGGACGCTACAGTCGTAGATATACTAAATCCCTTCGTTTCGGGCGATTCTTCAAGCACCGGAGAATCGTCGATACCGTTCGCGTAGTCGTAGATCATCCGCCCGAGCTTGTCGCCTACAAGGTACTGTACCGCTTCGACTCCACAGCGTGCAAGAATGCCGATAGTGCTGATTCCGGCACGTTCGAGCCGTTCAGCAGTCGAATGCCCGATACCGAATAATTCGCGCACCGGAAGCTGCCACATCTTCTGTTCAATCTCATTTGTAAATAATGTGTGAACTTTGTCCGGCTTCTCGAAATCGCTTGCCATTTTCGCAAGCAGCCGATTTGAGCCAATACCGATATTGACCGTGAAACCAAGCTTATCGCGGATCTTGTCCTTGATCTCATGCGCAGTAGCGATAGGGTCGGGATAGACTCGCTCAGTTCCAGTCATGTCAAGGAAGCATTCGTCGATCGAGTACTTCTCGACAATCGGCGCATACTCGCGACAGATGTCCATAAATGCGTGTGACGATGTCTCGTACAGCTTAAAATTCGGGCGCGCAAGCTGTAATTTCGGACATTTTCGCAGTGCCGCCGCTATCGGCTCGCCAGTTTTTACACCGTATTTCTTCGCTGGAATCGACTTTGCGAGTATGACTCCGGTTCGTTTTTCTGGGTCTCCGCCGATTGCCGAAGGTACAAGCCTAAGGTCAGGCTCACCAAGCTTGACCCTCCGCGCCGCCTCCCAAGACAGAAACGCGCTGTTCACATCGACGTGGAACACCAGACGTTTATTTGTATCGCTCACTTCAATCATCTCCCGAACATTTGTAACTATATTATACTCCTTTTTCGTCCGCTTGTCAAGAGGGGCGATAAAATTTACATACGATGTATTGCTATCGAATAGCAAATCTGGTATAATTATTTTACTATTTTATAAAAGGATTCATAATAATGAAATTTTTCCATCTGTCGGACCTTCATCTCGGTAAGCGGATGAACGAATACTCGCTTGCCGAAGATCAGGCGCATATATTAAATGAAATAATCAAGCTCGCCGATACCGAATCGCCCGACGCGGTCGTTATAGCCGGCGATATTTACGATAAGTCGCAGCCATCCGCTGAAGCCGTGCGGCTTTTCGACGAATTTCTCTGTGCGCTATCAAGCCGAAAGATCCAGATTTTCGCGATAAGCGGAAACCATGACTCTCCAGAGCGCGTGGCATTCGGCGGACGGCTAATGACTTCGAGCGGCGTGTATCTGTCTCCGGTGTACGACGGAAACGTGCAGCCGATAAAGCTTGAAGATATGCACGGCTCGGTGAATTTTTACCTGCTTCCATTCATTCGTCCGATAAATGTGCGGTGCTGCTTCCCTGACGCGAAAATAGAGTCCTACACCGATGCGCTGCGAGTCGCGATAGCTGAAATGCAGGTAGATATGAACGAGCGAAATGTGCTGATAACTCACCAGTTCGTGACCGGTGCAGAACGCAGCGACTCGGAGGATGTGTCGGTTGGTGGCAGCGACAACGTCGACGCAGCAGTATTTGACGGCTTCGATTACGTTGCACTCGGTCATATCCACCGCCCGCAGAATGTCGGCGAGCACGCCCGTTACTGCGGAACACCGTTGAAATATTCCTTTTCTGAGGCAAATCAGGAAAAATCTGTAACTGTGGTCGAATTGGCTGACAAAGGTAATTCATCTATTCGAACAATTCCACTGAAGCCGCTGCGTGAACTTGTCGAATTGCGCGGAAGCTACGACGAGCTGACACTGCGCGATTTTTACACAGGGACAAGCTATCAGGAGGATTTCGTACATATAACGCTCACCGATGAGCAGGATATTCCCGACGCAATTGGCAAACTGCGGACTATTTACCACAATTTGATGAAGCTCGACTACGATAATATTCGCACGCGCAGCAGCAATTCCGATGTACTCGTGCCGCTCGAAAGCCGCTCGCCGCTTGGGCTATTCGACGACTTCTACACGGCGCAGAACGGTCAGCCGATGTCAGACGAGCAGCGTGGATTTATGCTTGAATTGATCGAGAAAATCTGGGAGGTGAGGTGATTTTATGCGTCCAATAAAGCTTATAATTTCTGCATTCGGACCGTATGCCGGACGCTGCGAGGTAGATTTTACGCTGCTCGGACGGCGCGGACTCTACCTGATAACTGGCGATACCGGTGCGGGCAAGACAACGATATTCGACGCGATAACCTTCGCACTCTACGGAGAGGCGAGCACAAGCAGCCGCGACGCGTCGATGCTGCGCTCGTCCTACGCGTCGCCCGACACGCCAACGGAGGTCGAGCTGACCTTTGACTACAACGAAAAAACTTACGTTTTGCGACGCAATCCCGAGTACGAGCGACCGTCAAAGCGCGGCGACGGCGTGACGGTCCAGCGTGCCGACGCGACCCTGATATGCCCCGACGGAAGAATAATATCGAAAGCGAAAGAAGTCACGAAAGCGGTCTGCGAGCTCATTGGGATCGACCGCGGACAATTCCTGCAAATCGCGATGATCGCGCAGGGTGAATTCATGAAGCTGCTGCTCGCACCGACTGAGGAGCGTATCAAAATCTTCCGGCAGCTGTTCAAAACTGAGCTCTACCGTGAATTGCAAGATAAGCTAAAGTTTGAATCCGGCAGGCTGCGTGACAGCTGCGAAGCGGCGAATAGCAGCGTGAAACAGTACGTCGCCGGAATAGTTGCTGACCCTACCGACCGACTCGCCGAATCACTCGAATCCGCCAAACGCGGTGAGCTTCCGATTGCTGAGATCATCGCGCTGCTTGAAGAGCTTATCGCACGCGACACCGACATTTCAAATGAGCTGAATGGCAATTTCGACGAGATAGAACGCCAGCTTGAAGCGGCAAATACCAAACTTGGACGCGCCGCCGAGTACGCCAAAGCGGGGGCAGAGTTTGATAAAGCGAACCGTGAGCTGAACGAAAAGCGCGCGAAGCTTACATTGCTTGCCGCGCAGTACGAGCGGCAGAAGGCACGTCAACCCGAGGCAGACAAGCTCGCCGAGCGCGCTGTACTGCTTGAACGAGAGCTTGCACGTTACGATGAGCTCGACACGAAAAAGTCAGCATTTACGGCGCTTGACGGCAAATTGGCCGCCGACCGCGAGCAGTACGATAAAAAATCGCGAACGCTGCAAAAGTCTTATGCACTGCTCGAGCAATTAAAAACCGAACTTCAATCGCTCGACAATGCAGGTGAGAAACGCGAGAAGCTGCGGAGCGAGATCGAGCTTGAATCGAAGCGTGGTGAGCGGCTGAAAGCGCTTAGCGAAATGCTGAACGACTACTCGTCGCTGCAAAATAAACTCACCGCATCGCAAAAAAAGTACCAGCTTTCAGCCGCAGAAGCCGAGCGGATACAGAAAGATTACAATATCAAAAACCGTGCATTTCTCGATGAGCAGGCGGGAATTTTAGGTCAGCTTCTGCGCGACGGCGAACCGTGCCCGGTCTGCGGCTCCACTGCGCACCCCAAAATCGCGCTTCCCTCACCCGCCGCGCCGACCAAATCCGAGCTCGAAAAGCTCCGCGCCGACTGCGACAATGCCGCTGCCCAAGCGTCGCGTGACAGCGTAGAATGCGGTCGACTGCACGGTCAAGCGGTCACAGCGCGCGACAATTTCATATCACAATCTTCCGAATTCATAGCCCTTCCATCGCTCGAGACAGAGCACGAAATTGACGATACATCCTCAAAGATCACCGAACTGATACAGCTTTCCGACAACCGGTGCGCTGACCTGAAAAAACAGCTCGAAAGCGAAGAAGCGCGCGTCAAGCAGCGTGACGATACGAGTGCACGCATTCCCAAGGGCGAGCAGCTGATAAAAGCGACCGAATCCGAAATGACCAGACTCAACGCCGATATAGCAGCGTCGGTTGCACGCAGGACCGAGCTCGAAGGCAGTATCCGCGAACTCAGCTCGCAGTTGAGCTTCCCGGATAAAAAGGCAGCGTCCGCACGGCTCAATGAGATGAAGCGTGAGCGCGACCAGATAAAGCGAGAACTTGAAGCTGCTGAGAAGGAACACAGCGAATGCGCGGCGAGCGTTATCGAGCTTGAAGGGCGGATAGCTCAGCTGCATGCACAGCTCGAAAGCGCAGAAAAGCTCGACCTCGACACGCTCACAGCTGAACGGAATGCGATAATAGCACAAAAGAATGAGCTCGCCGCTCATCGTATCAGACTTCACAGTCGGCTCGACTCGAACCGCACAGCGCTCGAAAATATCAACCGCCGTTCTGGAGAGCTCGCCGAGCTTGAAAGCAAACTAAGCTGGGTTCAGGCGCTCTCGAACACCGCGAACGGCAATATCCGCGGGCGCGATAAGCTCATGCTCGAAACCTACGTACAGACGACCTTTTTCGACCGCATAATCGAGCGCGCAAACACGCGGTTTATGATAATGTCAAGCGGTCAGTATGAATTGAAGCGGCGGGTCGACGCGTCGAATGCGCGCAGTCAGAGCGGTCTCGAACTCGATGTAGTCGACCACTACAACGGCAGTATCCGCAGCGTCCGCACACTGTCGGGCGGCGAATCGTTCAAAGCTTCCCTGTCACTCGCACTGGGATTGTCGGACGAAATTCAGTCGTCGGCGGGCGGAGTCAAGCTCGACACGATGTTCGTCGACGAGGGTTTTGGCTCACTCGACGAGGAATCGCTCGAACAGGCAGTGCGCGCGCTCGTCGAGCTGACTGAGGGCGACCGGCTCGTCGGCATAATCTCGCACGTCGCCGAGCTGAAGGAAAAGATCGAGCGGCAGATCATCGTTAAAAAGGAGCGTTCCGGCGGAAGCTCGATCAAAATTATGAACGACAATACATTGCCATTCGATAATTGAACGGCAATGTAAAAAAATCAGCATATCCATGCCATAATTTCATGAATATGCTGATTTTTTAATTATTCCTCAAACGCATCGACTATTTTCTGAATCGCCAATTCTACCTTTGGACGGTTAGCTTCGATATCGGAAGCCGCGACTGGCGTTCCATTTATGAACGCACTCGCCATAAATCCGTCACGAACCGCGTCGCAGAAGAAGGTATCGCCCCAGTCGTACACACGATTCTGCATCATCATATCGATTATCGCGCCAGACTGGTCGTCACGCGTGAATTTCGCTTTAAGCGCGACCTCGTAATACGCCGGAATTACCGACTTGTACGACTCGCACGCCATAGCCTCCATCATCGCACCGGCAAAGCTTGTGTCGTTTACAGTTACCGGAATGAAATACGGACATCCACCTTCAACGCGCGAATAATAGGTATCCTGCTGCTCATCATATTTTGGGAACGGAATCACACCGTAATCACTCTTCATATCACGGTAATAATCGCCGAAAAGATCGCCGAATGTAGTGTCGTTAAAGAGCGCGTGACCGCTTGTAAACAGCTCTAAGCTTGAAAACCAATCGTCCCAAGCGGTTTTATACCAATAATCATTTCCCCATGAAAGCTCGTATGCCTTTTCGATTACAGACAGCATTTTTTCGTTGTTCATATTAAATACCGGAATGTCATCGTCGTTTTTCTCAATTGAAAGGCAGCCGGTCGATATCCACAGACATGGCGCTATGTGCTTTGCATACGAAACAAAGCCATATCGATCCTCTTTATCAAATTTTGTATCACCGTTAAGGTCGGTTGTAGCCTGCTCGACATACTGTGCATACTTGTCGAGCGTCCACTTTCCGCTTTCAACAAGGTCATACGGCGATTCGAGCTGAAGCTCCTCAATCATGTTCTTGTTGAACGTCAAAATATGCGTAAAATCATATGTCGTTAACGCCATATCGCTGTACGCGAGAATTTTCCGCCCGCCGATTGTCATATTCTCATTAAGTAACTGATTCCAGTAAGGCTTCGTAAGGTCAATATTTTCTACATCCTCCGCCGGATAAATCATTCCCTCGCTTGCAAAGGTCAGCGCCTCGCGGTCGATAACAGAGATAATGTCATATACGTCTTCATTCGCCATGATAGCTGTACGGGCAGTATCACGAGCCTCATACCAGTCTGCACTTATCTCGGTCATCGTAATGTCAAAGCGTTCCTTTATTTTCTCATTGCGCTTGTAAATCGCATCATTACAAACATCGCCGGTCGCCTCATCAACGAGCAGGTTTGCCTGATTTGTATTATTCGTCGACAATATGCGCAGCTCTCGTCCGCTGAATTTGAGGTCAGCAGGCAAATCATCGCTTACCTCAGTCTCGACCGGCTCGGTGTCATCAACTTTATCTGATGCCCCCCCGACTGTGTCGTCGGGCTGCTTTGTGTTGCCGCAGCTCATCGACGAAATGAGTATCGCTGAGAGCAGCAGAATCGAAAGTATACGTTTTATTTTCATAACATCTTCCCCTTTATATTTATATGCAATTTATTTATAGATTATTTAATTAAATCCATCACAATCATGCCGTTGAAGGGCGCTTCGATAAGCTTCGGCGAACTGTCGAGCGTGATCTCACCACTTCCGACATCGTCACCCATGCAGTTCACAAGCTTGTACGCATACTTCGCTTCGACCGATGAACCGACATAAATTGGTGTGCGCTCGTAGGCGTTGACGATGTACACACGCGGCGCGGTTTCGTCGAGTATCAGCAGACTCTCGCCGTACAATGTCGTCAGCCGCTCGCTTTCATTGCGGACAGTAACACTCGAATAGTTGTTGTAGCAGTGCTTCGGCTCAAAGCTGCTCTTTTGCAGCAGTTCGCGCTTTTCGCTCATGAAGCCGATCCAGAATTTCAACATACGCTTCTGCTCGTCGCTGATCTTGTCGAAGCACGGCGAAATCTGCGGAGTCGAGAACATGATATTCGTCAGCTGCAATGCCGAGCTTTCGGGCGCTTCATCTTCGATTATCTGTATCATGTCCGAATGTACCGCGACGTTCGTTCCGAGCCGCAGATCAATAACGCGCACACGGTTGGTGAGGAAATCCTGCGCGCAGTCCCCCGCTCTGACGATGTTCGCCGTGCGCAGAATATCCCTGCCGACGTAAGCCTGACGGAATTCTATCAGCGCGTCCGGCTTCGCTTTTGTGATATTCCCGTAGATAACGTCGAGCATATCGTGCAGCGCGTCAGTTACGGATGAATAGTCACGCTCGTCGTCGGGCTCGCAGTCCGCGCCCTGTATCGAGTCGATGAAGTCTATCTTCAAACCGTCGAAATTGTAGTTTGTCACAAGCTCGCAGGTGTCGTTAATCATTCCGGAGCGAACAAACGTATATCGCGGGTCGAGCACGTTAAATAGGCTATTGGTGTTTTCCTTCATGAACTTTCCGGCGTATAGTTTGCTCGAACGTGCGTTACAGCCGCTAAGTCCGGGCGCTGCCCACAGAACCGCCTTCATGCCGAGCGCATGTATCGAATCGACAAAACTCTTGATATCCGGGAAGCGGTCGGGGTGCGGCTTCCAGTCGCCGGTATCATTGTAACCGACCGTATCGAGCGGAGTCGCCCAGCCGTCGTCGATGAACACAGTCTTGCAGCCGAGCTCAGCCGCCATTTTGCACTGCTCGAGCACGGTTTCGGCTGTGATATCACGGTGGAAGGCGTACCATGTCGAGTACACCGGGTCGTACGCGCTCTCAGGAATAACGTGCGCGCCGCCGTCGAGCTCAGCCCACCAGCTGACAACATCGCGCACCGCGTCGTAATACTTGCGGTGGGAGCGGTCGACGAATACGCGGATAACCTTCGACGCGGTTTTCATTCCGTTCGGAGACAGGATGTAATTGAGCATACGATTTTCTTCTTCAATGCCGGAGCTGATATTCCATGATGTTATGGTGTCGTCGACGGCGACGGTCAAGAGGTTCACGTCGTCGGTGCGGTAGTAGGACTGCACCGGCGCACCGCACATATATGACGTGCGGTTGTGGCAGCACCATGTCTCCTTTACTCCGCGGAATACATCAGATTCGGGAAACCAGCGTCCGACAGCCTCACTCGCGTTCGCGCCGACTAATATCCTCATGCTCGCGAAATCGAGCGCTTCCCCTTCGGTTTTCAGCGATAATGTATATATTTCGGCATTGCCGCGTGCTTCACAAGCGATATCGACCGCCGCACCCACAGGCAGCCCGGTCACATTGAAAAATTTTTTATCCATAAACAATTGCCTTTCATGCTTGATTTTTTAGCTAATCTATGTTACAATAATATTGTACTATTCTTCGCGGCTATTGTAAAGCAACTAAACAGACATATTATATAACAAAAAGGACATACGATATGAAAATCACCGAATATAAAGAAAAACTGTCGTTCCTTAATCTCGGTACGAACAGCGATTTTCTCGACATCCGTGCGGCTGGATATGTCGAACCTGACGTGAATTATCAGATGGGTGACATACCGACCGGTTACTCGCTGATAGAATTTATAATCGACGGTCACGCATACATCGAAGCCATAGAAAGAAGCCCATATGAACTGAACAGCGGTGACCTGCTTATCTGCTGTAATACTGAGCAGATAAAGTACCTATGCGACCAAAAAAATCCGCAGCACAAGCTGTGGCTGACTCTGCGCGGACGATACCTCGACAGTCTGCTCGAATTGTATAGTATAGACCGCAGCACAAATATCGTCAATTCACCGGAATGCGGTGCAATAGTCGCGCACATCATCAAATTCGTGTCAACCTACGGTATCCGCGAACTTGAGCTCTGCCATATGCTGCTCGACCTTTTCGACAAGGCATTCACACCAAAGCGGAGCAGACACGAGCTGCCGCTCAGCGAACAAATAAAGAATACGCTCGACCGCCACCTCGAAAAGCCCGTCACAGTTTCAGATATCGCGGCATATTTCTGCAAATCAGCACGCCACATCGAGCGGGTGTTCGAGAATGAATACGGCACGACAATATACAAATATCTGCGTGAACGCCGTTTTGCCGCCGCCTGCCGCGAGCTGCGTCAGACCGACGACCTCGTCTACATGATAGCCGAACGCTACCATCTCGGCAGCCCGAGCTTTTTCGCGCGCGAATTTAAGAAGCGATTCGGAATAACTCCGAACGACTATCGCGAGCGCTTCAAAAACGGCGCGCTGATAAACTCCGTCGGAGCGTCCCTCGAATCGATGTCATTCGAAACGATATACGATTACGTCCCGTACACGAATACAGCAATAAAGTAAAAATATGCCGCGGTATAAACCACGGCATATTTTTGTTCAGTTAAAAGATGGCGCTTCGACCTTTACGTCGGTGAATCGGCTGTCGTCCGGAGAAGGCTCAGACATACTGAAGTACATCTTTGCCGCCTTCGTCGTACCAAAATCGCGGTTCGAGCCGGTGTTCTGCACCTTGTTGAAGGCTTCGCGGAACATCGCATTGTGCGCTTCCTCGCGATTCAGCAGAAAATCTATCGTCTCACGCACCTTTTTGTCGTCGATTTGACGATAAAGGTATTCGTACACTACCTTCGCACGCTGTTCGGATGCGATATTAGACAGTAGATCGGCGCAGAGGTCGCCGGTCACCGACACGTAATCTCCAGTCCACGAGTAGCCCGACGCATTGATGAGTCCGGGGTTAAGACCGAGCAGCACGTGCGTCTGTATCTCTCCCGCCGGAACTGCCGACGCGTCGACATCGTGCCCGTTCAGAAGGTTGATAGTCTGTGCGACCATCTCCATGTGTCCGAGCTCCTCAGCCGCAACATCGAGGAACAGGTCCTTAATTTCGGGGTCTTTGATCCGGAAGCTCTGCGACATATACTGCATAGCCGCCTTCAGCTCACCGTTCGCGCCGCCGAGCTGCTCCTGCAAAAGCGCCGCATACTGTGGGTTCGGCTTTTCGACCTCAACCGGATGAAATAACATTTTTTCATGCTTAAACATAGTAATCATTCCTTTCTTCGTCTGCGAAAAAACACTGCTGCTATCAGCAGACCAGACATTTATAGTATCCGCGTATAAAAAAGGAACATACCCAGCATAATTTGTAAATTTATTGTATTTTTTTCGATTTCCGCTTAGGAATGCCGTGCTCGCATGGAACTCCAGTCTGGCAGAGTCCGCATACAGCGTACCCGTCCCAGCCATATCGTTCATGACAGACCGGCTTTATTACATCCTGATGATACTTCTGACATGCGATCTTATCATGCCCGCCTTCAAGCGAGATCGCACCAGCAGGACAACGGTCGATACAGGCGGTGCAGCCCTCGTCGGCAAGGCAGTATTCGTTGTAGCGTGTGTACGGGCGTTCAGTCGGCGTGAGCTCAGCTTCAACTATACACGAGCCGATACGCACCGACTTGCCAACAGGAGTGATAAGTCCGTCGCAGAGTCCGAACGTACCCAGTCCGCAGATCAGCGCGGTGTGACGCTCCGACCAGTTCGACGCTACGGTAAATTGCTTTGACGGCTCCCAGCTGAACTTGTCAGAGCACATCGGTGCGACCGCCGCGAGCCCCTTATCGCGAAGATATTTTTCGACCGCCGCCGCAAGCGCACGGTTGCACTCCTCGCCATAAACACGAACATACTCCCACTCGAGCGCCGGACAGTCGTCGTGCTGACGGCACTTTTGGCGCACGAGATCGGTCTGCGGCAAGATCCAGCTTACGACCGACACGCGGCTGCGGTCAAACTTGCGTCCGTAAGTGAGTTCAAGCCATTCCTCGGGCAGCATATAAAATTCTTCGCCGATGTGCTTTTTATAAAACGCGTACAGCTCGTCGTCAGCGAGTGAGAATCCAACAAGCGGCGTGCCAAATGCCGGCGCGTCAATAGCCTTCATCGTGTTGTGTTCCCGCGCGGACATATATGCGCTTATATATTCGGTGAGTTCATTGTTAAGTGTATTCATGTTGATTCCTTTCATTTAATTTTATAATAAATTACCAGCCGATAAGAGACAAAATCTCTTATCGGCTGGTTTTAATTAACAATAAAAGCTTGTCTGACCAAAGAACATTTTCCATTTTTGGATAATTTCAGAGCTTCTTGCTTCAACGATTCTCATAATATTTCGTAGAATATGATCTTGAATTTTGGAATTATTATTTGCTAATAAGCACTTCCCAGATTTTGTAATCCAAATTTTTGTAGCATTAGCGCATGGCGCACCCATTGCAACATGAATATGCACTGGCTCTAACGGATCGTTTTCATTAGCCCAAAAGAATATCCAATAAGATCCAACTTTAAAAATTTGAGGCATTTTCAAATCCGCCGTTTTGTGAAAATTCAATAATCAGATGTGCCACAGACTCAATAATTTCTTGATATTTGATAATCTCAGATTCTGTGAAGCCATGTACATCTTCCCACCGATATTCTGGCAGAAAGCAAACAGCGTTGTGAAAGCCATCAATTTCATCCGGCTTTTCAACATAAACCTTAACTTCGCCGTCATCAAGCATTTCGGAGTGAACAATCTCCGTACTGTCATCTAATTGTATAAACGGATACATCATTATATGTTCCTCCACTGTTATTATTACTCAGTCAAGCGGCTTCATCGTCGGGAAAAGGAGAACGTCGCGTATAGATGCGCTGTCAGTGAGCAGCATTACAAGGCGGTCGATTCCGAATCCGAGTCCACCTGTAGGCGGGAGTCCGTATTCGAGCGCGGTCACGTAATCGTAATCCACCTCTGCACGGCAGTTCGGCTCTTCAGCGCGCTTTGCTGCAACCTGACGCTCGAAGCGCTCCTTCTGGTCAATCGGGTCGTTCAGCTCGCTGAACGCATTTCCGAATTCAGTTGCGTTTATGAAGTACTCGAAACGCTCAGTAAATGCAGGATTCTCCGGCTTACGCTTTGCAAGCGGGCTGTTCTCGACTGGATAATCGTAGATGAAGGTAGGCTGAATCAGCTTTTCCTCGACGAAAGCGTCAAAGAATTCAGCGAGCACTGTTCCCTTCGTCGCATTCTCCGGAACCTCGACGTGGTGCTCTTTAGCGCAATTGCGTGCGTCCTCGTCGGTCGCCCAATCGTTGTAGTCGCAGCCCGAGTACTTCTTGACAGCTTCGACCATAGTCAAGCGCTCCCAGTGACCCATGTCGATCTCAGTACCCTGATACGTTATGACCTTCGAACCGCAGATCTTCTCCGCGAGCATGGTGTTGAGCTCCTCGACAAGGTCCATCATGCCGTGATAATCGGTGAACGCCTGATACAGCTCGATCGACGTAAATTCAGGATTGTGCTTGGTATCCATTCCCTCGTTTCGGAAAATGCGTCCGACCTCGTAAACACGGTGCATACCGCCGACGATCAGTCTCTTCAAATACAGCTCAGTCTCTATGCGCAGATACATATCCATGTCGAGTGTGTTGTGATGTGTAACAAACGGACGCGCCGACGCACCGATCTCGAGCGGCACAAGAATAGGCGTGTCGACCTCGATAAAGCCCTTGCTGTCAAGATAATTGCGAATCTCCTTAAGTATCTGTGAACGTTTTACAAATGTATCCTTTACTTCGGGATTTACGATAAGATCGATGTAACGCTGACGGTAACGGGTGTCGGTATCTTTAAGTCCGTGGTACTTCTCCGGCAGCGGCAGCAGCGACTTCGCGAGCAAGGTAATATCTGTTGCGTGAATCGAAATTTCACCGGTTTTAGTCTTGAATACTGTGCCGCGAACACCGACGATATCGCCGATATCAAGCTTCTTGAACGCCTTGTACTCGTCCTCGCCGACTGCATCGCGCGCTACATAAGACTGGATCTGTCCGTCGCCATCCAAAATATGGCAGAAAGATGCCTTACCCATAATGCGCTTCGACATAAGTCGTCCGGCAATGCTGACTTCAGTATTTTCGAGCGTGTCGAATGAAGCCTTTACCACGCTGCTTGTGCTGGTAACATCGTACTTTGTAATTTGGAAGGGGTCATTCCCTGCCGTCTGAAGCTCGGCGAGCTTCTCACGGCGGACCTTCAATATTTCATTAAGCTCCTGCTCGGTCATCTCCGGCGCTTCAGGAGTCGTATTTTGATTTTCACTCATTTTGTCTGATCCTTTAAACTATGATTTATGATTTTCTCTTGATTTCAAGAATCTTAAGCTTGATTATGCCAGAAGGCGCTTCGACCTCAGCGATCTCGTCGACGTGCTTGCCGATTATCGCCATACCTATCGGCGACTGGTCAGAGATATTGTTTTTGAGCGGGTCAGCTTCGTTCGAACCGACGATGTTGTACTCGACCTCTTCGTCAAACTCTTCGTCGTAGACCTTGACCGTCATACCAACGTTAGCAATGTCGTCTGCCAGCTCGTTTTCGTTGATAACAACGACATTTTTGAGAATCTCTTCAAGCTCGTTAATACGAGTCTCGACCTTAGCCTGCTCATTTTTCGCTTCATCGTACTCGCTGTTCTCGGATAAGTCGCCGAACGAACGCGCGATTGCGAGATTTTCTTTGACCTCAACACGCTTTATATTTTTTAAATAGTCGAGCTCGTCGGTCATTTTCTTGAGACCTTCGGCTGTGAGCACCATAGGTTTTGCCATTTTTATCTATCTCCTTGTAGTTATATTATTGAATATTTTGTAAATTATTTACCGATTTCGTTCAAAACTGCAATGGCCTTTTGCAGCTGTGTGTCCTCTTCATCGGTGATTTTGTAGATATTCTTGTTCGCGAGACTCTTGTCCATGTCGACATCGTAGTCGGGATGAACGCCGATTCCCTCGTAGTTATCCGAGAACGGCGGATTGTACATACGGTAGGATATTCCAAGTCCGGTATTATCTGCCAGACGCAGTATCGTCTGAACCGTGCCTTTGCCGTATGTGGTCTTGCCGACCAGCTCGGCCTTGTCATAATCCTGCAACGCCGACGAGAAAAGCTCAGCAGCACTCGCGGTGTTTTCGTTAATAAGCACGCACATCGGCAGGTCTATCGCATTTGCGTCTGAGCTGTAGACCTCCTCTTTGCCGGCAGCGTCGACAATTCGCACGATCGGACCTTCAGGCAGCAGGTAGTCGAGCACTTCGACTATCGCCGTCAGATCTCCGCCCGGATTATAGCGAACGTCAAACACAAAACGTGTCACGCCGCCCTCCATCAGCGTCTGGCAAGCTTCCTTGAACTGCCCCGGAGTTCCGAGGTCAAAGCTGAGAATCTTAATGATACCGATAGTCGGGTCCGCCTCGTAAACATGGCTCATTACCGAAATTTCGTTTACATAGCCGCGTGTTATCGTGTAGTCGATGAGCTCGCCGTTTCGCGCTACAGTAAAGCTTGCATTCGTGCCGGCTTCACCCTGAAGTCGGCTGAGTGCGGTATTGTATCCAAGCTCAGCCACCGATTCGCCGCCAACATAAACGATCATATCACCCGGTTCAAGTCCAGCTTCAAGCGCCGGTGACTCAGGCATTACGTTGATTATCTCAATAGCGTCGTTCTGGTAAATCACGTACACGCCGATTCCCTGCATTTCACCGCGATTGTCCGCCATCATCTCAGCGAACTGCTCTTGGTTGAGGTAATATGCGTATTTGTCGCCTGTGCCGTAAACGTAGCCGCGCAGTATCGCGTCCATCAGCTCGTCATCGTCGATTTCACCGATGTAAAGCGAACGATAGAGCTGGTCGACAGCCGCGAGCTTCGAAAAAATATCCTGACCGCGAGTGATCTCATCAAGCTCTGCCTGATATTTGTTGTTCAAAGCGACGTATGTCAGCTGAAAAGTCAGCAGAATCGCCAACAGCATGAGCACGATCGCCATTCCAATTGTAATTTTCTTTGACATTAAAACGCTTCCTTAAAATTATAAGATTCGAATACACAAATTTGCGTTTCGAATATGTATAAATTTCCAATTATCACTGGAAATATTTGCGCGGATTCACAATATTGCCCTTCTCATACACCGAGAAATGGCAGTGATTACCCGTCGAGCTTCCGGTCGAACCGACCTTCGCGATGACCTGACCGCGCGTTACCTTGTCGCCGACCTTCACAAGCAGCTTCGAATTGTGCGCATAAAGCGTTACGATTCCGCCGCCGTGGTCGATCATGACGTAGTTTCCGTAGCTCCAATGATAGGTCGCGGTTATAACCGTGCCGGAGTTGGCAGCATACACATCAGCTCCGAAATCCGCCGGGATATCGAGTCCGTTGTGGAACTCTTTTTTGCCTGTGATAGGGCTCGTGCGCCATTCGCACTCAGATGAAACACGCGTGTATTTAGTCGATACAGGCCACATCAGCTCGCCTCCGACATACTTCGCATTGTTCTGAGCTTCAAGCTCCTTTAAACGCTTTTCAATATCATCAAGAAGCTTTTCCTTTTCTTTTTCATCCTTTGCCATTTGAGCCTGATATGCCGCAGTATTTTGCTGCATTTTGCTTATATATGCCGCTGCTTCAGCAGATTTTTTGTCAAGATCAGCTTTATCTTGCTTAAGCTGTGCTGCATATACTTCCTGAGCCGCTTTCTTTTCTGCAAGGTCAGCACGTGCATCCTCAAGGTCGGATTTTTCAGTAGTCAGCGAATTCATGATCATAGTATCATACTCAAGCATTGCGCCGATCCTGTCGATACGCACAAGAAAATCAGACAAGCTCTCCGCACCGAAAATCATTTGCAGATAATTCGCTTCGCCCTCTTCATGAGTTACGCGCAGCCGCTCTTTGAACAGCTCATACTTTTCCTCATACAGAGTTTGCTTTTCGCCGATCTGCTCAGTTTTTTCTTCAATAGACCTCTCTAATTCAGCAATAAGCTCATTTGTTAGCTCTATTTTGTCAAGCATAAGCTTGATCTCGCTGTCGAGATTCTGCTTCTCCTGCTGCATAGCTTCGATATTCTGCTGTGACGAAGCTATGTTATTTTTGAGCGCAGACATATCTTTTTCAATTTGCTTGATCCGATCTTCGTAGCTTTGAACTTTCGAGTCGGTAGCAGTTGCCGCCGCAACTGGATCACTAAGCGGACCTCCAGCTGGTATGACGCACATCGCGACCGCAGCCGTACAGAGCAGCAACGAAACTGGTTTGATATATTTACTGATTATTATATGACGGGTCGGTTTGATTTTATTCATAATAATCCCCCATATAAGCATAATTGAAACATTTATGCTTTCAGATATTTTCTTGTGGAAATAGTACTTCCGATAATACCGGTCACAACACCAATCGCAAGGAAAGCAAGTCCAAGCATCAGTCGGATATCATTGAACGGTATAATTGTCAGCATACGGAAATTGTCACCCATCATCGCAACCACATAGCGATAGATGTACATTTCGATGAGATATGCAACACCGCTCGACAGCACACCGATGAAAATTCCTTCGAATATGAACGGCAGAATTACAAACCATTCGGTTGCGCCGACGTAGCGCATTATCGCAATTTCAGAACGGCGAGAGTGAACTGCAAGCTTGATCGTGTTGATGATAACAAACAGGCTTACAAAGAAAAGTATAGCCATAAACCATACCAGTACAAGTGAGATTCCGCTCTTAACTCGTTCGATTGTCTGAGCCAGCTCAAGCCTGAAATTAGACTTCGCTACACCGTCGATATGGTTTACCTGATAATTCGTAGTGGACGCTTTTTCATTGTCGATATATGTAATTACGAACGAATCTCGCAGGGGATTTTCGTCGCCTTCTACAAGATCATAAAGTCCAGTATAATCTTTGTACCGTTCCTTTTCCTCCTCAAGCGCCTGCTCCTTGGAGATATACTCAACATTTGCTACATTGTCAAGCGCACGAATTTGCTCGCCAATCGCCGCGACCTCCTCAGGTGTCTTCGTCTCGTCGATAAACGCGACGATCTCGTTCAGCAGACCGAGCTTTTCGAGGTTCACGTTGATATTTTCAATAAGCAGCGCAAAGCTGCCGATCACAACAAGGCAGCTCATCAGAACGGTTATCGACGCGAGAGTCATCACTCCGTTGCGCCAGAGCCCCTTCACGCTCTGCCCCATAAAATAGGTTAATCTATATCTTTTCAACCGAACATACCTCCGACACCGTCACTGACTACTTTTCCGTCGGAAATTTTGACCACGCGCTGCTTGAAATAATCGACGAGGTCCTTTTCGTGCGTTACCACGATGACCGTCTTGCCGCGCTTATGAATTTTCACAAGCAAATTCATTATTTCAAGACTCATTCTCGGGTCGATATTTCCAGTAGGCTCGTCCGCGATAATTATCTGCGGATTGTTTGCAAGCGCTCTCGCAAGTGCGACGCGCTGCTGCTCACCTCCGGAAAGCTGTGAGGGATAACAGTTAAATTTTTCGGTAAGATTGACTATATTCAAAAGCGCTGGCACGCGGCGCTTGATGACGCGGTTGGATTCGCCGACCACCTGCATTGCGAACGCGACATTCTCGAACACCGTCTTGTTTGGGAACAGGCGGAAATCTTGGAATACAACGCCGAGCTCGCGGCGGTAAAACGGCACTTTGAAGTTTGAAAGCTTCTGTAAATTATATTCGACAAACGATCTGCGGTTGCCGTTCTGCTTCTCGCAGCGGACCGACAGCGTGCCGCCGGTAACCTTCTCCTCACGGAGGAGCAGCTTCATCAGCGTGGTCTTGCCCGCGCCGGACTCACCCACAATAAAAACGAACTCACCATCGGCGATCTTCAAATTAACACCGTCGAGGGCGACCGTTCCGTTAGGATATACTTTTTTTACATCTTTAAATTCTATCATTATATTACGGCAGCTCCGATAGTTTTTGTGGAAATAAACGAATTTTTTGCTGGTTTAACCAGTGCAAAAATTGTAAATTCTGCATAATGCGCAAATGCTGCACTTTGCAATTGCTATGAATCACAAAGTGCAGCGGCACTTGCAATATTATGTCAGAATTTTACAGGCTTGGACGACAGATACTTCTTGACCATGAGCGCGACCTTGAATGTGATAGCGTGCTCAAACTCGCGAAGGTCGAGTCCAGTAAGCTTGCGGATCTTTTCGAGACGGTAAACAAGCGTGTTTCTGTGAACGAACAGCTTGCGCGAGGTCTCAGAGACGTTCAGATTGTTCTCGAAGAAGCACTGGATAGTCATGAGAGTTTCACGGTCGAGGCTTTCAAGCGAGCCCTTCTTGAATACTTCACTCAGGAACATTTCGCAGAGAGTTGTCGGAAGCTGATATATCAGACGACCGATTCCGAGATTTTCGTAGCTGATGATGTTCTTCTCAGTGTCGAATACCTTGCCGACTTCGATAGCGACCTGTGCTTCCTTGAAGGAACGCGCAAGATCCTTGATATTGTCAACAGCGGTACCGATACCGATCGAGACCTTAGCGTAAAACTCGCTTGAGAGAGTATCCGCGATATTCTTCGCGATCTTCTCAACATCTCTCATGTCGTAGCTCGGCTTAACTTCCTTTACGAGCACGATATCATGCTCGCCAACGCTGATGACATAATCCTTGTTCTTGTCCGGGAACATATTCTGCACCATATCGAACGGAATAACGTCGCTCTTGCCGTAGAATTTGATCAGGAATACGATACGCATCACATCGGAGTTGAAATGCAGCTCCTTGGATTTGAGGTAAATATCGCTCGGCAGGATATTGTCGAGAATGATATTTTTGATGAACGACCCCTTATCGTATTTTTCATCATAAAGATTTTTAATGTTATTGAGTGAAATTGAAAGAATCATCGTGATCTTTTCGGCGGTTTTGTCTTCGCCTTCAACGAATACGACGTATTCCGGTTTAGCGCTTGTACCGATCTGACGGTAGGTATAACCTCCCGATGTGATGGTATCGGTAGTATAAGCGAGTTCGTCACGAACCCCCTGACACGTTTCTCCGATCTTGACAAGTTCACTGCACGATATGATCACGCCGTTCTCATCTACAACTCCGATAATTCTGTCCACAGCATCCTTCATCTGGTGAATGATACCCTGAAACAATCTGTTTGACATAAAGCGACCCCTTTCGACTTGTATGAAATAATATGTATATACTAACCTATATTCTACACCTAATTTTGTTTTTTTTCAATAGCAAAATCAGAATATTAACTAAAAATTCACATCATTTTTATGGCATATATCACAATAGACGCGATGAATGCCGCGATAAGCGCTATAATAGCGTATATTACGAATGTAACTGCTGCAAACTCAAGGATTCCACCAACAAGAGTGATGACCGAAGCCACGATCATCGGCACAGCGCAGCCTTCGCCTTTAGCGTAGAGCTTCAGCTTTTTCGAGCCGACCGTGATAGTTCCCTTCCCCGCGATCGCAAGCAGCGCGATAATAAGTCCAGCTATTGCGACTACGACAGCCATTATGCCGCATGCAGTCACAACGAGACTCATTTTAGCGGAGTAGTAGTTGGTGCTGCCCATTTTCAGAAGCAGGATACCGAGCGCGGTAACGACCGAAAATACAAAGAAATCGGTCTTGAAAATGTGGTACACAAAATAAAGCGCCACAGCTGCAACAAGCCCAGCAATAACCATCGAAGCGTCGGCGGTTACCTTATAAAACAAGCACGCACCAAAAAGCACTATCGCTGTACCAAGAACATTCCAGCGGGTAAATATTTTATTCGTATCATCTACATGACGGCTGACACGCAGTGCAAACAGCACTATCGCGCCCGCAAGCAGCAGTCCAGAGACTACAAGCAGCGGTATAAGCATATTTGTAAAAAAGAAAGCTTCATTAGCAATTGTCTTTTTTACTGTTACCATGCCAAAAATTCCGAGGACAGCAATTACAAATGCGATCATCAGACGATTCATGATAAGGTCACTTCGGCGCTGCTTCTGCAATTTCGCCTCAGCCTTGTTTTTAGTGTTATTGCTCACCATATAAGCACCTATTCCTTTGTTTTTTGTTTTAATTGTCAGCAATTCCTATAATTCGAACCAGAATGCAAGACATGCCAGTGCGAATCCCGACGCGGTTTCGCAGCGAAGTATCCGCTTTCCGAGTCCGCATATACTTAGCCCAGCGGCTTTAGCACGTTCGACCTCAGCGAGCGAAAATCCCCCCTCCGCACCGATAACGATAGAAATATCGCGAAGCGGTATCTCGCCGCACCTCCGCTCCGGATAGTGTTCGCATAACAGCTCACGCAGTGACTTTGTACCGTCACCCTCGTAGAAAAGTATGCCAAGCCCGCCCGATGAAGCATTACCTGCAATTTCGCGAATCACAGCATCATAGTTGATTGGCGCACGAACAGTCGGCACTATTCCACGCCCGCACTGCTTCGCAGCTTCAAGCGCGATACGCTGACGACGTTCGAGCTTCTTTGCTTCCTTATCGCTGCCAGTCGGCTCTGCCTTCACGATACACCGCTCACTCTCGAACGGGATTATCTCTGACGCGCCCGACTCGACCGCCTTTTGGATTATCAGATCGAGCTTGTCCGACTTCGGAAGCGCCTGATAAAGCCGTATATGGAACGGCGGCTCGGTATCAGACGGCTGCGACGATATTATCCTTGCAGTCACACTGTCAGGCGTGAAAGCTTCGAGCACGCAGTCATATTCAATTTTCCGCATATCACAGACACGGATATGCTCGCCTGGCTTCATACGAAGCGAGCGCGATATGTGCTGAGCGTCGTCTCCCCGAATCGTGACGATACCGTCCGAAATATTCGAAGCCGACAGAAAAAATCGCGGCATTACTACCCCTTCAGAGAATTTTTTGTGTAAATTTAGTAGGTTTTCCGGCTACAATATATATTATACTATACTTTTGGCGTTTTGTCAAATAAAATCACAAAAAAACTCAAAAAAATTTATTGTGTCAAAAATCGAGGTCAAAATTTGGTCAATATTTCCTTACCGCAAACAAATTTAATATTACAGCTTACGGTAGACCATAGCTACCCAATCCGACTCGCTTCTCGTTTCGACGAGCTCGAAGCCGTTCGCAAGCATAGCTGTGCGAACGTCGTCGGCGTAGCGCTCAATTATGCCCGAGGTAATGAGGTACGCGCCCTGCTTTATATACGCGCCGATGTCACCCGACATACGGATGATGATATCGGCAACGATATTCGCAACAGCGAAGTCGAACTGTCCGCCCGAAATGTCAACATCACGCAGCAGGTCGGAGACTCCGCAGGTGATGTTTGTAAGCTCGTTGTCCTTGACGTTCTCGCGTGCGACTCTGACCGCTACCGGGTCGATGTCGTAAGCGAAGCATTCGCCCGCGCCGAGCTTTGACGCGCATATCGCGAGTATGCCGCTGCCAGTACCCACGTCGAGCATACGCTGACCGGGTACGAGGTACTTCTCGATGAGCCCGCAGACGAGCCGTGTGGTCTCGTGCGTGCCAGTGCCGAACGCCATTCCGGGGTCCATACGCACGATGATCTCGCCGTCAGTCGGCTCGTACTTCTCCCACATCGGAACGATGACGAGCTTCTCGCCGACCTTGATGGGATGATAGTACTTCTTCCAAGCGGTCGACCACTCCTCCTCGTCTACGCCGAGTAACTCCATCTTAGCGTCGATTTTCTCAGCAGCGAAGCGCTCCTTCAGGAACGCGGTGTAGTCAGCGTAGTTCTTGTCATCGGGGATATATATCGAGACCGCGCCGTGCGACTTATCGGCGGAGAGGATATTCTCGTCGATGAGGTCGCCGTAGACTGTTTTCAGTCCGGTTTCGATGTCGCTGTAGTCCTCGATAAGTATGCCGTTGTCGAGCATACTCATAATAGCGGCAGTGCGGTCGATGTCCTCAGTCGGCACTGTCACTCTGAGCTGTGTCCAGTTCATATTAGTTCCTTTCAGCGGTATATTAAGCGTCAGCTGTCATACCGTATCATTTCTCTGATTGTTTTATTTTTGTAGACTATATTGCTGCATTCATTGGAATGAACCCAGCCAGAACTCATTTTTCCGTTTTACTCATAAATGAACAGCTTACCGCTACAAAAAGTCCCAATAGGATCCACGGTAATGCCGATCCTATAAAATCGCCAACCATATTTTTCCTCCTTAACATTTACGGCTTGTATATAAAGTATCAGCTTTTATTTATTGAACAGCTTCTTTAGGAAGCTTTCCTTCTTTGTATTGTTCTTCTCGCCAAGGCTCTCCGCGAATTTACGCAGCAGATCCTTCTGCGACTCTGAAAGTCCACGCGGCGTTTCGATAGCGACCGCGAAAATTAAATCACCGCGGCTCTTCGAGTTGACGTAAGGTATGCCCTTGCCGCGAAGTGTGAACTGCGTGCCGTGCTGCGTTCCCTCTGGTATCGTGTATGCGACCTGCCCCTCAAGCGTCGGGATCTGCACCTCCGCACCGAGCGCCGCCTCCGCGAATGTTATCGGCACTTCGCAGTAGATATTGTAGCCGTCGCGCTCGAATATCGGGTGCGGACGTACGTTTACTGCGATGATGAGGTCACCGCTCGAGCCGCCGTTTCGACCGCTGTCGCCCTGACCGCGTATCGCGACCTTCTGTCCGTCGTCGATACCTGCCGGAATGGTGACTTCAAGCTTTTTCGTATTCTTGACGAAGCCCTTGCCGCGGCAATACGAGCACGGGTTCTTGATTATCTTACCAGTACCGCCGCACGCCTCACATGGGCTTGTGGTCTGGAACATACCAAGCGGCGTGCGCTTAGTCGACTTGACCTGACCTGTACCGTGACACGTAGAGCATGTTTCGGCAGTCGTACCCTTCTGCGCACCGCTTCCGCTGCACTCAGGACATTTTTCTACCTTGCCGTAGCTGACTTCCTTCTTACATCCGAACGCGGCTTCCTCGAACGAAATGGTGATACGCTGCAAAATATCGTTGCCGCGCATAGGACCGTTTCTGGTCGCACTGCCTCCGCCTCCTCCACCGAAGAAGCTGGAGAAGATATCGCCAAAAATATCGCTTCCATCGAATCCCTGGAATCCACCAAAGCCGCCGCCTCCAAAACCGCTCTCCGGGTCAAACGCGGCGTGACCATACTGGTCATACTTAGCCTTTTTATCCGGGTCAGACAATACGGCATACGCCTCATTAACTTCCTTAAATTTCTGCTCAGCTTCCTTATCACCGGGATTCATATCGGGGTGATACTTCTTAGCGAGCACGCGATATGCCTTCTTAATAGCGCTCTCATCCGCGCCCTTATCAACGCCGAGCACTTCATAATAATCGCGTTTATCTGCCATGTAAATTCTTCCTTCCTGTAAGTTGTTAGTTAGGGGACGCGCGGCTTTCTTGAAAGAAAGCCTGGCAAAGAACTTTTATAAGCTATCGCAA
>JAAVZO010000008.1 GCA_022791685.1 Clostridiales bacterium
ATGGGGCTCGAACCCACGACCTCTAGCGTGACAGGCTAGCGTTCTAACCAGCTGAACTACCCGGCCATCTCTTCATCACGAATAATATTATACCACAAACAAAAGCATTTGTCAAGGGCTTTTATAAAAAAATCGCGTTATTTTTATAAATTATCAAACTTCACAAGTATATATAAAATAACAGTGTTGATTCATGTATAATAATGAATCAACACTGTCATATAGTCAAGCTTGTTTTGATTAAAGTCTACCTAATCGCTTCATCAGTGCAATTGGATTATTAGCGGTTATGAGACTTGCACCTGATTGAATGCAGAGCTCTACATCATTTTCGGTGTCCGCGCAGTACATATGGATCGGTAAGCCTTTTGCTTGATAGATCGGAAGGATCTCCGATTTTACAATTGACATTGAAAGTCCGATCTCATCGTAATAGCTGTAGGAATCCTTTTCAAACTCTCTCATCTGGAAATCCGGATATCCCATAGTGCGGCCATTGTATTTACACTTGATATATTTCAGGATTCTCGCGTTGAACGCGTAAAAATAACAGCTGTCAAAGAAGCCGTACTTTTTCAGAAGCTCAACAGTAAGGTCCACTGTTTCTTCGGTATATTCCTTGATCTCAACGCCAAGAATTATGTCATGACGTTTGGAGCTGCAAAGCTGAAGCAATTCGTCTAAAGTTGGAACGGTAAGACCTTTTCCCTTGAACTGCTCTCCGAATTTGGCTGCATAGCACGGTTCTAATGTTTTTAATTCTTCCAAGGACATATCACGAATGTGTTTATCCACACCGCAGGTACGCAGCAAATTGCCATCGTGAGAAAGTACTGGTACTTTGTCACTTGTAAGCCAAATATCAAACTCCATCGCATCCACTCCAAGGTCAAGTGCGGCATCGAAAGAGATCAGCGTATTCTCCGGATATTTATCACAATAACCTCTGTGTCCCTCTACCAATATGTTTTCCATTTAAAAAACTCCTGTTATAATTTAAATTTTGGGATTTAGCTCAAATTTCTTTTTATGATATAAGGCGTGCATTTACATTTGTCGATATAGCATAAAGCGGGAATATCAGCTATTAAGGCTTTATATGTATATTATATCACTCTGAATTTATAAAGTCAATAATTAGTGCAAAAGATTGCCATGATTCTTCATTATGGGTTGATGATAAAAATTTATGGAGCAATGATAAAAGCGCCGGAAAATGAATATTTTCCGGCGCTTAGATTCATAAGAGCGCTTTTCTTTAGCTATTATTTTGCGAAACCGTATTTTACCATCGTAGCCTTGAAGAATTCTATGAATTCAGCGGCAGTCAGCGGCTTCGATTCTGGCTTTGCTTCAACTGGTTCAGCCTTCGCAGCAGTGGGCTTTACCGATTCAGCAGTCTTTGCAGGTGCTGGCTCGGATTTAGTTATATTTTTTTTTTGCTCCTGCTTCGCGCCACAGTGCGGGCAGAATGCAGAATCGGACGATATCTCTTTTCCGCAGCCAGCGCAGTAGCTCTTTCCGCTGTTTGCGGCGATCTCAGCTTTGATTTGAGCGATCACAGTTTTCTGCTCGTCTATCTCAAGGATCTGAGCAGCGATGAGTCCGTCGTCAGCCTTGTCATAGCAGAGCTTTCCAAGTGCAGAGAAGAGCCCCTCAAGCTTAGATTCCTCAGACTTAAGTGAAATTGTGAGCTTTGCAGATTCGGCGACCTCGCCAGTCTTCTTTACTGCCTTCTCAGCGAATGATTTTGCGTTCTTTGAAAGATCATCAAAAAATCCCATATTTATACCTCCGGTAAATAATTCCATTATTATTGCGTACTTGATTGATTGTTTGCACACTTCAATTTAATCGAAGTTTAAATGAACTAAAGTTCATTGCACAAATTTTACATATAATATTGTATACTTTTAATGTGAACTTGCCAATAAGTTTCTGAAACTATTTATTTCTATTAGATTAAATTTGTGTTAAACATTATCTTTTTGGTACTCAATAGCTCCGTTATTGCCGATTATGGCATTAACACTGTCACCGGAGTGAATACTTTCGTCGAGCATTGCTGTTGCGAAGCTGTCCTCGATTCGGCGCTGTATCGCACGTCTCAGCGGACGAGCACCCCATACCGGGTCGAAGCCCTCGTGTGCGAGACTTTCGACAAGCGTGTCGTCGAAACGAATATTTACGCCAAGTCCTTCAATTCGCGCTTTGACCTCATCAAGCATAACGGCAGCGATTTTCTTGATATCTTCACTTGTCAGCTTATTAAAGATTATTATCTCATCTATACGATTGAGAAACTCGGGCTTAAATGTCTCACGCAGACTTGACATGACGTTTGAACGCATTGCTGCTGCGTCGGCAGCCTCAGATACCGATGTGAAACCAAGCTGCTTCTTCTGCTCGGTTATTCCCGACGCTCCAACATTCGATGTTAGGATTATTATCGTGTTCTTGAAATCGACCTTACGTCCCTGAGCATCAGTCAGAATGCCGTCTTCAAGTATTTGCAGCAAAATATTGAATACATCCGGATGTGCCTTTTCGATCTCATCGAACAACACCACCGAGTAAGGTTTTCTGCGTATCTTTTCGGTCAACTGACCACCTTCATCGTAGCCGACATATCCGGGAGGCGAACCAATGAGCTTCGATACTGAGTGTTTTTCCATATATTCGGACATATCGACTCGTATCATCGCATTAGTATCACCGAACATCACATCAGCGAGCACCTTTGTCAATTCAGTTTTACCAACTCCGGTCGGACCAAGGAATATGAATGAGCCCATCGGACGCTTCGGGTCCTTGAGTCCGATTCGACCACGCCGTATAGCCTTTGCGACGGCTGCTACTGCGTCATCCTGACCGATTATACGGCTCTTTAGTATTTTCTCGAGATGAAGCAGCTTGCTGCTTTCCTCGTCGGCGAGCTTCTTTACCGGAATGCCGGTCCACGATGTGACAATATCTGCTATGTCTTCTTCACCTATTGACAATTCCTCAGTGGTACGTGTTGACTGCCATTCGGATTTTTTCGCCTCGCACTCCTCGCTCATACGCTTCTCCTCATCGCGTAGTGAAGCAGCACGCTCGAAGTCCTGCGATTTTATCGCTTCTTCCTTATCCGCGCGCAGTGCCTTCACCTTATCCTCCGCGTCACGCAGATCAGGCGGGGAAGTGTGTGCGGCGATACGCTTTTTCGACGCGGCTTCGTCGATGAGGTCGATGGCCTTATCAGGCAGAAAGCGGTCGTTGATATACCGCACTGACAAAGTCACAGCTGAATTGATAGCTTCATCGGTAATCTTGACCTTGTGGTGAGATTCGTATCTGTCGCGGAGTCCCTGCAATATTTGTATTGCCTCGTCGGGAGTAGGTTCGCCGACCATTACCGACTGGAAACGCCGTTCGAGTGCCGCGTCCTTTTCAATGTGAGCACGGTATTCGCTTATTGTGGTCGCGCCGATCACCTGCAATTCACCGCGCGCGAGTGCCGGCTTCAGTATGTTCGCTGCGTCGACTGCTCCCTCAGCTGCGCCCGCGCCGATTATCGTATGAATTTCGTCTATAAACAAAATCACCGCCGGATTCTTTTCAGCCTCAGCCATGACTGTTTTCATTCTTTCCTCAAACTCGCCGCGGTACTTTGCGCCGGCTATCATTGAGGAAATGTCGAGCGTGACGATACAGCGTCCGAGCAGAGTTTCGGGAACTGTTCCTTCGGCGATTCGCTGTGCGAGTCCCTCGACTACCGCAGTTTTTCCGACACCCGGTTCGCCAATAAGGCAGGGATTATTTTTAGTACGGCGCGAGAGTATCTGAATCACACGCTCGGTCTCAGTTTCACGTCCGATTATCGGGTCGAGCTTGCCGTCACGCGCCATAGCGGTAAGGTCGCGCCCATACTGATTTATCGTCGGCGAATCCTTCAGCGAGCTCTGCGACTTGCGCGACTGTTTATCAGATGATGGATCGCGTGGCTCGGTATTTTCGCCGTTGACGTTTCCGAGAAAATTATATACATCATTTGCTATATCGCTTGCCGACACTCCGAGCTCTGACAGTATCACGACTGCAATGCTGTCAGATTCAGCTGCGATAGCAAGCAGCAGGTGCTCAGTGCCGATGTAGCTCTGTGAAAAGCGCGTGGATTGATAGGCAGCGTTTTCGATTATGCGCTTAGTGCGTGGAGTCATATCGCGCGGCGTTATTCGGGTACGCTCACCGCAGCCGATACGATTTTTTATCGCGCTGCGTGTGCTGTCAAAGCTGACTCCACGTGTATCGAGCAGCTTTGCCGCGACGCTGTCGGTTTCAGATGTCAGTGCGAGTAGGATATGCTCGCTGCCGATATAAGTATGCCCCAGCTCAGACGCGAGGTAGAGCGATTTATTCAGTACATTAGTTGCTTTTTGGGTAAAACTTTTAGGCATATTGCTCCTTTGTTATGTTAAACGGTTGTTTAAGTTTACTTTACGATCGAGTTGGAATATAATATAGCGGTTTTATAATTACACTTATTCTATGCCCCAAATTTAATTTGAAAGGTTATCGAACAAGTCTATTAGCGTGCCTTATACAGTTTAGCCCCAAAGCTGTCAGTTTATTCCTTCTCTTACGGCTTTTGCGCGGATGATATCGAGTTCAGACGCAGCTATATCTCCGGTCTGACCACTTGCGAGCAGAAGATTTGCTGGCATTGCAGTTACGAGCAGTGCGTCAAATTCTGCAAGTGCGGTTTTATCGAGAATGCCGAGCGCAGTTCCGAGACGTGCATCACTCCAAAGCTGCATAAATTCGTCAGCTGACATCATATATGCGCTCTGCAAGATTCCGTTTGCTCTCATTACGCGGTCGCAAAGTCTTGCGAAGCTATCAGATTTCAATGTATTTCTTAATTTGCGTTCGCCATCGACGAGTTGTTTAGCTACAGTAGTGAGCTTTTCGATTATTTCAGTTTCGCTCATTCCCATTGTTACTGAGTTCGAAATCTGATATAGCGCGCACGATTCGTATCCGCTCTCGCCGATGAAGCTGCGCATTGTGATACCGAGTCTTGCGAGGTTGCGCGAGGTTATGCCGATACGGCCAGCGAGTGCCATTGCGGGGAGATGCAGCACTACCGACGCACGCATTCCGGTTCCGAGGTCAGTTGGATTCTGTGTCAAATATCCGACTGATTCCGAATATGCAGTCTCGACTCCATTGTCGAGAAGGTCATCGAGTGCGGCAGCCTTTTCGAATGCGCTGTCGAGTGCGAGTCCTGCAAGGCAGGCTTGGATGCGCACGTGGTCTTTATCGCATATCGTCACTGCGAGCTGTTTATTTTCATCAAGCAGAAGAGTGTGCGGGGCTTTTTCTGCTGCGAAGTGCGAGCTGATAAAACGCTCCTCAACGAGTGCGTTTGCCTCAAGCGGTGATTTTGCTACGAGGTCGATAGTTTCAAGTTCAGCCAAGGCGAGCGCTTTTGTTACCTTTTCTATAATTTCCGAGCGTCCGGTGTCAGTCAGCTTATCGCCGAACGGATATCCTACAATATTGCGTGAAAAACGCACACGAGAGCTTATAACTACGTCGCTTTCAGCGCCGATTTCATTGTACCATGCCATGATTTTGTTGTCCTTTCCTTGATTATACTATATTAGTTTTCCGATGTGTTAGTATCTGAATTGTTTTCCGAATCAGAAGTTTTCGCAGCTTCTGGCGCTTCGAGCGCCTTCAGTTTATCGCGCAGCTCAGCGGCACGCTCGAATTCCTGTGTTTCTATAGCAGTCTTCATCTCTGCTTTCAATTTTGCGATTTCCTGTTCGCGATTCTGCTTTTCGCCAAAGCGTTTCGGAATGCGTCCGGTAGGCTTTGCGCTGCCGTGCAGCTGATTTATCGTAGCTGCGAGCTCATTTTCGAATGTCGCATAACACTCTGGACAACCGATGTGGCCGCTGTGTGCGATATCTGCGAAGGTCGAACCGCATAATGGGCAATGCTTCGGCTCTTTAGCAGATGTGTGAGAACCGCCGCTCAAAGCACGGTCGAGTCCGCCAAGGAAGCCTGAGAATAGCGGGCTGAAGTCGAACATACTGTCACCGAGACGCTCGAATGGCTTTTCGAACTTGATAATGCCATTCTTTTCAAGCTCAGCGGCGCAGTCTGGGCAGAGTGAGTATTCGGTCACCTTGCCGTTGATGTTTTCCTTATAATAAACGGATGCGTTGTTTTTCTTGCATTTTTGACACAACATAATTATTACCTTGACTTCGCGTATGTGTATTCGCGAAGTTTTCCTTTCTGAATTTAGATTTTTTATCTAATAGACCTGTTCGATAACCTCACAGCTAAATTTTGAAAATGCTGATTATATCAGCATTTTCAAAAACTAAAGTTAGGTTAGCGAACATGTCTAATATATATTTTACTTCATGAATGACAGAATAAGCTGTCTAAATATGTCGGCTCGAATAGATTTTTTCATTTCGGTCGGCACGCGAGATAATGCGTTGGCGCTTACTGACGCTGCGGCGATATGCGCATTGGTCGGTGTGATCAGATTATTGTCCGCGAGATTTCTTAAGATCGCGAGTGCCGCGCCTTCGTCGAGTTCGTCGCCTATTGTGTAGAAACAGTGCATGAGGTATTCGTCCTTTGTCAGCTGCTTCTTTACAATGCGGATATATCCGCCGCCGCCGCGCTTCGATTCGATCATATATCCGCGCTCTGGTGTGAAGCGCGAGGTGATAACATAGTTTATTTGGCTTGGTGCGCAGCCGATTCGCCCTGCAAGCTCGCTTCGTCGTATTTCAAGCTCGCCGCCGCCTTCGTTTAGCAGCTGCTCGATCAGCTTCGCCACACTGTCTGATATCAACATTCTTTGATAAAAGCCTCCTTTTAAAGTCTGACTATCTTTGACCTTGTGATAATATTATACACCAATGGTCAAAGAAAGTCAAAGTCAAAGAACGTCAAATTAAGCTGAATATATCCGAATATTCGTGATTATCTCGCAAAAGCTTTCAAAATCGCACGAATACTAATTTTTTTGCAAGTTTTAAAATTCTTGCCTTTTTTGATTGACTTGTACACTAATATATGGTACAATAATAGTATGAGTTATTCTAAATAAGAAAGAAATTAAAATATATGAAAATTCTGATGACACTGATGGGGCTTGAGATAGGCGGTGCGGAGACGCACGTCGTTGAGCTTTCAAAGGAGCTCGCCGCACGCGGACATGATATAACCGTTGCTTCAAATGGCGGCGTATATGTTGCAGAGCTTGAGCACGCTGGAGTGCGTCATGTCAAGCTTCCGCTGCACTCAAAGTCGCCGTCGGCACTTGCCGCAAACCTTCGCGGACTGCGAAAGCTTATCAAAACTGAGCGCTTCGATATCGTTCACGCGCACGCACGCATACCGGCGTTCGTATGCGGAATACTCGCAAGGCGCATGAAGTTTCGCTTTATAACCTCAACTCACGGTGTATATAAGGTTGACTCACTGCTTATGCGGATCTCAGACTGGGGCGAGAGGGCAATTGCGGTCAGCTATGATATCAAGCAATATCTTATCGACAGCTACAATATCCCATCCGATAACATATCGGTAACCATAAACGGTATAGACACGAACCGCTTCACCCGCAATATCGACTGCTCAGCGCAGCGGCGTGAGTTTGAGCTTGGCGACGATATGTTTCGTATCGTATATGTCAGCCGTATTGACACCGAAGCGGCGCTTACCGGATTCCTGCTTTGTGACGCTGCCGAAAAGTTACTTGACTCTATACCAAATTTAGAGATATTGATAGTTGGAGCCGGAACTGCTTTCGATGAGCTTAAAAAACGTGCCGATGAGGTGAACAGCCGCGTTGGACGCAGAGTAATAAAGCTTACCGGTGCTCGTACCGATGTCGCGCAGCTTATCGCGACCAGTGATGTATTCGTCGGAGTATCGCGTGCTGCACTCGAAGCTATGAGTGAGGAAAAGCCGGTCGTGCTCGCAGGCGCTCAAGGATATATCGGCATATTTGATGATACTGTGTGCGAGCTTGCGGAGAGCACGAATTTCTGCTGCCGTGGTCAAAGGCTTCCTACTGCTGAGCTGCTTATAAACGATATTATGCGGCTGCACTCTCTTTCGCAAGCCGACAGGGAAGCGCTCGGAAGCTATGATCGCGCTCTTATACTGAAAAAATATTCGGTCGCACGTATGACTGACGATTATATCTGCGCATATAAACATCTTGCACCATATGAGCATTACAAGCATGGCGATGTTATTTTAAGCGGTTATTACGGTTTTGAAAATCTCGGTGACGACGCGCTGCTCACGTCGATGATCGAGCGTATACGTGAGCTTGACCCCGATATACGAATAACGGTGCTGACGAACTCGCCAAAGGAAACTGCTGAGGTTTGCGGTGTAAAAACTATTAACCGCTTCAATATTGCTGCTATAATGTCTGAAATGAAGCACGCGAAGCTGCTTATTTCAGGCGGTGGAAGTCTTCTTCAGGATGGCACAAGCCGAAAGAGCCTGTACTATTACGTGTATATAATGCGCATGGCTAAGCGGTATGGATTAAAGCTTATGCTGTATTCGAATGGTCTCGGACCGCTTAGACGTGAGTCGAGCAAGCGAATGGCGGCGGATATTATGAATCGTGCAGATCATATCAGCTTGCGTGAAGAGCACTCGAAATTGCTTGCGCACGAGCTCGGGATAGGGGATGAACGGCTAAAGGTGACTGCCGACCCTGCATTTATGCTGAATGCGGCCGAGGATAAATGGGTAGAGCATATTTCTGCGCGTGAGAAAATATCGGGCAAATATTTCATTGTATCGGTCAAAGAGGGCAATAATTTCGGAGAATCGGCAGAAAGCTCAAATTTGGGACTTGTTGATAAACTTGCCGATGATATTCGTGATATTTCAAAAAGGTACTCACTCACGCCGCTGTTTGTTCCGATGCACGTTGACAAGGACGCGGAGATAACCGATTCTTTGCTGAATAAGGTCGGTTTCGGAAAAGTGATAAGCGGACTGTCGGCAAAGGAACTGTGCGGTCTTATAAGCCGCAGCGAGTTTGTCATTGGTATGCGGCTGCATATATTGATATTCGCAGCGTCGATGAAGGTGCCGATGATAGGCATTTCATACGACCCGAAAATTGACGCATTTCTTGATTACATCGGACTTAGTCGATACTGCTTCGATGTGCGGACATTGTCGCCGGGACAGCTTTCAGTTGCGGTCAACAATATTGTGAGCGAACGATCGGAGATATGCAGTGGACTTTCGGTGAGAGTTGAAAGACTTCGCGAATTGGCATTGAGCGATTCGGCTGCGGTGATCAATTTGCTTAAGGGTATAATTTAAGTGGTGTCAAAAATAGTTTAGCAAAACTAATAAATTGAACAATAATTTATAGCGATAAATTAAAGTGAGCTGTTAAAATCATATAACAGCTCACTTTTTACTTAAAAATTTGGCTATCCTTTTCTAAAGTATCTGAATTTCGTCACATAGTGCTCACATTGACAATGTATAATTTTAATAAAGATAAATTGTAAGGAGAATGCCAATGGCACCACAACGGGTATTTGCCCGCTCAGAAATAAAATACATAATATCAGCCGCCGAGCGGGCGCGTATCGAGGAAGCGATGAAGCCGTATATGCGTCCGGACGAGTACGGGCGAAGCGTGATATGCAGCGTCTATTATGATACGCCAGATTATCTTTTGATACGCCGCTCTCTCGACTCGCCTGTGTATAAAGAAAAGCTGCGGCTCAGAAGCTATGGGGTTGCAAAAGATAGCGATATCGTTTACGCGGAAATCAAGAAGAAGTACGATTCGGTGGTGTATAAACGGCGCGCAGGAATGCCGATTTCGGAGGCTGAGCGGTATCTTGAAGGCGGATGGAAATGCGGTGAGCCGCCGGACGAGCAGATACGCCGGGAACTTGATTTTATGCTGCGGCGTTATGTCAGTCTAAGACCGATGGCGTTTGTATCATGTGACCGTGAGGCATATTATGCGGTCGACGACCACGAATTTCGCGTGACCTTTGATACTAACATAATTGGACGCGACTATGATCTGTCACTCCGAACTGGTGTTTATGGAATGCCACTGCTAAACGAAAATCAAGCGCTGATGGAAATCAAAGCAGGTGAGGCATTTCCTCTGTGGATGTGCCGCATTCTCAGTGATGAGCGGATATACAAGTCGTCGTTTTCAAAATACGGAAATATTTACACAAGGCTGATAAAGCCGAAAATAAGCTTGATAAATGGAGAAAAGCAAAATGCTTCAAAACATATTCAATGGATTGTTTGATACCTCACTTACAAATGTTATCTCGGTAGGAAATTTCTTGCTCTGTATAATCGTATCAATACTTATCGGTCTTTTTCTTTCTGCGATATATGTTGCCAGCGGACACAGAAATAAGCGAAACAGCGGCTCAAAAAGCTTCCTTGTAACGCTCGCGATACTTCCGGCGGCGGTATGTGTCGTCATTATGCTTGTGAACGGCAATATCGGCGCTGGCGTTGCAGTAGCTGGTGCGTTCAGCTTAGTGAGATTCCGCTCTGCTGCCGGAACAGCTCGAGAGATAGGCGCGATATTTATCGCAATGAGCGCCGGACTCATAACCGGTATGGGTTATCTTGCCTATGCGGTGCTGTTCAGCGTAATAATCGGGCTTTTTATGTTTCTGCTATGCTTTATCGGAAAGAGTGGAGTTACTCGTGAACTGATGATCGTTATACCAGAAGATCTGAACTTTAACGGAATTTTCGATGACCTTTTTGAAAAGTATACAGCGGAGAATCGTTTAATGTCGATAAAAACTTCAAACATGGGAAGTTTGTTTAAATTAAAATATTCAATTACAATGATGGATGACAGTGCAGAAAAGGAATTTATTGATGAACTGCGCTGCCGAAACGGTAATCTTGAGATTATGATCTGCGATAGGGAGGAAAATGTAAATGAGCTATAAGCATACAGCGGCGCTGATATTTGTGTGTATTATCGCTTCAATGTTCACTGCATCGGCTCTGTTCGGCTGCTCGGACAGCGGTAATTACGACGACACCGAAAAGACTGAAATCGTGAAGCCAAACGATAATGGCGATACGGTCATTGAGCTTGATAATAAAAATGTGACGATATCTGAAGCTGGAACTTACGTGATACGCGGAAGTCTTGCGGATGGTCAGATCAAGGTCGAGGCAGATAAAGCAGATAAAGTCACACTGATTCTCGATGGTGTAGATATAAGCTGCAAGTCGAGTGCGGCGATTTACATAAAGCAGGCGGACAAGGTTACGATCGAGCTCGCCAGCGGAAGTAATAACCGTGTGGCGGTCATTGGAGATTTCAAGGATATCGACGAGAACAACATCGATGCAGCGATATTTTCAAAGGAAGATTTGAGCATTAAAGGCGATGGTAAGCTGACAGTAGAATCAGTTAGCGGTAATGGAGTTACGTCAAAGGATGATCTTATTATTGAGAGTGGAACGCTCGATATCACTGCAATCGGACACGCGCTTGAAGCTAAGGATCTGATCGAAGTGAGCGGCGGTGCGGTTACTATCAATGCCGGCAAGGATGGGCTGCACGCTGAGAATAAAGACAATGATTCGCTCGGCGGGATAACTATATCTGGCGGTATCTTTGATATGATCTGCGACGGTGACGGAATTGATGCGGCGTATAGCTTGAAGATAAGCGGTGGCGAGTTTATTATAAAAAGCGGCGGAGGAAGCCCTGATGTCGTCATCAGCACAGAGACATTCGGTAGATTCGGGCAGAATACACAGACAGGCTCCGATTCAACAAGCACGAAGGGTATCAAGGCAGGCGGAGATATCACGATAACCGGAGGTATTTTCGAGCTTGATACGGCAGATGATGCGCTGCACAGCAATGCAAACCTGACTATTAAAGGCGGCAGCTTTGTGATCTCTACCGGTGATGACGCAGTTCATTCGGACGAAACGTTGACGATCGACGACGGAATTATCACGATAAATAAATCATATGAGGGACTCGAAGGTGATAACGTTGAAATCAATGGCGGTGAAATATCGCTTGTTGCCGCAGATGATGGTATCAATGCTGCGGGCGGAAACGATTCAAGCGGATTTGGCGGTGGATTCAAACGCGATAACTTTGGCGGCAGTGACAGCAAGATAACTATAAACGGCGGTATTATTTATGTAAACGCGGCTGGTGACGGTGTCGATTCCAACGGCAATTTATATATTAACGGCGGCGAGCTGTACATATCAGGTCCTACTGACAGTATGAATGGTGCAATAGATTACGAAAGCATAGGCGAAGTAAACGGTGGAATAGTATTCGCGGCAGGAGCGAGCGGGATGGCGCAGAGCTTCAACAGCAGCGATTCTAAGCAGCCGTCGATGTTGGTAAGCTTCAACGGCAGTATTAGCGGTGAGATCGTACTCTATAATTTTAACGGTGATAAGCTCGCTTCATTTACGCCTGACAAGAGCTATCAGTGTGTGGTAATAAGCCATCCGGATCTGAAAATCGGTGAGAAGTACACAGTTGCAGCCGGAAATCAGACGGTCGAGGTTTCGCTTGATTCAATTACTGTAGGTAATGGATTCGGAGGGTTTGGTGGCTTTGGTGGAAACAGACACGGTGATATGAATATGCCCGATATGCGTCAGCCGGATAATGGTGATATGCCGAAAATTCCTAATGGCGAGATCCCAACAATTCCGAACGATGGTCAATTCCCACAAATGCCAGATAATGGCGAAATGCCGCCGATGATGGGTGGTGGAAATATGCCTGATATGCAAAGGAAAAAGTAAAAATAGAAATTATTGCACGTGATTTCACTAATTTTGCTTAAATCCGAGATAATTGCGACGATTATTGCGCTAACTCTTGACAATGCCGTCAATGTATGGCATAATATTAGTAGTGACAAAATTTAAGCATAAAACTAAATACCAAGGAAACTAAATGAACGATAATTTTAAATACGAATATGTAGCCACCTGCCTTTTTGGACTTGAGAGCCTGCTTGGCGACGAGATAACCGCGCTTGGATATGAGAAGGTCGAAACTATCGACGGACGCGTTACCTTCCGCGGCGACCTTGCGGCAATTGCACGCTGCAACATAAACCTGCGCTTTGCCGAGCGTCTGTTTATAAAGATGGGAAGCTTCAAGGCGGAGACATTTGCTGAGCTTTTTGACGGCGTAAATGCGCTGCCATGGGAGAACTGGATAGCGCAGGACGACGCATTCCCAGTCAAGGGACACAGCATAAAGTCGGCGCTCACAAGTATACCCGACTGTCAGAGCATAGTCAAAAAGGCGATAGTCAACCGACTCAGCGCTGAGTATGATATCACATGGTTCAAGGAAGAGGGCGTGAAATATCAGGTCGAGTTCTTCATTCTGCGGAATGTCGCAACACTGATGATAGACACATCCGGAGTAGCGCTTCACAAGCGAGGATACCGTCCAGTAGCTGGAGTCGCACCGCTGCGTGAAACTCTCGCTGCGGCTATGGTGAAGATATCACGCCCGCGCGATGAGGTGCTGTTGTGGGATCCTTTCTGCGGTTCAGGCACTATAGCGATTGAAGCTGCTATGATGATGACTAACACCGCGCCAGGACTTGGACGCGAGTTCGCCGCTGAGGAGTTCTACGACTTGCCCGAGAAGATATGGACTGACGCTCGCGAGGAGGCTATGAGCCTTAAGCGAGATACGCCGTTCGAGGTGTATGCGAGCGATATCGACCCGAAAATGGTCGATCTTGCACGTGCCAATATACACAGAGCCGATATGGGCGGTCACATTAAATGCTTTGTACGTGATGCGGTTGATATAGTAAAGGCTGACCGACGCGCAACGATAGTCTGCAATCCGCCATACGGCGAGCGGCTTTCGACAGACAGCGAGGTTGCCGAGCTTTACCGCAATATGGGAAAGTGCTTCTCAAATCTTGCGCCGTGGCAGATATATATTCTATCGAGCGTTCCGGATTTCGAGCGGTTGTACGGTAAACGCGCCGACAAGGTCCGTACACTGTATAATGGTATGATAAAATGCGGATTTTATCAGTATTTTAAAAATGAGGATTTCAAGGGAAGAAGAAATTCGGACAGACATAATGTTCACTGAAAGGAATCAAAGTTATGGAAAAATCACGTTGGATATGGTATCCAGGAGATTATGAAATTTATCACAGTATACTGCTGCACTCGCGCCGTGAAGAATTCGGCTGCGAGTATCCGTCGATGTGGGGGCTATCGAATGTTTATCCCCGCGTCACATTCGAGCGCGAGGTCGAGTTCGAGCACGACGGATATATTATAATTCACGCAAACTGCAAGGCTTATGTATTGCTTGACTGGGTACGTCATGCACGCGGCAAGCGAATCGAAGTAAAAGCCGGAAAGCATATGATTCAGGTCGCAGCTGCAAAGACTGACGGACTTCCCGCGATTTTCTGCGAATCGGATCAGCTTATATCTGATTCAAGTTGGCGCTGCTCGTCAGGTTCGCCGATATGCGATGTATTTGCCGGAGATGAGCCCGCGTACTATTCGCCGGACGATAATCCCGAGGTGTTCCCGTTCGAGTATACCGAAATAAAGCCGGTGAGCGTAACCAAGACAAGCGTCGGCAAGCTGTACGACTTCGGACGCGAGTTGTTTGCGAAGCTCGAATTCAGCTGCAATGATACAGTCAAGGTGATTTACGGTGAGACGGTAGAGGAAGCGTCGGCTGACGATGCGCTGATATACGAAACGGTCGCTGCTGGAGTTCATTCGCTCGTACCGCGTGCGTTCAGATACGTAACATTCGTTGGCGACGCTGAAATTACCGACGCTCGTGCAATGCTTGAGCTGCTTTCGGTCGAATATAAGGCGAAATTCGCATGTGACCGTCCGGATGTCGAGAAGATATTCGACGTATGCTCATATACATTTCACCTGAACAGCCGTGAATTCCTGCTCGATGGAATCAAGCGCGACCGCTGGTGCTGGTCGGGAGACGCGTATCAGTCGTATCTTGTAAACGATTATCTATTCGCTGACCGTGCATTGAACCGTCGCACGATAACTGCGCTTTATGGAAAGCCGCCGTATTTCGAGCACATCAATCGTATAAACGACTATTCTGCGCTGCTGATAATCGGAACGTCGGAGTATTACTATAATACTGGAGACGCGAAGTTTATAAAGTTCATCTTCCCGCGTGTCAAGTCGCTGTACGATTTCATCGTATCGCGTCTCGATGAGAATGGGCTGGTAGTTGGAAGACCGGGCGACTGGATATTCATCGACTGGTCGGATATCGACAAGGATGGACCGCTCTGCGCTGAGCAGATACTTTTGTGGCAGGCCCACAACGCGATGAAGCTGCTTTCGGAAGTCGTCGGCGAGGACGGCACGATATATTCTGAGCGCGCCGACAAACTGAAGTCGCTTATCAATGAAAAATACTGGGATGAGGAGAAGTACGCGTATATCGACAGCTTCACATCAGGTCGCCGCAATGTCACACGTCACGCGAATATATTTGCGATTCTGTACGATTTCATCGACCATGAGACAGCAGAAAAGCTCGTTTCGAGCGTGCTCGAAAATGACGCGATAACCAAGATCACGACACCTTATTTCGAGCTGTACGAGCTTATGGCGCTTTGCAAGCTCGGACGAATTGAGTATGCGCAGAATATGATAGACTCATATTGGGGCGGTATGCTGAAGCTTGGTGCGACCACGATATGGGAGCAGTACGACCCGACCCAGAGCGGAGCGGAGCACTACGCAATGTACGGCAACCGCTTTGGAAAGTCGCTTTGCCACGCATGGGGAAGCGGTCCGGTATACCTGCTCGGACGCTACTGCCTCGGTGTACATCCGACATCGGTCGGCGCTGCGACATTTGCAGTCGAGCCGAACCCCGGCTTGTACAAGGAGCTGCACGGAGTTGTTCCGATCGGAGAGGGAACTGTCAAGGTTGATCTCGTAAATGGTGAGCTCAGTGTCATCTCAGAGCTCGACGGCGGTACTGTCATCTGGAACGGCAATGAGTATAAGCTGCCAAAGGGCGAAACGCTTACAATAAAGTAAAATTATACCGGCTGCGGAGTTTCCGCAGCCGGTAGTTTAGTTATATTTAACTCAGAATTACAATTCAAATTTTTGTATCACGCGGTTCAGCTTTTCGAGCAGCGGCTCAGCGCCGAAAAATAGGAAAATCGCGGTAGCTGCGGCATGAACACAGTCCATCGGAAATCCGGTGACATAGTATGAAAGCAGAATAGGCAGCGTTACATGGTCTGCCCATATGAGAGCGGACGCGGCATTCATTATTACGCCGTATGGGATAATTGCAGAGATCGCACCAAACACGCTTATCCACAGTTTTCTGCATGGGAGCAGTTTTTTCCGGAACAAAATACCCGCGAGCCAGCCGATAAGTCCCATCGCCGCCATCTGCCACGGTGTCCACGGCCCCTGCGAAAAGAGCATATTGGATAGAAGCATAGTCACGCTTCCGACCAGAAATCCCGTTTCACTGCCAAGCGCAATTCCGGCTAATATTGTAACTGCTAATACTGGTTTGCACTGCGGCAGCATAAAGAATGCAGCGCGTCCGGCAATTGCGACCGCGCATAGCGACGCGACGGTGACGAGATACCGCGCTGATGGCTTTTTTCGCTCGAATTGCAGATAAAACGCAGATATGATTTCAAGTAATATCAAAAGTGACGTGAAATAATATTTGCGGTCGTTTAAAATCAGTGTGCCGAGCAGCAAGGTGAACGGAATCAGCAGCAGCGGCAGATATGAGATGAAACGGCGGCGGTTCGATGTGCTGCGGCGGGATATAGGTTCGATTGGAAGCAGGGAAGCCTGCTTCTTTTCAGGAATCTTCAATTCCGCGTTTGAAACTATTGAATGTGGTTCGTCAACAACTGTTTTTGTACAGGCGAATATTACATCGTGGACTGTCACTGCATTTGGCAGCAGATGTCGTGCCATTCGATTGGCGGCGGTGGTATAATAGCTATTGCCTGAGAAAAATTCACGCGGTGCGGCTTCGGTAACAATGCTTCCGTCGAAAAACATGGCGCAGCAATCGGCATTGTCAGCGCAGAATTCGATATCGTGACTGACCATCAGAACTGTTTTTCCATTTTGGGTGAGTTCCTTCAAAATGTCGGCAAAAACAGCCTTAAACTCCGCGTCAAGTCCCTTTGTGGGCTCGTCGAGCAGGAGGATATCCGGATCGCACAATAACAGCTTCGCGAGTGCGGCACGCTGCTGTTCTCCACCGGATAGATCATACGGATGTCGGTCTGCAAGCTGTGAAATGCGGCACTGCTCACAAACTACTGCAATACGGTCGTTTTTCTCTTGTAAAGTTACCGTCTCATCACGCAGCATATCAAATAGATCATCATACACGGTATTTTTGACAAACAGCGTCTGAGGGTCTTGCGGCAGAAGCACGGTTTTTCCGTAGGTTTGAATAGTGCCGCGGTATGGCTTAAGCAGCGAGGCGGCAAGCTTCAAGGTAGTCGTTTTGCCGCTTCCGTTTCCACCAAGCAGCGCATAGAGTAATCCCTTCGGAACGTTGAATGATAAGCCTTTAACTGTATCCGGCAGGCCTTTTTCATATCTGAACCAAACTTCATTAGCTTGTATGGCAATCTCATCTGACATTATAGGACTTTGCCTTGCCTGAAGCTCATCACAACCGTGTGATGAGGCAAAGCTATTCAGCATATCTTTACCCTCACGCACAGTTATCGGACAAGGAGAGTCAGTTTTAATTTTGCTCCATATACGCATGGCTGCCGGCATAGCGAGAAACATCCCGTGCTTTTGCTCGCGCAGATATGTACCGACGGCGGAAGGCTTTCCAGCACATAATATCCTACCATTTTCCATTACCGCCGCATCGGACGCGTATGGAAATGTTTCCTCAAGGCGATGCTCGGATATAAGTATCGTAGTTCCGATTTCGCGGTTGAGTTTAGCGAGGATAGCCAAAAAATCGGCGGCGGCTATCGGGTCGAGCTGACTTGTCGGCTCATCCAATATCAGAACGTCGGGCTGCATGACCATGACAGACGCGAGGTTCAATAGCTGCTTCTGTCCGCCGGAAAGCTCACTTACATTTTTGTGAAACCATGTCTGCATTCCGAAAAAGGAGGCGGTTTCTGCAACACGCCGACGTATTACTTCATTATCCCAGCCGAGACTTTCTGCTCCAAATGCGAGCTCGTGCCATACCTTGTCCGTGACGATTTGCGCGTCCGGCGACTGCATAACGAACCCGATACGACTGCATAGTTCTTTTTGTTCATAGGATTCAATTGGTAAATCGTCAAAAAGAATGCTTCCGTTGATTATGCCGTGCGGCGTGAGCTGTGGCTTCAGTAGACGCAGAAGGGTAGATTTTCCACAGCCGGATGGACCGCAGAGTACGAAAAATGCGCCGCGCTCTACAGTAAGTGAGAGATCATTCAAGGCATATTCACTGCTGCCGGCATAGGTAAAGCTTATAGATTTGAGCGTAAATGTCGCCATGTTCTGTCCTCCCATAAATCAACGGCAAGCGGAATTGCACATAATGCAAGAAATAAAAGCTGACAAAAAATAAATTCGACTGTAATGTCAGCGGCTTTGACAGTCGGATAATACCGAAAATAGAAGCATCGGCGATATGCACCGATGAGGATCATAACTATACTGTACACAAGAAATGCCAGCATACCCTTGTCGCGCGAATCAAATCGGTAGATGGAGAATGAACTGCGGTGCGGAAGACCGTAGCCGCGGCTTTTCATCGCGTCTGCCGTTTCGACTGCGTGCTCCAGTGCCCATGTGACGGCTATCGAAAAAATTGTAACAGCATTGCGTATTCTCTTAATGCCTTTTTCATCGTTTATGTCGCGGTTTATGCCGTGCTGAGCTGCACGGATAGCAGAAAATTGTGCTTGAAATCGCGGTAGAAAGCGAAGCGTCATCGACAGCAGCAGGCTGAGTGACGGTGCGGCACGTCCGAATAGATAGACAAATTTGTCGGTTGTCATCACTGCTGAAAAGCAGAAGAACCACAAAACGGCTGCTCCGAGCATAGCAGAGGAAGCAGCGCCGTAGTACAGGCTTTCAAGTGTCAGTGGATTTCCGGACGGCAGATAGCAGAGAATAGTTGCGCCGGCGTGATTGAATGCCGGATTTAGTATTGCGGCGAGCAGGCACATAGGCAGCAGCATTCCGCAAATTCCGCGAACAGCTCGTCTGCCATAGAGATAAAATGTGTATAATATTCCGAAAAGCAGGGAAATACCGATAGTTATCGGGTGAAGGAATATTATCGAGCAGCCGATAATACAGGCAAAATACAGCAAATTGATAAATGGATGGAATGAAGAAAAGGTGTCGCGCTGCATTATTATTCTCCAACTCCAAAGCCGCCGCCAATGTCTGCACCGAGGTCGCAGGTATATTGCCATGTTACCACGTCGCCGTCCTTCAGAGAATAACGGGAACAGCCGTAGTTTGGGAACCAGCCGTTGACTGCGTACATCCAGCCAGATAGCTCACCGACATCAAATTCATACAGATTGCCGATACCTTCGATATATGCGCTGTTGTATATCGGTGTATTCACAAATTCCATTGGAATCCCTGAATCTCTGCAAACTCGCTGTAATACGTCAAATACGCTTTCTCCGTCATAAAATGTCACGGACTGTGGGGCAAGAAGCCAGCCGTCAGCGGGGACAAGCTCTATTTTTTCCGGGTCGCAGTATTCCATGTTGTCAAGAATGGCTGCACAGGAAATCGACATTGTGCAGGTATATGCTTTATCTGAAATTTCAATATCCTGAGGTTCTACAGGCTTAGGCTTTCCTTCGGGAACGGGATCGGTCAGATATTTATCCTGAAGCGGCGAGGAAACGTCTGTAGGATCGATCTCCGCGGACTGCTTTTTATCCGGAATTTTCCATCCGGACGCGTTGGGTGAATTCCCGCCGAAGTAGAATGCTGCCGCTAAAACTAAAATGACGGCTGCAATTGGTATGATTATTTTTAAGTATTTTTTCATGTAGCTATCGCTTTCAAAATCATAAAATATCCGCTATGAGCAGCATACGATATACCATATATGCTACCTCTTCGCGCAGAACTTGATTTTTCGGCTGAAAATCCTCTGCTGTCGCAGTTAAAATTCCGCTGCTGCTGCAAAAAGCAACAGCGTTCATCGCCCAATCGGAAATCTCAGCTTTTTTTACAAACTTTTCTATTACACTTAAATTGGCTTTTTTATTAAGTCCGCAAAGTGCAGCGGCGCGCGTTACCATAACGGCAGCTTCTTCATTTGTGATAGTACCGTTTGGGTCAAAAAGTCCATTGCCAACGCCAAACACGATACGATAATTATAAGCCGCGCCGACATACGGTGCGTACCATTCGTTTACGGGAACATCAGAAAATGCGGTGGTTGTACTCTGAGGTAGACCGAGCGCTTTTACTATGATTGCTGCAAATTCTGCACGAGTCATGGTTGCACTTGGGTCAAAGTGATCGCTTGTCTTGCCGTTAATGATTTTGCGCTCGGCCAGTGTTTCTACAGCCAGACCATAACGTCCTTTCGGTATATCGGAAAAGGTGATTCCGCGGGCCGAGACTGTGGCTGTTTTCACATCTGAATGCTTGTTCGGCAAACTTTCTTTATACGCAGCAGTATCAGTCATATCATATAAAAATGACTGTGAGTTTATACTTCTTTGCACAGCAGCAAGGGCGTACAGTCCCTGCTCGGTTGACATCTGATTGCTTTCGGATTCCTCTAACGTATGTCGAAAACTTCCATCGCTGTTTTGGAATGAAAGCAGTGCCTGAAGCACTGAATTTTTATTTTTTACAAATCGTTCATCATCCTGCGAAATGCCGAGTGCGCACATTGCGACGATGACCTGAGCGCAGCTTTCCGCATTTTCCGTACCCCAACTGGAGTAACCGCCGCGTTCATTTTGTAGCAATGACAGACAATTTATACCAGCCTCAATTGCAGCTGAAACATCGATTTGCGACCGATAGGGAGCTAATGCCTGCAATGCCATAGCTGTTATGTCCGGGTCGGCGATATCTCCATTCAATGCCCAGCCGCCGTCATTCAGCTGTTTTGATAAGATTTCGTCGATATACATCCGGCGTGTCGCCTGTACAGCTGCTTCAGGATTTTCCGGTACTATATAATTTCCGCTGTCCAATGCCAGCAGAGCCCAGATAGAACCGTTGATTCCCTGCCATTTTGTTCTGTTGAAATCACCAAGCGGCTTCAATAGATCATAACCCGCTACATCTGTCGGGTCAATTCCAATAGCAGTCAGTGCAAGCACTACACGGCTGTATTCTGTGTATTTGCGCTGATGCAGTATACCTTTTGAGGTTTTAACTTTTTCAACGACTTCGGCATAGTAATCGTCCCAATACTGCTGTGGAAGTGAATATCCTCCGCGTGCAAGCCCGATTATCGCCCATTCGCCGCCAATCGAGCCGACTGTAGGATTTTTAACTGTATTTTTTATATATTCAGCGGCGTTTGAGCAGGCATTTTTTACAACAGCGTCATATGAAAGTGCATTTATCGGAACGACAAGACAAGAAAAAATGCACGACAGTGTAAGAAGAAGTGCAGTTGTCCGTGATATTTGTTTGGTTGTCAATATAAACCTCGACCTTTCAGGTATAAAATCAGTACTTTGTTTTCGATTATACTATAAAAATCGGAAATTGTCAAGGTGAAACGAAAAAAAATACGAAAAAGCTATTGACAAATTTCCAAAAATAGATTATAATAATTTTAATTGGTCGTCGGTCAGCCATACAACATTGCCACGATGTCCACGCCGCTAAAAGCGGCGATGCCTCATATAGGCGGCGGGAGACATTTTGCATCAGTGGGGGATTTTATCCCCCGCTGATGCCGTGACAAGTTGAGTGGATGACCATCGTCACGGTTTGAAAGGTTGTCCACCGAGTAGATTAACGGAGAGTCGGTTCGAATCCGACGCAACTGCCATTCCTGTGAAGATAAGGTATTATGCGGCTTTTTTGTGTGTACTTTATTTGTAGCCAGAACCGACTTGACGGGAAAGCGATCAACGGCGTATTTTTATGGCATGAAAAATACAAATATCATCCGAACATGGATTCGGGTCGTTATTTGTATTTTGTTTTTAGAATGACAAATAAACGGCATCTGTATTCCTTGTTCGGATACGGATGCTTTTTTATTTCACAAATTAAGGAGGAAAAATAAGTGAACATGAAGAAAAAGCTATTATCTATGATGCTCGCCCTGTCGGTTTTACTGTCATCTATGCCAATGATGGTATCTGCTTCAGATGACGAATCAGAAGATACGATGCTGTTTCAGAATGAGTTTGCAGAGTCCGAAGAAAATGCGGATGACACAAATTCTGCTGAGACAGACGAAACCGAGCCAGCTGAGCCTGATGAAACTACATCAGAACCCGAAACTGACGAGCCAGCTGTTGACACGGAAGTACCGGAAAACCCAGATGAAATCGAGCCAACCGAGACGGCTGCACCTGATGAAACCACATCAGAACCCGAAACCGATGAACAGCCTGCTGAAACTGAGCCGGGAGATGAATCGGAATCAGAAAATAAGGCAAAGCCGACAAATATTAAACTGAAGCCGAAAATTACCGGCGTAATGCTTCAATACGCGATCATTGAAACGGACAATTTCGATCCCGACAAAACCGAATACCATTTGCAGACAATTTTGACCTATAATAATAGGCGGAATATGGGATTTAAATTGACGGTCGAACATTCTGACCCCGAGAACACGGAGATGGTGGTCAATTACGTATCAGCACGACCTGCCAAATCAGTTACATTGACTGGCGATGATGCAGCGCTGAATAAGGAAATTGTAATTTCAGATTCGGTTTGGCAAAACACCGCAGCCGGAACTGATACATCAAAGCTTGAAATTATACTTACAAACGGCGGCGATACCATAACCTACACAATATGGATTCACACTGCTAATACAGTTCCAGTCAGCGAGATAACATATACTTTCGATGGCGACGATACTAAATACCCACAATGCGATCTATATAGTGTTAACGGAGGAAGCTATGTTGATGTATTCTTGACACCGGATACTCCGGATGACGCGCTGTTAACATTCGATTTCGACATGGCGTATGGAGTTGAAACCGATTGGGATAGAACTGTACAGCTTGTAAACGGGGAAGCGACACTGAATGTCAGAACATATATTGCCGATTCTATTTATAGTTCTGGCAGTGAATACTTTGTAAAATATCATTTTTACAGAGACAGTGACGCGTCGCTGGAAAGTTTAACACCACAAGGCGGTCAGCCAATCAAGCTTAAATCGGCTGTCAATGAGTATTACTGCTATCTTCCGGATGGTGCAGAGGATGGTGATACCTTTACAGTTGAAGCTGCCGCTAAATCCCAAAATGCTACGGTCACAGTCGAAAGCGGCACTATCGCAAACGGTAGAGCTGACGCGTATGTGACGGTCGTTGCTGGAGATGGAAATACATCTGAGACTTACACTATTCACGCATATAGCAGTGACGGCGCTGCCGACGAGCTATGCGTTCTGAATTTCTATATTCGCGATTATAAAACGAGCGGCTCAGCGCTCGATTCCGAACGCTACGAAAAAATCGCGCTTGAATTTGACCCACAGCAGACCGAATACTGGCTCGACGTAGATTTCCCATCATCGGAAACCTCTTCGCAGTATATCTATGCTGCATATCAGGCGCTTGCTGCAAATTCAGATTCTTCCGTTACCTGCGATTATACCGAACTGATTTACAGCTCGTATTATAAAGACAGACATTATGATGTAGCCCCGGGAGAGAGATATAATGCTTTTAATGCAAATTATCTTGATTATGATGCCGCATTTAAATTTACGGTAAATCCGGCTGAGGAAGGTGTAGAGGCGAAGGTTTATACCGTATATCTGCGCAACAGCGCGCTTGCTCCGTCTGAGGAAGCCAGATTATCCGATATTTCGTATGCGCTTTCTGACAGCGAAGAACTTATCACGATTCCGAACTTCAAATCTGATACTACAGAATATGAAATTCACCTCCCGTTTGGAGTAGAGACTGTAGTTGTTAATGAAACGCGTCAGCACCCGGGTTCTGAGGTGACCGGCGAGCACACTTTGACCATCGGCGAGGATGGCATAGCTGAGACTACGCTGCATGTGGTATCGTACAGCAAAAATACATCTAAGGACTATCACGTCGTATTTGTCGGCAAGCTAAGCTCTGCATATGCAAAAGATATTGCCTACATTTGCGGCGACAGTGAAAAGGCAGCGATAGAAGTCTTCGACAAGAATAAGACTGTATATGACGTTGTTCTTTCGGAGGACGTTGAGGATGGAGCTGTAGTAAATCTTGCCGTAACTGCCGAAAGCGAAACCGCGCAGATTGTATTGCAGCCTGCGACTATCAAGGATGGCATGGGTACGGCGACTGTCGAAATCATCGACGGCGAAGTGACAATGACATATACCGTCAACTTCCATGTTGGACATATACGATATGCCAATAATGCTCTTGCAAATCTTGAGATATTCAACAAATCTACCCTTGAGCCATATGGCGGAGATATTCAGTATTTCACTCCGGATAAGACCGAATACGACGTTGATCTTGCTAAAGGGGAGAGTCAGTTTGGCTCGTCTGCTATAAGAGCAACACTTCCTGAAGGCAGTAATGCCACTATCACGATTCACTATCATCAGTACGCGATTTTCTCTACGGGTGATAATTATTTAGATAAGCAGTGTGTACGCGCTGCTCTCGAGAGTGGCGTTGACCATATACCGAATGGCGCACTGATAGAGACGAAAGGCACATTCCAGGATATTACCATAACCGTAACTCCCGAAGAAGGTGAAGCGCGCGTTTACACACTTCACGTTCATGCCGGAACAACTGATGAACCAGTATATGCGACAAGCTTTGAAATGTACCCTACATATGCCGATGCGGTTATCGCGGACGGTACAAGATATGTAATTTCAGAAGGCGGTAACGGTCACTGGGGAACATATAAGGACGATCGTACTTTTTATATTCCATACGACAGCGGTGTTAGAAACGGTGATACCATAACTGTCGTTCCGACTACGGAGAATTTTCTGATAGAGCGCGAGCCGGAATATACCGGAGTTCTGACTGATGGCAGAGCCGATATTCCGATGACGTTTACAAATCAGCTCGGCGAGAAGAAGACAATAACATATCACTACATACTTTTAAGCGAGCAGGATAGTATTCGAGAATTTTCTCAGATCTACTATGAAACTGAGGACGGTCAGATTCATCTTGTCGATATAAATTCAGTTGAATTCACAGACAAAGATAGTGCCAAAGTAAAAATTATCGTTCCGGAAATGTACTCTAAATCCGAGAAGATAATTGCAACCGGCGTGAACAAGCGTGACGGCTCACTTTCGAGACAGACTGTTAGTCTGAGTAACGGAGAGGTCGCGACATATCTGCAAGCAACATCGAAATATGGCAGTCCGATGGTTTCGTATCGCTGCGAATTTATATTAGCTTCCGCATCAGAGTCCAACGCATATGCTTCATCCGCTTTCTATACGATCGGCAGTGGAGAGCAGCAAAAAATTAAAAATGTGGTTTCTTCCACATACGAATACAATATCCCGATTGATGAAAACGTAACAGACGGTACACCTGTTTCAATTACACTGTATGCGAGAAATGCAAAAGCCGTAATTTCGGGCGATACAAAGGCTGTTATCAAAAATGGAGAAGCAGCTATCACGCTGACGATTACATCTGCTGACGGTACGCAGCAGGAGGAATATACCTTCCATTTTGCACGTACCTTTGAAGCGTCGCACGGTCTCGGCTTTGAAAGTGTTACCTATAAAATTGACAGCTCGGATAAGACTTATAAGGTCAACGGCGTAAGCTCGTTTGGCAAGAACTTCACTGTAAATCTGCCGACAGATACAGCTGATGACGCTAAACTGACCTTCTTCCCGAAGGTATGGGATGAAACTGATATCACTATAAGCGGCGACACAACTATCACGCTCCAGAATGGAAAGGGCACGCTTAAGTTTGTCCTTACAAATAGTGCTGGACTTTCGAATACTATTACGATAAGTATTTGTAAAGTTCAAGGACTTATGTCGGTTTACGAGTATCTGCCGATAGGCAGTCAGTACACAAATAAAGGCTTTGGCAATGCTCCGGTTATCTATACAAAAGGAATGACCTTGACAGCGCCTCCAAACAACTGGATGCTCGGTCAGACGGTCGGCAATTTTGGCGGGTACATGACCTATCAGCTTTCAACCCCTTTGAAAAATGATCCCGCAAATCCATACGGTATTGACTTCATTGTGTATGGCAACGGACAAGGTTCTACTGGATATGTTGAGCCTGCTTCTGTATGGGTCGCACAGGACAAAGATGGCGACGGTCAGCCAGACAAATGGTACGAGCTGGCAGGAAGCGCATTCTTTGACGCGACTACCGTTTGGAATTATGAAGTTACATATTCCAAGGGTGAGAATAATACCACTGACTATAAGACTTCTGACGGATATGCAGGTCACTTCAACTATGAGTATCCGGATATATCGAAATATGGCGCACTCGGTGCAGCAGTCGGCCATGAGAGTGTAACAGTACGCGCAACAAAGCTGGACGAAAACATGATTCCTCGCTTCGGTTATGGCGATGTACATTCGAATGACGAGGGCGATATTGAGACTCCGCTAAATCCTTACGATGGAACGAATCCGATGTTTGCGGATTTTGGAGTTCCGCTTGAAGGATATGTGCGTGGCGACTCCATGGATATTTCATGGGCAGTTGACGAGGAAGGCAATCCTGTAGCGCTTGACGAAATCACATTTATCAGACTGAATAACGCAAGATTCGTGCTCCATTCTGCATTCGGTGAGCAGTCTGCGGAAATTTGCGCAGTAGTTCCGCTCTATGGCAACGAAGGAAAAGAAGCGGTTGGAGTTACCGACTCGCTTAGTGAAATGACCTTTGTAGATAAGAATGGCAAAGAAATCAGGGTCCCGTTTACGGATGGCGAATATTCATACGATATCGCCTTACCGAAAGTAACGGATTACAGCATTTTCTTTGATGAGGCTGTACGTGAAGCCAACAATATTTATATCAACAATGATTATGCAGACAGTGAAGGCTACGCACTGTCAAAGACTATCCTGACTGATTCTGGCGTATACAAAATGCGTGTTGTTGTACAAGAGAAGAACAGCGAAAAAGAACCGATCCTTTACTATCTGACATTCAGCAATGAAGTTGCTCCGAAATGGAAGGTTACCTTTAACGCTAACGGTGGGCTTGTCGACGGCAGCGAAAATATAAGCAAGTATTATTACGAAGCTGATGTAGGAGTCGAGCTCCCGACTCCTGAAAAGCAGCGGTATGAGTTTGACGGCTGGTATACTGACGACGGTGTACGTTATACCACAATAACTGAAGACACTCCGACAGAATTGACACTGACTGCAAGGTGGCATTTTGTGGGGCTTCCGGAGACCGAAAAGAAGATCAGAGTATCTTTCCGTCTCATTGGAAGCTCGCTTGCAATGCTTGTAGACGAAAACGATAGTATTGACCTTGGAAACGGCGACTATAAGGGTGCAGAATACCAGACGTGGCTTCCGACTGAGTATTATGAGCTGAATGAAAATTCTACTGTATATGATTTGCTGTATAAAGCTTTAGATGGCAAGCTTCAATTCACTGGTGCCAAGGAAGGCTATATCGATACGATTTATGCACCGGATGTATACGGCGGTCATGCACTTTCGGAATTTACAAACGGTAAACGTTCCGGCTGGATGTACACTATCGACGGCTCACATCCAAACGTAGGTCTTCTTGACTATGTTCTGAAGGACGGAGAAAGTGTTATTTGGCATTATGTCAACGACTATGCTTATGAGGTTGAAGACTGGTTTAACGATCCGAATTATCCTTCGCTTGGCGATGGAAGCTACTACAACAGCTGGCTGAAAGCCGCTGACTCTCTGCCAACAGAGCCGATAACGCCTGACGAACCTGTCATTCCGATAATACCAAATAATCCGAGTGAGCCAGATAAACCTGAAGATAAGAAAGATCCGCTGATTTCCATTGAGAAGAATACAGAGCTTCCAACGATTATCTTTACAGATATTGAAAATCACTGGGCTAAGAATGAAATTCAGGAAGCCTACGAGTATGGTTTGATAAAGGGAGTAACAGGACCTTTAGAAGCGGAGGATGGTTCTCTTACTGCGGAATTTGCACCTGATGTGACTCTTACACGTGCAATGATAGTAACAATGCTGTTCCGCATGGATGGTGGAATTTTGGCAGAAGGCACAGCAGAGGCTCCGTTTACAGACCTTGTGCCGGACAACTGGTATAATGACGCTATCGCATGGGCATATGCGAATGACATTACAAAGGGAACGAGCGATACGAGCTTCTCGCCGGATAAGGCGGTCACAAGAGAGGAAATCGCAGTATTTATCATGCGCTTTGCAGAATACAAGGGTATGACAGTTGCGGTATCGGATACGTCATTAGCTTCGTATGAAGATACTGATAATATTTCATCTTGGGCAACAGACGCTATGGCATTTGCTGTTGAGTACGAATTGATTCGCGGACGCACCGAAACAACGCTTGTACCGGAAGGACAGGCAACACGTGCAGAAGCGGCTGTGATCATGCTGCGTATGATTATGAATCTTATGAAGTAAGCTTCAATAGGTTTTAATTTAAGTAAACTAAAAGCAGCGCGGTTAAAATTGCGCTGCTTTCGTTTACGAAATTAAGATTTATTTACCATATTCCTTAAGAATTTTTTCGATGTTCGTTTTTACTGCACTCTCATTTCGCGCATAGAAGCTTGTGAAACTGTGATTAGCTTCCTTTACAAGGTGATAGCCAGTGCTTCCAAGATTACCGCCGCAGTAGTAATAGCCGATATCGAATACACGACCGTCTTTGATTATGTTGAGCATTTGCACTGAAAGGTCGTCGCGGGAGTATTTCTTTTGCAGAGCGACCTCATAGTATGCTGGTATGACTTCGCGGTAGCCCTCAGCGCAGAGCGCTTCGAGTACTGCCGATATGCAATCGGTGTCTGCTACGGTTATTGGTACGATGAAAAGGTTAGTACCGGAGTCGACATTGGTGTAGTATTTGTCGAGCGCTTCGTCGTATTTCGGCGCTGGGATTATGCCAAAGTCTTCCTTCATATCGCGCATATAGGAAATATCATTCAGCGCGCCGTCAATGAATAGTGAGCGTCCTTCTGCGAACACCTTGCGGCAGTCAAAAATACTGCTTTTATCGTCGCGGTTGAGTTCAATATAGCAGTTATTTGTGTCAAGAAGCTTGAAGTAGGCTTCGTATACCGACTCATTTCGCGGAGTATTTATTGAAAGCGCCAGTTTACCATTTTCATCTTTATCTACGATTCGTCCGCCGCCGTTAGTGAGCGCCTGTATCGGACCGACCCACTGATATGTAACATATCCAAATACGTCAGTCTCAGGCGTATAGTTACCGTCACCGTTGACATCTTCAGAGCAAAGCTTCACGAGACGCGAGAATTCGTCAAATGTCCACTTGCCGTCTATTACCTTCTGATATGGGTATTCTTCGTTGTATTTATCAAATATTGTCTGATTGAAGAGCATACAATCAGTCTGAGCGAGCGCCTGATAGCTTATGTCACCGACCATCGCGTAAAGCTTGTCATTTATCTCAAAACTGTTCCGCGCATCCTGATCCCACCATGGCTTGTCGAGGTCGACATATTTCAACTGTGTGTTCCAGTCAAGGCATAGTCCTTGTTCTGCATACACAAATGCGGCGCGTGCGTGGGGAACGATGATGTCGTATGCGTCGTCGCTTGCGAGGATAGAATTCACACCGTCGGTCTCATAGTTGTTGTCCGAGCTGCGGATGAGCTCGAATTTCACACCGAGCCGTTCAGAGACAACCGCATTTCGCCGATATATAGCGTCAGAGATTATCTCTCCTGTTTCAGCGTCGCTGAACATATCGCCGATCCAGTCTGGCGATGTGCTGTTGCGCATAAGGATGCGTACAGTGTAGCCGTTGTAGTTGACATCCGGCAGCTCTTCCTTGATAAGATAGCGTTCGTTCACCGTCTCAGTCGGGGGGGGGGTTATCAGTAGAAATAGAGTCTGAGACTTCGGGGGGATTTGTGGTATTGCCGCAGGAAACAGTTGCGAGCAATGCCAGAATGAGAATTGTGCAGTTTAAACGTTTCATGTGGTTTGTCCTCCAAAACAAATTGTATATCTATATCATACACTATTTTGTGCGACTTGTCAACCACTTTATTAAATTTTATAAAATGTTATTTTACAATAATTTCACAAAATTCGATTTAGTTATTTGCTGCATTATAAAGTTCGTCGTATTTCAACTGTACCTGCTCACGTATCTGCGCCCATCTTGACGCTACATCTGCACTTTTGTTATTCATATAGTATGAGTAGTACGCGTAGTTCGACAGCATTTTTGACGGGTCTATATTGTATGACAGGTCGTATGTTGCCAGCGAGCGCATCATGCGATATATTTCCTGCGACTCATCATCACGCAGCACCTTTCCTTCAATGTACTTATTTATGAATGCGTCCTTTACGTATTTGTTGGAGGCTGCCGAAAGCGCTTCGACGATTGCTCCGGTGCGTTCAGGATCATCAAGACTTGCAGGGAGAGCCATCATTCCGCCTGCTGACCAGACGACGTAATTTTCCTGATCTTCATCATATTTGGGATATGGCAGATATCCGAAATCAAACTCCACATCACGCAGTAAAGCTGGATCTGAACCGTAGGTCATATATAGCGCTCTCTTATTATAGAAAATATCGTACTGCTTATTTTCACTTGACTTATCAATATATACGTCCGAATTAGAATTCAGTGCGACGATTTTTTCTACCATGCTTACAATCCTTTCAGAGAAAAGATTGAGCTCAAAACCGTTATTTCCGGATGTCACCTGAAGCTCGCCGGCGTTTAGCGGGAATGCAGAAGCAAATGCGCTGTTGAGCACCATTCCATAGCGGTCTTCGAGGTCAGCCGTTGTATTTCCGTTGAGGTCGCTGTATATATTTTTTATATCGCCAAGCATATGGTCATAGGTCCAGCTGCCATCGAATACTGCATCGTATGGTGAGCTTATTTTGAAATCATCAGCGAGCTCCTTGTTGAATAAAATTCTAAAGTGCTGTTGTATCGGGAATGTGAAGTCCGATACGGCGAAATATTGTGTTCCTGCAATGCTGTAGGCTTCATTTGCGGTCTGGTTGTACCAATCGGAGGTGAGCTTTACATATGGGAGGTTGTTCCAGTCGTATACAAGTCCGTCGCTGATGTACTGGGAACGCTCGCCGGTCGACCAGAATATTATCATGTCAACTGAATCGGGGTCACCTGAGAGTACAAGATTTTTGAAGGTGGATTCAGAATTTACATCTTTTTGTAAAGTTATGCTGATATTCAGCATTTCCTCTACCTCACGGTTTCGGTCATAAGCTGCATCATTGAGTATGTCGCCGTTGCTCTCCTCTGGTGCGGTGTATGTGTTCCAGCTGTCACTGTCATAAGATATAATATTGAAATTATATCCATTAAAATCAAGTTCGCGTAGCCCGTCGTAGATGTCGATCTCTACTGTAGACTCTGAGCTGCTGTCGTTATCAGTGTTAGTATCGACTGAATCATACGGCTGCGTCTGCTGGTTCTGGCACGCTGTTGAAGCGGCAAGGCAGCAAATCAAGCTGATAAGCAATGTGGTGCGATTTTGTTTTTTCATTGTTAATATTCCTTTCTGAGTTACCGATTAGTATTATATCTTTTATGCTATATAAATTATATCATATTTTCAATCGGATGTCTTGTCTCGTGTTGCTCAGTTTGTCAGTATAATTTACTGTGGTTGCTCAGTTTTGGCTAAAATAAAAGTACCATCGCATTTCTGCGATGGTACGCTGATAATTATTGATTTATTTTGCTCTTTTTTTGCCGAGCGCTGCTCCTATGCCAGCTGAAATCGCACCGCCGACTATGAAAGTCGTGATAGCTTCAATAAGACCATTGAATCCTACGAATGCAACAAAGAATGCGAATATGTTCAAGTCGCCCTGCATACTCTTGATATATTCGGTGTTGCCGAATAAAAGGATTATCGAACCTACAAAAAGCAGAGTGTTGATAAGCGCTACAGACAGCGACGCTGCCGGATAGCCGACATACTTACCCGATTTGCCGAGCTTCGACAGTCCAACGAATATCAGTCCCGATACCCAACCTGCCAGTATACGCGGAACTAAGCATACAATAAATGTAAGCACTGGATTGATACCGAGCAGTGCTGCTCCAAACGGGCTCATTCCGAAGCACTGGATGAAGCTGGTGATTCCCCAGACTGCGCCGAGTACTAAACCGGAGGTCGGACCGACTATGATCGAACCAATGACGACCGGGATCATGATGAACGTGATCTCTACGCCGGCGGTCCTGAGATAGCCGATAGGGGTGAAGCTCATGAGGATCACGATAGCCGCAAGCATGGCGGTCTCTGCGAGCCACAGGATCTTCTTGTGTCGTGCGTTTCTGCTTTCTAATGCAGTTGTCATAATAAAAACTCCTTTGCTGTTACCGCGCTTGATATACAATATTATCATTATCAAAAATACTGCATATATTCGCTTGTGTAACGCTAAAAAATATTTATAAAACGGAATTTTATACATTCCATTCCGATAGCCGTTCGATAGAATCAGCTTCGGCGGAGCCTTGTATAAACAGACCGAGTTATACGATCATTTGCGCGCCGTTGACGCACCGCGTACTTTTGAACGCGTATTTATTTGATAGAGCCGAAATAGACCATATAATGTTAGATCCGGCTCACGGATGATGTCATTTTCACACAGCGGGATTATAAGCTCTGACAGTCCGCCGGTAGCTATTACCGACAGCGAGTCGCCAAAATCGTATTCACGCCGTATCCGGTCGATGAATCCGTCGAGCATAAGCGCATTTCCAAATACTGCTCCTGATGTGACTGAATCGGCGGTGTTAGTTCCGAGCAATTTTTCAGGACGCGCAAGCGAAACCTCTGGCAGCAGCGCGCACTTTTCAGACATTGCGTCGGTCGAAAGCCGAACGCCGGGTGTGATTATGCAGCCGCAGAGCTCGTTTTTTTCGTTGACAAGCGTCAGAGTGGTAGCCGTTCCGAGGTCGACCACGATGATCGGCGCAGGCTTGATTTGCAGCGCAGCGATAGTATCGGCGACAATGTCTGCACCCAGTAGATTAGGCGAGTCGATACGTATATTCAGCCCGGTTTTGATACCCGAACCGACTATAAGCGGCTCGATTTTGAAATGGGCGAGCGCTTCGACCATGCTGTGCGTTATAGTTGGAACTACCGATAAGAGCATTGCACCGTCGATATCCTCAGTTTCGATGTGATTCATCGCGAAAATCCCGGCGAGCAGTACCGCATATTCATCGGCGCTTTTCTGGCGGTCGGACGCAAGCTTAGATTTAAAGTGAAGCTTTGGCTTGCCGTGATTTATATCAGGTGTGCTGTTGTCGAATATACCGAGACAAATGCTGGTGTTTCCGATGTCGACCGCTAAAACCATCTGCAAGGCTTCCTTTCAAATCAATTTCTGACAGCAATATTATACTCCTTCGATAGAAATTTGTCAATCGTGATTTTAAACAAATTTTGAATTAGATTCATGCAAGCAACACTTTATTTTGACAAACTTTCCATATGTATTAAATTATATGCGCAGCTATATTTATTACATCACATTTGCAGCTCTTCGCATATTCAACTGTATACGCCGTGCCGCCGCTTGATTTTGTAAGATACGCTATGCACACACTGCTGCTGTTTACAAGGTGGCGGTTGCGTTCTAACATACAGTCATCGGTGTAATTCTCAGATATGTAAACGATTTTGTCTGCTTCGAGCTTTATTTGCTCATAAATCGCCTTATTTTCAATTGACCACAACATGGATTGCGTTTTACATGGCAGTACGAGAATCAGCTTTATCTGCGGATTTTTCTTTCTCAGCTTAATAATAGTTTTGGCGGCGAGCGTATCAAACCCCAATGCGCCGCCAGTACCAAAATACAGGTATCCGTCGTGTATTAGCTTAGTTACTTCTTTTTCAAGTTCCTTAGTTACTATAGGTTTTAGTTTATTTGGAATGCCCCTATGTCCGGTGAAACAGCAGGTTTTATCGTAATTTTTCATTGGTGTACCTTGCCTGTAATATATTTACCCATATTCGGGTAAATATATTATAACAAAAAAATATTGAAATGTCAACCCTAATTCGGGTAACAGTAAGCGATTTTTTGATATCATATTATAAGTAGCACATAATTTATGCGAGGTATAATATGGATTATAATGAGCTCATTATCAAGCGCATTACAGAACTATGCAAGCGTAGAGGAATTTCATATAATAAATTAGCTCAAATGAGCGATCTTCATCAATCGACTGTTGATAACATTGTCAGAGGAAATACAAAAAATCCGCGTATCATTACGCTCCATCATATTGCTTTGGGATTCGGGATGACAATTTCAGAATTTTTAGATTTTAATCAATTAAATGATTTTTCATTTGATGATGACGAGAATGAAGAATAATACAAGTAGAAGCGCTTTATACTATAGAGATGTTACCATAAATAAAAATATTGTATTATTCACCTTGATTAAGGTAACTGCTGCTGATTTTTTGGTATCATATTAATATATATATTTTAATATACGAGGTATGATATGGAGTACAATGAAATCATTATTAAGCGTATTTCTGATTTATGCAAGCTTAGAGGGATTACGTGGAATAAATTAGCAACTATGAGTGGTGTCCATCAATCAACTATTGACAATATTATTAGAGGAGTAGTAAAGAATCCGCGTACTGCTACGCTTCATCGTATTGCTTTAGGTTTTGGTATGACTCTTACAGAATTTCTTGATTTTAAAGAACTGAACGAATATTCTTTTGATGAAGATGAGGATGATGATGAATAAAAAAATTCAGTAAATTAACGTTATTTGGGCAATTTTATGCGGCTTATATGATATAATATATTTGGAGATGATTTAATGTCATATATAGATATTATAGTAAAACGCATAAATGAATTGTGTAGCAAATATAATTATTCATATGATAAGCTTGCCAAAATGAGCGGACTATCGCATACAATTATTAACAAAATTGTATGTGGTAGCATCAAAGCCCCAAAGCTAATAACTTTGCATAAAATAGCGCTTACTTTTGGAATGACACTGTCAGAGTTTTTTAATTATCCTGAATTAAATGATTTCTCATTTGACGACAACGAAGAATAGTTTATGTTACTTAAAAGTACGGTACTAAGTACCGTACTTTTTATTTTTATGAATACTGAGAAAATTTTCATGTTTGGTTATTTATGTGATTGACAAACAAGGAAATTTGCGATATAATATAATATGTATACCTATGCAATGCGCGTTTGGCGTAATAGCATAAAATTAAGGAGAAAACATGATACGCAGTATGACTGCGTTCGGAAGAGCCGTTAGGAGCGGCACTCCGGACGGAAAAAATATAACGGTCGAGCTCAAGAGCGTAAACAACCGCTATCTCGACTGCAATGTAAAAATATCGAGAATATACAGCTTTCTCGAAGATCGTGTCCGTCAGTATATACAGGCGAGCGGGATTTCACGCGGTAAGCTTGATGTGTACATCGGGGTAGATATCATCGAGAATATAGGCATGACTATTGACGTTGACACTGCACTTGCCGGAAGCTACATAAACGCGCTTAAACGTCTGCGCGACGAGTTCGGGCTCAGCGACGATATTTCGGTAATGACAGTTGCGCAGAACCGCGATATTTTCAACGTGCGCAAGCCGGAGGAAGACACCGAGAACGATTGGCAGATAATAAAGCCGACCCTTGATGAAGCTATCGCTGCATTCCTTAAGGTACGTGAAGCTGAGGGCGAGCGGCTCAAAGCTGATATTTTGCAGAAGCTCTGCAAGATAGAAGTGATTGCCGATAAGATAAAGGGGCTGTCTGAGGCTGATACGGCGGCGTATAAGACGAAGTTTGAGACTCGCTTAAAGCAGATCATCGCTGATAATGATGTAGAGCTCAATTCATCGCTCGTGCTTACCGAGTGCGCGATATATGCCGACCGCGTTGCAATTGACGAGGAGCTGGTGCGCCTTGGCTGTCACTTCACCGCGTTCCGTTCGATTTTCGAGTCGGACGAGCCGGTGGGACGCAAGCTCGACTTCTTATTGCAGGAAATCAACCGTGAGACTAACACCATCGGCTCGAAGGCAAGCAATGTTGAAATTGCGTCGCTGGTGGTAGAGATCAAGAGCGAGCTTGAAAAAATACGTGAGCAGGTACAGAATATAGAATAAGCGGTAAGCTTTGAAAATTCTGTAATACCGAAAGGTTTGGTTATAATAATGAAATTTATCAATATCGGCTTTGGAAATATGGTCGCAGCCGAGCGTGTCGTGGCGGTCGTGAGTCCGGACAGTGCGCCGATAAAGCGACTGATACAGGACGCTAAGGACAGTGGACGCGCGATCGACGTGACCTGCGGCAAGCGTACACGCGCGGTCATAATTACTGACAGCGAGCACGTTATTTTGTCGGCTTTCCAGTCTGAAACGATATCCAATCGCCTGAGTGACAGCGACGATGACGATGATGAGGACGAAAACGAGGAGGGGCTTTAAATGTCAGAAAAACGGGGAATACTTATAGTGATATCCGGTCCGTCCGGAAGCGGAAAGGGAACGGTTCTCAAGCGTTTGATGGAAAAGAGGGACGACTTTAAGCTGTCGATATCCGCTACGACTCGCAGCCCAAGAGAGGGTGAAGTAAACGGTGTGAACTACTACTTCGTCAGCCGTGAGGATTTCGAGAATCGTATAAAATCTGACATGATGCTCGAATATGCTGAATACTGCGAGAATTATTACGGCACACCGAAAAAGGAAGTCGTCGATTGTCTCAATGCCGGACAGAACGTTATTCTCGAGATAGAGGTCAAGGGTGCGCTTCAGGTCAAGAAAAAGTATCCGGACGCGGTGCTTTGCATGATCGCGCCGCCGGATTATCCGACGCTTGAAGCACGTCTCCGCGGACGCGGCGACAATGTGCCGGAGGCGGTCATACGTGAACGTCTCGACACTGCAAAGTATGAGCTGTCGCATATCGGCGAATATGACTATATCGTTGTAAACGGCAATGATATGATAGATGAAGCTGCCGACGAGATCATCGGTATTGTTGACGCAGAAAAGCACCGCAGCACAAGATGCAATACTTTTGTCGATGATTTTTTCAGTGCAGAAAAGCTTCCATGCGGCGTTAATTAAGAATTTATATATAATAATGAGGTAATAAAAATGATATATCCATCCGTTGAAGAACTCAGCCAGAACGGCAAATACAACCGCTACGTACTCTGCATTGCTACCGCAAAGTGTGCAAGAATGGTAACTGACGAATACGTACATCAGCGTGAGCAGGCTGAAAAGCTTATCGCAAACAAGGAGACTGACAAGTCGCTCGCTTCGATGATCAAGCGTGATATCCGTGATGAAAAGGCGGTAAAGAATGCGATAAACCGCATATATCAGGGCGATTATCGTATTGATGACGATTCTATAAATTTAATAGAGCAGGACTGATCGAACAGTCAATATATAGGCGGATTAACGAAAGGGTGAGATAATTGTATGAAGGTCTGTCTGGCGGCTCTGTGGCAAGGGTCAGAATACTTGAGCTGCCGTTTTCAGCAGATAAGACTTACGATTATCTGATACCTCCGGAATTTGCTGATAGGATTCACATCGGTTCGCTGGCAGCAGTCGCATTCGGTGCGTCAAAGCGGCGCACTGCGTTGGTCATAGGCATAGCTGACAGCTCGGAATACGACAGATTAAAGCCTATACTTGACGTAGCGGACGAGCGATTTTCGCTTGATCCGGAGCTGCTCGGTTTGTGTATGTTCCTACGTGAGCGCACATTCTGCTCTACCGGTGAGGCGGTGCAGACGATCATACCAGGTGGCGCGCTGTCATCGCTATATCACGCAAAGCGCGACCCAGTTGAGCGGTATTATCGGCTTAACGTCGGTGCGGATATGCCGCCGCGGCTCGGAAGTGCGGCTAAGCGAGCTATCGAATATATAGCCGACGATGAGTGCAGCGAGACTGAGCTGCGCGAAAATGTGCAGGTGTCATCGTCGGTGCTGAAAAATCTTGTGTCTAAGGGTATACTGACCATGCGTCAGAAGGAGTTATTCCGCAATCCCTATGCCGGACGCGGGCGTGTTACTGATAATAATATACTGAGCGCTGAACAGACCGAAGCCTGCAATAAACTTACGGAGCTTGCGCTGTCTGGCGAGCCGAAGGCGGCGCTGCTTTATGGTGTTACCGGAAGCGGCAAAACGCGCGTTATCAAGGCGGTCATCGACAATGTGATCGCGAGTGGGCGGAGTGTAATCGTGCTTGTGCCTGAGATATCGCTGACTGGTCAGACGGTCGAGCTGTTCTGCGGCTACTTCGGAGAGCGTGTGGCAGTGATACATTCATCGCTGTCGGAGGGCGAGCGGCTCGACGCTTGGAAGCGCATACGTGCGCACGAGGTTGATGTCGTTATCGGTACGCGTTCAGCGATATTTGCACCGCTCGACAATTTAGGTATGATAGTCATCGACGAGGAGCAGGAGCACACCTACAAATCGGATATGAATCCGAAGTACCACACCCGCGATATTGCGCGATATCGCGCCGCTAAGAATAATGCACTTATGCTGCTCGCTTCAGCGACACCATCACTCGAATCATTTCACAAGGCGATGACTGGTGCATATTCGCTTGTGACTCTCCGCGAGCGCTACGGAAACGCGGTGCTTCCGGATGTAATTATCGCCGATCTGCGGGCAGATACTGCTAAGGGCAAAATAACGCCGATAGGCGCGGTTTTGCAGTCGGAAATAGAAAAGAATCTTGCGTCGGGTGAGCAGACGATATTGTTCGTCAGTCGGCGCGGATATAATAATTTCGTAAGCTGCCAGATGTGCGGCGAGGTCATAACCTGCCCGCACTGCTCGGTGTCGCTGACCTACCATCGGCATGGCGACAACGATATGCTGAAGTGCCACTACTGCGGCTACACGACAAGCGTTCCCGACTTGTGTCCGGAATGTAGTTCGCCGCACCTCAGCCGTAAGGGCTTCGGAACTCAGCTTGTCGCAGGTGAGCTCGCCGGACTCTATCCAAATGCGCGGATATTACGACTTGACGCTGACGCGACCGCTGGCAAATTTTCACATGAAGCGATACTCACCGAATTCCGTGAGCACCGTGCGGATATTCTTATCGGCACACAGATGGTCACAAAGGGGCATAACTTCCCAGACGTGACGCTCGTTGGAGTTATAAATGCTGACAGTGCGCTGTATCTTGACGATTTTCGCGCGACGGAGCGTACATTTGCGCTGCTGACTCAGGTAATAGGACGAGCCGGACGAGCTGATAAGCCCGGACGTGCGGTATTGCAGACCTATTCACCAGATAATGATACAATAATTTTCGCTTCCGGTCAGGATTACGACAGCTTTTACAAGGGCGCGATAAAATTAAGACAGCAGCTGGTGTTCCCGCCATTTTGTGATTTTGTTTTACTTGGTATAAGCGGAGAAGATGAGCCGGATGTGCTGGCACTGACGCTCGAACTTGACAAACGTCTGCGTGAGCTGGTGGCTGGCGATTATTCTGACCTTCCGATGTACATATTCGGACCGCTCGAAGCACCAGTATACAAGGTGAACAATTCCTATCGAATGCGCATTATTTTAAAATGTGCGCTTAACAAGCGTCTACGTGAGCTGATAACTCAGCTGATGTGCGAATTTTCAAAGGGAAGCGGAAAAGCTGCGGTATCGGTAGATTTAAATCCGAGCTCGATTTGATGGTAAAAAGGTGTGGGATATGTATATAGAGATAAAAAGATTGACTCCAGAGCTTGTGGACGATTATTTGAATTTTTTTGATACAGTACCTCATAATACAAATAAAGCTGAAGAACGTTGCTACTGCGTAGGCTGGAGTAACGCTGACAGCGACGGTGTGGATTCGTCCACTGCCGAAAAAAGGCGCGAGCTGGCGGCTAAATATATCGCTGGAAGGAATTTGGACGGATATCTTGCTTATTATAGCGGCAAGGTTATCGGATGGTGCAACGCAAATACGAAGTCGGAGTGCTTTAAATGTCAGTACGGACGAATGTATCTCGAGTGCACCAACAGAACAGAGACTCCGATCAAAGATAATGTGAAATCTGTATTTTGCTTTGCTGTAGCGCCGGAAATGCGCGGCAAAGGTATTGCCGGACTGTTGCTCGAACGAGTAATATCAGATGCAGTCAAGGATGGATTTGATTATGTGGAAGCATATCCGAACAAGGAGTTTGTAGATACATTATTCGATTGTATGGGACCTGTGGGATTGTACGAAAAAGCCGGATTTTACAAATGCTATGAAATAGACCCAAAGCTCGTTATGCGCAAAAAGTTAAAATAAAGGAGAAAATATAACAATGGCAAAGCTCAATATAGTTAAAGAAGGAGACCCTATCCTCCGTAAGAAAAGCCGCAGGATCGACGTTATCGATGAGCGTATAAAGCAGCTTGCTGACGATATGCTGGAGACTCTGCACGACGCTAATGGCGCTGGACTTGCAGCTGTTCAGGTAGGAAAGCTGCGCCGTATGGTGATAGTCGAAGTAGAAGATAAAAAGCCGTATATACTGATAAATCCTGAGATAATCAAGCGTGAGGGACGACAGAATGAGGCTGAGGGCTGCTTGTCGATACCAGGCAAGTGGGGTATAACCGATCGCCCGATGACTGTAACTGTCCGTGCTACTGGACTTGACGGCAAAGAATTTACCGTCACTGGGACCGGACTCGCCGCACGTGCATTCTGCCACGAGCTCGACCATCTCGACGGAATACTTTATACTGACAATGTAATAAGAATGCTCGATCCAGACGAGGTCGAAGAATAATTTTTCAGAAAGGCGGTATATGCTGTGATAAAATCAAAAATACTATTCATGGGTACGCCCGATTTTGCTGCTAAGTCACTTGAAGCACTGATCGAAGCAAATGCGGATGTTATAGGAGTTTTAACTCAGCCCGATAAGCCAAAGGGACGCAAGCAGGTACTCGCACAATCGCCCGTCAAGGTTTGTGCGCTTGAGCACGAGATACCTGTATATCAGCCGACGACACTGCGCGGCAACGAATTCGCGGCACTGCTCGATAAGCTTGCACCCGATATGATAATCGTTGTGGCATACGGAAAGATACTGCCTTCAAATGTGATAGATTATCCGCGGCTTGGCTGCATAAATGTACATGGCTCGCTGCTTCCGAAATATCGCGGCGCAGCGCCGATACAGCGTGCTATTATCGACGGTGAGCGTGAGACTGGTGTTACTATAATGTACATGGACGATGGTATCGACACCGGCGATATGCTCGCGAAGGTCACAGTTCCGATAGAACTTTTCGATGACTTTGAGTCTGTACACGATAAACTCGCTGAAGCTGGCGCTAAGTTGCTGATATCTACTATTGAAGACATCGAAGCTGGACGCGCAGTACGCGAAAAGCAGGATGATTTGAAGTCTAACTATGCCGCTAAGATCGAGAATGCCGACTGCGAGCTGTCGTTTGACGACACCGCGATGAATGTATACAATCGTATCCGCGGATTGTCGCCGTTCCCGCTGACTGTTGTTGAACACAACGACCGTGCGCTGAAGCTTGTATCTTGTGAGCTTGTCGATACGGTGAAGGAGCATAAAAACCCTGGTGAGGTGCTGAAGTGCGATTCGAGCGCGAATAAGATCGAGGTAGCTTGCCGCGAGGGTTCGATCGCGATAACAAAGCTGCTTCCCGAGGGAAAGGGAAGAATGACAGCCGCTGATTATATCAATGGACGTAAAATCGCAGTTGGAGATAAATTGAGAAAATATACGAAAATCTAATGGAGGTATATGAATGTATCTGTACGGATTTGATGTAACATACATCGTGATCGTACTGCCGTTTGTTATATTTGCGCTCTGGGCGCAGGCAAATGTGAAGTCGACATTCGCGAAGTATTCGAAGGTTCCGATATCTGGAAGAAATATGACTGGGTATGACAGCGCCAGAAGGATCCTTGACGCGAATGGTCTTTATTCAGTCGGAATATCGCACGTTGACGGCGAGCTTACCGACCACTACAACCCGTCAGACAATACGATATACCTCTCAAGCGCGGTCTATTCTTCATCTACCGCTTCAGCAGTCGGTGTTGCTGCGCATGAAGCCGGACACGCAGTGCAGCACGCCATCGGATATGCGCCGATGAAGGTGCGCAGTGCGATAATACCGGCAACCCAGATAGGTTCAACTGTCGCAATGCCGCTTATCCTGATCGGAATCGTGCTGTCATTTCAGCCGCTCGCATTGATAGGCGTGATAGCGTTCGCAATGTCGACGCTGTTTCAGCTGGTGACGCTTCCGGTCGAGTTCGACGCTTCTGCACGTGCGATAAAGGCTCTCGATGGCGCTGGTCTTACCGCTGATGACCTTGACAGCTCGCGAAAGGTGCTTCGTGCGGCGGCGCTGACATACGTTGCAGCACTTGCGGTATCGCTCGCGAATCTGCTGCGCTTAGTTTTAATTGTAACAGGAAGAAATAACAGACGTAATGACTAATAATAAAACAAATGCGCATAGTGCTGTGAGTGCGCGGTATGCCGCATATTTATCGCTATATGGATGCGAGCGGGACGGCAGGTATTCTAATCTCGAGATAGACTCAGCTATTAAAAAGTATAAACTTGAAGGTGCTGAAAAAGGATTATATACTACGCTTGTATATGGTGCTATTGAGCGTATGAATACACTGGACTATATCATAGGACAGCTTTCGAGTAAGCCGCTTGACGCTCTTGATATAGAAGTAAAATTGCTGCTGAAACTCGGACTTTACCAGCTTATCTGGCTCGACCGTGTACCTGACAGTGCAGCGGTGAATGAAAGCGTGGAGCTGGCTAAAAAAATATGCCCGCGCTCGTCTAATTTTATAAACGCTGTACTGCGTGGATTTCTGCGCACGATGGGAAAGGATAATCTTCCATATCCTGATAAGCGGGATTGGAAGAAATATCTGTCGGTGCGCTATTCCTGCTCGGAGGACGTTATATCGCTGCTTTGCGAATCGGTCGATGATATCGAAAGTCTGCTTGCAGCGTTTGAACGTCAGCCAGAGCCGACGCTGCGTGTCAATACTTTGAAGATTGACCGTGGCGAATTGCTCAATATCCTTGAAAATGAAAATATCCCTGCCGAGCCGACAAAATATTCGCCATTTGGAGTAAAATTAAAAAATCATACGATTTCTTCTAAAATTTCGGAACTTATTGCGTCCGGATACGTCTATATACAAGATGAGGCTTCTCAGCTTGCGATAGCAGTCGCCGCTCCGAAGCCGGGAATGAGGGTTATTGATTCCTGCGCTTGCCCGGGCGGAAAGAGCTTTTCTGCCGCGCTTTTAATGGAAAACTGCGGCAAGGTCATGAGCTTTGATCTACATAAAAACAAGCTCTCGCTCATCGAATCGGGTGCAAAGCGACTTGGCATAGATATAATTTCGACCGCTGAAAAGAACGGCTCTATATACGATGAAGCTATCGATTCAAGCGCAGATGTGGTGCTCTGTGATGTTCCGTGCTCGGGGCTCGGAGTAATTGCGAAAAAGCCGGAAATACGCTATAAAAGCCGCGCGGATATCGACCGTTTGCCGGAGATACAGTATTCGATACTTGCGAATTCTGCGCGATACGTAAAGCCGTCAGGACGACTGTTGTACTCGACCTGCACACTGAATCGCACGGAAAATGGTGCGGTGGTTGAGCGATTTATCGCTTCAAATCCGGATTTTAAACTGACAGAATTCAGTGTAGGTGAGCTCAAAAGCGAGTCGGGAATGCTGACGCTGCGACCGGATATACATGAAACAGACGGATTTTTTATCTGTCTTCTAACTAAGAAAGCATAATATAATGATTGAAATAAATGGAAAAACCGACCTGTTGAGCCTTGATATATCGGAACTTGAGGAATATCTTGCCGGACTTGGCGAGCCGAAATACCGTGCAAAGCAGATATTTACATGGCTGCATAAAGGTGCGTCGATAGATGAGATGAGCAATCTCTCGAAGAAGCTGCGTGACCGGATAAGCGAAACCGCCATCGTGAATCTGCCGACAATTGAAGCAAAGCTTATTTCAAAGCTCGACGGTACGGTCAAGTATCTATTTGGACTTTCGGACGGCAATGTCATCGAGAGCGTATTCATGCGCTACAAGCACGGTAACACTATCTGTATATCGAGCGAGGTCGGATGTCCGATGGGCTGTCGATTCTGTGCTTCGACTATCGGCGGACTTGTAAGACGGCTTCTGCCATCGGAGCTTCTCGGTCAGGTCATCGCTGCGGAGAAGGACATGGGCGAGCGGATATCAAATATCGTAATGATGGGTATTGGTGAACCGCTTGATAATTACGATAATGTGATAAAATTCCTGCGTCTTGTCGGCGATCCGAACGGACTGAATATCGGTGCGCGGCATATATCGCTGTCGACCTGCGGACTTGTCGATAAGATAGACGAGCTTGCGAAGCTCGATTTGCAGATCACGCTGTCGATATCGCTTCACGCTGCTGACGATGAGACACGTTCGTCGATAATGCCAGTCAACAACAAATGGAAGATAGCGGAACTGCTCGATTCATGCCGTCGCTACTATGCGGTTACCGGACGACGTATATCGTTCGAATACACGCTTATCGCCGGAAAGAATGACTCGCCGGAGTATGCACGCCGACTCTCCGATACGCTGCGTCACGGACTATATCAAAGGTCGCAGCCGTTCCCGATCCATGTTAATCTTATTCCGGTAAATGAAGTAGCTGAGACTGGATTCAAGCGTTCAAGCGTTGATTCGGTCAAGCGCTTTGCGGATATACTTGCAAAGAACGGCATAAACGCTACTGTACGCCGCAAGCTTGGCTCGGATATCAACGCCTCCTGCGGACAGCTTAGACGTGCCTCGCTTGACGAAAAATTAAAGAAAGAGTCTGTGGAAAACTCTGTTGACATAAGCTGATTATAACTGTTGAAAACCTGTTGAATTGTGGGAAAAACTGTTGATAAATTTTTTGAAGAGCAGTGAAGTGTCTTAAATATCGTATGAAATGTAAACACAATGTTTAATTATTATTAAACGTGATTTCGTTCATCCGGAATACATATAATTGGAATATAATATTACTGTTGAATTTTAAAATCATCGCCGACGCTCGGGACAGGAGGTGCTCCCGGTGCGGCAGAAAGGCTTGGTTTGATTGTGGAAATGGATTTTTGTGGCAAAAGCGATACCGGACGCGTGCGCCCGACTAATCAGGATAACTATCTGATAAGTCGTATCTGCAATAATTCAGTGCTGTGTGTCGTATGCGACGGTATGGGCGGCGCTAACAGCGGAAATGTAGCAAGTGAGTACGCTTCCGAAATTTTTGTCGAAAAGGTTAAAAAATATTCCGCGTCAAAAATAAACTCGCAGGGGATAATGTCGCTTGACAGCGACGATGCCTGCGTAATACTTGACAACGCCGTACACGACGCAAATTCGGCGGTATATAAGAAGTCGCAGTCCGCGCCGATATACAACGGCATGGGAACGACTCTTGTAGCTGCGCTTTTCTGCGACGATATCGTGTATGTGATAAATGTCGGCGACAGTCGACTGTACCTTATCTCTGACAATCAGATAACACAGATTACGCATGATCACTCATACGTGCAGCACCTCGTAGATATCGGCTCATTAAGTCAAGAGGACGCGAGAACGCACCCGTTCCGTAATCGTATAACTCGTGCGGTCGGAATAAAGAACAGCCTCGAGACCGATATTTATTCTGTTGACCTTTCAAGTTTGACGCTTGGATATCTGCTGCTATGTTCGGATGGACTTTCCGGTCAGCTTTTGACTGAGGATATATATTCGATCATTTCTTCTGACATAGACATAGATGTTGTGACTGATGTCGGTGGCGAGCTTTCGGATAAGGTCGACCGTCTGATCGAATCTGCCAATGCCGCAGGCGGACCTGATAACATAACGGCGGTGCTTGTTAAATACACAAACATAGAGTCGGATCCTCCGGCTGTCCTTGAATAAAAAGGTTTATATATATGGAATCATACGAAAAATACGTTGGTCAGGTTTTTGACAAGCGTTACAGAATTATAAAGGTAATAGGTATCGGCGGCATGGCGGTGGTATTTGAGGCTAATGACCTCTTAATGCGCCGTAACGTTGCAGTAAAAATGCTGAAGGATGAGATAAACAACGACACACAGTCGGTCAAGCGTTTCATCAATGAGAGCAAGGCAGTAGCTATGTTGTCGCACCCAAATATCGTAAATATCTATGATGTCTCGGTCAAGGACAATCTGAAATATATCGTTATGGAATTGGTTGAAGGCGTGACGCTGAAAAACTATATTTTGAAGAAGGGAACGCTTAGTTATCATGAAGTGATAAGCATAACTGAGCAGATACTTCTTGCACTCGAGCACGCACACTCGAAGGGGATAGTTCATAGAGATATAAAGCCGCAGAACATTATGATGTTGAAGAACGGTGTTATCAAGGTCGCGGATTTTGGTATCGCTAAGCTTCCGAATGCTGAAACGGTCACTATGACCGATAAGGCGATAGGCACGGTATTCTACATCAGCCCAGAGCAGGCGAGTGGACGAACTATCGACCGACGCAGTGATATATATTCGCTCGGTGTTACGATGTACGAGATGGCGACTGGCAAGCTTCCGTTTGTCGCTGATAGTCCAGTCACTGTCGCTATAATGCAGGTCAAGAACGACCCAAAGCCTCCGCGTGAGGTCAATCCGAATATGCCGATCGGACTCGAACAGATCATAATCGGCGCGATGGAGAAGAATCCAGACAATCGCTTCCAGAGCGCGTCACAGATGTTAAGGCATATCGCACAGCTGAAAAACAATCCGCACACGGTTTTCAAAGTGCCGAAATCGAATGATGCCAGTGCTCAGACAAATCAAGGTGAAACAAAGCAGGAACTGCCTTCGAATGTGCGTAAGCTTACGCCGCCGAAATCGAGCCGTTCGATGTTTCCGGTAATCGCTGGAGTTGCAACTGCGTTTCTCATCGTCTGCTGTATAAGCGCGGTAGTTGTGCTGTCACGGCTGTTTGAGGTGACGACTACCGACAACTCTAAGCAGATAACGGTACCGGGACTTGTGGGTACGATATACAGCAATGAGTTGAAAACGCAGCTCGAATCGCAGTATTATACAGTTGAGGTCAACTATATATACGACTCATCATATAACCGCGATGAGATAATCAGTCAAGACCCTGTAGAGGGAGAAAAGCGCAAGGTCATACCGGATAAGCAGCGGTGTGAGTTGAAGCTGACGGTTTCATACGGAGCGGCTACTATTGAGCTTGAGGATTATTCATATAAGGATTCACGTGAGGTCAAGATAGAGCTAACAAACCTTGGGATCGCAGTCGAGATCAAGCGTGAAACACACGAATATCTCGGAGAGGGACAGGTCATACGGACAGACCCTGCACCCGGAACGGTACTGCGTCGCGGTGATGGCGGCGACAAGGTCATACTCTATGTCAGCAGCGGACAGGATATAAAATATATCAATATGCCCGATTTCACAAACTGCGACGAGGAAGCGGTCATGAAAATGCTTGGCTGGAATGATTTGAAGCTTGGAGAGGTCACATACGAGTATTCGGATAAAGTCATTGCCGGACGTGTTATACGTCAGAGCCACGCGACAAGTGCGCAGACTCCGGTCGGTACTGCTGTAGATTTTGTGATGAGTCTTGGTCCGAAACCTAGTGACACTACTCCTCCAGATACGGATACTGATGACAGCAGTGGAGTCGAAGAATGATATTGAGACTTAATGGTAAGATAATTAAAGGAGTCGGCGGAAGCTACCAAATCAGACTTTGTGCTGATGGCGCACAAAGATTGCGTGAATGCGGGATAGACTGCGTGGCGCAAAATGATTCAGACAGCGCTTCTCCAAAAGAGACGCTGTACTGTAGAGCGCGCGGTGTGTTCAGGCACGAAAAGCTAACGCTGCTTGCCGGAGATGAGGTTGCGCTCCGTATTGACACGGAGCTGCTTCTCGCGTCTCAGAATGACTCAGCGCAAACCCGCGGTAAAGGTAAGGATGAGGTATCGGGCGGCGTGCTTATAGACGAAGTATTCGAGCGTCGAAATGAGCTTATCCGTCCGCCGATGTCGAATCTCGATATCATGTTTGTGGTATTTTCGGCGGCTAAGCCTGAGCCGGCGCTTACTACTGTAGACAAGCTTGTGACCATTGCGGAGTACAAGCATATCGAACCGGTGATAGTTATAACTAAGGCTGACCTTGATTTGGCGGCTGCCGAAAGATATGCGGATATATATAAAAAGTGCGGCTTTGAGGTATTCATAATCGGAAAAGACAGCCCTGTAGATGAGATCATGGGATATATCAATGCGCATTCGGATAAAACCTCGGCATTCGCGGGAGCGTCCGGAGTTGGAAAATCTACGCTGATGAATCGGCTGTTTCCGTCGCTGGGGCTTGTAACCGGAGAGGTAAGCCCGAAGACAGCGCACGGACGGCATACTACGCGGCATATCGAGCTGTATCCGCTGTCATATCAGATAGAGGGTGCGACCGGATATCTCGCTGATACGCCGGGCTTTGGAATGCTTGATTTCGTACAGTTTGATTTTTATACGAAGGACGATCTATTGTACGTATTCCGTGAGTTCGAGCCGTACATTGGAAAGTGCCGGTATACGAAATGCACTCATACAAAAGAGGAAGGTTGTGCGATACTCGAGGCTGTGGAGAACTGCGAGATACCGAAGGAGCGCCATCAGAGCTATCTCGAATTCTATGAGGTGCTGAAATCAAGAAAGAATTACAAAAGCTGAAAGCCCTCGCTTTCGGCTTTTGCTGTTAAAAGGAGAAAAGTTTATGACAGCATATATTTTCACAGGCGGACAGGTTGTCGCCGATTCACTATCTGAGCTTGGGATGCAGCAAGATTTGCTGTCTGAGTCGATGATAATAGCGGCAGATAGTGGATATTTGACCGCACGTCGACTTGGGGTGAAGCCGCAGCTGCTGCTCGGCGACCTTGATTCGCTTGACCGTTCACAGCTCAGCGAAGGTGAGCTTGATGAGATGGAAAAGTGTATAGTCTCGCCGATAAAGGATGATACCGACACGCAGCTTGCGGTAGATACGGCTATCGAGCGCGGCGCTGACGAGATTATTATTATTGGCGGACTTGGCGGAAGGCTCGACCATACGCTATCGAGCGTGTTTTTGCTCGAATACATCAGTGACCGTGGTGTCAAGTGCATGATGACTGATGGACATAATCGTGCGAGATTGATGAAGGCGGACGGCTGTGATATAGAGCTGTGCATATCGGCAGGGTATAAATATCTGTCGCTTGTATCGCTTTCTGACGTATGCGAGGGAGTGTCGATATCAGGCGTGTACTATCCGCTCGATGATGTTGAGATCACGCGCAGTTATTCGTATGCGGTGAGTAATGAGATAACGTCGGATAGTGCGCATATCGGACTCAGGCGTGGAGTTATGCTGATAATTGAGTCGCGCGATTAACAAAATGCGAAAAAGCGGCATATTCTTTAGTAGGGCAAAAATCACAATTGCCGGAAAAGATAAGCTTGAAAGGACTTGAAGTCATGAAAATAGTTGTAGTAAGGTCGCCGAAGCTGTTCGCGCCGTTTTTAAGACGGATATTTAAGATACGCAAAAAGTAGCGAAATATCGGGCGGAATTTCCGCCCGATATTTTTATGGCAGATATTACAGGAAAATCGTTGACAAATGGCGAATTATATGATATAATCAAAATGAAAGAAAATAATATTGCTTTTTTATAAGATAGTCGGAGGTGCTGGTATGATGCACGAGACATTTATTATACCGCTTATAGTATTGGTGATAGTTTTTGCTATAGATGCCGGAAATCAGCCTTTTGAGAAAATCAGCACGATTTCAGGCGTATACTGCATTTTCTATGGCGCTGCTGCGATTATTAGTGGGGTATTTAATTTAATATCGGTGCAGTGTAATATTACTGTGCCGTCGTTTATACAAGAGAAAATCTGTATCTATAAGCTGGATTTATTTCACATTAGCTTGTATATTTTAAGTCTAGCTGTTGGAATAATATTTGTAAGAAGCAAAGATGCCGCAGACAAGCTTGAAGTTTTTATCGCTGTCGGAATATTCAGTTTAATATTGACATTTGTTATTCTGATTTCAACCCCAACCTCTGAGGCTGGACTTCTTATCTGCGGCACGGTTGTTTATATGATAGGAATTGTCAAGAAATATCAGGTGGTTAAGTATTATAAAAATAAAAAATAATTATTTTTCAAAAACCTATTGACAAACGCGCCGAGATGTGGTATAATATATAAGCAGTCAAGAGAAAGGCTGCAAGTTCGGTAAACGGACAATGCCGGAGTGGCGGAATTGGCAGACGCCCGGGACTTAAAATCCCGTGAGACTTAAATCTCGTACCGGTTCGAGCCCGGTTTCCGGCACCATATATCGCGGAGTGGAGCAGTCTGGTAGCTCGTCGGGCTCATAACCCGAAGGTCGTTGGTTCAAATCCTTCCTCCGCAACCAGTAAATAATCCAGTATTTAAGCTGTTTTTAAGCTTGATACTGGATTTTTGTTATACTCGTTTTCGGTGGGCTTGCTCGTTATTTGCTCGTAGTTTGAGTATAACAATATTTCAACACATATATTTTGGATTTATAAAGGTGGCTAATTTATATGAAACGCATATTGCAAGATGATTTGATATATGAAATTCTCTCAGCAGTAGAAGAAATTCCAAGGGGACGTGTGGCAACATATGGGCAGATCGCAAGATTGATCGGCAGAGACAAAAATGCACGGCTTGTTGGAAAAGTGCTCAGTATGTCAGATCATTATGGTCAGTACCCGTGTCATAGAGTAGTTGACCATTCTGGTAGATTAGCGCCATTCTGGAAAGAGCAGGGCACATTGCTTCAGGCGGAGGGCGTAGAGTTGAAGGACAATGATCATGTTGATTTAAAGCTATATCAGTGGGATTGCTGAGAATATAAAAAATTTAAATAGAGTAATAAAAAATCGAAAAAATATTGACAAAATACGCCTATTATTATATAATATAGATAATAAAGAAAGGCGGCGATTTATAATGTCAGACAACATTCAAACTCTTTCCAATAGTTGCGCTGAGTCTAAAAGCGACCTTCTTATTTCAGGCTTACAGCACTTCTCGTTTTGTAGACGGCAATGGGCACTTATACATATCGAAGCTGAGTGGGCAGATAATTATTTCACAGTTGATGGCGATATTAAGCATGAGATGGCGGATGATCCATATTTTACTGAAAAGCGCGGTAGTGTCATAATAAGCCGTGCAATGCCTATCCGTTCGGATAAATTCGGAATTGTTGGAAAGTGTGATGTAGTCGAATTTCATGCTTCACCTGAAGGTGTTCCGATATCCGAGCGTGATGGAACATGGCTTCCGATACCTGTAGAATATAAACGCGGAAAAAGCAAAGAGATTAACGCTGATAAACTTCAGTTATGTGCACAAGCGATATGTCTTGAAGAAATGCTATGCTGTCCAACGATCCCGGTTGGTTATCTATATTATGCTGAAGCTAAGCGACGAGAAAAGGTGCTGCTTGATGAAGCCTTGCGCAGTGAGGTTGAGGAAATGCTCGTTGAAATGCGCAGTTTATATGACAGAGGATATACTCCGAAGGTCAAAACATCCGCAAAGTGCCGCTCCTGTTCTCTTTGCGATATATGCCTTCCCAAGCTACAAAAATATCGAACAGTATCAGATTATACTAATAATATATGGAAGATAGATCAATAGTTATTTGCGAAAGGGATGGTGATAATGAAAAGGCTTTTAAACACGTTATACGTTACTACGCCTAATGCGTATCTTTCTCTTGATGGCGAGAATGTCGTTATCAGTGTTGAGCGTAAAGAAATTAAACGTCTTCCGCTGCATAATTTCGAAAATATAGTTACGTTTGGTTGGCAGGGTGCGAGCCCGGCGCTTATGCGTCATGTATCGGAGCTTGGTATAGGACTTGCTTTTTTCTCAAAAAGCGGGCGATTTCTCTGCCGCGTTGAGGGAGAAGTACGCGGCAACGTTTTACTTCGACGTGAGCAATACCGTATAGCTGATAATTCGGAGCGCTCGCTTAGGATTTCTATAAATATGATAGGTGCAAAGACTGCCAATTCGCGTTCCGTACTTATGAGAGCGCTGCGCGACCATCCGCTGATTCCGAGTGCGGAAAGTGTTAGAAGCGCTGCAGATTATTTAGCAGGATCAATGGAGAAGCTGCGCTGTGCTGATTCGATTGATGAGCTCAGAGGGCTTGAGGGAGTCAACGCGTCGATGTATTTTTCGGTTTTTGATTCGCTCATATTGCAGAATAAATCTGATTTCAGCTTTGATACAAGAGAGAAACATCCGCCGACCGACCCAGTGAATGCGCTGTTGTCATTTTGCTATTCAATGCTTGCCAATGAATGTGCGTCTGCACTTACAGCGGCTGGACTCGACCCGTATGTTGGATTCATGCACACTGACAGACCGGGCAGAAAATCTCTGGCGCTTGATTTGATGGAGGAGCTGAGAAGTGTATACTGCGACCGATTTGTGCTGTCGCTTATCAACTTGCGTCAGATAAAGCCGGATGATTTTGTGGAAAAGGAAAATGGCACAGTACTATTGAGTGATGAAGGACGCAAGACATTGCTCTCGGCGTGGCAAAAGCGTAAACAGGAAACTATCGAGCACCCGTTCCTTGGCGAAAAATGCGAGTGGGGACTGCTGCCGCTGCTTCAGGCGCAGCTGCTGGCACGTCACATACGCGGAGATATGGACGAGTACCCGCCGTATTTATGGAGGTGATTGTGTGCTGGTGATTATAACATATGATGTGAATACTGAGGACGCAGCCGGAAAAAAGCGGCTTAGAAAGGTTGCAAAGCAGTGCGTAAACTACGGTCAGCGAGTGCAGAATTCAGTTTTCGAGTGCCAACTCGACGCGGCCAAGCTGCGTGAGGTAGAGGGCATACTTGAAAAGCTGATTGATAAGGATAAGGACAGTTTGCGGTTTTATATGCTTGGAAATGCGTATGAAAACAAGGTGAAGCATATTGGCGCTAAGCCATCGTTCGATGTGACTGACGCGATGATCGTTTAACGCGAACTATAAGTGAACATAGATTATGTAAAGTTAGCGAGTGGTAAATAGCTAAGTTATGATTCGTTTTTGTGGTCAAGTGGCGTTTGTTTTTGTATAAAATGTTTGCGATTGTGTGCAGAATATATTGATAAAAGCTTATATTGTTATTTTTGTTGTGCATGATTGCTGTCGTCCTCCACACGGAGGACGTGGATTGAAATAGGCGCGTCTCGATTGAGGCGTACCCCATATCAGGTCGTCCTCCACACGGAGGACGTGGATTGAAATAATCTCCGCAGTACTCGTAAAGCGTAACATCGCGTCGTCCTCCACACGGAGGACGTGGATTGAAATGATATATCTGGCAGAAATATATACGAAATCAATAGTCGTCCTCCACACGGAGGACGTGGATTGAAATTATCCCTGATTATGTAGAGATAGTCGAGGGGTATATAGGTCGTCCTCCACACGGAGGACGTGGATTGAAATCATCAAGTCTATTAGAGGATGTAGCATTTATAGCGTCGTCCTCCATGCGGAGGACGTGGATTGAAATTCGTGTATACGCGCTATACCTGAGAGTACGAGCTAGTCGTCCTCCATGCGGAGGACGTGGATTGAAATCGTATCTTGGGATAGGCTTTGTTGTAAAAGGGAAGTCGTCCTTCATGCGGAGGACGTAACTTATACTAAGTTTAGAAAAACTAAACAGCAAAAAATCTCATGAAATCATTTTCATGGGATTTTTTTGCTACTATTTACATTAACTATAGTCAGCCCATTCTTAATTGCATAGTTCACCGTATATGCAGTACCGCCTTGCTCTCGTGCGAGATAGCAGATACACGCACTGCTATTGTCTACTAAGTGGCAGTTACGCTTGTACATACAACCGCTATAATAATCATTTGACGTATAGCGTACCTTGTCTGCTTGCTTCTTTATATCCTCGTATACCGCAATATCATTGTCACTCCAATTATTAGCCTGTGTATGACATGGAAGTACAAGTATAAGCTTGATTTGCGGGTAAGATTTTTTCAGCTTTATTACAGTTTGTGCTGCAAGCGTATCGAATCCTAATGCACCGCCGGCTCCAAAATATAGATATCCTTGTTTTATTAGCATGATTACAGCTTCTTCAATGCGATTTGTAATATCTTGTACTTTTTCATGGGGGATGTCACGGTGTCCGGTAAAGCAGCATGTGTAACGTTTCATGGCTAAGTTATCCATTGATTTTACACTTTGATATAATTACGTAGGTTAAAAACATGAATATTCTTCCTCTATTGTTCCATTTTCGAGCTCATACTCTTTAATATATATTATACATATATGTTCTATTAAGTTACTTACGCTTCGAGTCTCCTTTTTGGCAATAAATCTTAATTTTTCTAAGTGATCATCGTTGATATGAAATGTAAATGGTGTCTTATTTGTTGGCATATAAAGTTCCTCATGTATTGTATATAATAGTCTAATATATAATACCATATATAAGCTTGATTGTATACGCCAACGGTAATGTAACAGTGATATATCAGTTATTGCACGGTTAAGAATTTACTTGAAATTTTTGATATTATAATTTACAAATGCTGCTTGAAATCTCTGTGATAATATGGTACACTATAGCAAAGCATTTATAAGAACCGCCCAGCAAGGAGAACAAAGCGTATGAATATAATAAAATACCCTGATACAGAGGCTGTGAATACTGCCATTAAGAACGGAGATCCGCTGCTTATGCTGGTTTCATTTGATTCATCGGAAATCATTATATCCGGTATAGACGATACAGTTGAACATTGGGTTCTTTTAAGTCAAACTGGACATGACCCAAGCGATATTGACAAGTACTTCCGTGTTGTTGTCAACAGAGATGGTGCGGATTGGACATTTGTGTGTCCGCCTGCCTATAAAAATATAGTCGATCGGCAGAGACGGTTAAAAGCCTTCTACAAAGATGGATTTGACGCTATTTCTGACGCATTGCTCGAAATCGGATTTATGGTTGGCATAAATATTCCTACACGTTATCGAAGACATTGGGATGAGTTGTGGAGTAATTAAGCAATGACCGAACATACGAAAAAATACATCGCGCACGCCGGAATCCATCTAAACGGCAGAGCAGCTGCGCAGAACTCGCTCGAAAGCTTACGTCTTGCTGCAAAGCTTGGTTTTGATTTTGTCGAGATTGACGTGCGGCTCACATCTGATGGCGAGGTCGTTGCCTGTCACGACCCCACACTAAATTCAACATTCGTAAATCGCGACCTATCCCCGCTCACATCTGAGGTCCAAGTTTGCGAGCACACGCTTTCTGAACTGCGCGCAAATTACATACTTCACGCCGATGAGCCGGAGAAGTGCGAGCTTATCCCGACACTCGCCGATTGTGCTGTAGCAGCACGCAATAATAATATTACTTTGATGGTTCATCCGAAGATAAGCAGCGATGAGATGGTCGAAGCTATCAGCCGAATCTGCGGCGAAATACTTGGTGAGCACGGGTATTACATCGTGTCGGAAGACAAAGCGGTGCGCCGCGTGCTTGAACTTGACCCAGATATGCCTACGATGGCGATTTGCAAGAACGCAGACGATATCGCGCATTTTGCAAAATATCCGAATTGTATCATTGCCATTTCATGGAAATCAGCTGACTATGACAGCTTAGTTAGTGAAGCTCACAGGCGCGGTCGTCTCGTTGAGACAACACTAAACCGCGATATTCGCGCATATCCGGCGGCTGATATTATAAATTACGACTATCTTGCGCCACATATTCCGGATGGGACGTTTGTACTTGATACCTTGATTAACTCGGATTATGAAGGCTTTGAGGTTAAGCTTGGTGTTGCTGAGGTGACGTTCGAATTATGCGGACAGGCTAAGCTGACTGTAGGTGAACGCTGCTTTGAGCTGTCGGCAGCAGTTCCAACTAAATATCGTGCAGCTGTTATACTCTGCCGTGAGCCCTGCCGCGTGACAAGCGAAGGTGATATCGTCGACATACAGCTGCGTGTTGCTGAAATATGATATGAAAACGTCCACGCAAGAATTGCGTGGACGTTATACTTTTATCGCTTTTTAAGTGCGTCGACCATTGCCTGATTCCAGCTCTTGTTGTCAGGTGAGGTTATCGACGAGAATCCGCGGTAGCTCCATACAGCATGACCGATATTGTGTTCCTTCAATATATCGGTGACCGTATTCAGCCAGTTTACGGCGCTTTCGTCGGGCGCATTCGATATTACGCCGAATTCGCCGCAGTATACAGCTTTGTTGGTTTCCTTGACAAAGTCGAACACTGGCTGCATATAGCGTTCAATGCAGCGGCGGTCGATGATGTCGAGACCATTGTATATATCCGGAAGATCGCCGTTATAGAAGTCAGTATAGTCTTCAGCCTTAAATGGGAAAGTTACTGGCTTAGTGTAATTTCGCATATTTTCGAGCCACGGTGCGCACTGGTGAGTGAAAATGAACGGCTCGTAGAAGTGGAAGGTATAGATAATATGCTCATTTTTATCCACAACGAGGTTCTTTAATTGAAAAACGCTGTTGTGCCAGTTGCCGCCGACTATTATGTCGCGGTCTGGTGTGATATCGTGGATCGCTTTGGCAGTCTCGACCCAGAGCTTGTTCCACGGGTCAGAGTTTTCCCATACAAGCTCATTCAGCAGCTCGAATATCAATCTGTCGCCGATCGATCTATAACGCTCAGAGAAGAATTTCCAGATGTTGATAAAGCGTATCTGATAGCTGCGTTCGATGAATAGTTTATTCTTATCGCCGTTGCCGAAAAAGAATCCCGGCGCATGGTGCAGGTCAAGTATCATATTCATTCCGTATTCGCCGCACCAATCAATAACATTATCGATATATTTGAGTCTATCCTCGCGATATACTCCGGGGTTGTTGTCATCTTCAAATAGGAAATAATCGACCGGCACTCGTATATGGTCGAAGCCCCACTCCTTCATACGCGCGATGTCTGGCTTTGTGATGTAATTATCCCAGTGCTCAGATCCCTTATTGTCGTACTGGGATATCCAGTGTCCAAGGTTAGCTCCTGCGAGGTATCCGTTAAGTATTCTCATAGCTGTGAATTCCTTTCTGGTACTAATAAATATTGGTTAAGTGTATTATACAATATTTATAGTATTATGTCAAGATATTTTTTAGAAAATATAAAAATAAGTTCCGCAGAAGAGTTAAATATTTCTGCGGAACTTATTATATTATTCTATACCGTAAGCCTCATAAAGTTTATCAATGTTTGTTTGGAATTTGCTGCGGTATCTTTCAAAGAAGCTCGGGACTCCAGTTGAACTGCCGAATGCGTAGCCTGCGAGATAATCGCTTACGCCCTCAAAGTCGCTGTAGTATGCGTCAGTGAAATCAAACCATGATGAAGTGGATATTATGTCGAGCATATCCTTAGAGTCATCGTCGCGGATATATTTACCCTGAAGCGCTATCTCATAGTATGTCGGAACGATGTAGTTGTAGCCGTATGCCGACAAAGCTTCAAGCAGCAGCTCAGAATATTCGTGATTCTTTGCGGTTACTGGAACTGCGGCGATGGTATAACGGCGTAGAACAGAGGTGCGGAAGAAGTTCTGATTTTCATCATACTGCGGGTAGGGAAGTATACCGAAATCTACATCCATGTCGCGCAGCTGCTCGACATACGAAAGTGTTATACCCATCATGAGGTACTTACCGTTCATGAACTCTGGTATCATGAAATCTTCAACTTGACCACCGAAGTATGTGGTGTCTATGAAAGCTTCACTATGGCAGAATGCCTGAACTTTGTCGTATATATCAATGTCGCGTTCACTTGGAAAGTCGATTTCCATTTTTCCATCAGCACCACGCTTAGTATATGAAATGCCGCAGGAATAGGTGAACGGGTTTATCGAGTTGTTGTAACCTGCAAAACCATGGAGGTCTTCAGTATCAATAATGCCATCACCGTTAATGTCACGGGTTACATCTGTTGCAAGTTTGGTGAACGCGTCGAGTGTCCATTTGCCATCTTTTACAAGTTGGTATGGATATTCAATTTGGAGGTCGTCAAGTATCGACTTATTAAAGTAAATTACGTTTGACATCGTGAGTGCAGTCAGCGCGTAGTCTCCACAAAGAGTATACAGCGAGTCACCCATCTTTACGTTGTCAGTATATCCAGATTTCCAATAGATCTTATCGAGATCGATATATTTAGAATTAGCAACGTCCATGAACATGCTCTGAGCTGCAAGCGGGCTTATAATATTACTCTGTCCGGTCACTATATCATATTCACCGTCGTTAGCCATTACAGAGTTGGTTATGAGTCCTTGGAATTCCGACTTTGAAGCCCAAAGACCCGGCTGGTTGATATAATTAATTTTGCAGTTAAATCGCTCTGAGAGATCCTGATTGCGCTTGTAGATAATATCGTCCATAAGGTCGCCGGTTTGCTCGGCATCAAATTCGTAATTGACTTCCTCACGGACCAGGATGTTAAACTCGTAGCCGTCAAGATTTATGTCTGGAAGGTCATCTGATACGTAGCGGCTGTCTTCTGTGTCAGATGAAGGAGTAGTGCCATTTGGTGTTGTGTCGTTGGAGTCAGACGGATTTTCTTTTGAACCACAGCTGCTTACAGCAGATGCAGCGAGCAATAGAGCAAGAAGCAGTGAAATTCTTGTTTTAATGTTTTGCATGGGTTAGTTCCTTCCTTAGTATTAAGATTTGTAATTATGTTTTGAATCGACAAAATATTATATACTACACCAGTGAGCCAGTTTATTATTTGTACTCATGCTATAATTATATCATCAAAATCTTTTAAAGTCAATTAAATATTCTGCAAACCGATTTAAAATTTCAGCAAAATTTTTGCGGGGGGGGGTACTAATCGCCCATTTTATGTAGCAAATTACATTTAATGGAATAAACTATAATAAAAACAAGTTGAGGTAATTAACATATGAGCGAAATTCAGGAATATAACCGTGAGCGTGCTGTTGAGTATGCACAGAGATGGGCGTTTTCACGCAATCCATTGTTTTACGATTTTACCGGAAAAGGCGGAAATTGCACGAATTTTATATCGCAGTGCCTGCTCGCCGGAACCTGCCAGATGAATTTTACCGACACCTTCGGCTGGTATTACATATCGTCAGACGAGCGTTCGGCAGCTTGGACGGGCGTTGAGTTTTTCTACAATTTCATCACTGACAATGCAGACACAGAAGATCCGATCGGAAGCGGACTTGGCCCGTTCGGTCACGAGGTAAACGCAGGCGGACTTGAGCTTGGCGACGTTATCCAGCTCGGACGCGAGGACGGCGATTTCTATCACACACTGCTTGTTACGGGATTTTCTCGCCGCGGCTATCTTGTGGCAGCGCAGAGCGACAACGCCTTCAACCGTCCGCTGAACACCTATAATTTCCGGCGTATTCGGTATATCCACATCGACGGCTACCGCACTGATAAGCGTTACATCGGCGCTTGCTTTGACAAGCTTATAAGCGGTGAGTCGCTGGGAATATAAACTGCATTAAATTATAAATGAGCTGCATGTTATTATTTTGCAGCTCATTTTATATTTGATTTTCGGTATTCGATAGGTGTCATGCCCTCCACGCGGCGGAAGAGACGATGAAAATATGCGTTGCTTGTATACCCGCAGAATGAGGCGATCTCGACTACTGGCAGATTTGTAGTTTTAAGCAGCATTTTAGCGCGGCTCAGTTTGATATCGTTCAGATATTCATTGAAGGTTTTTCCAGTAGCTTTAAGGATAATACGGCAGATATGCTGCTTGGAATAGTGAAATGTATGTGCAAGTTTTTCTAAAGAGATGTCTTGAACATTATAGGATATATATTGCAGCATCCATTTTATTGGTATTGTTTTATGCTGACTAAGCGTGCTTATTATCATATTCTCACTGTGTGAACGTTCCAGCTGACATACGATTTGATTAAATATCATCCTCATCTGAAACTCACTGAATTCGCGATGCTCGAAATATTCATTAATAAGAGCATACAACATATTTCGCAGCTCTAAATCCTGCGAAGCTGGAATATAAAGATAATCTGCGCAATGATGACTTCTTACAATATCTTTTAGATAATCAATAAGTTTACCCTTTATTTCATCAAGCTGTTTTATTGCTGCGCTCAGCTCGTCAATTTCGATGATAATATTTATAAGTATACTGTCGTCATGAATGTCGGGAATATGGAATGTCCCGGGAGAAACAAAGAAAAGGTCGCCTTCATTTAGTGTTATTACATTTTCATCAATTTCTTGTTGACATTTCCCACTGTACATATACATGATCTCGAGATTAGAATGCGTGTGATAGTAATGGGTGCAGTAGCGTTCGTGGCGATATATTTTTATCGGCGACCATTCTTCCAATGTAATGTTATGTGGAAAATGACCGGCTGCGTAGAGTGTGGGTATAGACGGGTACTTGTTTTTTGCGTTCTCAAGTGCTTGTAAATATTGCTCGCGGTCTCTCAATTCGTTCGGTGTCCATTCTCTTAAAAACGCATCAAGCTTTTCATATGTCATAGATATACCACCTATTAAAAAGCATTGTCTTAGTATAAATATTCTATCACAAATATTTATAAAAGTCAATGCTTATTATTAACTTAAAAGAGCGGAGCGATAAGCCGCATAAAATTTCCGACAAGCTTGGTGAATATCTTTTCCTTTTTAATGCTTTCGTAGGTGACTCGTTCGCATTTTGAAATAGTGTCCATAAAGTCCGATTCAATGTTCGCGACGCTGTCTGTACCGTAGAGATATGTTCCGCATTCAAAGTGATGATAAAGGCTTCGGTAATCGAGGTTTATAGTGCCTACGACCGCCTTTGTGTCGTCGGAAATAAACATCTTTGCGTGAACAAATCCTGGCTTGTAAAGGTATATTTCTACTCCCGAATCGAGCAGCGTCCGGAAATATGTTTTTGCAAGCGCATATACCGGCTTTTTATCGGGTATTCCGGGCAAGATAAGCTTTGTGTCAACACCGCGCTCGGCTGAGTATTTTAAAGCTGTCAGCACTTCATCGTCGAGTATGAGATAAGGTGTCATGATATGGACATACTTATTGGCGCGGTTCAAAATATCCATATAGACCTTTTCACCCACCTTGTCGCGGTCGAATGGATTGTCGCCGTATGGTATTACGTAGCCCTTTTCGGCAAAGCTATCGGCAAGCCCCAGATAACTTTTATAGTTGGGGTCCTGCTCGCCCAGTGACCACATATTAAGGAACATCAGCGTCAAATTGTCAACAGCCTTGCCTTCTATCCTTACTGCGGTATCCTTCCAGTGACCAAAGGGCTTGGTGTGATTTATGTATTCGTCGCTAAGATTTATACCGCCGTTGAATCCTACTTTGCCATCGATAACGAGGATCTTTCTATGGTCGCGGTAATTATAGTGAGTCGAAAGAAATGGACGAATGGGCGAGAACATTTTGCACTTGATACCGTATTCCGCCAGCATTTTGGGGTAATTGTACGGCAATAGCGCAATGGCGCAGGTACCGTCGTACATCACCCGCACATCGACTCCTTGTTTGGCCTTTTCTACAAGTATCTTTAGAATGCTGCCCCACATCCTGCCTTCGTCGATTATGAAATACTCCATAAAAATAAACTTTTCAGCTTTTTTGAGCTCTTCCAACATAGCCTCCCACTTATTTTCGCCGAGAGGGTAATATGTTACCTTGTTTCCAGAGGTGGCTGGAAAAGTTCCGCTTCTGTTGAGGTAATACACAAGGTCTGCGGTTTCATGGCTGACGCTTTTTAGTTCCTCCATAACGGCAGTGTCTTGTTGAATTTCATTCTTGTGGTCCTTCACGAGCTTGTTGTAGCCAGTTCCTATGGCGCGGCTGCCTATGTCGGACTTTGTGTATAAGTAAAAGAGGGTTCCGAAGAACGAGGTTACGGAGATTACAAGAATCCATGTCAGCTTTGCGGAGCTGTCCATGTCGGTGCTCATGAGATAGACGATAACGCAGAGATTGAAAAGTCCTATCCCGCCTAAGATCTTGCCTATCAAAGCAGCAAAAAATATTTCCGCTATCAGGAAGCAAAATATCGCCAATAACAGCAACAATATAATAATTCCGGTTCGGCTGAATATGATGCGCAGCAGTCCCTTTTTATGTTTTTTCAGCAAATTTAGTTCATCATTCAATTTTTAATTCCTCCATATATTGTTAAAACCTTGTATTTATGTTTACAAAAATATATTATATACTTTTTTTAGAGTAAAATCAAGTAGTTTTATAAGAAAATTGATTCTTTAAATCAAAAGCAAGATACAGATGTTAATAAAAGTCAATTTTAGGTTCATACAGTCTATTTACATGAAGGGTGAATTTGTGGTAAACTATATATGCGGTCCACGGTCAAGCCGTTAGGGGCTGTATCATATATGATATGCAAATTACGAAAGGAACTCAGGTGGTAAACGCGAATCCACTCGAGCAGGTTGTAGAATGAAAAATAGAAAAATTGCTGTAATTGCATTACTGTCGGCGTTGTCGATGTTCACATCGGTACTTGCGTCATGTGGTGATAAAGCGCCGGATATAGATCCTGACAATAAGGACACGTCGGCTAATGTTGATACATCCGATATCAGCGATACTGACGATGAAGGACGTTTCACGGCTAAAGACTCTCTGCCGGACGATCTAAATTTCGGCGGCAAGGAAATCCATATTTTAATGCGCGGCGGCGACTATGATAGCAGAACAGAGCTGTATAGTGAGGAGCTCAACGGAGACGTTATAAACGATGCAGTTTATGAGCGCAATAGAGCGGTTCAGGAGAGACTAAACGTTACGCTTGACTTTATTATGACTGACGAGACGCGCCACACCTCGAATATAAACCTGATTAAGCAGTCTATAATTGCTGATTCGGATGATTACAATCTTATCGCGGATAGTGTAACGTATAATATGCAGCTGTCGATGGAGGGACTTTTTACCGACTTAAACACGCTCAATTATCTTGATTTTGACAAGCCGTGGTGGAATAAATCATTCCTTGAAACAACAGAATTCAACGGAAAAAATTATGCTGTATTAGGCGATATTTCGCAGACGATGATTTCGGGCGCATTCTGTATGTTTTTCAACAAATCTATGTTCGAAGAGGTATATCCAGATGAGCAGAGCTTGTATCAAACAGTACTTGACGGAGAATGGACGCTCGATAAGCTTATTTCCTACTGCACGCCGCTTTATGCGGATCTGAACGGCGATACTGCCGCAAATGAGGGCGACCGCTTTGGTCATTTCTTCACAAATGCAAAAACGCTCGGTGCGGATTCATTTGTCGGTGGCTGTGGAATTGAAGCTGTGGTGAAGGAGAAGGACGGAACATTCAGTTATGGCGCTACGAATGAGAGGGCAGTATCGTTCTTTGAAAAGATGAAAAAGCTGTTATTCGAGGACAACAACACCTGTCGGCTTGCTAATAATAATGAGCAAATAATGGACACTATGATAAACGGTCAAACTATGTTTACAACATGGATGCTTACCGGCGTTAATTATCTGCGCGATATGAAGGACGATTACGGAATTATCCCTATGCCGAAGCTTGATGAGAATCAGCAGAGTTATAAAGGATATATGCACGACGGAAGTTCATCGTTCGTCATTCCGATTACAGAGGATGATCCCGATACTGTAGCTGCTGTACTCGAGGCTATGTGCGCGGAATCCTACCGCAGCGTAACTCCGGCATACTTCGGAACGGCGATAAAGGGCAAGTACATCCGTGATGATGAGTCGTCGCAAATGCTCGATATGATAGTTGAAGGCGCATATCTCGACCTTGGATATATCTACGGACAAAATCTCAGCTGGCCTGTCGACCAGATACGCGGCATACTTACGAGCAGCTCGAACTGCGACAGCGCTATGTCGACGCTTGCTGCAATGGAAACAAGCATTATGACTCAGATGGAGAATATTGTTAAGACTTACGATGAACTTGGATAACAACTAATAGACCTGTTCGATAACCTAATTTTAGCTTTTGAAAATGCTGATGAAATCAGCATTTTCAAAGTTTAATCGAGAGGTTATCGAATAGGTCTAATGTAAAAGGAGACGCGTCAGCGTCTCCTTTTCTTATTTAATTTTACAGCAGCTTTTCAAGCTTATCGGCTGCGGAGTCGAGGTAATCGTTCTCCATCAGCTCAAGTATACCCTTGTCGCAGAGTGCTGCGAGACGCGGGTCTACCGGGATGTGTGCGAGCACGTCGTAGCCGAACTTGTCCGCAACCTCAGAGATGTGGCTGTCGCCGAAGAGCTTGTACTCCTTGCCGCAGTCGGGACATTTGAAGTAAGCCATGTTCTCGACAAGACCTACGACCGGAATGTTCATCATCTGCGCCATATTTGCCGCCTTTGCAACTATCATCGATACGAGCTCCTGAGGGCTTGCTACGATAATAATGCCGTCGAGCGGGATAGACTGGAATACAGTAAGCGGTACATCGCCGGTTCCGGGAGGCATATCGACGAACATAAAGTCTACGTCGTCCCAGATAACGTCAGTCCAGAACTGCTTTACAGTTCCGGCGATGACTGGGCCGCGCCATACAACAGGCGTAGTCTCGTCCGAGAGCAGCAGGTTTACGCTCATCATCTTGATACCAGTCTTGGAAGCGAGCGGGAAAATACCGCCAGCGCCGTCTCCGGTAACTTCGCCCTTGACACCGAATGCCTTCGGGATCGACGGACCTGTGATATCAGCGTCGAGTATCGCGGTGTTGTAGCCGCGACGGCTCATTATAACAGACAGCATAGAGGTGACGATGGATTTACCAACGCCGCCCTTGCCGCTGACAATACCGATGACCTTCTTTATTTTAGAAAGCTCATGCGGCTTTTCGATAAGGCTCTCCTTTTCACGGGAGGAGCAGTTTGCAGAACAGGACGAGCAGTCATGCGTGCAGCCTGACTCTTCGTTTACCTTTTCCTGCGAATCATCATATATCATTGGAAGAACTCCTTTCATTCATGCGCCAAATACGCGACTGCACATCCTATTGTGGTATGAGCTGCGATTCAGCAACACTGTATAGAACTATTATATACCATTTTAGTGAAAATTGCAAGCCTTTTCAGACTTTAATATATTTTTTACTCTTTGTCAAATATTTGATATGGAAGCAGAGTATTTTTTGTGATATAATTTGTAGCAAAACATTTGTGGGGTGAATTACAATGATGGATAAGCTGCGCCGATTCATGTATGGTCGGTATGGTGCGGATAAGCTTGGCTATGCGCTGATCATATTTTGGCTGATAGTATCAATTATAGCAGGGGCTGTCGACAACTTCTGGGTGCGGATGCTTTCATATTTGCCGGTATTATGGGCGATTTTTCGTATGTTCTCGAAAAATGTGCAGGCACGCCGCAAGGAAAATGCGGTATTTTTAAAATTTTATGCACCGATTGAAAAATGGTTCAAGCTTCAGGCGAACCGTTTCCGCGACCGCAAGACTCATCGCTACTATAGTTGTCCGAGCTGCCACAATACGCTGCGAGTTCCGAAGGGCAAGGGGGAGATAACTATAACTTGTCCGGTATGCAAAACAAAATTTGATAAGAAGACTTAATATGGTGAAGTAATGGAAATATTAAAAATTATCGTTGTAACGCTGCTTGCGGGTGCTGGTGCAGGTATCGGAACCGGATTTGCTGGAATGAGCGCGGCGGCAGTTATCGCGCCAGTGTTGACGGTATTTCTCGGAATCGACGCGTATCAGGCGGTCGGAATCGCACTTGCGTCCGACGTGCTGGCGAGTGCGGTATCGGCATATACTTACGGGAAGAATAAAAACCTCGATATCAAAAACGGACTCGTAATGCTTGCGAGCGTGCTCGTATTTACGGTGGTCGGAAGCTACGTATCAAGTCTGCTCCCGTCGAAAACGATGGGAAGCTTCTCGGTATTTATGACTTTCCTGCTCGGTATAAAATTTATTGTCCGCCCGGTCATGACTACAAAGGAGTCGATGAATTCGATCCCGATGAAGCAGCGAATAATCCGCTCTGGAATCAGCGGCATTGTTGTCGGCTTCATTTGCGGATTTGTAGGCGCAGGCGGTGGAATGATGATGCTTCTGCTGCTCACAAGCGTACTGGGCTATGAGCTTAAAACCGCAGTCGGAACGAGCGTGCTTATAATGACGTTTACAGCATTTACTGGTGCAGTGTCGCATTTTGCTCTTAGCGGCGCACCGGATATTCCGATACTGATATTATGTGTATTATTCACGCTGATATTCGCACGTCTTGCTGCTCTGTTCGCGAATAAAGCAGAACCGAAGACGCTCAACCGCCTAACTGGAGTTGTGCTCGTGATACTCGGTATCGCGGTGTTTGCATTCAAGCTTATCGGCGGATAAAGTTTATATTAGAAACAAGCTGCATTATCAATTTTGATAATGCAGCTTGTTTTTTATTTCATCTTGATAACTCTGAATACCTGCTCGGCAGTGTCACGCAGATTTGCATACGCATACTGCTTGTCGAGCGCTTTGTCGAGTGTGCATACCTCACGCATGATAGGGAAGAATGCGTCGATACCGTGCGAGTTGCATGATCCCGCGCCGTTTCCGACGCAGCCAGAAAATGCGATACACGGCTTGCCGTACTGTTTTGCGAGCGTCGCTACGCCTATCGGTGCTTTGCCCATTACAGTTTGCGCGTCGAGCCGTCCCTCTCCGGTTATTACGATATCCGAATCTGCAATGTCGTCTTCGAGCCTGATAGCGTCAAGGATTAGCTCAACGCCGGATTCGAGCGACGCGCCAAGATAGCTTCGCAGCGCGAATCCGAGTCCTCCGGCAGCCCCACTTCCGGCGAGTGTCGGATCGGACGCAGGGCATACCTTCTTTGTAAGGTATGCAAAATGCGCGAGCCATGCGTCCATTTTCGTTATCATATCGCTATCCGCGCCCTTCTGAGGTGCGAATACCGCGCTGCATCCGTTTTCGCCGCAGAGCGGATTTTTTACGTCACACGCGACTCTGAATCGGCATTCGCTGATTTCGGGAATCGCATTATCGGTGCGTATCTCAGCGAGCGACTCGAGCCCGATTGCACCGTTCGGAATGGGCTTACCGTATTTGTCGAGCAGCTCATATCCGAGCGCCGACAGCATACCTGCACCGCCGTCGTTAGTAGCACTACCGCCGATTCCGATCAAGAAGTCGCGTACATCGAGCGATATCGCGTCGCGTATCATCTCGCCGACTCCGTAGGTTGTGGTGTACAGCGGATTTCGCTCCGACTGGCTGATAAGCGTAATTCCAGCGGCGGCTGACATTTCGATAACTGCGGTTTTTCTATTTTTGATCGTACATATCGCGTAGCTGCATTCGATACTGCGTCCGAGCGGGTCAGACGCTGAGATACAGCGACGCTCGCCTCCGAGAGCGGCGACGAGCGTTTCGACTGTACCTTCGCCGCCGTCAGCTATCGGTCGCACGAGCAGCTCTGCGTCCGGATATACGCGGCGGATTCCCTCAGCGGCGGCAGTCCCGGCTTCAAGCGAGCTGAGACTGCCTTTGAAGGAATCAATAGCGATGGTTGTTTTCATACGAGCTTGATCGTCAGAATTTCAAAGCCGGAGATATCGGTCGATATCGTATTGCCGACAATGTCGAGTTCTTTGATCGGATTCTCCATCATATCGCAGAGGTATGCCTTCTTGAAGTCATATCCAACAGTCAGATTTACCTTACCTCTGATGTTCTTAGATTCATACAGACGAATGATTGTATCATTGCCGTCCTCGCTCTCCTTGATGGTCTCGCAGATCACGTTATCGCGGTCGAGCGTAACTGCTGAGAAGGACTCCGGAATAACGCTCTCACTTCCGGTCGCTTTGACTGCGGTCATCGGATAGTTGAGGTAATATGCCAGCTTTACGGTGTCGCTATCAGCAAGCGTTCCGGCGTGCGGGCAAATTGAATAGGTGAACGATATCTCGCCCTGATCGGCTTCGGGGTCTGGGAATGTCGGTGACTTGAATAACGAAAGCTGGATTACACCATCATGGATATCGTGACCGTATTTGCAGTCGTTGATAATGCTTACGCCGTATCCGCCCTCTGAAATGTCGGCGTATTTCTGTGCGCAGACCTCGAACTTCGCCTTGTCCCAGCTGGTGTTCTTATGTGTCGGGCGTTCGATAGTACCAAACTGAATTTCATATGTTGCCTTGTCGGAGTTGATGTCGACTGGGAATGCAGCCTTGACCATCTGGTGCTGCTGGTGCCAATCGGCGGTCGTCTCGAAATCTATCTTTGCGATGTCGTCGTAGAACCATATCGTCTGTGTGATCTTCGACTTCATATGCGGACGTACAATGCGGATACCGCGGCGAACGCCGTCCTCGACTACCTCTGCTGATTCAAATGCGGTCAGCGGCTTATAGTCGTCGAGCGAGTATGGCTGCCACTCCCACGCGTCGTAAACGTCGGGGTGATCGGCGTAGATACGAATTTCGTTTGCAGGCTTGCCGTCAGTGATGACCTCGCGTACGTTGACCTTGTCGAATATAGATACGATCTGCCATGTTTCGTCAAAGCGAACGGTAAAGCGGTTGGTCTCGACGGTGCTGCCGTCGATGCTAATGCTGTTTCCGGTCACGAAATCGTTAGTCAGCGCGTAGCCCTTTGACGGAACGTTGGATACTATTGCGCTCACGCCGTCTACTTTGACAACACCGTTGCCATTGAAGGAGTGCGGGTTGAATACGACATATCCCTTGCCAGCGTCAAGCTTAGATGCGAGGTTGGTTTTCGCTGCGTCGATAACGCTGTTTCCGGTGTCCTTGATGAACTTATAGTCGATATCGCACTGGTCGTATACTTCCTTTATTGACGAGCCTGGGATGATGTCGTGGAACTGATTGGTGAGTATCATCTCCCAGCCCTTGTGGAGCTCTGCCTTCGGGAAGGATGCACCGGTGAGCGCTTTGTTCATCGACGCGATAAGCTCTGCGTCGAGATAGAGGAACTCGCTCTGACGGTTGTTTCTCTTGTTTTTCGAAATAGAAGTGTAAGTACCGCGATGGAATTCGAGGTATAATTCGCCGCGCCATTCAGGCAGCAGACGGTTATTCTCAATCTTTTTTTCAAGTCTCGAAAGGAAGTCGCCGGCAAAGTCTATCTTCATAAGCGGTGCGCCGGGTATACCCTTTTCTGTGCGGCGTGCAAGCTCGAGCATTTCAGCGGTAGGTCCACCACCGCCGTCTCCGAAACCGAATGTGAGCAGCGCTTCATTGTTTAGATTCTTCTGCTGATAGCGCTTCCAGGTTCCGGCTACCATCTTAGGTCCGGTATTGCCGACATATGTTGTATATCTTGCCGGCTCGCCGCGGGTCTGATCCTGCGCGGTTAGGAAGTATGTGTTTATTTTAGTTCCGTCGATACCAGCCCAAGCGAAGGTGTCGTACGGCATTTTGTTGGTCTCGTTCCAGCTTATCTTCGAGGTGACGAACCAGTCGATACCGCTCTTTTTAAGTATCTGCGGAAGTGCTGCCGAGTAACCGAATACATCGGGAAGCCAGAGCACACGGTTGTCAACGCCGAATTCTTCCTTAAAGAAGCGCTTGCCGTACAGTACCTGACGAACAAGACTTTCACCAGAAGTAAGGTTGCAGTCAGCTTCGACCCACATACCGCCTTCGCATTCCCAACGTCCGTCCTTGATCCGCTCCTTTACTTGCTCGTATACCTCTGGAGCTTCCTCTTTGAGGTTTTGATAGAGCAGCGCCTGTGACGACATGAATTTGTACTCAGGATAGCGATCCATCAGCTCAAGCACGGTCGAGAATGAGCGCTGAACCTTTTCGCGGGTCTGCTTCAGTGTCCACTGCCATGCGCAGTCAATGTGCGTGTGGCCGATTCCGACGGTGGTCGGCGAATTGTCTCCGCGGTTTTTATTGCAGTATTTGCCGTAGAATTCGTCATCCATGTAAGCCTTAGCGGTTTTTACAGATTCAAAGAATTCATCACTTCCGACCTCGAACAGGTCAAGCAGCGATACTGCATTATCGAGATGACGCAGAGTTTCGGCGTATTCCTGAGAATTAGTGTCGATGTAGTCGAGCATTTCATACGGAACACGGATATCGTAGTAGAGCTGCTCGGTCTCGTAGTTGAGATTGCGCAGCTTTGCATAAAATCGGGTCTCAGAAATCTTCGGTCCGGTGTAGCCGTAGATGTAGCAGTCATACGAATCCGCGCTGTCAAGGACTACGAATGTATGGTTAGTGTCAAGTCCCTGACGCAGCTTGCCGTTGATGTAAGCGATGAATTGCGGATTGCAGGCATCCCAGCCGGATTTATCGGTATGGATAACAAGCTGTACAGGCTTTGATTTCATATCTTCCGGAATTTCGACGGTGAAGTGGAACCATGCGTGGCTTTCCCAGCCATTTCCCCAGAGCTCGCCTACCTTATATGGAGCAAATTCTGAGAGTGCAGGTGGAGTGTTGTTTGTCTTATACTCACAAGGACAGATAGTGATACCTTCAACATCACGCTCGTTTGACCAGCGCGACTCGTTTAAAATAGAGAGATATTTTTTAACTTTTCTGTATTGATTTTGCATTCTAAAAACCCTTTCAAGCCATAAAAATATGAACCATGTAAATTATACCGCATGAAGTTAGTTTTGTCAATGCTTATATGCGGAAAAAAGTAAAGTTGGTTCAAAATTTATGTACAAGCTATTAAATTTACCGAATTCCTTGAATATAGCTCAAAAGTGTGATAAAATATATGGTAAGTGAAATTTTGCAAATATTGGAGAAAAAACTATGCCAGTAGAAAAATACCTTGAATGCGGTAAGATAGTAAACACGCATGGAGTGCGCGGTGCGCTTAAAATCGAGCCTTGGTGCGACAGCCCAGATGTGCTGTGTAATATAAAGAAGCTTTATTATAAGAAAAAGGACGAGCTTATCGAGCTCGAAGTGACGAAAGCGTCGATACATAAGAATCATGTGCTCGTGTATTTTTACGGTATCGACTCGATCGAGGAGGCGCAGCTGCTGAAGAACCGCGTCGTATATGCCGACCGCGACGAGATACCGCTTGACGATGACCGTGTGTTCGTTGCCGATATTATCGGGCTTGATGTTTTCGATGAAAAGAGCGAAGCAAAGCTCGGCGTGCTTGCCGACCTTATCGAGAGTCCCGCGTCTGATCTGTTTGCAGTTACGACCCCTGATGGACGAGAGGTGCTTGTTCCGGCGGTCGATGAATTCATCGGACACATCGACGAGAGCGGCGTATACCTAAATCCGATACCCGGAATGTTCGACGATGGCGCGGATGTTATTGAAAACTCAGGCGAGGATGCAAATAATGCGCTTTGACATAATGACATTATTCCCGGACATGGTCGATACGGTGCTCGGTTCGAGCATAATCGGACGAGCTCAGAATAACGGATGTGTAGAGATACACTCGCACAATATCCGCGATTATTCTACCGATAAGCACCATCGTGTCGACGACACCCCATACGGCGGTGGAATGGGTATGCTGATGAGCCCCGTTCCGATCTATGCCTGCTATGAGGCTATACTCAAAATGCAGGAATCCGATAAGCCGATAAAGCGGCGGGTGATATATATGTCTCCGCGCGGCAAAGTGTTGACTCAGCAGCACGCATATGAATTGACGCAGTATGACAACCTTATACTCCTCTGCGGTCATTATGAAGGTGTGGACGAGCGTATAATTGAAGAAATCGTCGACGAGGAGCTGTCTATTGGCGACTATGTGCTCACCGGCGGTGAGCTTCCCGCGTGCGTGCTTGTTGACTGCATATCGCGAATGCTCGACGGTGTGCTTTCGAACGACGATTGCTGGCGAGGTGAGAGCATAGCTTCAGGTATGCTCGAATATCCGCAGTACACGCGTCCGCTTGACTTCCGCGGACGTAAAGTGCCTGAGGTGTTGACGAGCGGACATCATGCCAATATCGAGCGGTGGAGGCGTGAGACTGCGCTCGCGAAAACGCTCGAAATGCGCCCCGATCTGCTCGGTGGACGCGGTGTCGGATTTGATAAAATTTTGCCTGATAAAGAAAAAAATAAAGAAAATGATAAATAACGGGAACAAAAAAGAATCAAAAGCCGTCAAAACAGTTGTAGTAATGATGGGCGCAACAGTTATCGCGAAGCTGCTTGGGATGCTGCGCGGAGTTTTGCAGGCACGCTGCTATGGAACTACGCCAGAAGCGAACGCTTTTACCGCCGCGTCGAAGCTGCCGCTTGCGTTCTTTGATATGTTTTTAGCGGCGGCAGTGCTCGGCTGCTTTATTCCGGTCTACAACAGCTTTGCGAATAAGGACGGCAGTCAGGACAGCGACGGCGCGGACAAATTCGCGTCGGTGTTCATCTGCTTCATAAGTCTGCTCTGCGGACTGTTAGCGCTCGTCGGAATAATATTCGCCGATCCGCTTATTAAGCTGATAACACGCGGTCTCGACACGCAGACGCTCGCACTCGCAGTGACGCTTACGCGGATAATGTTTCCGCTCGTTATATTCACTGGCGCTGCTTATACGCTTGTTGGCGTGCTGCAATCAAAGGGCTCGTTCATCGCTCCGGCGATGATAAGCGCAATATCGAATGCCGGTGTTGTAGTTTATCTTGCCTTCATCAATAATCCGCTTGGGGATAACGGGATCTACGGCCTCGCGGTCGCGTATATGCTGTCGTGGCTTGTACAGCTGCTAACGCTTGTCGTGCCGCTTAAACGGATGGGCTTCAAATTCCGGCTGCTGCTCGATCTCAATAATCCGGCGCTGAGACGTGCGATCAAGATGGCGCCGCCGATCATGGCTGGTTCGTGGCTGTCGCCGGTCGGAGTGCTGCTTGGACAATATTTCGCTGCTAAGATATCGACATATTCGGGAATCAGCGGCGCGACGACGGTATTTGATTATGCGAATAACGTGTATGTGATAATCGCCGGAACGCTGACCTACAGTATCTGCAATTACACTTTTCCGAAGATATCGCGGCTTGCAGTAAGCGGTGATGAAGTCGAATATGCTGAGACAGTGCGAAACGGACTTAAGTCCGCGCTGTATATCGTAGTGCCGTTCATGGCGGCGGCGCTTGTACTTGCCGGAGAGGGTGTCACAATATTATATCGGCGCGGTATATTTACTCCGGAGGACGCAGAATACACTGCAGCGGCTCTGAGAGCGATACTACCTGCAATGCCGTTGTTTTGTGTGACTGAGCTGTTCACACGCGTATTCTATTCGCGAAATCAGGTCAGGATTCCGATGTACGCTGCAATAATCGGCATACTGGCTAATATTCTCACCGGAACGATATTGACACATTTTCAGCTGATTGGGATATCGGCAGTCGGTGCGGCGAACGCAGCTGGACAAGCTGCTGCGGCAATCGTACTGATAATATTCGCGGCAAAGCGTATACCGGGACTTATCAACCGAAAGCTTATCGCGGACGTATTGAAGTTGCTGCTTGGCGGCGTTATCGTGTTCGCGCTCTGCACCATAATATCAACGCTGGTCGCGAGTGAGCCGTATACAGCATCTATTCTGACTAATATAATTAAGGCATTGATAATATTCCTGCCGTCAGCGGCGGTATATTTTGTGTATACAAAGCTTTGTCATCTCAGCTTCACAGCTTAAATATTAGATAATCAACGAAAGGACTGATACAACTATTGAATAAAGTTAAAAAGGAGTCAAGACAAGTTCGGAGAATGCGTCCGGCGAAGGAAATGCTTGCTGAGTCGCTTATAATCTCATTCTTGATGCGCCTTGCCTCCGCGATCTACCGAAAGCTCGGCGACGGCATTATTGGAGGTGCGTTTACCGCATACGACCGTGAAAATGAAGCGCTTCAAAGCAGCGCCACGGCGACCTGCGTTAAGCAGCTTGACCTCGGCGGAAAGGTGATATATCCGATAAAGCACAAGATCGCAAAGAGCTTCGAGAACAGCTTTATACTTAATAAGATACGGACATTGCTTGCAAATATGCTGTCCTGTCAGATAAAGGTATATGGACTGTTTCTCTTTTCCTTCGCACTTTATAGTGCAATCGTATTTATTTTTAAGACTTTCTTCTTCAGCGCAAAGGGCGACGCGCTCGATGTTGGCACTATTGTAACGCTCGTGCTGATGGTCATAGCGTCGGTTGGTATGATATCTTCCCGCTATACGCTCGCTGAGTCACTGCTTGGAAGCTCGGTCTCATGCTTCTTCCTGTTTGAAGTTGTGGGCTTGCGGAGGGAAGCATTTGAGAATACAAACGGCTTTGAGGGTAAATTCAATTTCGCGTTTATCGCCGGACTTGTTTTCGGTATAGCGTCATATTTTGTCAGCCCGCTTATGCTGCTTATCGGAATAGTCGGAGTTATCGCCGCATATTTGGTGCTGATAAGTCCCGAATTCGGTGTGCTCGCGATAATCGTGCTGCTGCCGATAGCACCGACTATGGGACTCGTTGCGGCAGTATTGTATACATCGGTCTGCTATTTCTTAAAGCTTATCTGCGGCAAGCGTTCACTCAACTTCGACTTGCTCGACGGCACGGTCTTCATTTTTATGATACTGATGATCGGCGGCGGACTTGTGGCGCTGTCGCGCGACAGTTTTAAGCCGATGCTTGTTTATGTCGCATTCATGCTGGGATATTTCCTCGTTGTGAATCTGATACGCTCGCGCAAATGGATGACGCGCTGCATTATCGGTGCGATATTCTCCTGCACTATGGTATCGCTCTACGGTCTGTATCAAAACTTCTTCGGTCAGGTCGAGCGCACATGGCAGGATTCGGATATGTTCAGCGAGATCGAGGGACGAGTTGTATCGACCTTCGAAAATCCAAACGTGCTCGCTGAGTACCTCATTATGGTGCTTCCGCTCATGCTCGCGGTGTTCATAATCAAGAAAACGCCGATGACACGCTTCCTCATGTTTATGTCAATGGCGGTGACCGGTGGTTGTCTCATCTACACATGGTCACGCGGCGCATGGCTCGGCTTCCTTATCGGAATACTGCTATTCATGCTTATCTATTCGAAAAATACTCTTACAGTAATGCTTTTCGGCGTGCTCGGAGTTCCGTTCCTGCCGTTTATTTTGCCAGACAGTATTACGCAGCGCTTTTTGAGTATCGGCAACCTCGGCGATAGCTCGACCTCGTACCGCGTGTACATCTGGAAGGGTGTAACGAATATGCTCGGCGATTACTTCACGACCGGTATAGGTATCGGCAACGACTCGTTCCGGCTCGTATACCCGCGCTACGCGCTCTCTGGAATCGAGACCGCGCCGCATTCGCACAATCTCTATTTACAGATACTTGTCGAGATCGGCATTGTTGGACTTATCGTATTCATTGCGGCGATGTTCTTCTATGTTCAGAGCTGCTTCACGCTTCAGGCAAATGAATCGCGCAGCTCAAAGTTATTGTCTGCGGCGATAATGTGTGGCATTTTAGCGGTCCTTGCGCAGGGAATGACCGACTATATCTGGTACAACTACCGTGTATTTTTAATGTTCTGGCTCGTACTCGGACTCGGTGCAGCGGTGCGTAAGGTGCACGTCTATACAGCCGAAGAAGCTTCATATTAAACGAAAGGAATTATACAGCATGACTGCAAATAAACAAACCGGTAAGCATAAGTTCAACGTAGTTGACGCTATCATCATCGTACTGATTTTGGCTATTGTTGCCGTAGGCGCATTTATATTTGTGCGCAAGGGGATAGGGGGCTCAGAAGAGACCTTCGATATTGAATATGTACTCGAGTTCCGCAATGTGCGCGACGAATTTCTCGGAAACTTCAAGGTAGGTGCGAAGGTGCTCGATTCATCTAAAAAATATCAGCTCGGCGAGATAATCTCGGTCACGAGCGAACCTACTACATTTACTGGTACAAACACTATTGAGGGGAAGCTCGTGTACCATGATTACCCTGAGCACTCGGATATTTCGGTTACGGTAAAGGCGAAGGTAACTATAAGTGACGAGAACAGATATATGATCGACAACGGCTACCGCATTTCGGTCGGAAGTCTGGTGTACGTGCGTATGCCTGACTATATCGGTGCGGCGTACTGCACCAATTTCAAGATCACGGAGGGCAAATAAATGGGTCAGGAAAACAGCTCCGCAAAAAAAGCTAAGGGAAAGGTAAGATTCAATATAATCGACTTTCTCATTGTCATAGTGATAATCGGCGCGATAGTTGGTATTGCACTTAGATATGGACTTGTTGAGAAGGTCACGAATCAGTCGGCTCTCTCATCGGCGAGAATTTCGTTCCTGATACAGGATATCAACGAGGACTCGTCTAACTATTTTGGTATTGGTGATGAATTTACTGCACTCGATTTCAGTTGTGACCTCGGAGAGCTTGAATCACGTCAGTTCATCCCGGCTGAGGCATTCATCACGAATCAATACGGCGAGATCATCAAAACTCATTCGAATGATAACCGTATCGACGTGCGTGGTACTATGATAGGAGAGGGTACATTTACTGAGGATGGCTTCCTGCTCGACGGACTTCACTACATCGCTCCCGGTACTACTATCCATATGCAGAGTGCAAATATCGACGTATTTATGACGGTCACTGCGATAGAGCAGATCGAAGATATAAACAAATAAAATTTCCTATATTTGGAATATATAGCTATGGGCTGGCGCTGATCTATGCAGTGCCAGCCCATAGTTGAAATATTTAGCAGATAAAAAAGTTTTCAATACATTAAAATATATGCAAAAAAGCTATTGATTTTAGACCGAAAATCTGTTATACTATATGTAGTATTTTAATTTGGCTTTTTAGCTGAGCTGTAAGCCGTAGGATCTCAGTAGTCGGACAGATATCGGAAGCGTATTGGCAGACGTTTGGTTTGTCGAAGTCCGGCAGTAAAATAAACTTAATATATAGGAGCGAATTATAACATGATCTCAAAAAATGTAACCATTCAGAACAACGTAGGATTGCACGCAAGACCTGCTACATTCTTTATTCAGAAGGCAAATACTTACCAGAGCTCTATTTGGGTTGAGAAGGAAGACAGACGTGTAAATGCAAAGAGCCTGCTTGGAGTGCTGTCGCTCGGTATCACTAAAGGTATGACTATCACTCTCATCGCTGATGGCAACGATGAAGAAGAAGCCCTCGCTGGTCTCGCTGAGCTTGTCGACACTAATTTCGGAGAGTAATCTTTAGAAAGATATTATCCGTCGGATAATTTCCTCGACAGTCTTTTGCTGTTGTGTCAATTTTATAATATTTCTGTGACGGGTCGCGGTTGGTATTATGACGCAGACTCGTCTTTTCTTTCTAAAAAATACAAAAATATGGTAAATATAAATGACAGATAATAAAATCACGCCGAATGAGCGGCGCGCAGAGCTGCTCGAGAAGGCAAACTCATTACCGCTTCGTCCGGGAGTGTATATTATGCGCGACAAGAACGACAAAGTGATATACGTCGGCAAGTCGCGCGCACTGAAAAATCGCGTTTCTCAGTACTTTCATGAGTCGGCTCACCACAATGAGAAAACTAAGCGCATGGTCTCGAATGTGCATCACTTTGACTATATCTTGACCGACACCGAGATAGAGGCACTGTCGCTCGAAAACAGCCTGATAAAGCAGTACACGCCGAAATATAATATTCGTTTGAAGGATTCAAAATCATATCCGTATATCAAAATAACGATGAATGATGAGTACCCGAAGATAAGCGTAACACGCAAGCGTCTTGCTGACGGAGCTAAGTATTTTGGACCATATTCGAGTGCGTCGGCGGTTTACAGCATACTCGGAACTGTACAGAAATCGTTCGGCATCGCGTCCTGCAACCGCGAATTTCCGCGCGACATAGGAAAGGAGCGCCCGTGCCTTAATAAGCACATCGGGCTCTGCTCAGCACCTTGCACAGGCGAGACCTCAAGTGAGGATTATCGTGCGCTGTTTAAAGAGGTCACGCAGTTCCTGCGCGGCTCGTTCAAGGAGTGCGAGAATACGCTGCGTGAACGGATGGAGTATGCGTCGGAGAATCTGATGTTTGAAGCGGCGGCAAAGTACCGCGACCGGATAGAAGCACTCGCCAAGCTTTGGCAGCGTCAGAAGGTAGTCGGCGCGCCGGATATGGAGGAGGATGTTATCGCATTTTACAGCGATGAGGTCTGCTCGTGCATATCGGTATTCTATATCCGCGGCGGAAGTATAGTCGACAACGAGCACTTTTTATTTCCGGCTGAGCAGATAATCGAAGAGGAAAATATGACCTCGTTCCTCGACGAGCTGTACAATATCCGCGAATATGTGCCGCACGAGATACTACTCGACTTTACATTGCCCGACGAAGAGCTTGCACTGCTGACCGACCATATTTCAGCTCGTGTCGGCTACAAGCCGGACATCCGCACACCTGAGCGCGGAGACCGCCGACATCTATGCGAGATGGTGTACGATAATGCAAAGCAGCAGGCATTGCTGTATAAGGCGCAGACTGAAAAAGACAACAAGACGCTCGTCAAGCTTGCGTCAATGCTTAAATTGGAGGTCGTGCCGGAGCGGATCGAAGCTTACGATATATCAAACTTTGGCAGTGACAATATAACTGCCGGAATGATAGTCGCTGAGAACGGCAAACTGAAAAAATCGGATTACCGTACCTTCAAAATCAAGACTACCGACGGTATCGACGACTATGGCGCAATGCGTGAGGCATTGTCACGTCGTCTCGCACATCTGACAGACGAGTCGTTCGGCGCTGCCCCCGACTTGATACTGCTCGACGGCGGCAAGGGACACGTTTCGGTGATACGCGAGCTGATGTATGAGCTCGGCTGTGAGATACCGGTATTTGGTATGGTAAAGGACGACTTCCACAAGACGCGCGCGCTTACCGACGACGAGAACGAAATTAGTATAGCACGTGAGCAATCTGTGTTCATGTTCGTGTATAAATTGCAGGAGGAAGTCCACCGATACACGATAACGCGTATGGAGAACGCGAAGTCGAAGTCGCTGAAGCATTCGACGCTCGAAGAAATCGATGGTATTGGAGCGATAAAGGCTAAGAGCCTGCTCGCGCATTTCCGCAGTATAGCGGCGATAAAGAAGGCGGATAAAGCGTCGTTGATGCGCGTATCTGGTATTACGGCGGCGAACGCTGACGCTATAATCGCTTATTATGCAGCTAAAGATAACAAAACAAGTAAGAATAAATAGGGAGTAATACAATGAGAATAATTACAGGAAGCGCGCGCGGAACAAAACTCGCTACGCTTGAAGGAGAAAATACAAGACCGACCGCTGAACGTGTGAAGGAAGCTATATTCAGCATGATTCAGTTCGACATACAGGATACATGGGTGCTCGACCTTTTTGCGGGAAGCGGACAGCTCGGACTCGAAGCTCTGAGCCGCGGCGCTGAAAAGGCACATTTTATCGACCGTTCGGCTGACGCTACTAATATCGTGAGAGCGAATGCTCAGAAAACACACCTCTACAACCGCTGCCGGATATTGAACCTCGACTGGGCGGAGTATCTTAAAACCTCGAAGGGGCTGTATAAGTTCGATTATGTATTTCTTGACCCGCCGTATTCGACTGGAATGCTGCATGACGCACTTGCGCTGCTTCCGGAATGCGACATATTAAACGAAGGCGCATGGATTTTTGCTGAGGATGAGAGTGAAGACCCATTCAATGGCGATGAGGAACTGGCAGCGAAGTACAACATCGAAAAGCAGAATAGATATGGACGTATCCATGTCAGCGTGCTGTCACTGAAATAAATCGGAGGCGGACAGATATGAGCAATATCAAGCGGGCACTTGTGCCGGGAAGTTTTGACCCTATCACGCTCGGACATTATGACCTTGCTATCCGTGCAGCGAAGATATTTGATGAGGTGTATGTGGTGGCGTTCGTGAATGCTGAAAAGCGCGGCAGATTTACAAATGAGGAGCGGCTTGAAATGCTTGAAGCGTCATTTGTGGATGTGCCGAACGTCCGCTGTGAGCTTTCGACCGGAATGCTTGCTGATTATGCGGTGGAGCATGGTATAAATGCACTCGTGAAAGGTGCGCGCAACGCGACCGATTTTGACTATGAACTTACGCTTTCAATGATAAATCGTTCGGTCGAGCCTGAGCTTGATACGATAGTGCTTCCGACCAGACAGGAATATATGCAGATAAGTTCGACGATGGTCAGCGAAATGATAAAGTACGGACGCGATTACAGCTGTTTTGTCCCAGCTGGCGCGGCTGAGGTTATCGCAAGGATACTAACTCGGCGTGGATAACGTTGTCAAGATTTCCCCCGTCTCTATTACCTCCTTCGGAGGTATTGCGGCGGGAGAAATTTCGTATCAGTATGCGGACTTTAGTCCGCTGGATTTAATCCCCTATTGATGCCTTGACAAGTTGAATTTGTACCAGTGTAAAAATTAACATTTTGGAAATATTTGTGAGCGAGTAGTCGGAAATAAAGGGTTTTAGCCTGTTTTGTGTTTGAATTTTTACCAGAACATCGAAAAAATTTGCATATTCGTAAAAAAAATCTTGTAAAAAGACTTGAAATAATGTCCGATGTGCGGTATAATATTTGTGGTGGAAAGTGGCGTATAGTGGTGCTGTTTTCCATATGTATGCCGCAAAGAGGGTGACGAAGCTGCTTACAGGTGAATATTTCCATTCGCTCGACTCAAAAGGGCGCGTTTTCGTGCCGGCTAAGCTTCGTGAAGCGCTTGGGAATACCTTCATGCTTGCAAGAAGTGTGGACGGCTGTTTATCGCTCTATCACCTTGACGAGTGGACTAAATTGACGGACAAGCTCGCCGCTCTGCCTGATACGCAGACACGTCCGATTCGGCGGTTTCTTTTTACATTCGCCTCAGAGGCGACACCTGATTCGCAGGGAAGAATAAATATTCCCGTCGGACTTCGCGAATATGCGTGTCTCGAACGTGAGGTCGCGATACTCGGTGTCGGCGACCATGCTGAGATATGGGCGGCTGACAGGTGGGAAGAGATGAAGTGCGGCGAGGACGCTGCAAACGTTGAAAAGATGATGAGAGAGCTTGGCTTGTGATCAAGCCTAAAGCCCGATATAGAAAGATAATATATGAATGAAACAAAAGTACCCGAATTTTCGCATTATTCAGTACTGCTGCATGAGTCAGTGGACGGGCTTGCGATAAAGCCGGGAGGAATATATGTCGACTGCACGCTCGGCGGCGGCGGACATTCACTCGAGATCGTACGCAGCTTGACTGACGGTGGTCGGCTCATTGCCGTCGATCAGGATGACGCTGCTATTGCCGCATCGAAGCTGAGACTGCACGATTATATCGACCGCATTAGCTTTGTACACGATAACTTCAGCAATGTTGCGTCGGCGCTTGAAACGCTTGGAATCGAGGGAATTGACGGCGCAGTAATCGACCTTGGTGTATCGTCGTATCAGCTCGACACACCAGAGCGCGGATTTTCGTATATGCACGATGCACCGCTTGATATGAGAATGAATCCCGAAGCGCCGTTGACGGCGCGTGAGGTGGTAAATACCTACTCTGAGGAGCGGCTGAAAAAGCTGATATTCGATTACAGCGAGGAGCGCTTCGCCGGACGGATCGCGTCGGCGATATGCAATGCACGTGAATTAAAGCCTATCGAAACTACATATGAGCTTGTTGATATAGTAAGATCCGCGATATCGGCTAAGGCGCGTGAAGACGGCCCTCACCCGGCGAAGCGCACATTTCAGGCGATACGTATTGAGGTAAACAGTGAGCTTGCAGTAATAGAACCGACACTGAATGCGCTTATTGAAGCGCTCAATCCGGGTGGAAGACTGTCGGTGATCACATTCCATTCGCTTGAAGACCGCATTGTTAAGCAGACCTTTGCCGCGTGGTCGAAGGGCTGTACCTGCCCGCCGGATTTCCCAGTGTGCGTATGCGGAAATAAACCGAAAATAAAGCAAATAAACCGCAAGCCGATACTCCCGAGTGAGCATGAGCTTGATGAAAATCCGCGTTCGAGAAGCGCAAAATTAAGAATAATCGAGAAGCTGTAATAAAAATATAAAGAAGGGTGATTTTAACTGTGACTGACGCTGCGTCTAAAAAAATGAATAATAACGAATCCATGCAAGGATTCAATATGCGCAGCGGACAGCATACAGCGCAGCGCACTACACACCCAGCGTATAAATCTTATTCATGGAGTACGCTAACACGTCAACAGCCTACTCCGGCTCGCGTACCTCAGGCGAACAGCACACGTCAACGTCCTGCTGATCCAGCGGTCAAGAATATGGCGGCAGGAGCTGTCCGTACTGGATATGCAGATCCTAACGCTCGTCCTACATTTAATGCCGGAGCTAACCTTGGAAGAAGTGTTGGAGCTGCAAACGGGCGTATGAATCCGGCTGCAAGGCCTAAACAGCAGACTCGACCGGCTGCTAAAGCTAATGCTGGTGCAGTAAAGAGCACGGCATCGGCGGCTAAGAAAAAAGTTGCTGCGATAAAGACAAAATCTATAACAACATTACATACAATTGCCGCTGAGAAGCGATACGCATTCCCAATGGCTATCGTCCTTATAGCAGTTTCGCTGACGATATTGGTTCTCGCGATAATAACTACATCTGTACGTATCAATGAGATCACCACCGAAAACGCTGCTCTGAAGCGCGAGTATAATTCGCTTGTAGCAGATGAAAATGAGCTGCGTATGCAGCTTGAAGTTCGCGACGATCTCCGTGTAGTTGAGACTATAGCGAAAGAAGAGCTCGGCATGGTAAAGAAGGATCAGGCGCAGAAGTATTATTTGACAATACACAAAGAAGATAAAATCGAGCTTATCGAGGATGTTGTAGAGCACAAGAGCAGCTTTATTGACGGAATTCTCTCATTCGGCGGCTCGATTGTTGAACGTATACGTGCATTTTTCGGACTGTAAGCTAATAGAATATTATCATAAATAGGATACAGATAAGAGCAGGCAGCGTGAAAGTTGATTTTTCGTGTCACGAGGTAAATAACCCGGACAAGGTTTTATGAGGCTTGCTCTTTGATGTTTTAAACCATGAAATAGTTGAAAGGCGGTAGTAAATGGCTTTCCCTTCACAGCACAGCAAAATGAATGTGCGGGCAATTATATTTGTAGTAGTGATAATACTCTTTTTCTGCGCTCTAATTGGACGATTATTCGTATTGCAGGTCATTAAATTCGACTATTATCAATCGATAGTAATTGACCAGCTTACCCGCGAAACTAACACAACTCCGAACCGCGGCAAGATTTATGATACTAATATGAATCTGCTTGCGACGAATACGACGGTATATCGTGTGTTTATTTCACCATACGATATTGCCGGCGGCAAAGAAGCATTTGCAGATATTGATGATGACGCTATCGAAGCGGTAATGGCGATGAAGGCTGAGGAAATGCCTCAGAATGAATATGCGATACTTATCGCAAATAAGTGCGCTGAGCTGCTCGGAGTTGACTATGACACCGTTATGGAAAAGGCTCAGAAGGTCAGACGGCGTGATGAGACTATAAAAAAGAATGTCGACCCTGAAACTGCTGCTGAGCTGATGAAGTTCGTTCAGGATAACGGACTTACCAATATGCTCAATTTTTCTGCTGAGCTCAAGCGTTATTACTGCTATAATGAGCTTGCGAGCCATGTACTCGGCTTTACAAACTCAGACGGCAACGGCGTTTACGGCGTTGAGGCTACATATAACGACTATCTTAAGGGCGTGTCAGGTAAATATATAACTGCACGTGACGCGTTGGGTCACGATATGCCGTTTAAATACGAGAGTTACGTCGGTGCGGAAAATGGTACTAATCTTGTTATTACGATAGACCTGCGCATTCAGTACGAGCTTGAGAATCAATTGAAGGCGGCGTATGAATCGGCAGCTGCGGGCAATCGTGTCTGCGGACTTGTAATGGACCCTAACACCGGAGCTATACTTGCGATGGCGGTATATCCGAATTACGACTGCAATAATCCATATACTCTGGCTGAAGAGTTTATGATAGAGCTTGAATCATGCGAATATGCACCTGAAAGCGATGAGTATGCGCAGCTGAAAAGCTCGCTTATCTATCAGATGTGGAACAATAAGTGTGTCAGTGAGACATACGAGCCCGGCTCGACATTTAAAATAATAACTGCGTCAGTCGCACTCGAGGAGGACGCGGTGAAGGTCGACGATACCTTCTACTGTTCGGGACATTACCGCGGCGAGGGATATTCACAGGCTATCGCCTGCCACAAGCTCGCCGGTCACGGTCGTGTAACATTTGCACGCGGACTCCAGCAGTCCTGCAACCCAACGTTAATGCAAACGGCAGAGCGCATAGGACTCGAGACCTTCTATAAATATTTCGAAGCGTTCGGCTATACCTCGCGGACTGGAATAGACCTTCCAGCTGAGGTTTTCGGTATTTACCATCAGCAGAGCGCAATGCACGCGACAGAGCTCGCGGTATATTCCTTTGGTCAGACCTTCAAAATTACCCCATTGCAGCAGCTTACAGCTATCTGCTCGGTGGCTAACGGCGGATATATTGTAACTCCGCACGTAATGAAGGAAATGATAGATGACGACGGAAATGTGATAAGCAGCTATGAGCTCGACAACAAACGTCAGATACTCAGCGAAGAGACCTGCACAACGCTTACTCAGATACTTGCTGAGGGCGTAGCAACTGACGGCGGCGCTAAGAACGCCTACGTCAAAGGTTACAGCGTAGCAGCAAAAACTGGTACGTCGCAGAAGCAGGATAAATACGATGAGAATGGCGAACGTCCTTACCGTATCGGTTCGTGCGTAGCATTCGCTCCGGCGGAGGACCCACAGATAGCTGTACTTATAATGGTCGACGAACCGACCAGCGGCGTTTCCTACGGCGGTACAGTTGCTGCACCGTTCGTTGCGAAATTCCTCGCCGCAGCGCTTCCATATCTCGGCATTGAGCCGCAGTATACTGAGTCTGAGCTTGCTAATATGGAAATAAACATAGGCAACCTCGTTGGTATGGATATCGAAGACGCTGGTCTCTATCTCACCAACCGCAAGCTGACATTCCAAAAGAAAGGTAACGGCAATGTTGTTACCGCACAGATACCGGAAGCTGGAAGCCGTCTGTCGGTCGACAATGGCGTTGTATACCTCTATACTGAGGGTGAGCTGCCGTCTGATACTGTTACAGTTCCTGACCTCATGGGTAAAAATGCGAATGCCTGCAACCGTCTCATCGTCAACAGCAAGCTTAATATCCGTATTGACGGCTCGCTGAACTACAGCGAAGGCGATACTGCACAGGTTATCTCGCAGTCGCCGGCCGCCGGAACTCAGGTATCACCGGGTACGGTAATAACTGTTGAATTCAGACATATGGACGGTACAGACTAAATATTGGCATAATTATATCCCCGCGCGCATAAATATCAATAACAGCAAATTGAAATTATTATTGATATTTATGCGAATGTGAGGGAATAATATGGCAGGGCTTGCAAGACTTTTAAACGGCACAACAGTTGTTTCGGCAAGGATCTCATCTACGGATTTTGATTACGGTGCGCTTCGTACCAACTCATTTGACGTTCTTGACGGAGATGTGTTTATCTGTATCAAGGGCGGGAAAAATGACGGACATGATTTTATCTGCATTGCGCATGAGCGCGGCGCAGGGCTTATTATATGCGAACGCGTGACTGATTATCTCAGTGAGCACACTGAGCTTGACTATGTATTAGTTGAAAACTCACGGCTCGCGGCGGCGAATATGTGGAATGAGCTATGCGGACGACCATCTGATAAGCTCACACTTGTAGCAGTAACCGGAACTAACGGTAAAACTTCAACTACCTATTTTCTGCGTGAGATATTCAAGGCGGCGGGATATAAAACGGGTATCGTCGGTACGGTGAAGTGCCTTGTCGGCGATGAGACCGAGATTATATCCGAAGCGCCCGATTCGCACGTCAATTCGATGACTACGCCCGCGCCTGAACGGCTTTACCCCGAGCTTGCGCATATGGTGGATGAGGGCGTGGAGATAGTCTTTATCGAAGCGTCGTCACACTCACTTTCTCAGTATCGGCTCGACCCATTGCATTTCGCGGTCGGAATATTCACAAATCTTACGCCTGAGCATCTCGACTATCATGGAACGATGGATGATTATTTCAATGCGAAGAAGCGGCTGCTTGACCTTTGCAGAGTGGCGGTCGTAAACGCGGATGACAAGTACTTTTCCTCGCTCATCCCGCTGAAGAGACTTCCAATGGTGAGTTACTCGCTGCTTGGTGAGAATGGTACAGAATACGGTGCTGACGCTGACTTCATTGCACGCAATCAATGCTGCATGATAGATGGCGGAATAAGCTATGATCTATGCGAACAGGGCGGTGATTATCATATAACCTGCCCGATATCCGGTGAATTTACGATAAGCAATACGTTAGCTGCTATAAGCGCTGCACGGCTCTTTCGTATCAAGCCGGACGTTATCGCGTCTGCGCTTGCAGATTGCCCGCAAGTACCGGGACGAATGGAGCGCGTGGATTCTCCGAAGCCGATAGATTTTGAGGTCTACATAGACTATGCACATACTCCAGACGCGCTCGAAAAGGCTATGCTGGCTTTGAAGCCACACAAACGACCGGGTGGTCGACTGTGCGTATTATTTGGCTGCGGCGGCGACCGTGACAAGTCCAAGCGCCCATTGATGGGTGCAGCTGCGACAAGCATTGCGGATTTTACGCTGATCACTGGCGACAATAGCCGGAGTGAGAATCCGCGTTCTATAATATGCGATATTTTGCGCGGCATTGATAAAACAGCTGAATACAAGGTTATCGAGCGCCGCGATGACGCAATAAGATACATGATCTCACAGGCTCGTTCTGGTGATGTAATATTGCTTGCTGGAAAGGGGCATGAGGATTACGAGATCGACTCGAACGGCAAGCATCCGTTCTCTGAGAAGGATATCGTATATAAAGCTATAGAAAATATAAAATTGAAATAAAAATACATTATGTAACAATAAATGGAGATTTAAAATGAGCATCAAGTACAAAAAGGAAATATTTACCGCTGGTGAGATTGCTCAGATACTCGGTGTCGATAAAAACTGCGGCACCGGTATCAGCTGTATAACTACCGATTCCCGTGAGACCGAATCAGGCGCACTGTTTGTCGCTCTCAAGGGTGAGCGCTTTGACGGAAACGACTATATCCCGCAGGCTATCGCGCGCGGTGCGTCGGTCGTTGTCGCTGAGCGTATGCCTTCTGAGCTTACGGATGATGAGCAGAAGCGTGTATATGTAGTCGATAATTCTGTCGTTGCCTTTGGCAAGATCGCAAAGGCATACAAGAGCCGTATAAATCCGCGTACTATTGCGGTTACCGGTAGTGTTGGTAAAACTACTACGAAGGAATTTATATATGCTGTATCTGGCGCGCGTTTTGTGACGCACAAGACAGAGGGAAATTTCAATAATGAGATCGGACTTCCGCTTTCGATATTCAAGATGCCGGAGTCTGCTCAGGTGTCGGTTCTCGAAATGGGTATGAGTCAGGCTGGCGAAATACATCATCTTACTACCATTGCAAATCCGGATATCGCGGTGATCACCAACATTGGCAACTCACATATCGAGAATCTCGGCTCGCGTGAAAATATCTGCAAGGCTAAGCTTGAGATAATCGACGGAATGCCGGACGACGGATGGGTAATTCTCAATGCTGACGAGCCTATGCTTTTTGCTCAGAAAGGAAAGCTGAAGCAGAATCTTCTGTTTGTCTCACTTTCAAATCCTCAGGCAGACTACCGTGCGCTCAATATCCGTGAATACGAGGACAGCACAGAGTTTGACCTCGTCGCCAAAAAGCGCGTAGTTACAAATGTGCGTATACCGACTATCGGTCGTCACAATGTATATGACGCGACATACGCGTTTGCTGTCGGTGAACTGCTCGGCATGAGCGATGAGGAGATCAAGCGCGGACTTATTTCGTTCAGAAATACCGGAATGCGTCAGAATATATATGAGTACGGCGGAATCACGCTTATTGAGGACTGCTACAATGCAGGACCTGAATCAATGAAGGCTGCGATCGATGTACTCGCAAAGCTGGCGGACAAGAATAATTGCCAGTCTATCGCAGTACTCGGCGATATGCGTGAGCTCGGCGACTATTCAAAGCAGCTGCATATGGAGATAGGAACGATGGTCGCATCGCGTCATATCTCGCAGCTTCTGACATACGGGCGTGAGGCGGAGAATATCGCGCTTGGCGCAATAAATCATGCTTTCAAACCAGACAATATCAGCATAAATACCAGTGTCGAGAATCCGGCAGCGTCGGCTCATGCTATATATAAGCTGCTTAACCGTGGAGACGCTGTACTTTTCAAGGCGAGCCGCGCGGTAAGACTTGAGCGCGTCATTGACGAATTGAAGAAGCTTATTGACGCGAAAGGTATTGAATAGTCTTATTCGATAACCTTTTGATCAAATTTTAAAAATGCTGATAAAATCAGCATTTTTAAAAGCGGATATTCGGTTGTCAAACAAGTCTATTAAGTTATTATTTGGAGAAATCAATTTATATGATCCAATATTTTATAATCGCACTTATACTGACTTTCGCCCTGACGGCGATAGCGGCTCGTATACTCATTCCAAAGCTGAAAAGCATGAAGCTTGGTCAGCAGATACTCGACATCGGTCCGCGTTGGCATAAGAGCAAAGAGGGCACTCCTACAATGGGCGGTCTCAGCTTTATCGCGGCATCGCTTATTGTGTTCCTGATATTGACGATATACAGCTTTTGTACTGGAGCATTTGAAGGCTTTGAAAAGCTTATAATCGTAATGGTGATGGCGACAGCTAATGGAGCTATCGGAATCGTCGATGACCTTACAAAGTTCAAGAATCATCACAATGAAGGTCTCACACCGTCCCAGAAATATCTGCTTCAGCTCATATGTGCAGGTCTGTTTTTGGCGGCGATGAAGCTCACCGGAAATCTGACGACTGAGCTTTATATCCCATTTGTAGGTGTAAGAGTCGAGCTTGGCATATTCTATTATCTGCTCTCGATTCTGCTTATTACTGGAGTTATAAACAGCGTCAACCTCACCGACGGTATCGATGGACTCGCAAGCAGCGTAACACTCGCGGTCGGTGCGTTTTTCGCGGTGGCGGCTTTTAGACTCGGACAGCTTCCAACGGCGCTTATGTCGGCGATTACGATAGGCGCTTGCCTTGGTTTCTTGGTATACAACTTCTACCCGGCACGTGTATTCATGGGCGATACTGGTTCACTGTTCCTTGGTGGACTTGTAATCGGTATGGCATATATGATAGATAATCCACTGCTTGTTGTGATAATCGGAATCATATACATCTGCGAGGCGCTGTCGGATATCATACAGGTATCATATTACAAGCTCACACACGGTAAGCGCATTTTCAAGATGGCGCCGATACATCATCACTTTGAAAAGTGCGGATGGAGCGAATTAAAGATCGTCGGTGTATTTTCGCTTGTAACAGTTATCGCAGGAGTTATCGCGTATTTCGGGCTTTAAGTTCGGAATGCGGCAGAGTTATTTAAACATTTATTATGGAGGTGGTCGGTTTGCAGAACAGCCGAAATGATATGAATGATCGTTATTCCTACTCAGCGTCAGGTTCGTCGAAAACGAATCGAGTGCAGGGGAATGTGAATCGATCAACGTCGGCGAATCAGGGAGCGGTGCAGCGTCCGCAGTCTGCGTCAAATCCGACAAGTCCATCGCGACCGACGCATACTTCATCGGGGCAATCCCCGCAGCATATAAACACACCACGCGCGAATACGCAGCCAGCTAACACTCGTGGTGCAATAAGCCCACAGAGTACGTCGCAGCGGAGTGCGAATAATTCTCGCACGGCTGTAAAGCGCACGTCGAGTCAAGGTGTTAGCCGCAGTCAAGCAGTCGGCAGTGTACGCAGCCGCTCAGTTTCGGCTGGTACAACAAAGAAGAAGTCAGCGCTTGATTTCTGGAAACGCACCTTTGCAGTTGACCGTACATTGCTTGAACAGCGCGCAATAGTACGTGAGCAGGGAAGCTACGACTATGTATTTTTGATACTTGTACTCGTGCTGCTCGCATTTGGAACGGTCATGGTTTACTCTGCGAGTTACGCGTATTCGAAGTTCAAATATAACGACAGCTACTACATAATATTCCGTCAGTTCATCTTCATCGTTGTTGGATTTATCGGAATGGGCTTTGCGATGTGGTTCAGACCGGAGTGGTACAAGAAATTTGCAGTTCCGATATATATTATCTGCTTTTTGCTGCTATGTGTAGTTCCGATACCGGGTATCGGTCGTGCGCACGGTGGTGCGCGTCGTTGGATAAGTCTCGGATTTACTGAAATTCAGCCGTCTGAGTTCATGAAGCTCGGTATAGTTTTAATGCTTGCTTGGTACTTCGACCGATATTACGAGCGTGTAACAGATTACAAGCATTTCGGACGTTCGACCTTCTTCGGTGTATTTACGCCACTCGCGATAATTGGCGTTACCTGTATGCTGATAGTTATCGAGAAGCACCTTTCGTGTACGATAATCATGTTCCTAATCGGCGTTACGCTGATGTTCGTCGGCGGCTCGAATGTCAAGCTGCTTGCCGCGCTCGCCGGAATGGGAGGCGTCGGACTATTGTTGTTCGCGCTGCTTACAGACTACACTAAGCGACGGTTCGACATCTGGATGCACCCGGAGCACGACCCGCGTGGAGACGGTTATCAGACCTTGCAGGGACTGTACGCGATTGGTTCGGGTGGCTTTTTCGGAGTTGGTATCGGTGAGAGCCGACAGAAGCATATGTATGTTTCGCAGCCTCAAAATGACTTTATTTTTACGATAGTATGCGAGGAGCTCGGATTCGTTGGCGCGATCGCGGTCGTGCTGCTATTTATAATGTTTGCATGGCGCGGATTTATTATTGCGCTGAAAGCACCCGATACATTCTCATCGCTTGTGGTCATAGGAATCGTCAGCAAGGTCGTATTGCAGGCGCTATTAAATATCGCGGTCGTAACGAACTCGATACCGAACACCGGAATCTCGCTTCCGTTCTTCTCATACGGCGGCTCGTCGCTTTGCATTTTGATGGTCGAGATGGGAATAATCTTATCTATATCGCGCTTTTCGAAGCAGAAAAAATAGCAAAGCGTATCCAATAAAGAAAGGCAGACTTCACAAACGCGAAGTCATAGGATCTACACATATAATGAGAGTATTGGTAACCGGCGGCGGTACCGGAGGACACGTTAATCCGGCGCTCGCAATTGCCGGCAATATACGTGACAATCAGCCAGGTTCGGAGATAGCCTTCGTCGGCACGTCCCATGGAATCGAGAATAAGCTTGTGCCTAAAGAGGGTTACAAACTCTATCATGTCGAGGTACAGGGCTTCAAACGTAAAATAACGCCTTATAATATAAAATCTGCGTGGCTTGCATTCACGTCGCCGATAAAGGCAAAGAAGCTGTTGCAGGGGTTCAAGCCTGACCTCGTCGTGGGTACTGGCGGATACGTCTGCTGGCCATTATTAAAGGCGGCTGCCGGGATGAAGATACCGACAGCGATACACGAGTCTAACGCAATTCCGGGAGTAGCTGTAAAAATGCTTGCACGCTATGTTGACCGCATTTACGTCAACTTTGACGCAACAGCAACGGCGCTTGGGGCTGAGTATGCGAGCAAGGTCAAAAAGGTTGGAAATCCGATAAAGCCTGAGTTTGCGTCGCTCGATTACGAGAGTGCGCGAAAGCAGCTCGGGATCGATGGAAAATATAAGTACTTCATTCTTTCCTGCGGCGGAAGCATGGGTGCGGAGAAGGTGAATGATGAAATGCTCGCCTTAATGCGCGACTATACTTCAAAGCATCCTGAGATCCTGCATATCCATGCGTCGGGAGCTGTTGAGTACGAGGCGGCAAAGGCTAAGTTCCGTGAATATGGGCTTGAGAAATGCAGCAACGTTCAGCTGCTCGAATATATCTATGATATGCCGCTCAGAATGGCGGCTGCTGATATAGTCGTAAACCGCGCCGGAGCGATGACATTGTCCGAGCTTGCGATACTGAAAAAATGCTGCGTATTGATCCCGTCACCGCACGTTACTGATAATCATCAGTACAAAAATGCGAAAGTGCTCGCAGACGCGAATGCTGCATTGCTATTTGAAGAGCGCGAGCTTACCGGCGGACAACTCACTGACGCGATATCGAAGCTTATCGAGGATAAATCGAAGAGAGCAGAGATGTCGAAAAACATCGCGGGATTTGCACTTCCAAACGCAAATCGTGAGATATATTATGATTTATGTCGGCTTTGCGGACACGAAAATTGAAATTCCAGAAAAAAACTGCAATTTCATGTATAAATAAACACAAATTCACTTGACTTTTTGAATATCACTATGATATAATATTATAAAGCCCATTTTCGGCATTCAGCAAAGATGTCGATATAACATTGTCGCGATGTCCACCGTCTCTAAGGTGGCGGTGAACATTTCGCATAAGTGGGGGATTTAATCCCCCACTTATGCCACGACAAGTTGAAATTTATGTATTACGGTTTTTGAAGGCGGGAGGTTAAATGAACAGCTATGCAGATGCTCACAATGAGCATGAGCGTCGGGATTCACGATTTTTTACCGGCGACAACAGCGAGCTTCAAAAAATCAAAAGTAAAGAAAGTCTTCAAAAATTCGTTCGGCACAACCGTAAGAAAAAGGCATACTCGCGACTGTCATATATTCTAATACTTTTGGTGCTAAGTACACTTTTTCTTATTATCTGTCTCGCGGTTTTCTTTAAAATAAAAGACGTTGAGGTATTGGGTTCGACACGCTATTCAACTGAAGAGCTGCTCGATTACTGCGGCATTGAAACCGGACAAAGTCTTTATGAGGTAAGTTCAAGCGACCTTGCCGGGCTCAGCGACAGGTTTTCGTATATTCGCTCAGCGCGTCTGACGCGGAAGCTGCCACACACGCTTATCATCACGATCGTTGAGGATGAGCCGAGCTATTACTGTGAGCTTTATGGCGAATATTTCGTTATGTCGCAGGAGCTGCGGGTGCTTGAACGCTCAAACGATGAAGAGAAGCTGAAGGAAAACGGGTTGATCATGTTAAAGCTTCCTGAGATAGATTCAGCGATAATCGGTCACAGACTTACATTTACAAGCGATTCTGACGATAAATACGTTACAGCATATCTTAATGCACTCGATTCGAGTATGCTGTATAAGCGAGTAACTGCGTTTGATCTGCGGGACAAGTTTGATTTGAAGCTGATATGCGATTCGATCTATTTGGTCGAACTCGCAGGCGGCGATGACCTGCCTACCAAGCTAACGGCGACTGCCGGTGTGCTTGCGACAGAAGAAGCATTCCCTGAGGGAGTGGCAGCACAAATTGATATGGCGAATCCGGCTATGCCGAGCGCTATAGTTAATCCAAGTATAAACATCTCATTTGATCCGTAATATGTCAGCGGATCTAATGAATTTGTCAATAAACAATAATTATATAAATTAAGACGATGGTCTATAAGACTTTAAATTAGGAGGATACTGAAATGGCATTTGAACTCGACGATAGCTTTGACAGCGGCGTCAAAATAAAAGTAATAGGTGTAGGTGGAGGCGGTAACAACGCTGTAAACCGTATGATATCTACAAATATTCAGGGTGTTGAACTGATTGCCGTCAATACCGATAAACAGGCTCTTGACAGATCGGAGGCTTCCCTGAAGATACCGATCGGTGAAAAGCTGACCAAGGGTCATGGTGCGGGTTCAAATCCCGAAGTAGGCGCAAGAGCTGCCGAAGAGAGCATTGAGGAGATCAAAAAGGCAATAACCGGCGCTGATATGGTATTCATTACTACCGGTATGGGCGGCGGTACAGGTACCGGCGCAGCTCCTGTAGTTGCTAAAGCAGCTAAGGATATGGGCATTCTTACCATCGGTATCGTTACTAAGCCGTTTGCATTCGAGGGCAGAAGACGTATGGCTCAGGCTGAAGCTGGAATCAAGAACCTGATCGAGTGTGTAGACTCGCTGGTCATAATTCCTAATGAGCGTCTGAAGCAGGTTTCCGACACCAGAATCACACTTATGAACGCATTCGAGGTAGCCGACGACGTACTTCGCCGCGGTGCACAGAGTATTTCCGAGCTCATCAACGTTCCCGGAATCATCAACCTCGACTTTGCTGACGTTACATCTATAATGAAGTCTGCCGGATACGCTCACATGGGCGTAGGCGACGCTAAGGGTAAGGATAAGGCAGAAATGGCGGCTAAGGCTGCGATTTCGAGCCCGCTGCTCGAGACTTCGATCGTTGGCGCAAGAGGAATTCTTGTAAGCATAACTGCTTCGCCGGACATCGGACTTGAAGAGGTCGACCTCGCTTCGAACATGATCATGAACGAAGCTCATCCTGACGCACAGATAATTTGGGGAGCTGCATTCGACCCCGAGCTTGAGGATGAAATGCGTGTCACCGTTATTGCTACCGGATTTGACAACGCACCTAAGAGTATGCAGAATACTGTAGAATCTCAGCTGAAGGCTGCTGAGGCTGCAAGAGCAACTGCTCAGCCGACACCATCTACTGCAAGACCAACTGAGAATGCGCAGGCGCAGAAGGCTGCTGAACCAGCCGCTGAGCCGAAGAAAGACAAACAGAACGAGCTCATTTCCGATGACGATTTCAGTGAAATTATCGGAATCCTTCAGAAGAATAAGCGCGATTTCTGATAAATTTTATTTAAACACTTAGGAGAAGAAAGAAAATGGCTATTAAAGTTGCTGTTATCGGTTGTGGAACTATCGCAAATATTGCGCACATTCCGAGCTACCTCAATTGCCCCGACGCAGAGATCAAGTATTTCTGCGACATCATCCCGGAGAGAGCTGACGCTGCTGTTGAAAAATACGGCTGCGGCAAGGCGGTATATGATTACCACGAGATCCTCGACGATCCGGAGATCACCGCTGTATCGGTCTGCACACCTAACAAGATGCACCCGACCATCGCTTGCGACTTCCTGCGCGCAGGCAAGCACGTGCTCTGCGAAAAGCCGGCTGCACGTACTTATGCTGAAGTTCAGGAAATGCAGAAGGTTCAGCATGAGACCGGTAAGATCCTCAACATCGGCGTTGTAAACCGCTTCAACACCGCTGTAAACGAGATCCGCAAGCTGGTCCAGGCTGGCGAGCTTGGCGAAGTTTACCATGTATACGTAAACTTCCGCGCATTCCGTGGAATCCCCGGACTCGGCGGCGCATTCACCACTAAGGAGATCGCAGGCGGCGGAGTACTTATCGACTGGGGCGTACATTACCTCGACATCGTTATGTACTGCATGAACGATCCTCAGCCTATTACCGTATCCGGTAAGGCATTCTCGAAGCTCGGCGTTGATATGCCTAACTACGTATACAACGATATGTGGGCAGAGAACACTAAGGACGTTGTCAACGGAACTTATGACGTTGATGACTTCGTAACCGGCTTTGTACGTACTGATGGACCGACCATCACCTTCAACGGCGCATGGGCACAGAACGTCAGCGACGCTTCCGGATATATCGAATTCCTTGGAACTAAGGGCGGCGTAAAGCTCCGTTACGGCGGAACCTTCGACGTTTCTACTGTTAAGGACGGCAAGCTTGTTACTTATACTCCTGAGTATGAGATGAAGAATATGTTCCAGGAAGAGATCAACGCATTCGTTCGCTGCACTCAGACTGGCGAGAAGCTCGCTTCCCACGTTGACACCGTTTCTATCACTGCAAAGATGATGCAGGCGATTTACGATTCTTCTGACGCTGAGAAGGAAATCGTACTTTAATAGCATAATCATAAGCCATAACAAAAGAACCGCTCATTTGAGCGGTTCTTTTTATGTACTATTGTGATCACTTCATCGAGACGACTGCACCAGCGTAGGTGTTGGTGATGTACTCGGCGATCGCGTCGGAGTTGAGCACCTCTACGAGCGCCTTTACCTTGTCGAGGTTTTCGTTGCCCTCATGAACAACGAGCACGTTTGCGTAGGTCTGAGCGGCTTCCGACTTAGCGTCCTCAACTGCAAGAGCGTCTGCGACCTTAAGTCCAGCGTTGATCGCATAGTTACCGTTGATTACGGCGATTGCGGCTTCGTCGAGTACAGTCGGGAGCAGAGCGGCTTCCATCTCACGGATATCGAGATTCTTCGGATTCGACTCAATATCGTTCTTTGTAGCAGTAAGTCCGCTGCCTTCCTTCAGCTTGATGAGTCCGTTAGCTTCAAGCAGCATAAGCGCGCGAGCTTCGTTTGACGGGTCGTTCGGAACAGCTACGATTGCGCCGTCCATGATATCAGCGAGCGAATTTACAGTGCCGGCATATATCGCATACGGTTCATAGTGGACCTTTGCGACCGATACAAGCTTTGTTCCATTGCTCTTGTTGAAGTCGTCGAGGTAGGGCTGGTGCTGGAAGTAGTTAGCGTCAACATCGCCGTCGTTGGTGGCGGTATTCGGAGTTACGTAGTCATCCATTATCTTTATTTCGAGCGTGTAGCCCTTTTCTTCCATCAGCGGCTTGCACTGCTCGAGAATTTCAGCGTGTGGCGTGGTGCTTGCGGCGACAGTGATTTTCTTGTCGTCCTTTGAGCCGCAGGAAACGACCGTAAGGCTGAGCGCAGCGGCGAGAATGAGTGTGAGTAGTTTTTTCATTTTAAATTTCTCCTTAGAAATATTATTTGTTTCTGATTCGTTTGTCGCACTTTTTAGCGACGTGATTTAGGACTTCCTGAATTATCTGCACAAGAATTATCAGGAGCAGTGACGATATGTATTTTACAGTGTCGTCAAACCGATAGAGACCATACTGGATCGCGAGCTGACCAAGTCCGCCGCCAGCGATGAGGTAGGTCATAGGTGTGTAGCCGAGTATCGTTGTCAGTGCGATCGCACCGCCAATTATCAGCGACGGCTTTGCTTCGGGGATAAGCACCTTCATTATTATCTGTAGGTTGTTAGACCCCATCGACTGCGCCGCTTCGATCACGCCGCGGTCGACTTCGTGGAACGATGATTCTATCATACGTGCGACGAACGGTGCGGCGGCGATGACCAGATATACAATGAACGCGTTGTCACCTATTCGTGAGCCGACAAGCAGCTTTGCAATAGGCTGTGTCATTACGAGAAGGATAATGAATGGCACCGAGCGGATTATATTTACCGCAAGTCCGACTATCCGATTGACTGGAGCGTTCGGAAATATGCTGTTTTTCTCAGTGCCGTATAGGAGCACTCCGAGCGGTATTCCGATTATGTAGGACATAAGTGTCGAAATTAGTGTGATTTTCAGAGTGACTATTATGGCATTTCCGTACATCCCAAGCATTCCGCCTCCGAATATGCTCTCGAAAAATTCGCTCATATCTCGCTCACCTCCTCGTATTTTAACTCATGTGAGTTAAGATATCCAATTATTCTGAGCTGTGCGTTTTCATCGTCCGGCAGCTGGAGCAGCATTTGTCCGTATGCCTTTCCACCGATGTTCTTGGTATCAGCGCCCATGATGTTGACCGCTGCACGGCATTCGAGACAGATATTGGCGACTACCGGCTCTGCGGACGAGCTACCGTCGAATACAAGTCGAATCGTACGCCCACCATTGAAGCTGTGCACCGCTTCGCTCTTCGGAAGTATCAGGTCGCGCGCGATATCAGATTTTGGCGACAGGAATACGTCGCGCACATCGCCGGACTCGACTATGCTTCCACTGTCGAGAACTGCGACGCGGCTGCATATTTGTTCGACTACCTTCATCTCGTGCGTTATTATGATAATAGTTACGCCGAGCTTAGCGTTGATATCCTTTAATAATTCGAGGATCGCGCGTGTGGTGTTCGGGTCGAGCGCGCTGGTTGCCTCATCGCAGAGCAGGACCTGTGGGTCTGTCGCGAGCGCACGTGCAATTGCGACGCGCTGCTTTTGTCCTCCGGAAAGCTGTGCAGGATATGAATCCATACGGTCGGCGAGCCCGACTATCTCGAGCAGCTCCTTCGCCTTTTGGATCTGCTTCGACTTTGGCACACCCGATATCTCCATCGGATAGCAGACATTCTTCAAAGCTGTTCTCTGTGACAGCAGATTAAAGCCTTGGAAGATCATTGAAATTTTGCGGCGTTTCTTTCGCAGCTCCGAGCTTGACAGCGAGCACAAGTCAACGCTGTCGAACAGGATATGTCCCGATGTGGGACGTTCAAGCAGATTGATACAGCGCACGAGTGTGGATTTTCCCGCGCCCGAAAGTCCGATGATTCCGAATATATCGCCCTTTTCGATGTTGAGCGAAATATCATCCACCGCTTTGACCGTTCCGGCTGCTGTGTCAAAGTACTTGCATACATTTTTTAATTCTATCAAACCGGTTCTCCTTAGTGAAAATAAAAATAAAAGCCGGTGTTAAATAGCCAGTACGACTATAATAACTCCCGGACAGAGACAACTTCAGGATATAAAAATAGTACAGCGCTTAAAATGCAGGTACGCCGACAAAACTCCCGCAGCTCAGTGTCCGGGAGCAGAGCATTCGACCACTTTTGAAATTCGCGTGCAGTAATGTATTAAGTATAATAGTCATGCCGAATACCCTCCAATTTTGTCAAGATAAAGTGTACAAATATTTTATCACAATTTGTGCGATATGTCAATTGATAAATTTACTGAATAAACAGCTTTCCCGCAGATAATTACTGTAAAGTTTAACTTGTTGCAGTATTATCTGCGGGAATATTGCTATTAATTTATTCCTTACCGTTCCAGCAATAAGTGCATAGTTTTTCAGCTGGAATACCTACCGATTCGAGCAGGTCATCGAGACGATGATAACGCAGCGTGGTGAAGTTGAGCTGTTTGCAGATCTCGTTTATCATTGCTTCATACTCCGGAGTTGTCGGGTCCGCGTAGGTCTCGAGGCGTTCCTTCGATACATCCTCAGTGCCTTCGAGCTCCTTGATTACACGGCGTGCGATGAGGTCCATCTCACTTGTCGAGCGCGAGAAATTGAGATACTTGCAGCCGAACAGCAGAGGCGGGCAGCCGAGTCTGATATGAACTTCTTTAGCTCCACTCTGATAGAGGAATTCGGTCGTTTCTCTCAGCTGAGTTCCACGGACTATCGAGTCGTCGATGAGCAGCAGCTTCTTATCGCGTATAAGCGCGTCGATCGCGATAAGCTTCATCTTTGCGATGAGGTTGCGCTTCGACTGATGTGTAGGCATGAACGAACGCGGCCATGTAGGCGTATACTTTATAAATGGACGTGCAAACGGAATGCCGGATTCGTTAGCATATCCTACCGCGTGAGCTGTACCGGAGTCAGGAACGCCGGCAGCTATGTCAGGAGAAATATGTGTCGAGTCACGTTTTGCGAGCATAGCGCCGCAGTTATAGCGCATTTCTTCAACGTTCACACCTTCGTAGGATGATGTCGGGTAGCCGAAGTATACCCACAGGAATGTACAGATACGCATTTCGTCTGTTGCTGGAATCACAGTAGTGCAGCTGTCCGGAGTCAGGAATACGACCTCAGACGGACCGAGCTCCTTGTAATTCGTGTAGCCGAGATTCAGGTATGCGAAGCTTTCGAACGAAGCACAGAATGCCCCGTCCTTTTTGCCTATTGATATCGGTGTGCGTCCGAGACGGTCGCGTGCGGCGTATATACCCTCACTTGTCAGCACGAGCATTGTCATAGAGCCGTCGATGAGCGTCTGCGCATATTTTATTCCCTCAGGGATGCTGTCCTTCTGAGTTATCAGCGAGGCTACGAGCTCAGTTGGATTTACATCTCCACCGCTCATTTCAAGAAAGTGCGTATATCCTTTGTCATAGCAAAGCTTTATCAGTGTTTCGGTATTGTTTATACGTCCGACGGTGGTTATCGCGAAATTGCCGAGGTGAGAACGGACTATGAGCGGCTGAGGCTCGCTGTCAGAAATACATCCGATACCAAATGCGCCCTCCATCTCTTCAATATCTCTTTCGAACTTGGTGCGGAAAGGGGAATTCTCGATATTATGTATCGAGCGCACAAAGCCTTTCTCGCCGAATACCGCAAGACCACCGCGTCTTGTTCCAAGGTGCGAATGATAGTCGGTTCCGAAAAATAAATCAAAAACGCAGCTCGTATTAGAGACTACGCCAAATAATCCTCCCATTGATTAGATCCTTTCATTATTTCAAACGGCATATGGAAAAATTACGTTAATGCCGCAGCTTGTTCAATAGCTTAATTTCAAAGCCATCAATACTTCAGACCTCACATCAGCGTGAGATACTCAGCCGCGGTGAGGTTTTATGAAGTAAAACTTTCTGAATATATTATATCACATTTTGACGATATAATCAACAGTAAAAACTCATAATTTTTTTATTTTACAACTTTTTTGTTTATAGCGTACCGCGATATGCTATGTCGCAGCGGCGAGTGATTTCATATTATATAACTGTACGGGAATTATTTACCAGTACAATTCTTCGAAAGGAATTCCCGCCGCCTTGATTTGCGCCGGGATGAAAGGATTTTCGTTAATATGAAATTAACAGGCAACGCCGCTTTTATTGGCGGCGATCTGCGCTCGCTTGTCGCGGCAGGACATATCCGCGGCTCGGGCATTGAGACTCGTCTGTACGGATTTAGTGATCATAACAGCAGCAAAAAGAACGGTGTTGTCGATTCGCTCTGCTGCTCGTCATGTGCGGCGGATATAGGTGAGCTCGCACCGTATATCGAGCGCTATTCGAACCACGCAAAGCTTATGTCAACGCTTGATGATACGCTCGAAGGCTGCGATATCGCAGTACTTCCACTGCCATTTTCTCAGGACGGAGTACACGCTTCAATGCAATTTTCTGACAGAGAACTGAGCCTTGATATGCTGATATCTGCGCTGAAAAAGCATAATGTCAAGCTGCTTTGCGGCGGCAAGCTCAGCGCTGAGTTTTGCGATAAATGTAATGCTGCCGGTATTCCGACATTTGACTATTATTCGCGTGAGGAATTTGCGATAGCCAACGCGATTCCGACGGCAGAGGGCGCTATTGCAATTGCGATGAACGAGCTTTCAGTGACACTCGATCGGGCTAAAGCGTTGGTTATCGGCTATGGACGAATAGGGCGTGTGCTTGCAGATAAGCTGATGGCGCTCAACGCGGAAACGGTAGTGTCAGCACGCAAGGCTGAGGATTTTGCTTGGATACGTGCAGCAGGACTGCGTTCGGCCGCTACAGGTGAGCTGCGTGAACTTCTGCGCGACTTTACGCCTGACGTTATTTTCAATACAGTTCCGCACTGTGTGATCGGGCGCGGCGAGCTCGAGCTTATCAATCCGGGTACGCTGATAATCGACCTTGCGTCAAAGCCGGGCGGAGTTGATATCGGAACAGCTGGTGTGCTTGGTCACAAGGTTATCTGGGCGTTGTCTCTTCCGGGTAAGGTCGCACCGGTCACATCCGGAGTTATCATTGCCGATACCATACTCGGATATTTAGCAGAATTATAATAAATATGTTTGATAACCTAACTTTAGGTTATCAAACAGGTCTAATGTTAAAATCTACAGAAAGGATTGATCATCAAAATGAAAATCGGATATGCTCTGTGCGGTTCGTTCTGCACGCTTGATAAGAGTATCAAGGAGATGGAGCAGCTCGTCGCCAATGGGCATGAGGTCCAGCCGATAATGAGCGAGACAGTATATTCGACTGACACTCGCTTTGGCAAGGCTTGTGAGATCAACGACCGGGTAGAGTACCTGACCGGCAAGCAGATCATACATACCATAAAGGACGCTGAGCCGCTCGGTCCAAAGGTCAAGCTTGATCTGCTTATTATCGCGCCATGTACTGGCAACACGCTTGCTAAGATGGCGAATGGCATTACGGATACCGCGGTCACTATGGCGGCGAAAGCTCATCTGCGCTCGAACCGACCGCTGGTCATATCGCTCGCAAGCAACGATGCGATGAGCGCAAATCTTGCGAATATCAGTTGTATGCTGAACCGCAAGAATGTGTATTTTGTACCTCTCGTGCAGGATGATCTAGTCGGAAAGCCGCACTCGCTGGTCGCAGATTTCTCACTTCTCGGTGAGGCTGTGAAGGCAGCGCTTGAAGATAAGCAGCTTCGTCCTCTGTTCAAATAAAATGCTGAAATACCGCTATAAGCTATGGTTTATAGCGGTATTTTATACTTTATGTATAAAATATAATAGTATATTTACATTCTGGATATAGTGAAGTATAATCGTTTTTTATGTAGACAAAATAATGATTTTGTGGTATAATTTTACTTATATTAGGATTAGATCAAGGAGTAATACATTATGGAACACAAAATTATACCCTTACCGCGTGATAAGTGGAAGGACTATCCGCTGCCTATCGGTTATACGACAGAGGAATATTACGATGTTTCGATCGAGCACACGGACGGCTTTACCGTGCGATTTTCGAAGAAGCGCTTCGACACCCCCGTTACACATACGCCGGATGAATATGACTTCCCGGACCGCTTGTATGAAGATCATTGGGAGGGTGTGTCGGCTTGGGGAATTGTCTCGAACGGCGAGCTGCTTGCGGCTATTGAGACTTGCCCTGAGGAGTGGTCGAATCGGCTGAGGGTCACTGAACTTTGGGTGCATGGATCACTGAGACATCAGGGAATCGGACGTGCGCTTATGAACATCGCAAAGGAGCAGGCAGAGAGGGAACATCGCCGTGCGATAATACTTGAAACGCAGTCATGTAATGTCAATGCAATTGGTTTTTATCTGCACGAAGGCTTCACTCTCGTAGGCTTTGACGCTTGCTGTTACGCAAACAATGACTTGGAGCGTAAGGAAGTTCGTGTTGAACTTGGGATCATGTATGATAGAACATAAATTAATGTGAGTAGCGAAAATGTTTCGTTAAAAGTGTATTGACTAAATTTAATGTATAGTATATAATAAAAATATAGCACAAATAGTTGTGCAGAATTATTATATAAGGTGGTATAATATCATGAACAAAACGGACAAGTATATCGCACTCGTTCTTGCCTCGATAATTGCGGGGGGGGGTTATTAGCTTGTACTAATGGTGCGGACGTGCCGGAAACGGACAATAAACCGACAAATAAAGGTGATGAGATAACCTCTTTAGATGAAACAAAAATTTATCTCCCCGAAGCTCAGGATTTTAATGATTATGAGTTTACCGCAATTGCTCAGAATAGTAATACGCGTCAGAACTTCTATATTGAAGAGCTGAGCGGTGATGTTATAAATGACGCTTTATATCAGCGCGATATCGCTGTCTGTGAACGGCTCAATATTAAATTCAACTTTGTTTCGGAGACTGATCGCGGAACGGTTACGAATAAAGTTAAAAGTGCTGTACTTGCAGATGATGAGGCTTATGACCTTGTAATAAACTCTTTGTCGGATGGAATGAATATGCTTACTGCGAGCGGACTTTTATATGATCTGAAGAATATCCCATATTTGACGCTTGATTCGGAGCTTTGGAATAGCTCTATGCTGGACAATATGACAATGGGCGGCAAGCTGTATTTCACTACTGGTTCGCTCTCAGCAACATATTATAAAACTCCAATAGTTATGGCGATGAATCAGCGTGTTGCAAAAAACTACAATATCGATGACATTTACGAAACGGTATTGTCAGGCAAGTGGACAGTTGACTTGCTGCATAAACTTACTGCCGATATTTCGCAGGACCTTGACAACAACAGTAAAATGGATGAGAATGATTTCTACGGACTTGCATTTGATGGAACCTTTGGCAATGTGCTGTTTAACAGCTCTGGAGTGGACAGTGTAGAAAATGGAATGCTTGCGATTGACAGCGAGAGAGCCGTCAGTGTGGTTCAGAAACTCTCATCGCTATTCGGAAATCGTGATATTTATTTTAATGATAAAATTGGTACAGGCATATCAGCCGATATATTCCGCAATGGAAATGCGTTGTTTACAACTTATACTATAACCGGAATAGTTTCTGGATTTCGCGATATGGAGGATGATTTTGCAATAATCCCGTCTCCAAAGTATGAAGAATCGCAGGATAAATATTATACCACCTGCAATACATGGCTGCCATCCGGAATCGGAGTACCGATGAATTGTTCAGATCCAAGTCGTACCGGACTGATCATGGAGACAATGGCGTATTATTCCAACCAATATGTAGCGCCAGCCGTATATGAGACTACACTGCGCGGCAAGGTAGCGCGCGATGACAGCTCATCTATCATGCTTGATATTATCTATGAGAATGCGTACTTTGATTTAGTTACTGCTATGAATTTGAATGAGACTGCAACTCTGCTTCGTGACTGTGCTCTTGGAGAAAAGGAAAACTATGTTTCCGAATATCAAAAGATCAAGAATGGCGCTCAGGACGCGCTTGACAAGATAATTGAAGGGGTGAATTGACATGATTAATTCTATGGTCGATACAAAATATATACAGGGATTGGTTGACGCTGGTAGAGATGTCGTAATACAGGCGGTGAATCCCGCGACTGGTGAGAACGTATACAATATTTCGGAAGCGATAGTGCTGCGAAGCGGCACGCATATTACGCTTGACGGCTGCATACTCCGGCTTGCTGATGGTGTGTACACAAACGTATTTATCAGTGAAGGTGCATACGACACTCCTGACGAAATAACTGATATTTCGATAGTGGGTATAAACGGCGCGACACTCAGCGGCGGTGAGCCAAATGGACTCACCGAAAAGACAGCTAATAAGGACGGTCTTCCGGCTGTGACCAAAAACACTATGATATTTTTCAGAAACGTTCACGGATTCAAAATTTCCGGACTGCGGATATCTGACCCGCGGTATTGGGGAATTACGCTGATATATACGTCGGATGGTATCGTGGAAAATATCGAATTCAAAGCGGCAAACAACGTGCCGAATCAAGACGGGATCGACCTGCGCCGCGGCTGTCATGATATCGAGATAAACAATATCACTGGTTCGACCGGAGACGATACTGTAGCGCTTACGGCGCTTTTCAATAAAGCATCCGAAAAGTACAATATTATGAATGCTTCACCGGATATCTATAATGTCAAGATATCGAATATTTCTGCTGAGGTGACCGGTGGGCATGGTATCATCAGACTGCTCTGTCAGGATGGGATCAAAATGCACGATATCAGTATTTCGAATGTATATGACCGGCTAATTGACACAAAGTTGACGAGATGTCAGGCCGCGGTACGTCTTGGTGATATGCGCTACTGGACGATAAGTCAGAGCGAAGTAGGGGATATGTACGATATTACGATAGACGGTGTGACTACGAATGCACCGATAGCGGTGAAGCAGCAATACGAGATACCTGGGCTCGTTATGTCTAATATAGTGCAAGTGAAGTAAATAATAAAGGCGGCGGATGAAAATTCGCCGTCTTTTGACTTGGATTTTTAATAAATTTAGGAAAAAGCTATTGCAGAATTACGCAATATGTGGTATAATAATATATTATAGTATAATCGCCGCTGAAAGGAATAATCAAATGCTTACAATAAAAAAACATATCTCCGAGTGTCTGTATAATAAATATGCAGTGCTCTGTGCAGATCCTGAGCTTACCGCTGAGGACTTCGCCGGATTTCTTGAATACCCGCCTGATGAAAAGCTCGGCGACCTTGCGTTCCCTTGCTTTAAGCTCAGCCGCGCACTGCGCATGGCTCCGCCTGCCATCGCGGCAAAATTAGCTGATGGACTCGCTGATGATATTATCGGCAAGGCTGAAGTGGTCGGCGGATATATAAACTTCTATATTTCACCCGAATACCTCGCTGGAAAGCTCATGCCCGATATCCTCGAGCGCGGCGAAAGCTACGGCTCGTTTGATTTCGGAAAAGGCAAAACTGTCGTGCTCGACTATTCATCGCCTAACGTAGCAAAGCCATTCCATATCGGACACCTCGGTACTACCGTTATCGGTCACTCACTGAAAAAGCTTCACCAATTCGCCGGATATGACTGCGTTGGTGTAAACTATCTCGGTGACTGGGGAACTCAGTTCGGCAAGCTTATTGTCGCTTACCGCAAATGGGGCAGCCGCGAGCAGGTCGAGAAGGTCGGTATCGACGAACTGGTCTCGCTGTACGTAAAATTCCACGCTGAAGCAGAGAAGGACCCATCGCTCGACGATGAGGCACGCGCTGAATTTACTAAGCTCGAGCATCACGACGAAGAGAATACCAATCTTTGGAAGTGGTTCATCCAGCTTAGCCTCGACGAGTACTCAAAGACATATAAGCAGCTTGGCATTACTTTTGAAAGCTACAATGGCGAAAGCTTTGCGGCGCAGAGAACTGATGACGTTATAAAAGAGCTCAACGAAAAGGATATGCTGCGAGTTGACGATGGTGCATCGCTTGTCGACCTCGAAAAATATGATATGCCGCCATTCCTTATCCTTAAAAAGGACGGTTCGACTCTCTATTCAGCCCGCGATATTGCAACAGCGATTTATAGAAAGAACACCTACGATTTCGACAAATCCATCTATGTAACGTCAGCCGGTCAGAGCCTGCATTTTGCGCAGCTCTTTAAGGTAGTTGAGATGATGGGCTATGATTGGGCTAAGCAGATGATCCACGTGCCGTATGGAACGGTTTCTATCAATGGTGCAAAGCTTGCAACACGTACCGGAAATGTAATTCTTCTGCGCGACCTGTTTGCTGAGTCCATCGAAAAGGTCTCGAAGATTATTGAAGAAAAGAATTCTGCTCTCGAAAATCGTGATGAGGTCGCAGAAGCAGTCGGCGTTGGCGCGATAATCTTCTACTATCTCTCGAACAGCCGTATCAAGGATATCAACTTCATACTCGAAGACGCGCTCAATTTCGACGGCAATACCGGACCGTATGCACAGTATACCTATGCGCGTACCTGCTCGATCATATCGAAGGCTGGCGGTGTACCGGATGTCAAGCCGAGTGGAGCTGATGTTACAGACCCGAGCGAGGCTGCACTTTTGAAGACTCTCTCGATCTATCCTGAAAAGGTACTGAACGCTATCGACGAGCTCGAGCCGTCGGTCATCACGCGCTACATTCTCGATGTATGCGCAGCATTCAACCGTTTCTACCACGAGTGTCAGATAGTCACTGCGGATTCGCCTAAGGTCCGCGATTTCCGTGTGGCGCTCACAGCATGCACACGCAGCGTGATCGGAAGCGCATTCGAGCTCATCTGTATGCGCAAAACTGAGAAGATATAAGTATAAACAAATTCGCATAAACAAGGAGTATAACCATGTCAGGACATAGTAAATGGAAAAACATAATGCACAAGAAGGAGAAGACCGACGCTCAGCGTGCCAAGATTTTCACCAAGATCGGTAAGGAAATGGCTGTTGCTGTCAAAGAAGGCGGCGCTGACCCAGTCTCAAACTCTAAGCTCGCTGCTCTTATTGCCAAAGCTAAAGCTAATAACGTGCCGAACGATAATATCGACCGCATTATTAAGAAGGCTTCGAGCGCTGACAGCGCCGATTATGAGGAGATAGTATACGAGGGATACGGTCCTTGCGGAGTTGCTGTCATCGTTGAGACAACGACCGATAACCGCAACCGTACCGCTTCCGACGTTCGCCACTATTTCGACAAGTTCGGCGGCAATCTCGGAACTACAGGCTGCGTAAGCTTTATGTTCACCGAAAAGGGAGTTATCGTTATCGAAAACGATGGCAAGATTGACGAGGAAAAGCTGATGGAGGATGCACTCGAAGCTGGTGCAGCTGATTTCTCTGCTGATGAGGGAATCTTCGAAATTTCTACCGAGTCGAGTGACCTTGAAGCTGTTCGTGCAGCGCTCGCTGATAAAGGCTACGCTATCGCGTCCGCTGACACCGACAAGGTTCCGTCTTCGTATGTATCGCTTACTGGTGAGGACGATATCAAGCACATGACCCTGCTGCTTGAAAATCTTGAGGACAACGACGATGTTATCGAGGTTTATCACAACTGGGAAAATATGCCTGAGGACTGATTTTATCTAAGATACCTATTAAAAAACCGCTGCCGGATCTCTCCGACAGCGGTAATTTTTTTAGCTTAATTCGTTGTACTTTGTCATTATTTCGGTAAGAGATGCATTAAGAGCAGCTTCTCTTTCAGCAACGGTAGAAGCAAAGTTGTCGCAGTACTTCGAATCGTTTATCATGTCACGGATCATCTGCATCCATGTACCAAGGTCAATGCCGTAAACATACGAAACATCAAGGTAGATATTGTCAACAATGATATCGAGCATACGTGCAGTCAGGTCATCGCGCGAATACTTGACCTTAAGCGCAGTCTCAAAGTATGCCGGTACTACGCTGCGATAGCTTTCTGCGTTCATTGCTTCGAGGAATGCAGCTGCGCAGTCCGGGATCTGACAGGTCTTCGGAATTGCGAAGATTGAGAATCCGTCGTGAGTATAGCCTGTATATTCACTCTGAGATTCATCGAGCTTAGGCATAGGAAGGATACCGTAGTTTGCTTCCATATCTCTGAGGTAATCTACGCCGCCGAGCATCCAGTGGGTGAAGAGTGCAGTTCCGGCATACAGAGGCTTCATAAGCTTTGCTTCGTTATAGCCTCCGCGGAAGGTCACGCTCTCGTCATAGATCAGCTTCTTCAGCTGTTCTGCAAACTTTACAGTGCGGTCGTTGAGCATAGAGAACTTGTAGCCGTTTCCGGTATCTTCAATGATTCTCGGCATGATTCCGCCGAAGAATCCGTCGCCTGCGAGGGTATCCTGAATGTAGAAGCCGTAGAAGTCGTCTTCATCTGCCTTGGTGTTTCCGTTCAGGTCCTTGTAAAGTCCGCTGGCATATTTGTTAAGTGCGTCAAATGTCCACTTTCCGTCTTCAACTACTTCATAAAGATTTACGTCGTCGTAGATCTCAGCGAAGAGGTCGCTGTTGAAGAACATTGCATATGCGCCCGAGATCATGGTCAGCGAGAGCTCACCGGCTGCGGCGAATATCTTTCCATCAATTGCGGAGAGTTCCATATATGACTGATTCCACCACGGCTTCGAGAAATCGAGGTAGTCGAGCTTGGACATATCCATGTAAAGTCCCTCAAGTACAGAGGACATGGTCCATGTCATGTGGTCGGAAACCAAGTCGAAGTCATCAGACTGAGCGAGCACCGAAGTACGGATCTGCGCGGTGTTCTCAGCATGGCGGGTCTTAGTAGTGTTGATCACGGTCATCTTAACATTAAGACGATCCTGAATTTTGCTGTTACGCTTGTAGACAGCGTCATTGATGATATCGCCATTCTCACTCTCAGCATTGAATTCCTGATAAGTGTCGTTATCGCCTGCACGGGTAAGAATGCGGATCTCCTGACCTTCAAAATTGAGATCTGGGAGACTGTCTTCTGCATTATCACGAGTGATCTCGATAGGCTGTGTATCTACCGTATCGTTCTGAGAATCGGTCGCGTCCGAAGTGTTATCGGGAGTGTTTGTCGGATTATTACCGCAAGCGCTTGTTGCAATAATCGAAGACAGAAGAAGAAGTGCGAGTGCAGCCGAAGATATACGGCTGGCTTTTTTGCCATGGTTAAAATTCTTTTCCATGTGTATATTCCTTTCTTTATTGCTCTGTGCTGTGAGCAACATTCAAATTATTATATCACTATTTATTTAAAATGTCAATCTGATAAACATAAAAATATTGACTAACACATAAAATTAACCGTTTTTTCATGTAAAGTTAAAGCAGCCGTACCAGCTTATTCGGTACGACTGCTACTTATGCCTGTGGTTTTAGCAGTACATATTGTTTGTGCTCATATAATCATAGAGTGATTTTCCGTGACCCTGCTCCTGCTTTTGGATCTGATTAAGCATATTGCGTGCTTCCTCGGTCTTGAATTCGAAAATGCAGGTGTCGTAGAGAGCGGAAACGTGCTTCTCGGTCGAGAGGAGGTCGTAGCAGAGATAGGAGTCCTGCTTCTTCTGCTCGCTGTCCGAGGTGTAGGTCGCACTGAAGGTAGGCTGATTGCCGGACGACGACTCGATGGTCGGAACAGTGCCATTCATCATTTGAGAGATGATGTCATAGTGCTTCTGCTCAGCCTGTGCGATCTGAGAGAAGAGGTTCTTCAACTGAGTGTCATTCGCCTGCGACGAGTACTTAGTGTACTTTTCAACGCAGAGCTGTTCTCCGTTCTTTAAGTCCTTTAAGAGATCGGTTTCCTTCTGATCAAGCTGCATAATATTGCTTCCTTTCAAAATTATATGGATTGACATCGATTGATGACAATCATATTATGCGCCTGATACTGGAATATTATACACGATATTTCAAAAATACATAGCTGCGCTTTTTCTCAAAGCGAACGCGTATCAACTTTTCATCGGAAGCGATTATCTCAAATCCACTGTTTGACTTAAGCGGCTCGAATTTTGCATTCGCTGGAAGCTTGATATTATATGTATATTCGCTTTCGTTTGACGATTCACGCAGCAGGATCAGATATCCGCTTGAGTAGTCGACTATCGCCTGAAATCCGGTAAAGCTGATCCCGTCCGGCTCTTCTCCGACCGGAAGTATCTCGGCTGAGTATAGCTTGTCGCGTTCGCGTTTCCATACGGCGGTGATATCTGCGAGCTTACTTTGTTGTTCGGAATTCAAATGCTGCATTTCCATCCAGAATAGCGGATTCGACACCATCACCGACGCGAATAGCCAATCGATATCGTAATTCACTGGTGCAAGCTCATCACCGGGTGCAGTGGCTTCATATTTATCAGCATTGCGCAGATTGTTGAGTATCTCAAACTGGAACTTGCGGGCAGGGAATAGCTCAGACAACATCCAGAGATTTTTCAGCGTCGCGTGCGGATAGTAGTTGACAAAGTCGGTATAGCGATTCTCAATGAAAATCGTGCCGATCTCCTTTTTCGGCAGATATCCAAGCCGCACTCCGGCGGTAATGTCGAGATTGAAGGTCAAGTCAACGCCGCTCTTTTCGCGTGCAAGAGTCAGAAATTCACAGATGTGCTTTTCACCAAGCTTGTTTTTCAATGTCATTCCGTCGAGCTTGAACTGGCGTACACCGTATTCGCGGCTGAGCGCTGCAAGACGTTCAGCGTCACGTTCGAAATTGGCGTAATCGTTGTCGCCGTCGGCGCTGAACCAGAGCGCTAACTCAACGTTATCTGACATCAGCGGTGAAAGTCCGGACGGGAACTTTTCAGGATTGACGTTCCAGAACTGCGGGTCTTCGCGGTAGAAGCCGCTCGACCATACCTTGCCTGCTTTCTTAGCAGAGTTCGCGGACAGTCCCTTCTGCCAGCCATCGTCTATCTGCATTATGTCTACTCCGAGCCGTTCAGCACATTCGCGCTCACGCAGCATGAAGCTTTCGCAAAGTGCAGCGTCACGGCTGCGGTCGCCCCATGTATTCGACATCGCAAACAGCCGACCAGAGCCAAGGCATACCTTTGAATAATGCCGCTTATACAGTCGCAGGGGATTGTTATATTTGTTCGCTACGCCGACCGTTGAGCCGTACAGTGTGAGTACCTCGCTGCTGCATAATTCGCCCTCAGTAAGTCCGCTTCCGCATAGATATACATATCCGCTATTGCGTGACCTTACACGCAGGTCAGCGCCGTTTCGTGCAAGCTGCGAGCTTATGCAGGGGGCTTCCTTGACGACTATCAACTGTTCGCCGTCTATATAATCGTCGAGCAGAAATATCGAACCGGAATATTGATTTTCCCTGTTGTCGTAAATCAGCTCGCGTGAGCGATGCACGTAGCAGTCGTTGCCGTCGGATTTGTCGGCGAGCGTTATCGTTTCGACTTTGAGGTGTGCTGGCGAAATGGTGAGACAGTCGATGGTGTCAGGCGCTGGCAGCTTGATTCCAGCTGCGGTAGTATCATGCGGCGCGTCCTGTTCGATTCCGTCGTCAGAGACAGCGGATTCATTAGCTGCGTTCGATTCGGAGCTCTGTGCATTTGATAGCGACAGAACAGAGAGGGTAGTTGTAATAAACGGCGAGTTGTCGTAGATCTCGAACAGCTGAATTAGCTTCATTTTTGCTGATTCGTAAGTAAGCTCGGAACACAAATGCTGTTCGGATAGTCCGCCGTTTTCGCATTCGTATTGCCGGAAGCTGACGCTGCCGCCGAATTCGAAGCCGCAGACGTTGAACATTGCGATATTGTTATCACCGTACCAGCGTTTACCTGTAATTTTATTGTCTATGTATTCGTTCACCGGATATCCGCCCGCGAGGTTTATGGAACGTTCGATATATTCGTTTCCGATTATGAGTCGGTTGTTTTCGTATTTACAATAGGAATTCATATCTTAGATTCTCTTTCTGATTTATTATATGTATTAAGCTTTGCACACTTCATTTCGGACGGTGTGCAGTTATACTCGTCGCGGAATGCACGCAGCATACTTCGCTGACTTTGAAATCCAGATTTTTCCTCTAATTCATTGAGCGTTATTTTGGGGTCTTCATATATAAGCCGCGCCATTTCGGTAGTTCGCAGTTTTTTGATATAATCAGTAATACTGATTTTCATTACCTGTCTGAATTGTGTTGACAGCTGCTGCGAATTGCAGATAAGCGTGCGAGATATATCGGATATCAGTATGTGATGTCGGAAATTATTCTGTATATATTCGATTGCCGCTGCAACGATGTCCGTCATAACTATATGTGGAGTCAGCTTTGATTTTGCTATTACAGTCAAGACTAACGCAGTGGCGACAAGCCGCATTTGCAGTGGAGGCATGTTATCTGGGAACATGTTATTGAATATCCCGCATCCCCAGTGCATATTAAAAATAAGCTGCATAAAACTGAACAAGGTTTTATTGTCATCGTCGGATATCGTGAGTGTATCGATATCGTAATTATCGAGTACGCTGCTGCATTCATAGAGCAGATTTCGAGAAATGCTTAAAACATAATATTGCCCCTCGGTTAGGGAATAAAGCGAGTGTACATAAAAGCTCGATATTATCAATAAATTGTTAGGCTCGACTAAAATTTTATTTGAGCCTACCGATGCGCTTAGTTTGCCTTCGTGTACATATATAAATTCGAGACAGTTGTGAAAATGCGCGCCAATATTGACTTCTTTTTGACACCAAGCGGATATATGAGTTTCTTTGTCATGGGAGCTCTCATAGAAGCTTTCATATTGAGTTTCCATACTAATTACCATGACTTCACGTTAGTGAAGTTTACCTCCGACTCTGATTTTTAAAAATGGCAGTTTCTTTTTGAGTTTTGCTATTTTAATTATATCACAAATATGATAAAATTACAAGTAGAAAAAATCCCAATATTCACGGAGGAATATTAAAATGAAAAAAGTTATTGCGATTTGTTTGCTGGCTTCAATGGCAGCGGCGATGTTAGCTTGCGGCGACACCGATAAGCCGACTGACGTTACAACCGAATCAACAGACTCTGAGTCGAGCGATGCTGCGGAAAGGGAATATCAATTTCCGCGCTACGACGGATACGAGTTCACCGTGCTGAATGCCGGCGATGTTTACAGTATGCACGGTAATATTGACACCGAAGCTACCGGAGAGCTGCTCAGCGACACGATGTATAACCGCTGCCGCACGTTGGAGGATAAGACCGGTATCAAGTTTATTGAGACAACAAAGCACGTTGACAGTGAGCTTGCCGATCATGCTATGCAGGTAATAATGGCTAACGAAGATCTGTATGATTTGTTTTTTGTACCGGCTCGAAGCGTTTATAGATTTGCAAGTGAAGGATGCCTGCATAATTTGCTTGATTATGATGAATTCAACTTTGACAAGTCGTGGTGGCTCAGCAACTACAACAGTAAAAGCACTATAAACGGCTCGCTTTATGCTGCGGCAAGCTATACGCAGCTGATGATAGTCGACTCTGTATGGGCAGTGTACTACAATGAAACAATGGGCGAAAATCTGAAGCTCGATACACCGTACCAGACAGTACTCGACGGCAAATGGACGCTCGATGTTATGAACACCTATATGGCGGCTGCGGCAAACCTTAACGGTGACAATGATTTCAAGTTCCGCGCTGATGGAAATGCTACATATGGAATTGCGCATGAAAATCCACAGACATTTTTATCTGGAGCTGATGAGACATTTCTTGATAATGACAACGGCAAGCTTGTATTTACCGGTGGTTCAGAGCGTTTTTACGATGTGTTATCAAAGCTTGTCAGCATATTTGATGAGAGTGATGGACGCTGGCAGTGGAATCGTGTCAAAGGCTCAGACGATGAACCCGGTCATGCTGTATACGCATTTGAGCACGAACGAGCACTTATGTCTATGATTGAGATAGCTAAGACTAACCGTATGCGTGACAAAAGCTATTCGTTTGGTATACTACCTCTACCAAAATATGATGAATTACAGGAAAATTATGTAAGCACACCATTTTACGGTTTTCCTGCAATGTCAATCCCTGTAACGGTAAGCGACCCAGAGCGTTCGGCTGCAATTGGAGACGCGCTTGCATATCTGAGTTATGATATGGTATGGCCGGTATTCCGTCATACTACTCTTGAACAGAAAAATCTGCGAAATGAGGAATCTATTGAGATGATGGACGTTATAATAAATTCTGTTGTTCCGGATTTAGTATACATATATAGCGAAGGCTGCATTAGTATGCGTGATAATATTCAGGCGTACATCAAGGATGGCAAGAGCGAATTTGCGTCACTTGTTGCTCAGTATGAGGAGCAGATAAAGACCGAGCTCGCCAAAATAAACGGAGACTGATCTGGAGTAAATGAATAAAGCTGCACCAAGTAACTGATTGCTTGGTGCAGCTTTACTGTTTGTTATAAAAACTTTGCGCGCGTCAAAGCTGGCGCGCGCAAAATATTCAATTAAAATACCGAGATTAAACCTCAGGCATAACGATTTCGATTTCCTTGCCTGCTTCAGCCGACTTAACGATACCGTCAAGAATAGCCTGATTCTTAATGATCTGGCTGGACGGAACAGGAGCTGCGCCGCCGTTCTTGATAGCGTCGAGGAAAGAACGAACCTTCTTGTAGAAGAGTCCCTGACCTCTGTTCTGGATGATCGGAACAACGGTCTCTACTCTTGCGCCTGCAACATCGTGGTAAATCTTCATCGGACCGCCAACAGTGCCGTTCCAGCAGTCGGTAGACGGGATGCGGAGTGCAGCCTTCTTACCGAAGATGATGGTGTCACCGGGAGTGTCAACGTGCATAGCCCATGCGATTCTGAAGTCGAGGATGATTCCGTCCTTATCGCCGTACTTGCCGGGCTCGAGACGGATGAAAGCTGCTGCGAAGTCATCAACGTCGAAACGCTTTGCGTCATACTCAGACTGATATTCAGTGCTGGTGCCGAAGAAGTTGGACTTGTATGCCGAAATGGTCTTAGGAGTCGGGTAACCGATAGCGTTAAGTACCATATCGAGCGAGTAGCATCCGATATCGCCAAGAGCGCCGATACCACCGGTTCTCTTCTCGATGAAGGTCGAGTTCGGAATGCCGCGGCGGCGACCGCCACCGGTCTGGATGTAGTAGATCTCGCCGAGAGTGCCCGACTCAACGATCTTCTTGATCATCTGCATATTTGCGTCATATCTGGGCTGGAAACCGATAGAAAGAATCTTTCCGCTCTTCTTTTCAGCCTTAACGATCTCAGCAGCCTCGTCGAGAGTTACGCACATCGGCTTCTCGAGCAGTACGTTTACGCCATGCTCAAGAGCGTAGATGGTGCACTCTGCGTGAGTTACGTTATAGGTGCAGACGCTGACTGCGTCGAGCTCCTCATTGTCGATCATGGACTTGTGATCAGGGTAGAAGTGAACGTCACCCTTAACGCCCCATTTTTCCTTGAAAGCTTCTGCCTTGCCTGGAATGAGGTCTGCCATTGCAACTACCTCAACATCGGGCATTTCGTTGTACTGCTGGATGTGCGACTCTGCGATCCAACCTGTACCAATAATACCTACCTTCAGCTTCTTGCTGTCGTCGATCTTCTTCTCAGCAACAGCCTGCTGAAATTGGCCTAATACTTCATCAGCCATTTTAGTAATCCTCCGTAAATTGTAAAAGTGTGCAAGTAAAAGTGCTGCGGGAAGCCCCGCTTGCGGACTACCGCCCGGTTAGCCTTATCCAATGCACATCTATATTATAAATCATATTTCCGGATTTTGCAATACCTTTTTGAAAAAAATTATTATTTTTTCAAATTTTTTATTTTTGTTTAGCAATGTTAAAAAGTATACACTTTCTATACATTATTTATATTCTAATTTTAAATTCATCGTATTCGAATGATCCGCCGCCGTGATGAAGCTTACCGTCGGCTTGCAGCTGGCGGAAAGCGTCACGTATGCGCATAATGATCGTTGGCTCAATATCGAGCGAATGATGCCCCGGGAATATTCGTGCTGACGAAAGAAGCGATATTTTTTCGAGCGATTCAAGATATGCGTTAGGGTCAGTAGATGGATAATGCGCAAACAGCGTGCCGCGATAAACTAAGTCGCCGCTGTAAAGATACCCTCTCGTGGGTTCAAAAAAGCACATATGTCCAGGCGAGTGTCCCGGTGTGTGAATTACCTCTACAGTGCGTCCGCCGAGGTCGATCATGTCGCCGTCTGATAATATTCGTGTTGGAATCCCACTGAATATCTCATAGCGGTCTATATCAAACTCATTCGGAAGCTCACATCCTTCAGTTACCATATGCTTTACTGCCTCAAGCGGGAGAGGGAATCTTTCAGTGAGCCACGATACCTCAGCGTTGTGTACGTAAAAATCCGGGAAATACCTATGCCCGCCGATGTGGTCCCAGTGTACATGAGTTGCTGCGGCGATCACGGGCTTGTCAGTGAGTCGGATAACTTCATCATATATGTTCCCGATACCAAGTCCGGTGTCAATGATCAATGCACGTTCTTGCCCGATAATCAGGTAGCAGTGAGTCTCCTCTTGATGGTAGTACTCGCTTATTATATACGTGTCTTCATCAATTTTATTTATCGTGTACCAGTCGTTCATATTGTTCTATAGGCAAGCTCGTGTGGAAGATCATCCCATAGCTCGGCAAGCGTTTGATTATTTTTGAGCGCCTTGATTACATTTTTGTCAGGCTCAGGATATACAGTAAATATATCTTCTTCACCAAGTTCAGGGCGTATCGGAAATGCGAGCTGCTCATCAGTGATAGAAAACTGTGCGTCTACTCCGGGCTTGTTTCCTCGTGCATCGAGTCTGATCCAGCGCGAATACTCACTCAGATATACACCGTTCAATCCGTGGATTATCAGATATGGTGCAGTATCATCGTCGAGAATGAGCCGCTGATAGCAGAATCCGGTCGGGATTCCCTTTATTCGCAGCAATGCCGCCAATAGGTGTGATTTCGCAAAGCATATGCCTTGCTTTTCTCTTTGCACTTCAGAGGCAGTGCAAGTGACTACAGAGCCGTTTATATCAGCAGAATGCGATATATTATCCCGAACGTATTCATATGCAGCTTTGATGTATTCGAGCTTGTCATTTGAATGAGCCGATAGTTCATTTGCCAGAGCGGCCATTTCTGCATTTCCATAATCAATAATTTCGCTCGATATTAAATATTCTTCAATATTATAAGTATACGCGGTGATCATTCTGATTTCTTCTTTCTCGATTTAGGCAGCGGAGTTATCGGTTCGAGGATCGCTATTACTTCTCGTGCGAGCTCTGCATTGTCGATGTCAAGAATATAGTGCTCCTTTGAACCGCCATACGGAATTCCGCAGTCAGCGTCCTTCAATAATTTCTCGAGCTCGGGACGCTTTTTGATGTATACGGTATTATTGCATACGAGCAGCAGCGGCTTGTCATTGACATATGCCATATATTCGCCGAACATTTTCTTATACCGCACTTCACCAGTGCCGCGTATCTGGTCACATACGTATTCTATGTATTCTATTGTTGTTGCCATTTATTCCTTTATCCTCCAAGTTTGTCCGATATCTTTTTATTATTCCTTACATCAAAAATCAGAGCTGACTTTTAACTCCATTATCACTTTCTCCACTCAACAATATCGCCTATATCCTTTCGCGGTCGTGCTGACGGTGATTCATCAGCATATCCTACAGCCAGTGCTGCCAATAGCTCGCCGTCAGTATTCAACCACTTTGTGAGTTCATCGTATGCAAAATACGTATCGCAGATCCATAGACTTCCAAGACCAAGCTCTGTTGCGGTGAGCGACATATTTTCGATAGCCGCACCGACCGATTGCGCATTGCAGATTTCATAAATCCGCTCCTCTGCTGTCAGTGAACGTCCGAGTTCAAGACCGAGCGGATTTACAATAAAAATCACAACAGGCGCTTGACGCATTATATATAGTGTATTCTGAGCACCGCTGATGTAGTGCGCACTTTCGGGAAGCAATGGTTTATGTCGCTCGCGGTCGAGTCCGCATTGCATTGCGTCAAGTGCAGCATTTTTTGATTCACCCATAGTGACTATAAATTTCCACGGCTGACGATTTTTTGACGATGGGGCTAACATTCCAGCGCGCAGGATATCCTCGATCAATTCACGCGGTACAGGATCAGGTCGATATTTACGTACACTGCGCCGCATTTTTATTGCATCTATCATGAATTATCTCCACTCATTAGATAATATTGCTAACAATATTATACCACTTATTTATGAACAAATATAGCCTGCGAACAGTTTAGTCCGCAGGCTTAGTAACGGTGATTATTCGTTAAACTGCAATTCGCGCGAGTAGGCATTTGCGAGATAATTCCATGTGTTTCGGTCGACCATACCCGATTCGGAGATATTGTATATTTTCTGAAAATGGCTTACGTCTTCGATCGTCTGCTCATCGTATACTCCAGTTGGAGATGTACCGCTGAGTTCTCTGTGTTCACAGGCAAGCGCTTTCAGCATAAATTGTATTAGTGCAACTATATCCGAACGTTCGCCAAGATGTGTGACATAGCTGCATGATTCCGGAAACAGATATACCGGATTTGGGCGGTCACTGATCACGAGCGAATTTAGATATACGCTGTACAACATCTTCCATGTGTCATAATCTATCTCACCTGTTATTGGAAGTCCATACAGCTGTTGGAATTTCTTTACTGCTTCGACGGTGCGATCACCATATACACCATCAGGCGACACCATCGGAATGTCTCGGTTTATTTCGAAATGAAGCGCGCGCAGAAACCGCTGTGCTTCATATATCGGCTCGGTGCCGGTTATGTTTATCATCATTATCTTTGTTCCTTTCTGGATTTATTGTGACAGAGTCTGACCGCCGTACTGACCTTCTGCGGCATACTCTCCGGAGATTATATCTCGATAGTTGTCTGTGATAGTCTGCCATGTCAGTGCATATACATTGCCGGTCGGGTTAAGTCCGAACAGCTGCTGAGCGGCAATGACTGCGCTGCGTGTCTCTGGACCGAATACGCCGTCCGTACCTACTGCGGGTATCTCAGGGAATACATTCGACAGCGTGTTCAGATATTCCTGCAACACGCGTACATCGTCTCCGCGCATACCGAGCGACAGCACATATCCAGGATATGGTGCGACCGGGATGCCGTTGTAATATTGACTGTCCTGCTTTATTATACCAAGATATACATTCTGCATATCATTCCATGTAACTTCGTCAACTATTCCTGTAACCGGCAGTCCGTACACCATCTGAAAGGCTTCAACGGCTTCCTCTGTCGCGGGACCGAATATGCCGTCTACCGCGATTATCGGTATCTCATTTAGATTTTCTCCAAGCACCGCGAGATAATATTGTATCACGCGTACATAGTTTCCGCGGTCTCCGAGCGATAGGTTTTCCGGGAATGTACGCTGTACATCCTCAAGTGTCAATCCTTCTGAATCAAGCTCATTAAGACGCTTTACACCATTGTATATGCGCTGGATCTGATACCATGTCGCATTGCCTACTATACCATCCTGAGCGAGGTTGAATATTCGCTGGAATTCAAGTACGGCATTGCGCATTTCATAGGTATATGTGCCGTCGACCGGATATATTTTCGGAATTGACGGGTAGTTGTTCGATATCCGATTAAGTCTCAGCTGGACGGTGCGAACATCTTCACCGGCATCGCCCGGACGCAGCGGACGCAGCGGCGCACTACCGCTTGACGGGCGGATCGGTGTGTTTCTGTTAATATTGATATTATCTCCGTAGTAGTAAACGAGTATCTCGTATGGAGTCATGCCTTGATTGGCAAGGTCTACCGTGCCCCACTGCGATAGTCCTCCACAGGTTACAGTTGTGCCGTTGCAGTACTGCGCAAACAACGGTTCGACTGAGCCCTGACGGCTGATGTAATCTGTGTATATTTCATCGACGATGTAGCCGATATTTTCGAATATTTCACGGCCGTTGACGAAGGATTGGTCAAAAGCGGTCGAGTTGGTTATATCGAAGTTGTAGCCGCGGCTGCGGTAGTATTCGGTATAGATACGATTTAGAGCGAATGATATCTGCGCATATATGTTTGCGCGCAGTGCATTCGCAGGCCATGTCGGGTAAATTTCACTCGACGCTACATTCTTGATGTAATCATTGAAGGGAAGCGTGACATTTGCCGCCGCTGCGTCGGGATTTCCGAGATGGACGGTTATCATTTCGGGTATGTATGGAAGCTCTGGCATGATTATTGTTGATCCTTTCTTTGAAGAAGAGCAGCAAGCTTATAAATTCTGACCTTCGTTTTCCTCAATGTCGAGTCCGACGCGAGGATATACACTGTCGGAGTCATACTCAGCGAGCGGAAGCATTTCGACTGGCTGGATCGAGGTTATGCCCTCGAAAATTGGAATGCCGCTGTTGGTGACCGGGTAGTAGCCCTCCTTATTGATTTTGATCATGTAGGTAGCGAATGGGTGTCCGCTGCCGGGCGAGGTGCTGAGCGAGCGGTCGGGTGCGGATAGCGCTATGCGTTCAGTTTTGCCGCTGCTGTCGGTGTGCACGACTGATACGACCGGCACGCCCTCAGCCTCCGAATCAAGTACGGTGACTGCCGCGCCTTGAAGTGGAATAGCCCCTCTCGCGGTGACGACGTTCACAACAAGATATCCGATGTTCTGTTTGGAATCCATTGATGTATCCTCCTCATATAAGTTAGTTCACTATGCAGTATATTGTAATTTCGGCGGTTTGACACTGAATTTTTGATATTTATGCAAATTTTATTGACAAAGCAGCGGGAATGTGATAGAATGTAGTTGTAGATAAAACGTTTGGAGGAATTTTATGATAGCTAATGTAATTGCGATATTCATTTTATCCGCTGTTGCCGTGACTGTAATCTTTATGCTATTAGGAATATCTGGATTTGCAGTAGCTATTGGAATTATCACAGCGATAGTTATTTCGGCTACATATGTAATTGTAGATAAAATCAATCAGCTTGAAAAAATGATACAAAAGCTGTATATGAATAAAACTGACAACAACAAATAAAAGCAAGCCAACAGCATTTGCTGTTGGCTTGCTTATTTCATTCTATCGGTTTCGCCGTTATCGTGACCCACGCCGGACGGAAGCCGGAGGCTATCGCACAGCGCACGCTCTTGACGTTCGACCATGCCGCGCAGTAGAACGGAACCTTGCCGCGTTCGATTATTTCGCAGGCGAGCCGTGTTACGAGCGACTTCGCTATACCACCGTGTCTGTATTCGGGCAGTACATCTATCCCGATCTGCCACATATCGTCGCAGTCAGCGCTGCACGCCGCGAAGCCTACCATCTTATCTCCATCGAACGCCGCCGCACCGAGCACGTCGAGCTCTCGCCGCGCTTCACACAGCGCATTCGACCACTCCGGCTTATACAGGTCGGCAAAGTCTTGCTGAGTCAATATTTTTATCGGCAACGGGCAGATATTCTTCTTTGATGCTTCATTCAGTGCGTTCATCTCCGGCAGAAAGTATTCCGCCATATGCAGCACACGGTGATTGTACTTTGCAAGCTCAGCGTTCAGCTCGTAAAGCGCCGGAGTTTCGAAGCAATGTTCGATATCGGGGCGGCTGATGAAGCTTTTAGCAAAGTCGGCTATTTCAGGCGAGCAGGACGCGACAATATTGCTTCCGTATGACGTGAGGTCGAGGAAGAACGGCAGCTTTAAATATCGGCGTGCAAGTGGATTCTGATTTGATGTCACAACGACTGGCTCAAGCGATTTGAAGTCCTCAGGCTTGCAGTTAGAGTCAATCGCTGACTGTTTGAGTGCAGTTTCAAGTATAAATTCGTTTGTCATATAAATATCCTTTTTGATAAATTGTAATAATTGCGGTATATTGCGAAATATATTTGTTGACGCAGGCGATTTGATATGATAAAATAATTATTGCAGGTGATTCTTTTGATATTCGTTTTTACGTATATCGCTTTTGCGGAATTCGCTTGGAGTCACACCAGTTACTTTGCGGAAAGCGCGGTTAAAGTTCGACGCATTATTGAATCCACACAGTGTAGCGATTTCAAGTACATTCATATTCCCTCGCCGGAGCAGCTCGTAGGATTTTTCTATTCGTCTCGCAGTTATATACTCCCACGGAGTTACTCCATTGAGCTTCTTAAAGAGCGTTATGAAATATGTCTTATTCAGATTTGCCTTTTCGGCGATCTCATCAAGTGACAGCGGCTCAGTGATATTTTCATCAAGAAAGCGCATGGCATTACTTATCTTGTTGAGATTTGCACGCTCAGTGTAGCTGTTCGAGCGGTTTACGTAGTTGTATTCGCGGATGAGCAGCACAAGTATCGTCAGCAGCTTTACCTTGACCATCAGTTCATATTCGGCGCTTTGGGAATTGACCTCACTTTCGATACCGAGTATCAGCTCGCGGATAGTCTCTGTTGCTGGATTGTCGCGGTCGAGACGATTTTCAAAGAGGTAGCTTCGGTCAAAGAATATTTTCAAATATTTCGCATCGAACATTTCATTGCTGTTAGCCCATATGAACCGCGGCTCAAAATGAATATTCAAAAGCAGTATTTCTTCGTCAATGTCAGTGATATAGTGTTCCTCGTGAGTTCCGAACAGAAAAATATCTCCAGGCTTGAACTCAAAGCTGCGGTCCTTTACTGTGTAAGTGCCGTGTCCCTCCTTTACAAGCGAGATCTCAAGTTCAGTGTGATGATGTTCACGCCAGCCTCGTTTGGACGGTTTTGCTGCCGCATAAAATAGGCACATCAGATAATTTTCATCGCTGCTGCTTCGTATTTCAGTTATTGAGGTTTTCATTATGATTTCACCTGATTCTGAATATATTTGAAATTATAAAACGTATCATACTTCAATTATACCGCATAAATAGTCAATAGTCAATAGATATTTTAAATTTAATATAGATTTAACACACAAATATTTATTCATATTATGAAAGGGAATAATTATCATGTTTGACCTTAAAGGAAAGAGAGCGCTTGTCACAGGCTCTACTCAGGGAATTGGATATGCAATCGCTGAATGTCTTGCAAAGCAGGGTGCCGATGTAGTCGTACACGGCTCGTCGAGCTACGAAAAATGCGCAAATGCCGCTGCACGCATATTTGAGTCGTGCAATGGTGAGGCAAATCTCGGTATCGCTGTATCGGACCTGTCAAAGCCGGACGGCGCAGATAAGCTTTACGAAGCGGTCGGTGATGTCGACATACTTGTACTCAACGCGAGCATTCAGTACCGCAAAAAATGGAACGAGATCACGCCTGAGGAGATGGAGATACAACTGCAAACAAACCTCAAATCGTCGCTGCGTCTGATCCAGCTATGCGCGCCGCATATGGAGAGGGAGGCTTGGGGACGTATCGTTACTGTCGGAAGTGTACAGCAGTATAAGCCGCACCGCGATATGGCGATCTACGCTGCTTCAAAGTCGGCGCAGATGAACCTTGTCACCAACCTCGCAAAGCAGCTCGCGCCGCTTGGGATCAATATAAACAATCTCTCGCCGGGAGTTATCGCAACTCCGCGCAATGCCGACGCGCTCGCTGACGCTGAGTATGCAAAAAAGGTGCTTGAAGGCATTCCGGCTGGATTTGCAGGAGAAGCTGAGGACTGCGCGGCGGCCGCTCTGCTGCTCTGTTCAAATGAGGGACGCTACATCACCGGTATCGACCTCACCGTTGACGGTGGAATGAAATTATAACGTTGCCACGATGTCTACGCCACTAAAGTGGCGTAGACATTTCGCATAAGTGGGGGATTAAATCCCCCACTTATGCTGTGACAAGTTGAAAATTATTGAATAAAATTCGCGGAAGTACTTGATTTTTTCGGGAAAATATTGTATAGTATAGTTGTATCAAAATTACAGCATACAGGAAAGGAAGGTTTTATCATGAAACTTCTTACCGAATACTACGATACCTTTGAGGGCAAAGTACTGCCTATCGAAAAATTCAAGCTTTTCAGCGACCTCGACTGCGCTTTCACGCTCGATGAAGGCTTTGACGCGAGCCTTATCAGTGAGCGAGACCGCGATAACATTATGAAGCTTGCTGAGAATAATCTCGAAAAGCCATATCCGCAGCTGCTTGCGAGTGATTTTATCCGCTACTACCGCTACGGTGACCGCAAGATATTTGAGGGGCACTATTTCCAGCGCCGTCATATGCTGCTCAACTTCGCATTTGCTGAAGCTGTCGAAGGTAAGGGGCGCTTCACCGACCGCATAATGGATGGAGTAGCGCTTGTCTGCGACGAGTACGACTGGGTAATCCCAGCTCATATAGGCAATCAGTACGCGTTGAATCCGCATTTTAAGGACCATCATCCTTACATTGATCTGTTCGCTGCTGAGACTGGTTCAACTCTCGCAATTGTATATACACTTGCAAAATCAGCGCTCGAATCGGCTACCCCGATGATATGCGAGCGTTTGCTATACTGCCTGCATGAACGTATTACACGCGCGTTCCTTGAAAATAAGATGTACTGGATGGGACTCGATGGTGGATTCCCGAACAACTGGAATCCGTGGATACTTTCTAACGTACTGCTCGTCTGCGCACTTACCGAAAACGATACAAGCGTGCGCGAGGCGGTCGTTGATCGAGTCGTAAAGTGTGTCGATAACTTCATCAATGGCTATCACTCAGACGGCGGCTGCGATGAAGGACCGAGCTATTGGACGGCTGCGGGTGCGTCTCTGTTTGATACGCTCGAAATTCTGTACGACATGACCGGCGGATATGTCGATCTGTTCGGCAATGAGCTGATACGCCGCATGGGCGAGTATGAAGCTAACTTTAATATAAACGGCGATTATTTCATCAATTTCGCCGACTGCCCGACCAGAGTTTCTCCGAGCTATCGTCTGATCATGCGGTATGGTCGACGTGTCGGCTCGAAAATGCTCGAGGATTTTGGTGCGCTGCGCGAAAGTCAAACACATCAGAATTTAAATATGTACAAGTGGGAGCTCTACCGAGTACTCAAAAGCCTTGTTGAGCCAGTCCATGAGTGCAGCGACTACAAGCCCGCAAAGCAGAGCTGGTATGACGGTATCTGCGTAATGATCGAACGTGAATACGAGTCGCCGGATAAGGGATTCTTCCTTGCCTGCAAGGGCGGTCACAACAACGAGAGCCACAATCACAATGATGTCGGTTCGTTCATCGTCTATGATAACGGCGAGCCGCTGCTCATCGACGCAGGCGTAGGCGCATATACTAAGAAAACATTCAGTGGTGACAGATACAAGATCTGGTCTATGCGCTCAGATTATCATAACCTTCCAACAATAAACGGTGCAGCTCAGCTTCCGGGCGGAGATCGCCGTGCAGAGGATGTCGTATATAATAAGGACGCACACTCTCTGTCGATGGATATTTCAAAGGCATATCCAGAGTCAGCAGGTATCGAATCGCTGCGCCGTGAGACTTCACTCGTCGACGGTATTGTAAAGGTCACCGATAATATCAAGCTGGAAAATGCCGGAAGCGCAGTATTTACGCTGATGTGTGCGAATAAGCCTGATATCAGCGAGCTGGGCGTAATCAAGCTGAGCGACACCGCCGAGCTGCACTATTCGGGTAATCTCACTGCTGAGCTCGATGACTTTGACGTAACAATGGAGGATGACAGCATTAAGAATAACTGGCGCGGATACGAACTTAACCGCGTGTTGCTAAAGTCAGGCGAATTCACCGACGAAATATTCGAAATTACAGTTGTACATAAGTAAAAATAATACCCGCTGCAAATTTTGCAGCGGGTATTGCATTAGGTTTGTCCGATCATCTGAACAGCGATTCAAGCATTTCGAGCAGACGGAAGCGTATCACTATGTCAGGCGAGTCACCGGTGATCAGCTTTATTTGCGGCGGAGTCAGTCCGGCAGCGATAAGCCGTTCGTCTGAGTCGTCGATCAGCGGCTCTTCGATCACCTCGACACTGTCAGCCTTAGTCTGGCTTGCTACGCTTATACAGAGCTGAGGAAATAATACGCACCACCAGTTGTGTCCCTCGGCTTCACCGATAAGTACGCGCAGGGAAGTATACTCGCCTGCTGGAAGGGTAACTCCGCGGTATTCGCGGGTCGGGTAGACCTCGCGGGTGAGCGTAACTTCTACCGGATAATCCGAGCCCTCTCGCCGCAGTACATCAGCAGCACTTTCAGTTATTACAGCGAGTCCATCCGCAAGCGCGGTGCGCGCGGATTCAAAGTCGGTAATACCTTCGACAAGTCCGGCAACCGTTTCAAGTATGCCGTCGCGCACCTTCAATTTGAGCGCCTGATCCTCGTCGGAATCGGAATTTGCAAGCACGTGCAAGCGGATTATGTTATCGTAAAGCGACGCTTCCTCGCGGCTCGGAAGTAATGCCGACATCGGCAGCATAAGCGCTACGAGAATTGAAAATGTAAGTAAGAATACTGTTAATTTATCGTTTTTTATGTTCATCATGAAAGCTCCCCCGTTTGGTAACTCATTTGTGGTAATGAGAGTATTTACCGAAGCGGGGGAGGTTATTCATTTTAAGAAAAAATTATTCGGTTGTAGAAACATAGCTGCGGTCACAGGTTATAACAGCAAAATATGTGTCGGACAGCTGCTTGACCTTTGATTCGATCATGCTGCGCAGCGATTTATCGCTAACTTGACAATCAAATGGAACTGTAATATCGAATACAAGATTGGTATGAGTATGTCCCTTGACAACGCGAAAGTCGTGCATAGATAAGCTTGTTTCAGCTTCCTTCGCAACTGCGGCTATTATCTCTAAAACCTCAGAATGCAGCTCGTTTATCTCTTCATCGTTTGTTACAACTGGGTCGAGATGTATAACAACGTGCATACCGGTCTCGTGAAGAAAATCAAGCTCGATGTTGTCGATAATATCGTGACTTACAAGAATATTTTGTTCTGCGGAAACCTCAGCGTGAACCGATACGAAGCAGCGGTCGGGACCGTAGTTGTGAACTACCAAATCATGGTAACCAAGTATTCCGTCATATGATAAAATCTTGTCGCCGATAGACTTTATAAGTTCAGGCGAGGGAGCGAGTCCGAGCAGCGGATTTGAGGTCTCGATAATAAGGTTGATTCCCGAAAAGATGATAAATCCGGCAACTGCACAACCAAGCCAGCCGTCGAGATTTACGTTAGTAAAGCGAGATATCACTGCACCGACAAGGACTGCGGCTGTCGATAATACATCGTTGCGGCTGTCGGACGCGGTCGCGATTAGCGTGGTAGAATCAATGTGCTTGCCTACTGTGATGTAGAAGCGGGACTGCCAAAGCTTGATAATTATCGAAAGCGCAAGTATTACGAATGTAACATTACTGTAAACCGTTTCAACCGGATCAAATAAGCTTTCAACTGAATTAAGAAAAAACTGTACGCCAAGAATGGTTATAACCATAGACACGATCAGTCCGGTGATATATTCGATACGCTGATGACCGTATGGATGCTTAGCGTCGGCGGGCTTGCCGGCGAGCTTGAAGCCGATGAGAGTGATTATCGATGAGCCAGCGTCGGTCAGGTTATTAACAGCGTCGGCAGTGATGGAGATACTTTTGGTGACGACACCGATAATTATCTTGATTATGGATAGGAAGATATTCGAAACAATACCAACGATACCGGCAGCAGACGCGCATTTTTCGCGAACACGTGGGTCGGCGGCATTTTTGTAGTCTCGCACAAACAGCGAGAGCAAGCGTAAATTCATGTATTACTCCAATATAGGATTATTTTAAAAAAACAAACAAATCAGCAAAATTAGTTCGACGTAGAGGTGCGGGGCCACGGAGTCGAACGCGCTTCTGTAACTCGAACAAGTTGCAGAGACTGTTCGCCCCGCTAAATGAACGGTTAAGCCATATTACATGGGCGAACATCCCAGCATTTGCGATAGCTTATAAAAGTTCTTTGCCAGGCTTTCTTTCAAGAAAGCCGCGCGTCCCCTTCACAATCACATCGCACTATCTAACAACTTGCGCGCTGCACTTAGAATGCCTATTTTGCCGCTTTCGTAGGTTAAGCCTCCCTGCATGAAGGCGGTGTAGGGAGCGCGCATTGGTCCGTCGGCGGAGAGCTCGATGGATGAGCCCTGAGTGAAGGTGCCCGCTGCCATTATTACTTCGTCAAGGTAGCCCGGGATTGCGCTCGGTTCGGGGGAGACGTATGCGTCGACTGGAGAGCCGCTCTGTATGCCCTTGCAGAAGTTCACGAGCTTTTCAGGAGTGCCAAGCTTTATTGTCTGGATTATATCGGCACGGCGTTCGTTCCAGCGAGGTGATACGTCGTAGCCGAGAGCTTCGAATATGTACGCCGCAAAGTGCATTGTCTTCATTGCCTGCGCGACGGTGTGCGGCGCATAGAAGAAGCCCTTGATGAGGTTTTTGTTCATGCCGAGCGTCGCGCCGCCGTCTATGCCTACGCCGACAGATGTCAGGCGGTATGACGCAAGTTCGACTGCACGTGCTGTTCCGGCAATATAACCGCCCGATTCTGCCATTCCGCCGCCCGGATTCTTGATAAGCGAGCCCATGATGAGGTCAGCGCCGACTGCCGTAGGTTCGCGGGTCTCTGTGAATTCGCCGTAGCAGTTGTCGACTACAACATACGCGTTCGAACGCGCCTTGATGAATGACGCGAGCTCGCCTATCTGCTCGACGGTGAGCGTCGGACGCTCGAGGTAGCCCTTCGAACGCTGAATGAAAGCTACCTTTACGCGGTCGCCGCCGTCAGCGAGCTGCTTTGCTATAGAATCATAGTCTACTTCACCGTTTTTGAGGTCTACCTGACGGTACTCGACTCCGAAGTCAGCGAGAGAGCCGTTGCCCGGCTCACCGGCAATGCCGACTACCTGCTCGAGCGTGTCGTAGGGCTTTCCAGTTACGGCGAGCATGATGTCGTTCGGACGCAGCAAGCCGTAGAGCGCTATCGCGATAGCTTGCGTGCCGTTGGTTATGCTGTGGCGTACGAACGCCGACTCAGCTCCGAATACGTCTGCGTATATCTCGTCGAGCGTTTCGCGGCCCTTGTCGTCGTGACCGTAGCCGCTCGTTCCTGCAAAGCAGGTGTCGTCGAGGTGGTGGCTGCGGAAGGAGTCCATCACGCGCTGTGTGTTTTCGAATGATATGCGGTCGATGTCCGCGAATATATCGGCGAGCTCGCGCTCTGCCTTTATTGTAAGTTCTATCAGATTGGTGTTCATTTGTTTGTCCTTTTATTTTAAACTATTTACTATTTCCTTGAAGCGGTTGCCGCGAACCTCAAAGTTCGGGAACATATCGAAGCTTGCCGACGCGGGGGAGAGTATAACGATGTCTCCTGACTTTGCCGCTCCTCTTGCAGCTTCAACTGCACTTTCGAATGTATCGCACCCGATTATATCCGGCGAGCCGGCGTATTCGGGCGACGACAGCAACGCAGCCTTTATTTTCGGTGAGGTCGCGCCGACTAAGACTACCGATTTTGCGCAGTCAATGAGCGGCTTTGCGAGCGGTTCGTATGGAATGTGCTTGTCGTAGCCGCCGCAGATAACGATCACTTTCTGACTGAATGAGCGCAGCGCCGCTTCCGTGCGTGTCGGGCTCGAATCAATCGAGCTGTTGTAATATTTCACGCCGTCAAGCTCACGGACGAACTCACAGCGGTGTTCGACTCCACCGAATTCGCGTGCGACCTCACATATAACTTCGCGGCTGACAAAGCCATACGTCAGCGCGATTGCAGTCATGTAGTTCTCGACGTTGTGCCGTCCGGGCAGCTTGATGTCGGATATCGGCAGTATTTCCTCAACCGAGTCGGCAGTCTTGCGCACTATCACGCCGCCTCTGTCGTATATCGCCGCCGACGCATTTTCGAGCGACGGCTCGCATTTCGCGCTGAAATATGTGATATCCGCCTTAGTAAGGCTGTACATATCGCGTGTTACATCGTTGCCCCAGTTGAGCACGAGCCGCTCGTTGCCGGGATAGAGGAATATATTCTCCTTCGAGCGGATGTATTCATCCATGTCGGTGTGCCAGTTGAGGTGATTCGGCGTTACGTTAGTTATGGCGGCGGCATATGGGGACTGGCGCATTGTGTGCAGCTGGAAGCTCGATAGTTCAAGCACCGCGAAATCGTCAGGCTGTATCGATTCAATTTCCGGCAGCAGCGGCTTTCCGATATTACCTCCGACATGAACCTTCGCGTTGCTTCCTCGCTTTTCGAGCTCGCGGCGGAGTAGGGTATAGGTGAGCGTCGTTGTAGTAGTTTTGCCGTCGCTTCCAGTTACAGCGAAAATTTTACATGGGCATAGTTCAAAGAAAAGCTCCATTTCGGACGTGAGCCTTGAGCCGCCAGCGACAGCCGCCGTAAATTCGGGCATATCGCAGCGAATACCGGGGGCTTTGAAAATTATATCGTCGGTGATATCAGCAAGATAGCCATCTCCGAGCACTAACTTCACGCCTTTCGCTTCAAGCTCATCCGCGAGCACGCCGAGCTTCTCACGCGGTTTGATGTCGCGTGCAGTTACGACCGCGCCATGCCCGAGCAGAAAGTCGATAAGCGGCGTGTTCGAAATACCGATTCCGACGACGGATACGGTTTTGTTGTTAATATAGCTATAAAATTCAGTAAGCTTTGACATAAAATCTCCTAAATATAATCAATGTCATTACCATATATTATATTACATCTTCAGAAAAATTGCAACCGAAAAATGTAAGTTTACCTGAGAATTACTTTGTAATCTTGTCGATAGCGGTATTCTCACCGAGCAGCGCTACAGTATCCTCACTCGTGAACGGTCTCGTCGGGTCCGGCGAAATGTTCATTCCCGATACCGGATCACTGACTGCGAGCACAGTAACGCCGTACTGCTTACGAACGTCAAGCTCCGCAAGCGACTTTCCGACCCATTTGTCGGGTACTGCAACTTCGACGATCGAATGCCTGTCTGAAAATTCGATATATTCAAGCACATTGTTGCGATCGAGAATGCCTACGAGCTTTTCGCCCATATCCTGCTCCGGAAATACCACCATATCTGCGCCGATCTTTTCGAGCACACGCCTATGCTGGTCGCTTGACGCACGCACTACGACCTGCGCTATTCCCATTTCCTTCAGTGTAAGCGTAACAAGAATGCTGTCGTTTATATTATCCGCCGTGGCAATTATCGCGCAGTCGTAATCCCTGACTCCGGCGGCACGCAGTACGGCTTCATTTGTCGGGTCGCCAACAACAGCATTCGTTACAATGTCACTCATGGCATTAACAATATTATCATCACTATCAATAACAAGCACCTGATGATTGGTCCTCGCAAGATTGATTGCAAGCGTCTGTCCGAACCTGCCGAGTCCGATTATGCAGAAGCTGCGTTTTTTCTTTTTCATAAGTTAGTTCTCCTTTAGAAGGGGTACGCGGCTTTTCTGAAGAAAAGCCTGGCAAAAGACTTTTTATAAACGCATTCGCTATGCTAATGCGCGTTCGCCGTGCAGCATTGCACATACGTTCATTTACTGGGCGAACACATCTGCTATACATTGTTAGACCTACAGAGGCGCGTTCGACTCCGTGGCCCCGCACCTCTGCGTCGAACTAATCTCTGCCATTTGTTTGCTTTTTAGTTTGCTATCCTATCATTAGATTCAGTTCGGGGTATTTGATACAGCTCTGGCTGAGCGACTGGCGCAGCATTATTGAGTAGGTTATCGTCAATACGCCAACTCTGCCGAAAAACATCAGTATCATTACAATTATCATTGAAATCAGTGATAGTGTCGGTGACAGTGACAGCGATAATCCCACTGTAGATATTGCCGATATTGTTTCATATAATGCCGTCAACAGCGGGATTCGCTCGAAGACTGCAACTAATATTCCGCCGAGAACTCCGCATGAGAGGTTTATTACAAACATCGTCGCCGCACGTATCACCGCGTCGCCCGGTATTCGACGTTTGTACACGACGAATTCGCTTCGTCCGCAGGCACATCCGAGTATCGCGATTATCAGCACGCAGAGCGAGCCGACCTTTACTCCGCCGGCAGTCGAGCCGGAAGCTCCGCCGATCAGCATGAAGAACAGGCATATCAGCTGCGATGAATCGGTCATGTGTGTATTTCCGATGAGGTCGAATCCGGCGGTGCGAGTAGTTACCGATTGGAATATTGATTGATATATTTTATCGCCGACCGAAAGATTTCCGAGCGTATCGGGATTATTCCACTCAAACATTCCGACGAGCAGTGCGCAGGCTATAATCAGCACCGCCGATGTGATAAGTACGAGCCGTGAATAAATGGATAGCCGTTCATGCTTCTTTATCAGGTTGACGATATCGTCCCAGACGATGAAACCAATTCCGCCGATGATTATCAGCAGCATGAGCGTTATTCCGACAGTGTAATTGTAGGTGAAGCCTTCAAGTCCGTTTAAAAGGTCGAATCCGGCGTTACAGAAAGCAGATATCGAATGGAATATTCCATAGTATATTCCTTTGGCGATTCCAAATTTCGGGATGAACTGTGTCATAAGTGCGACCGCGCCTGCGCCCTCTATGGCGAATGTACCGATGAGTATGCGCTTGACGAGCCTTACCGCACCGCCGACTTCATTTAGTCCGAGCGATTGCGCGACTACGATTCGCTCGCGCGGTGTTATTTGACGCTTGATAAATATTGACAGCATTACAGCAAGTGTCATGAAGCCGAGACCGCCGATCTGTATCAGCGTTATAATTACGATTTGCCCGAATGTGCTCCAGTATGCGCCGGTGTTGACTACCGAAAGTCCAGTAACGCATGTCGCGCTTACTGAGGTGAACAGCGCCTGCGAGATTGGCGTAAAGCCGCCGTTTTTCGATGATATCGGCAGTGTCAATAGCAGTGCGCCGAGCAGTATCAGCAGGATGAAACCGAGCAGTATTATTTGTGTGGCATTGAGCCGCCGCTTTGCGGAGGTTTTGAGCCGTCGTTTGAATGAAGCGGATACAATTTGTTTGTTTTGTTTCTTCATATTATTTTAATAGTAGCGACGCGACTATCGGATAGTGGTCGGACGGGTATATTCCATCGTATGAACTGCGTACTATCTCACTTTTTATGAGCTCAAAATCATCGCTTGCGAAGATGTAGTCGAGCCGTCTTAGTCCAAGGCCACCCTTGAAGCTATGATATGTGCCGCCCTCAAGCTGGTTAGTTATACCTGAAAGATGTACGTTTTTATATCCGAATGCGTTATTTTCGAGTGCATATATAGAGCGCGAGTATGGCAGCGCGTTGAAGTCACCCATCAATAGTGTTGGCAGCGGGTCTTTTTCCTGACAGAGTGAGATATGCTTACATATCATTTTTAGCTGCAGATACCGTGCCGCTTCACTGGTAACATCAAGGTGAGTATTGAATACTCGTACTCGCTTTTGTCCCATTATGATCTCAGCTACAGTGCAGATACGTGGAAATATCCACGCAAGCGGAGACATAAGCGAGAACATACGACTCTCGCGGCTTGGCTGATTTGATAGCCAGAATGTGTTTCCGAATTTAATTTTGAGGCGGTTTTTAACGGCGATATCTGAGTGCTCATTGAGTATTAATCCGCCGCGTCCTCGACCGATCAAGTTGTAATCGTGCAGCTCCTGTTCAAAGTCGCTTCGCATGCGCGGGGTCAATTCCTGAACTCCGGTAATATCAGCGTCGAGTTCGCGGAACGCACGGAAAAGCAGCTCGCGGCGGTATTTCCAGTTATGGATTCCGATACCGAGTAGCGAGCTTTTTAAATTAAAGGTAGCAACGCGCAGAATAGTGTCCATATTTTCAAACGCAGACTTCCTGTGGATTTATTTTTAAAATTATTATACTCTATAGTATACCACAAAATTTTCTATTTGTACATAGTTTTATTGAAACATACCGTTAATTTTTTGTATAAACAAAGTTGTCGAGAAGATTCATTTCAATTAAATATGAATTAGCACTTGTATTGCGGCTGATAATGTGATATAATGGAAATGTATAAAATGATAATGGAGATATATATGAATATAAAAAACGACAAGAATAAACTTTCCCGCTTTGTCCCACTGCTTGCATTCGGGTCGGCGCTGCTTATTTATACTGTCGTCCTTGCGCTTTTGAAGATAGCGCCGTTTGGCGAGCGGACGATAATTACGGGCGATCTCTATGGTCAATATTCCTGCTTCCTTGCGGATCTGAAGTCGGTGTTCAGCGGTGATGGATTGTTCTACAGCTTTGAAAAATCGCTCGGCGGCAATTACTATAGCCTTGCTGCATACTACCTTTTTAGCCCACTAAATTTTATAATGCTGCTGTTCCCGCTGCGAATGCTGCCGACTGCAATAAGTGTGCTTATTGTATTAAAGCTGTCGCTCTGTGCATTGACTGCTGGAATATATTTTAACCATCTTTCGACGAAAGGTCGAAATTCGACGAATTGCATAATAACGCTAATTCTTTCGATTGCTTGGTCGATGGTCGGCTATGGCACACAATATTCGATAAATGTCATGTGGCTTGACGCACTCATCATGCTTCCGTTGATACTTATCGGACTCGAGCGGCTCGTCGATGGAAAATCGCCGCTTGTCTATATTCTGTCGCTTGGCTCAGCGATAATTTTCAACTACTACATCGGATACATTCTCTGCGCATTCTGCCTGCTGTATTTTCTATATCTCATGCTGCGCGATAGTCGCACTGTCCGCGAATGGGGAGCCGCGATTATTCGTTTTGCGATATCGTCACTGCTGGCTGGTGGGCTTTCAGGTGTTGCGATAATACCAGCTGTGAAGGCTCTCAGCGGCAGTAAAGCCGATTTTCCCGGACTGCTGTCAGCTGATTTCGTAAATCTATATTTGCTTATACTGACTGGGATTGCTGCGCTTGTATTTTTCTGGACGGCAGTCAATGCGGCAAAGCAGAACAAACATATTCCTGCTGCTATATTTGCAGTACTCGGCTCTGGCTCAGCTGCGGCTAATGCACTGCTGTTTATTAGTGCGAGCCGCAAATTCGAGCTGTATAAGCTGCCGTCAAAGCTGCTTGTCGGCTCTACAAACGCCAATGACCTCCCAAACGGCCTGCCTAATATATATTGCGGCGTGCTGATAATGCTGCTGCTCGTGATGTATTACATCGACAAGAGAATTCCGGTACGCCGCAGGGCGCTTCATGGACTGCTGCTCGCAGGATTAGTTTCAAGCTGCATAATTGATAAGCTCGATTTGTTTTGGCACTGTCTGAATTATCCGAACTGGTTCTTCTATCGCTATTCGTTCGTTATCTCGTTTGTAATGCTTATCGCTGCGTATGAGCTGCTTAGTATCGGCGAATTGAATGGAAAGCGCACGATCGCAGTCGGCTGCATAATACTGATTCCAATCGCGTCGCTGCTTTCATCAGAATCGATCTTCAATGGCGGACATTTTACGAAACAGCTGATAATCGTTAATATTGCGCTGATCATGGTATATACTGCGCTTCTGTTCGCTAATACGCTCGGAAGAAAATGGATATCAAAAATCTCGCTCTGTTCGCTTGCGGCTATATTTTGCTTCGAGCTCGGCATGAACACCTATACCACTATCAATAGCCTTTCCGGCTGGTACGGAAGCGACGGGTATGTATCGAACTACGAAGCCTTTCTCGATAAAACTCTGCCGGCGCTTGGAATAGCTGAATCGCAGGATGATGATTTTTATCGAATAGAAAAGACCTACAGCCGAACCTTAAACGACGGTCTGCTGCTTGGCTACAACGGAGTTTCGCATTATTCGTCGACGATGAATGTATCGGATATCGGCTTTTTGCGAGTACTCGGATTTCCGTACTATTTTGCTTGGACCTCCTATGGCAAGGGCTCATCGGCAGCTGCGGACAGTTTGCTTGGTGTCCGATATCTGTTATCCGAATCAGATGTCGACAAGCCTTATACTCTGGTCAGTGGCGGTGATGTGAAGGTTTATGAAAATCCATATGCGCTCGGTCTGGCGATTCCAGTAAGCCGCGATATACTCGACTGCGCGGTCACAATGGATCCTATCGAAAATTTGAATATGATATATTCATCACTGCTCGGTGAGTCAGCTAACTTGTACGAGCCGGTGGAGTATGATATTCAGTTTATTGACGGATATTTCGTGCTTAACTTTACGGCGAAATCTGACGAGCAGATATTCTTCTTTGCCGGTACTGATGTATACGGACATGACGGAGAGCTGATAGTGAACGGTATTTCACATGGCAACTGCTTCGATGTATATAACTACGGACTTATTCCTATCGGGCGCTTTGAAGTAGGCGAAAGGGTAGAAATGATTATCAGGTCGACGATTGGAGAAGCGCTGGCAGATTCATTTGAGTTGTGCTATGAGCATACTGATGTACTTGCTCGTGCGCATGACAAGCTCACAGGCTGGACTCATGCGGAGGCTGATGGCTCACGAGTCGAGGTTTCGTTCAAGGGCGGCGAGCTTGGCTCGGACGCTGAACTTATAATGCTGACGCTGCCTTACGACGAGAATTTCCGTGCATATGCGGATGGCAAGCAAGTCGATGTAATAAAGGCGCTGCATTTTATCGCAGTCGAGCTTCCGAAGGGCACGAAAACTCTCGAGCTTAGATACCGCCCCGCCGGATTTACAGCTGGAGTGGTAATAAGCCTTGTGAGTGCAGCACTCACGGCGGTATACGTTTATTTTAATAAAAAGAGGAGAAATGCAATATGAAATACGAATGCAAACGTGCAGACAATGCGCTGCTTGAAGCTATATGGGCGAAGAACATCAACGATAATCCTGACGATAAGCGCTGGATAAGATGGCGCGACGAATACATCAGCTACAACAATTCGGGCAAGGCGGTTACTTATATAGTCACCGCTGACGGTGAGCCGGTCGGAGAGGGTACGTTGATAATATCGCCTGAATGCTCAGCGATAAAAGGAAAAACGCAGCTTGCCGACGGCGGTAAGCTCGGCAATGTAAATGCACTGCGTATTGAGAAGGCGCATGAAGGGCAGGGGCATATCTCGAAGCTGGTAAAACTGCTCGAAGAGCATGCGAGATCTATCGGCATGACTGCGCTGACGATAGGCGTTGAAGCTGCTGAAGCTCGCAATTTAGCGATATATCTGCACTGGGGGTATACGAATTTCGTGTACAGCGAGGTCGACTGCGGCGAACTGGTGCTGTATTATCGCAAGGATTTAGTATGAATAAGTTCGACGGGCATATCGTTGACAGTGGTATGGAGATACCGCAGATGATAGTGCGATACATAAAGGAGCTGTGATATGCTGAAATTTGGAATGCCTACGCTGCTTGAAGCGCCGACTCCGGCGAAATCGGCGGTGATTGCCGCAGAGCTCGGACTCGATTTCGTCGAGCTGAATCAGAATCTGCCGTCGTGCCAGAATGAGCTGCTCGATACAGACGAGCTATTCGAATTGTCGAAGTGGTATAATATATTCTTTACACTGCACCTTGACGAGCAGCTCGACTTCTGCAACTTTAATATGAAGGTCGCCGACGCATGGCTTGACACTTTTGCCGGAGCGCTGAGAATTGCCCGTACTATCAACTGCCCAACGGTGAATATGCACCTTCCGTGCGGTGTGTATTTCACGCTGCCAGACGGGAAGCATTACCTATACAATGAGAGTGAGAAATATTGTTTAGAGCGCGTAGACAAGCTTATCAAAGTTGCTGAGCGTGAGCTTTCTGGTACTGAAATTACAGTCTGCATTGAGAATACGAGCGGCTGGCAGACATTCCAAATACGCTGGCTTGAAGCTATCCTGCGATCTGACAAATTTGCGCTGACGCTCGATACCGGTCACAGCGCTGCGCGGAGTCGTGTCGATGAGCCGTTTATATGTGAAAGCGGCAAGCTGCGCCATATGCACCTTCATGACTACGACGGTATGAGCGACCATCTTCCGATTGGTGCAGGTAAGCTTGATATCGGAGCATATCTGAATCTTGCGCGGCGACAGGAAATTAACGTTGTCGTCGAAACAAAGACACTTGCGGCGCTCAGAGAATCGGTTAAAAAATTGAAGGAAGAGTACAAATAAAGCCGTACCCGCTCGATGGATTTTCCATAGAGCGGGTATTGTTTACTTAATTGCCGTAATGTGCGGGATGACCTCGCGCTCGAGAAGAGCGTAATCCTCATTTGAGCAGGTTCTAAATGGTCTGCGGCAGAGTCCGAAGTCGAGCCCGAGCAGATTCATTATCGCCTTTTCGCCGGCATTTACGCCTATGCGGCAGAGTATGCGTATGATCTCGTTCGCTTCATGCTGAATTGCACGCGCTTCTTCGAGCTTGTTTTGAAGGAACAGCTCGCGTATCCGTATAAATTTATCAGCCATGAAATTATACGTTGAGCCGATACCTCCGTCAGCGCCCGCTGCGAGCCCTGACAAGAACATTTCGTCGTATCCGTTGTAGACGAGCTTTTGTGGGAATTGTGATTTGATCGTTTCAAGCGTGAAGAAGTCGTTCGACGTATGCTTGATCCCGAGAAATCGTTCGTCGCGCATGAATTCTGCGAGCTCGTCTACCCCGAGCGATACACCCGAAAATGCAGGAATATTGTAGACTATCGTCTTTAGTGAGGTAGCTTCCGCTATATCACGGTAGTAGTCAGTAATTTCTTCGCGGCTGAATTTGTAGTAGAACGGTGCGACTGCGGATACCGCGTCATAACCGAGCTCTTCGGCATATTTTGCAAGCTCAGCGGATTCGTCCGCCGATATCGAGCCTACATGCGCGATCAGTGTTACGCGGCTGTCCGTTATATCGCTGACCAACTTCATAAGCTGCTTTCGCTCGTCGAGATTAAGCATGAATACCTCGGCGGTGCTTCCGCAAGCGTAGAATCCGGTCACTCCTAATTTGATATTGTGCTCGATAAGCTTGCCGAGCGCTTTTTCATTTATCCTGTTCTGAGGATCAAACGGAGTCAAAAGCGCTGTGAATATTCCTTTGAATTCTTTCATATAGCTTTCCTCTGCATTATTTGGTTTCGATCAAAAATTCGTCGGTATAAAATGCGCTTGCACGGATATGCGCCTTAGGTGCGTCATCTACGAGATAGTCGACTACGTATATTTCACCGTTGTCGAACTGTACCCATCCGGTATAGCCTATATCTGAAACTGAGCTGCGGTCGAAATCTATCGGGAATATGCGGGAGGTTTGCTGATTCCTTTCGGTCATCAGCGCTGTTTCGCGCGGCATGATCGCACCGAACGCATTTTGCGTCCAGCAGCCGAGCCATCCGCCTCCGCCCTGTAGAAATCGATAGGTTATGAGTATGCGTCCGTCGGCGAGTATTCCGGCAGTTGGGCGGTGACAGCCGGGCAGCGGAACGTTGTATACTCCCTCCCAGCTTTCGCCTCCGTCGCGCGATATCGCCTTTAGACAGTCAATACCTAAGCTCGAGTTCTCGCGCATATATGCGACCACGACGTTCGGCTCGACTTCGATCATCGACGCTTCACATAGATTGTATCGCGGGTCTGACGCTACTGTTATCTTATCCGACCAGCTCTCGCCTTTGTCATCCGAATACCAGAGATATTCGGCAAGCTTATCGGTTTCAGGCGATTTATAATGTGCCGCAACAAGCCAGCGGCCGCTTTCAAGCTCGACGAGTCTGTCGGGCACGATTCCGTTTGCCGGAAGCACTACTGGCGCGTTCCAGCTTTCTCCGTTGTCAGAGCTGAACCAGAGATGTACCTGCATATCACGATAGTCCTGATTGCCAAGCATATAGTTACAGGTCATGGCGATACGTCCGTCCTTGAGCTTCGAAAGGCGCGCGCAGTCATAGTAGGCGCTCCGCTTTCCTTGCTCTGTGATAAAGCGCTTATCCGACCATGTGCGCCCGCGGTCGTCGCTGATTTTGTAAACGAGCCGCGCAAGATTTCGGTCGGAGTGGTGGGTGCATTCGGTAAAAACACATATGAGCCGTCCGGTATCGGTTAGTACAACATCCGGGAAAGCCTCGTAAATACTGTCGTCGCGGCTGACTGTAAATTTCTGCATGATTGTTTCTCCTTTTATGTTACATAATAAATTATGGTTAAATTCGTTGTATAAATTATACCATGAAGCAAAAATGATTCGCTCGCGAAATCATTTTTGCGAAGCCGACAATGGCACAGGTCTGCAAAGCAAACAGACAAAGTGGCGGCTTTGTCTACATCTTGCGCAGCAAGATGTTCTGTGTATATTATACCACTATTTAACTTGATAGTAAAGCCTTATATTGCCCTCTTTACTGAAAAATGCGTGGATTATTTACTGCTATTGCTATTGAGTAAAAAACGTTAGGTGGACAAAATCCCGATTTTAGCGAATAATTTTAGTTTTTTTGAAAAAACTTATATACAAATCGAAAATTATATGGTATCATAATAACAGTACAAATTAGTACAGTATATACGCAGAATCAAAATCCAAGGAGGATAAAATACATATGGAAAAGGTTATAGTTGGCTGGGTCGGACTCGGAGGACGCGGCTACGGAGTACTTGAAATGGTACTCGACACAATGCCGGACGTTGAGATTGCCGGAGTATGCGACCTTTACGAAGACAGATGCGAGAAGGGCAGAGCGCTCGTTGAAGAAAAGACCGGCAAGAGTCCGGTCGCTGTTACCGATTACAGACGTTTGCTCGAAATGAAGGAGATCAACGCTATCATTACGCCTTCCGCGTGGGAGGCTCATGTCGATGTCTGCATTGACGCAATGCTTGCAGGCAAGTATGTCGCTACCGAGGTCGGCGGCGCTTACTCGATACAGCAGTGCTGGGATCTGGTACGCACCTATGAGCGTACACGTGTTCCTTGTATGATGCTCGAAAACTGCTGCTACGGCAAGGAAGAAATGACTGTTCTCAACATGATCAAGCAGGGACTCTTCGGCGAGCTCATCCACTGCGAAGGCGGATATGAGCATGACTTGAGAGACGAGGTCGCACTCGGCAATGAGAATCGTCACTATCGTCTGCGCAACTACATGAACCGCAACGGCGAGCTTTACCCGACACACGAGCTCGGACCGATCGCTAAGTATCTCAACATCAACCGCGGAAACCGTATGGTAATGCTCACTGCTATGTCATCGAAGGCTGCGGGTATTCATCAGTGGATAAATGACAAGCGCGGCGCGGATTTCGAGAATGCAGATCACAAATTTACTGAAGGCGACGTTGTTACCACCTGCATTAAGTGCGCACACGGTGAGACCATCGTGCTCACTCATGATACGACACTTCCGCGTCCATATTCGCGCGGCAACCGCGTACAGGGAACGAAGGGTATCTGGTTCGAGGATACTCACGGCGTTATGTTCGACGGAAGCGTAGATGGTCCGTCATGGGGACATAGATATACTAACATTAACGAGTACTACGACAAGTATCTGCATCCGCTTTGGAGAGGATATGAAGCAGTAGGCGGACACGGCGGTATGGATTACCTCGTAATGCGCGGTTTCATCGAGGCTGTAAAGGCTCAGACTCAGACACCTATCGACGTATACGATACCGCAGCTTGGATGGCTATTACCCCGCTTTCTGAGGATTCGATCGCGTGCGGCTCTATGCCGGTAGCGATACCCGACTTCACCAACGGCAAATGGACTCACCGCGAGGACTTTGTACGCTCGAAGTACTGCCTTGAAGCAGTCTGCGAGGAACAGTTCAACTAATATTAACATATAACGAAAGGTCGGCAGAAATGTCGGCCTTTTTTATTATTTCCGGCTCTTGATTTCTGACGAATTTCATGATATACTATTATTAGTAATACTTTATATCGGGGAATTGATGATACATATGGAAAACAAGACTTACAAATGTGCATTTGCCGGACATATCCGCTCGGTTATGATCCGCGCAGTTATCATAACCTTCTGTGCGGCGTTCGTCACTCTGTTTCTGTACAATAGCTTCTACGCGGCCGGAACGATATTTTGGTTTGCGCTTATCGGCTCGGCGATATATGAGCTGATAAACAGCTCAAAGGTAACGGTGCGACCGGACGGGGTGCTATATGAAAAGCCCGGAAAACAGGGTATGCTTTACAAATATGACCTCTACTATTTCAGTGAAGTAAGCGGAAAGACGACGGTTAAAGTCGAGCGCCGCAAGACAGCGCGCGTCGAGGAGCTGCCCTGTCATAGCTTTGATAAGAAGCTGTTCGCTGAGATGATGGCGTTTATACAGAAAAGCCAAAGCCAGTATTTCCTCAACCGCAGCCATTCGAGCGTGGTTGGTAAGGATAACTACGCAAAGGCGAAGTCACCGTCTACTGGAAAGCCGGTAAACACGGCTGCAAAGGCTGCAAGTACTGCCGTTAAGCCGAATAATACAAATAATACTGCGAGTGCGGCGGCTAAGAATAATCCATATTCGAAGGAGTATAAGGGCAGAACTCAGGCAGCGCCAGCGCAGAATCCAGCAGCTGCACCTGAGAAAATTTTGAAAACTGTTCAGGTACAGCAAACACCGATAACCACTCAGCCGAGCAATACGCAAAATATAACATCTGCTCAGCCCAAACCAGCTGCACCCAAGCCTGCAGCGACAGTGTCTCAGCCGAAGATCACCGTAAAGCCGGAGCCGCCAAAAGGCGAAATATCGCCTAAAAGCGATACCAATATAGTTGACAGCGTATTGACGACCTTCAATAACGAAATACCGTCCGACTACAATAAGATACCGGAGCTTCCGAAGTTCGATGACACTGCATATCGTCAGTTGCCGGACATAAACAGTATCGGAAGTACGTCCAAAAATGATACGCCCGAAAAGACTGCGTTCACGCACGACCACGGCGAGGATTTTCATAAACAGGTGTTCTACTATCCAAAGCGCGCGATCACCGAAGCCGTGGAGCGAACGAATGCGCTGGCTGTGCTGTATATTATCGGCGGCGCGATACTCTCATATCTGATTTGGTATCTTGTATATGCGAGCGGCTGGTACGTTGAGCAGAATATCCTTTATAAAGCGGCAGGAGTGTTTGCAGTTTTAGCGGTCGTGGCAATCGTGCTGTTTCTTACGGTACGTAAAAATCGGCTCGGCAATATTTTCTCAAAGCTCGAAATTACCGATAATTATATCGTGATCGACAACAAGCGATACAAATATGCAAATATGTCGAACAAGCATATATCGCCTAACGATATATCAGTGCCGGTTCGGAAAATCAGCTTCACCTGCGACGGCGCGAATATCGTCTATACTCTCGGTCCGTCGAAAAAGCCAAGCAGAAGCTCGAACACCTACTTTACACGCTATAGTGAGCTCTGTGACGCGCTGCGTGAGAAGGGCTTCAAATGATATTCAAGCCGACTCTGTTCGATAAATTTAAATGTATAGCTGACAGATGTACTGATACCTGCTGTGCAGGCTGGGAGATCTGCGTTGATAATGATACTGCCGACCTTTATCGCTCGCTGGGCGGTGAGGTCGGCGAGTTTATACGACAGAATGTAACATTCCGTCGCAGTGCAGAATGCGATGACGGCGATATGCTGCTCTGTCGTGAGGGCGAACGTTGTCGATTCCTCGACAGTGACGGGCTCTGCACAATTATCAAGCGGCTTGGCGATGAGGCTTTGTGCGATATCTGTCGCGAGCACCCTCGATTTTACGCATATTCAGACGACGGCGGGGTCTGCCTTGCGGGCGTTGGACTTTGCTGTGAAGCGGCAGCTGCGCTATGGCTCAGCGATTCGCCGATCGAATTTGTTTTTGAAGACGATGGATACGACGCGTCGGCGGATGAGCTCGCAAAGCTTGATGAGCTGAAGCGGCTGATAGCTGAACTGCAAAATGAAGAGAGTCCGCTCTACGAACGATTCAGTCGATTGTTTGGAATGGATTCGTGCATTTGTGATACAGAACTTTATCACGAGCTGCGCTTATTGTATGCTTCCCTTGATGCGCTGTCGGACGATTATGCCGAGCGGTTTTCGATTGAGCCTCCGTCGGTTGGAACGGCGGATGAGCGGCGGTACGCGAACCTCGCGGTATATTATGTTTTCCGCTACTTTTACGATATCGACGACTGCGGACTGCTGCTGCGGTTTGCGGCGGCGAATGTGATAATGACTGCAGCTATGAATGGCAGTATTTACCTTGCGGCGAAGGATTTTTCGAAGGAGGTCGAATACGACACCGACAATGTATCGCGCGTGCTTGAATTTCTCGCTGACGTTGATAATGCGCGTATCATAGGGCTTATAACTGCGATATTTTCCAAAAATCAGCTTGACAAACACTAAAAGGTGTGGTATACTTTTATTACGCAAGGAGAAAATATATGAAGCAGAAGCTGATAATTTTGACCGGTTCACCATGTGTAGGAAAAACGACTGTAGCAGACAGCCTTTTTCAGGCATATGAAAACAGCGCGTTCTTTGACGGCGATTGGGCTTGGTGTGTCAACCCGTTTTCGATTGCCGACCCACGACTGCGCAACGGCGATAAGACTATGTCCTTTGCACTGTCGACTTACTTAAATTCCGATTTCGATTATGTAGTTTTTTCCTCAGTGGTGGTGATCGGAGAGGGAATTCGCAGGTCTATACTGAGCGATATCACTGCAAAGCGGGAGTACACGACTATAGCATTTACGCTGAAATGCTCTGAGGAGACATTGGTTGAGCGTCATAAAAAGCGCGGCGATACAGGCGAATGCTCGTTTGAGTGGCTGAGAATGGAGCCAAACCCCGGAGACTATGTGATCTATACCGACAATAAGACGGTTTCACAGATAGTTGAGGAAATCAAGAGTATAGTCGACCAAATCGCGTAGAAGAACACCTCTCAATTGCTATAATATTAAAATAGAGGCGGCGCACGAATGTATAATAAGTAATTACGAACCTAACAGAACAAGAAGAAACCCATAGCATACGGCATGGGTGTTGTTTTGGTGGGCTCGGAATTGCTTTGGCATTTCGCGCTGTTTTTGTATACCCAAATGCCGTCCGAGCCTGCTGCAACTTTGATAAGTTGGAATTTTACTTACCGTAAAATACAGAAAGGACAGGTACAAAATATGTCAATAATAAATATAAATAACCTCACCTTCGGCTACGATGGCAGCAGTGAAAATGTCTTTGAGAACGTAACGTTCCGGCTCGATTCGGACTGGCGGCTCGGGTTCACCGGACGCAACGGACGCGGCAAAACTACGTTCCTGAATCTTCTGCTCGGACGATACGAATACCGCGGCAGCATAACGGCGAACGTCGACTTCGAATATTTCCCGTACGAAATAACTGAACCGGACGCATTCTCGATAGACGCGGCGCGCGAGATCTACGACGGCTTTGAAGACTGGGAGCTGGTACGCGAAATCACCAAGCTCGGACTCGACGACGACGCGCTCTGGCGACCATATTCGACCCTCTCGATGGGCGAGCGGACCAAGCTCATGTTGGCTGTAATGTTCCTGAAGCCGAACAGCTTCCTGCTTATCGACGAGCCGACAAATCACCTCGATTCGCACGCCCGCGAGCTGACGGCGGCTTATCTCAGCTCAAAGCGCGGGTTTATATTGGTCAGCCACGACCGCGCATTTCTCGATGCTTGCACCGACCATACTCTGTCGATAAACCGTACCGATATCAATGTCACGGCGGGGAGCTTCTCGGTTTGGTACGAGAATAAACAGAATCAGGACGGGTTCGAGATGGCGCAGAATGACAAGCTGAAGCGCGAAATAACGCGGCTGTCGGCAGCGGCGCGTGAAAGAGCGGAATGGTCGAACAAAACTGAGAGCGCGAAATATGGCACTACGAATTCGGGCGTGAGCGTCGACCGAGGATTTATTGGACATAAGTCGGCTAAGATGATGAGCCGTGCGAAGGCTATCGAGAAGCGGACTGAGGCGAAAATTGAGGAAAAATCGGCGCTGCTCAAAAATATCGAGGAATACGAGGAATTGAAGCTGCACCCTATCGAATTTCATTCGCAGCGGCTCTGTGAGCTCAGCGGCGTGTCGGTCTATTACGGCGACAAATGTGCGGTCGATAACGTCGATCTTGCGATAAGATCAGGCGAGCGTATCTGCCTTTCGGGTGTAAACGGAAGCGGCAAAAGTACGCTGATACGCCTGCTGCTCGGTGATAAGCTCGACTTCATCGGTGAATATTACCGGGCGATGGGACTGAAAATATCGTATGTTCCGCAGGATGTGAGCGGGCTTCACGGAAGTCTCGAGGAGTTTGAGAATGCCGCCGATATCGACCGCACGCTCTTTCGTGCGATACTTCGCAAGCTCGATTTCACGCGTGCGATGTTCGAGCAGCCGCTTGAAAGCTACAGCGCCGGACAAAAGAAAAAGGCGGCGCTCGCACGCTCGCTGTCGGAGAGCGCGCACCTATATATCTGGGACGAGCCGCTCAACTATATCGATATCTACTCGCGAATGCAGCTTGAGCGCCTGCTTTCGGATAAGAATCAAAAGGTTACGTTGTTGTTTGTCGAGCACGACCGCGCATTCTGTGAGACAGTGGCGGATAGAACTATAACATTGTCATGATGTCCCCCGCCTCTAAAGCGGCGGTGAACATTTCGCATAAGTAGGGGATTCAATCCCCTACTTATGCCATGACAAGTTGAATATTAAAATGAATGTAATTGAATTAAACGAAATCAAAATAACTTTGTTTGGCGACTCAGACAGGCTTGTACTGCTGCATACATCGGCGGACGAAGCCGCTGCGATTTACGCTCTGACAAAACCCGACTACACACTCGCAGCAATCGAGGGTATCGACTGGAACAGCGATCTGTCTCCTTGGGCGGTTAAGGGTGTATTTAAGTCGGCGGGCGACTTTTCGGGCGGCGCGGATGAGTATCTCGCGCATCTGCGATACGAAATTATGCCAGCGATCCACGCCGATGAGTACTGCGAGCGATACCTTGCCGGCTACTCACTTGCCGGGCTGTTCGCGCTGTATACTGCAACGAAGGCGGATGACTTTGATGGGATCGCGAGTGTGTCCGGTTCAGTATGGTACGATGGTTTTGTCGAATATTTCAGAAAATCTGCCGTACACACGAAATCCGTCTGGCTGTCGCTTGGCGACGCTGAGGGAAAATCGCGCAATCCCCGCCTTGCCGCGGTCGATAGCTGCACTGAAGCGGTGTATGCGCGGCTGCGTGAATTGAAGCTTGACTGCACCTATGTCAGGCATATCGGCGGTCACTTCAATGAGCCTGAACACCGTGTCGCCGACGCGATCAACTGGTTACTATCGATCGAAAGGAACTGATATAATGGAAATATGCAATAATACCGATGATGTCCGCAATTCCGACGGACTGACGGAGGCGGAATTTCTCGCAGCATATCGGCCGGGCGACTTCCCGCACCCATCATGCACCGCCGACCTCGCGCTCTACTATCGCGATAACAACAAGCTCGAGCTGCTGCTGATACGGCGCGGTAATCACCCAAGCCTTGGCAAATGGGCATTGCCGGGCGGATTTGTCAACCCCGATGAAACCGTCGAAGCTGCCGCCGCCCGCGAATTGGCTGAGGAGACTGGAGTCGGCGGAGACTCGATAAAACCAACGCTGCTCGGCGTATTCAGTGAGCCGGGACGTGACCCGCGCGGCTGGACGATAACATCGCTGTTCGGCGCGATTACCGATGAAAAGCCTACCGCCCATGCCGCCGACGACGCACGCGACGCGCATTGGTTTAATGTCGACTACAAGATATCAACCAATTCAATAATGATCAAGCTCGATACTATAACTATCGAATGCGCATATACGCGGCGCACCTCAGATTTTGGCGCAGATTATATCATAACCGAGCGCGAAAACGGCGGTATTGCGTTCGACCATGCGAAGCTGATCGCGCTTTCAGTTTTGAAGCTTAACGATAAAAATTAACGCATAATTTTTTTAAAAATAGTTGCATTTTCTGCAAATTTATGGTATACTCTATCCAAAACTATTTTTGAAAGGACTTTATAATATGATTGAAGAAAAAGATGAAAAACCGATAAAGCCGCCGAAGCGTCCGCTTATTTACTATGCCGGAATTGCGGCGCTTATAATCATGCTGCTGAATATATTTTTCTTCCCGTCTGTACTGCACCGCAAGGTCACGGAAGTTCCGTACAACGAATTTCTCGATATGATCGACGCGGGCAAGGTCGATGAGGTCGCTTACGACGCTCAGGCGAGCGAGATTATATTTATCTCCGGAACTGAACCGCGTACCGCCGAAATTTACAGCACCGGTATATGGCCCGACGACGGTCAGCGATTACTAAATCAGCTGCGCGAAAACCCGAATATCAAATTCAGCTCGGCAATTCCTACTGAAAAAGACCCGCTGTTTTCGTTTATAATAAGCTGGATACTGCCGATAGCATTTTTCTTTATCATAGGCGAGCTGTTAAATCGCATGATGATGAAGAAGCTCAAAAACGGCGGATTCCCGGGCGGCAATGTCATGTCGTTCGGCAAGGCAGACGCTAAGGTGTACGTTGCCGCACAGACAGGCAAAACCTTTGCCGATGTCGCAGGTCAGGATGAAGCTAAGGAGGCGCTTGCTGAGGTCGTCGACTTCCTTCACGACACGAAAAAATACACCGAAATCGGCGCGAAGCTGCCTAAGGGCGTGCTGCTCGTCGGACCTCCCGGTACAGGTAAAACCTTACTCGCAAAGGCGGTAGCGGGAGAAGCTAAGGTGCCATTCTTCTCGATATCCGGCTCGGAATTCGTCGAGATGTTCGTCGGTATGGGCGCGGCTAAGGTGCGCGACCTCTTCAAGCAGGCTAACGAAAAAGCGCCGTGTATCGTATTTATTGATGAGATCGACGCTATCGGAAAGAAGCGCGATACCTCCGGAATGGGCGGTAACGATGAGCGCGAACAGACGCTGAATCAGCTGCTCGCTGAGATGGACGGCTTCGACCCGTCGAGCGGCGTTGTGATACTCGCTGCTACTAACCGCCCTGAGTCGCTCGACGCTGCACTGCTGCGTCCCGGACGATTCGACCGCCGCGTACCGGTTGAGCTGCCCGACCTTGGCGGACGTGAGGCTATACTCCGTGTTCATGCTAAGAATGTAAAGCTTGCAGCCGGAGTTGATTTCGGTAAAATCGCACGCATGACCGCCGGAGCTTCTGGCGCGGAGCTTGCGAATATCATAAACGAGGCGGCGCTGCGTGCAGTCAGAATGGGACGCGGCGAGGTTCTTGACAGCGACCTTGAAGAAAGCGTCGAGGTCGTAATTGCCGGATATCAGCGCAAGAATGCGGTCATATCCAACGAAGAAAAGCGTATTGTCGCATACCACGAGATAGGACACGCGCTGGTAGCTGCAAGGCAGTCGAACTCCGCGCCGGTCACTAAGATCACGATAGTACCGCGCACATCCGGCGCACTCGGCTACACAATGCAGGTCGACGAGGGCGAGCGCAGCCTGATGAATAGCGATGAGATAAAGAATAAGCTCGCGACTCTGACTGGTGGACGTGCGGCTGAGGAGCTGGTATTCGGACGCGCTACGACCGGGGCTTCGAACGATATCGAACAGGCGACAAAGCTTGCGCGTGCAATGATAACCCGCTACGGTATGAGCGATGAGTTTGGAATGGTCGCGCTCGAGACGGTGAACGGACGCTACCTCGGCGGCGATACGTCGCTTGCGTGCTCGGATGAAACGGCAGCAAAGATAGATTCAAAGGTAGTCGACACCGTCAAGGCGGCGCACTCGAAGGCTATCTCAATCCTGACTGACAACCGTCAGAAGCTTGATGAGCTCGCTGAGTATCTGCTTGAAAAAGAGACGATAACCGGTGACGAATTCATGAAGATATTAAATTCATAAATAACGGAGAAAAATTATGTTTGACATTAAAATCGGTACGATGATACCCGGAATGAGCGCGGATAAGATGATACCGCAGCTGAATCCGAAGGGCTTTGAATCATACGAGCTGCATTTCGAAAACTGGAACTGCGAAATGGACTATAACGAGCACTCAAAGCGTGTGCTCGACGCAGCAGACGGACGTGCGATATCGGTGCTCGGTCACTATGGCAATACTATAACCGACGAGAAGATTCGCCGCGGTATAGAGCTGCTTATCGACAATGCGCACTTGTATAACTGCAATACGATAGGCGTATTTGCCGGCGGCTGTCCGGATAAGTCGGTACCTGATACTATACCCGAATTCAAGAAGGTGTTCGACGAGCTCTGTCGCCGTGCTGAGGCTAACGGCGTTCGGCTTGCACTCGAAGGCTGCGGCGGCGGCTGGTGGGGAGGCTCGCATAATATTGCCTTCTGCTCGCGCGCATGGGAGCTGATATTCGACGCAGTTACATCTGACGCGCTCGGTCTCGAGTGGGAACCCGCGCACGCGATAGAAACGCTCGCTGAGCCGATACCACAGCTTCGCAAATGGGCGAAAAAGGTGTTCCATGTACACGGTAAGGACGGTCATGTTGACCGCGACATAATCGCTGAGCATGGAATAATCGGGATCATGCCCTACGCATACGACCGCAGTCCGGGATTCGGCGACACGAACTGGGTGGATATATTTACAATTTTAATGCAGAACGGCTTCAAAGGAAGCTGTGACATAGAGGGCTACCACGACCCCGTATATTACGACGACCTCGAATGGAGCTCGCAGCTTGCCTCTCTCGATTATTTGAAGCGCTGCCGCGGCGGAGTTGAATTCTTTGACGGTCCGACCGAATACCGCGGTTGGAGACACCGCAAATAAATTAACAAGGTGCAGCTAAAAGTGGAAAATCGACTCTTAAAAAATAAAGGCTACCTGTATCTTACCGAATTCTTTTCCGGCGTATCGGTTATGGCGGTCGAGCTCGGTGCAAGCCGCCTGCTCGCACCATACTTCAGCTCGTCGCAGATCGTCTGGACTATCATAATCGGCACTATAATGATAGCTATGGCGCTTGGCAACATCTGGGGCGGAAGGGCTGCCGATAAAGATCCCGACCCGGGTAAGCTGTATATGCGGCTCATCATCGCCGCTGTATGGATAGGTCTTATCCCACTTGTCGGCAAATATATCATAATTGGAGTATCCGGACTGTTAGTGCTCGCTGTGAATACGAACTACCTGATAATCGCGGCGTTCGTCTCCTGCATGGTGATATTTGTGTTTCCGTTATTCCTGCTCGGAACGGTCACGCCGTCGCTCGTCAAATACACGATGAGCTCGATGGAGGACAGCGGAAGTACGGTCGGAAAGCTCGAGGCGTTCAATACAGTCGGAAGCATAATCGGAACATTTCTGCCGACATTCGTGACGATACCCGCGGTCGGAACGTCGATAACATTTCTGATTTTCTCAGCAGTACTGCTGATTCTCGGTCTGGTTTACTTCATCATCACCAAAACCAAGCGCACTGCCTGTATAGTCTCAGCGGTGGTGTTCGCAGTCTCGGTGACATTCGGTCACTCGGACAGCTTTGCGTTCTGGGAAACTGACCTTTTGTACGAGGGCGAGTCGATATACAATTATTTGCAGGTCAGCGAAAACAGCCGAAGCGTCGCGCTGTCGACTAACGTGCTGTTCGGCGTGCAGTCGGTCGCGATGAAGGACGGCGGACTTACGGGTATGTATTACGATTACGCGCTCGCTGCGCCATACATGAGCGGCGCTGATGAACCTGAAATACTCGTGCTCGGCATGGGAAGCGGCACTTTTTCGACACTGTGCAGCAAGTATATCCCGAGCTCAAGCATAAAGGGAGTGGAGATCGACGAGAAGATAACCGACCTTGCTCATGCGTATTTCGGTTTGCCGGATACGGTAGAGGTCGCGACGTATGACGGGCGCGCGTATCTTGCAGCTGATAAGGGAAAATACGATGTAATAATGGTCGACGCGTATCAGGATATCACGATTCCGTTTCAGATGTCGTCAGTCGAATTCTTTACGCTTGTAAAGGAGCATTTGAAGGACAATGGCGTGATGGTCGTGAACCTCAACATGGTCAGCGACGGAGAGGGAAGTATCAACGCGCACCTGTGCGACACTATCGCATCGGTGTTCGACTATGTAAAGCTCGCCGATGTGCGTGGCTCGACAAACCGCGAGCTGTTCGCGTTTGTGAACGAACCGCGCGAATTCAGCGGAGTTGGCGTAAGTGGTGACATCCGGCTCGAGACCTGCATGGTGACGGTCGCAGAGTCGCTGTACGACTATCAAAGCGGTGGGCTGCTGCTTACCGATGACAAAGCGCCGGTCGAGCTGCTCGGTATACAGGTGATAGACGAGCTGATAAGCGGTGAGCTGAGCTATTACAAGCGCGTGTTCGAGGAACGCGGACTTGGCGGGCTTATCGCTGATTTGACGGGGACGGGTTGAAGATATGATAATATTAGGTTGTTTGAGGTGGTAAATTTCGTAGCGACCACACGCCGATGGTACGATAGGGGAAACCCGAGAGATGCAGGAGGATGCTACGCCTGCCAAATAACCAATAAGAACCGCTTTTCATTTCGAAAGGCGGTTCTTTTACTTTTGTTACAATAAACTTCGCACCGTGCTGCTGGGTATCGGCGGAAGGTCGGGATGTGCGGCATTAAATCTTCTCGCAATCTCGTCAGGGCTAAGATTGGTATGAGCTGACGCAAAGGCAATAATCCTGTCAAGCGCACTTTCGGATTCAGTCAAGTACCGCTCGATTTCAGATTTGCCGACCGCTATATATCCAAGCGGATAATATGGGTGCGATGTTACAAGCAGGTCAATATCCATATTTCCTACTCTTTTCAGCGATTTGCGGTATGCTGCGCTGTCGGATATGCCAGTGCCGTAGCGCGATACGCCGCATAGCTGAATGCAGTCGAATGTCAGCAGTGTCTTAGTCCGCAGGTCGAATACCGCTATGCTATCATCGGTATGTCCCTTCAGATTGAGTACCTGATACCGCCCGTACAGCAGCTCGCCGTCGCTAAGCGTATGGGTTCTCGTATTTCCAAAGCTGTAGTCAGGCTGCATTAAGCATACCTCCGCTTCCGGATAAGCTTCGATCAGAGCCATCATTCCGCCGCTGTGGTCACTGTGCAGGTGCGAGCAGATAAGCATTGTCGGCTTGAAGCCCGCCTGCTCGATTGCCGGTATCAGGTATGTGCGGCTGTCATCGTCCATTGCCTCATCGGAGGCATTCGAGCCGCTGTCGATTATTATGCAGCTGTCACCTTCGATAAGCGCAAATGAACTTGTGTAATTATCTTCGAATGGTATGCAGAGCCTGTAGATGTCGGTTGCAATTTGTTCAAACATAGCTTTCTCCTGTGTTTACATCATCATATTTTTCCGTATTTCGCGTGTCGTCTTTCCGGTATATCGCTTTAGTATTCGAATGAGGTAAGCTGACGAATTAAGTCCGGTACGCTCGGCTATATCCTCGACCGTGAGGTCGGTAGTACGCAGCAATAATATCGCCCTTTCAAGCTGCAGCTGATTCTTTATCTTCATCGGAGTTGTTCCGTGATCCCTGAATGTCATATAAAGTCCTGATTCACTGATATTGCAGAATTTTGCAATATCAGCTACAGCAGCGGTCAAATTTTTGCTTATATAATCGACCGCTTTTTTGTACATAATACTTGACGATTGACTCTCCGTTACCATCTTTGGTTGAATCAAGCTGAATATCGTGTAAAGCAGTCCTACCGATCGACAGTTGACCTCTCCGATATCCGACAGCATATCGAACATTTGCCTGATACTTTCATCTGCTTGCAGCTTTTGCATGGAATAATGTATGTCGTGCGGGTCTGGACAGTGCAAGAAGGCGTACGAATCCCAGATTATTTCGTCATTTCCATGCCATGATGAGGTGTATCTGCAGCCGTATGGAATGAAGAAAATATCATTTGGTTGAATGGATATTTCGGAATTGCCGCACATAAGCGTGCCTTCACCGCTCCTCATATATGCAATGAAATTGTAATTTGTACCGTCTAATGAATTATGATTATGAGTTCTATTAAACGTATAAGTAGTAAATATAAATGACTGGGAGAAAAGGATATCGTTCATATCAGCCTCATTTTGTAGGATAGTGCAAGTTATTTATAGTATATCATACTTAAAAATATTTGTCAATGAGGTATAATATATTTGCAGAATAAATTTGATTATGAATGGAGAATAGTATGAAGAAACGAAGAATATCAATGGTGCTTATCTTAGCGTTACTTACATCAATGCTTGCGGCCTGCGGCAATGAGCATGACAACGACGCGGACACCGACCCTGTCGACAGCAGCTCAGAAGCGGAAGTATCGGAGGATACCGTCGATTCGCTTCCTGCCGGGCTTGATTTTGGCGGTGCGGAGTTTAATATAATGATAGGCGATTATGCCGGAGCCTATCTTGACGACCTGTATCAGCCGGAAGAAACTGGAAACCGCCTGTCAGATACGGTGTATCAGATGATTCAGAATGTTCAGGAAAGATTGAATATAAGTCTCAATTATAGCTATGAGACCTATGTGTTCGATGACATGAGCGCACATCAGACGAAGATAACTTCAGGAATTCTTGCTGGAGATAACGATTTCGATCTATTGTTTGACAATCCCAACTATACAATGCAAATGTTGGAGGGCAATTATTTTGAAAATCTTGCCGACAACAAATATATAGACCTGGACCAGCCTTACTATAATCAGGATGTTAGGGATAATTATGCGAATGATTACGTGCATTTTATTACCGGACAATTCTCGCTTGCGAACATCAAGTACCTTTTCGCCGTGTACTTTAATGCCGATTTGTATGAGGATATAGGCGGAACAGAGAATCTTTATGAGCTGGTCGATGCCGGAAAATGGACGATTGATAAGCTTGATGAGATAACTAAAAATTCATACGCAGACCTCAACGGTGATACAATTGCCGGTCCTGAGGACAGATATGGAATTGCATTTGGCGACGCGAATAAGTACTATGGATTTTTAAAGCCGATGGGAATAAATATGTTCGAAAAATCCGGGAACGACTATATATTCACTTATGGTAACGAAAGGGCTAATGAAGCCTATGAAAGGCTTCGTCGCTTTATAAATGAAAATGAGAATACAGCAGTGACATTTTGGAATGACGACACACATCCCGATTGGCAGATATCAACAGGCGGAGGAAACTATGCTTCTAAGCTATTTGTTGAGGGAAGAGCGCTGTTCAACTTTGGGCTCATATCCGATTCTGCAACGATCGTTCCGATGATAGATTTTGAATATGGTTTGCTGCCTTATCCGAAATACAAAGAGGATGATGAGTACCAAATAATGGGACAACGCCATTGTTATGCAATGATACCTACAACTACAGCGAGCAGCGATATGTCAGGAGCGGTTTTGGAGGCGCTGTCAAGCGAATCATACCGCACGCTTGTTCCGGAATATTGCGAGGTCTCATTGAAAACGCGTTATTCGCAGGATAATGACGTGAGCCGTATGTTTGACCTGATTATCAAAAGTGAAACGACCGACCCAGGCGAAATATATTCTGACTATTTGAATTACCCGAATAGTATGATAAGGAATAAGTTAAGTGAAAATTCGGAGAGCTGGGCTTCGGAAATGGCTAAGGTCAAGAGTGAGCTCATAGAAAAGATGAACGCTATAACTAATAGATAAAAATAAGTCGGATGGCGATCGCTGTCCGACTTATAAATTTAGCACGTAAAAACAAAAAAGCGCCGAATAATCGACGCAATTCAACATAATCGACTTGCTATGTTTGATAGGCGCAATACTAACGGCGACCCACAAGCAAACCTTGACTATGCCCGCGGGGGCTTCCCCGCCGCCGGTGGAGCTGATGGAGGGGATTGAACCCTCGACCTGCTGATTACGAATCAGCTGCACTACCACTGTGCTACATCAGCATATTTCAAATAAGTGTTGCAATTTTTGAGAAGATGTGATATAATATATGCAACATTAATATTATACTACATTTAATAAGATTTGTCAAGAGGTTTGGAGATAAAATTATTATGAAACTTACGGATTTATCAACAATTCGGGAGATAATGACTCGGCATGGTGTCGAGTTTCAGAAAAAATTTGGACAGAATTTTCTTATCAGCCCAGCCGTGCCGCAGAAAATTGCTGACGCTGCCGTTGAATCGGACTCGAACACGGATCAGCTACGCGGTATTCTCGAAATAGGACCTGGTATCGGTACGCTTACCCGCGAACTCGCAGAGCGTGCAGATAAAGTTATCGCTCTCGAAATCGATAGCTCGCTGATTCCGATTCTCAGCGAAACACTCGCAGATTGTCCAAATGTCAAGGTCATCAATCAGGATGTTATGAAAACCGACCTCGCCGCACTCTGCGCGGATGAGTTCATCTCGCAAGGATATTCAGTTTCGGTTGCCGCAAACCTTCCTTATTATATTACTACACCTATACTGATGAAGCTCGTCGAGTCAAAGCTGCCACTCAATACTATCACAGTTATGATCCAAAAGGAAGTTGCAGCACGTCTTTGCGCGCCAGCTGGCAATTCAGAGTATGGCGCAATCACCGCCTCTCTGTCTTATTACGGAAAGGTCGAACGGCTCTTCAACGTCCCCGCGGGCTGCTTCCTTCCAGCTCCGAAGGTCGATTCTACTGTCATTCGCATACGTCTGTACGATACGCCGCCAGTATCGGTCGAAAGTGAAGCGTGTCTGTTCCGCACTATTCGCGGTGCGTTCGCTCAACGCCGTAAGACTCTCGCAAATTCGCTGATGACAGAGTTTACACAGCTTGGCAGAGAAGCCGTGCAGAATGCCATAGTATCCGCCGGACTTGAGCCCTCAGTTCGCGGCGAACGCCTTACACTTGACGATTTTGCACGCCTCGCTGATATTCTATACAAGTGTGAAATAGAAAATAATTAACAAATACAGGGTAGCAATGTAATATTTATCTGCTATAATATAGGTACAGATAAAAATGCAAGTCGGCATATCAAATCTTGCATTCGATATATGAATAAACTGTAAAAAGCTCAAAAAATGAAAAAAACCGCTTGCCAAATTTCAAAAAATGTAGTATAATTATACTGGGCAAGAAAATTGAAAATTGCTATGCAAAATTGCTCTGCAATAGTTAAAATTTTTATTATATAGATAGGAGAAAATCATGGCACTTACTAACAACAAGTTCGTTACCACATGGGTAGACGAAATGGCAGCTATGACCAAGCCGGACAAGATCGTCTGGATCGACGGCAGCGAAGAGCAGCTCGCAGCTCTCAGAGATGAGGCTTGCTCTACTGGCGAAATTATTAAGCTCAATCAGGAGCTCCTTCCTAACTGTTACCTGCACAGAACCGCAGTAAACGACGTTGCTCGTGTTGAAGGAAGAACCTTCATCTGCACCTCTAAGAAAGAGGACGCAGGCAACATCAACAACTGGATGGATCCTAAGGAATGCTATGCAAAGCTCACAAAGCTGTTCACCGGCTCTATGACCGGCAGAACCATGTACGTAATTCCGTACTCTATGTCTGTTGTTGGCTCTCCGTTTGCTAAGTACGGTATCGAGCTCACCGACTCAATCTACGTTGTACTCAACATGGCTATCATGACCAGAGTTGGTACCGACGTTCTCGAAGCTCTCGGCGAGGGCGGCGACTTCATTAAGGGTCTCCACTCCAAGGCTCAGCTCGACGAAGAGAACCGTTATATTGTTCACTTCCCTGAGGACAACACCATCTGGTCGGTCAACTCCGGCTACGGCGGAAACGTTCTTCTCGGCAAGAAGTGCTTCGCACTCCGTATCGCTTCCTACCTCGGTAAGAAGGAAGGCTGGATGGCTGAGCATATGCTTATCCTCGGTCTCGAGAATCCGGAAGGCGAGATCAAGTATATCACCGCTGCATTCCCGTCCGCTTGCGGTAAGACCAACCTCGCAATGCTCATTCCGCCTACAGTATATAAGGAAAAGGGCTACAAGGTATGGTGCGTAGGTGACGATATCGCATGGCTGCGTGTCGGCGACGACGGCAGACTGTGGGCTGTAAACCCCGAGAACGGCTTCTTCGGCGTTGCTCCGGGTACTAACGACAAGTCCAACCCCAACGCGCTCGCTACCACAAAGCGCGACACCATCTTCACTAACGTTGTTCACAACCTCGACAACAACACTGTTTGGTGGGAAGGTCTCGACAACGATCCTCCGGCAAACGCAATCGACTGGAAGGGCAATCCTTGGGACTACAAGAAGTACGACAAGAAGGATAAGTCCACCTGCGGCGCTCATCCGAACTCCCGCTTCACTGCTTCGGCTAAGAACTGCCCGTGCGTATCGAGTGAGTTCAACAACCCGAACGGCGTACCGGTAACCGCTATCGTATTCGGCGGCCGCCGTGCAAAGACTGCTCCGCTGGTATATCAGTCCAGAAGCTGGCAGCATGGTGTATTCGTAGGCTCTATCATGGCTTCCGAGACCACCGCAGCAGCTACAGGTGCAGTAGGCGTTGTAAGACGTGACCCGATGGCTATGCGTCCGTTCGCAGGCTACGACATGGGCGACTACTTCGCACACTGGCTCGAAATGGGCAAGAAAATCCCGAACAAGCCGCTTATCTTCAACGTAAACTGGTTCAGAACTGACGATGAAGGACACTTCATCTGGCCGGGATTCGGCGACAATATGCGCGTTCTCATGTGGATCCTCGCTCGTTGCGACGGCAAGGTTGACGCTGTTGAGACTCCTATCGGATTTGTTCCGAAGGCTGAGGACATCGACCTCACTGGTCTTGACCTCTCCATCGATACTCTCAAGGGTCTGCTCGATGTTGACAAGGACCTCTGGAAGGATGAACTCGCAGGAATCGAAGAATTCTACAAGCAGGTCGGCGACCGTGTTCCGCAGGAGCTCTACGACGAGCTTGCTGAACTCAAAGCAAGACTTGGCTAATTGTTCGTAACTGAATAAATTTTAACCGCACAATAACAATTGCTGTTATTGTGCGGTTGTTTATTTGTAACCTTCCATCATCTTATACGTATCGCTGTATTCGTACGAAATCAGCTCGATTGAGTAGTACGCCGAGCCTTTGCCGTCTGGGAATGCGGTATCTTCAAGCTGAATCAGCTCAAGCTTTGCAGTAATAACTGGCGAATTGACGTTGGAGAAATCATACGCGTTCACAGTAAGATAATATTTACGCCCGACATAGCCGTCGCTCATGTCCCAATCCGGGTCGCCTTTGTTAAAAAAGTTACAACCACGTTTTGAAGCGATAGGATTTATCGCGATATAGCCGCCGTCGGATACTGTCAATCTGTCAGAATATTTGCGCTCTCGGATATTTTCGTAGCTTTTGAACGGCTCAGCGCTGTTTCCGGTGGAAAGTTGAATGTCGCAGCTGTCGCTGATTAACTCAATAATGCCGCCGTCGAAATTGAAGCGGATGTTGATGTTAGCCATACCGTCAGAGTAGCCATTTACATATCGAATTTCATTTAATTTGAGTTCTTCAAATGAGCCATTGATTTCCATATTATTGGCATATATTGGGTCGGTAATATCTTTTGAGAAAATATACGGCGATATTACAAGCGTGTCGGATAGGTCAACAACTTCAACGGGATTTTGGTTGCACATACGAATGACTAACAGTATTAATAAAATTGCACAAACAATCAAAAAAAATTTAGCTTTCATACATATATTTTAATGCAAAAGGGTAATGATAAACATTACCCTTTTGCAATGTTGCCTTAGAGATATTTATCCCATTTTGTGGGCCATTGTTGAAGAGTAGAATATGGGTGGCACATACTGCCATATCCTGCTGCTTCATATTCGTAGTGCCAGTGGCAGTTCGTGCAGTATTCTCTTAAACCTACTCGACATCCATCATAAAAACTATCGGTATGATAGGTTCGATAAATGTCCACACTCGGGTTTGAACAACCACAAGTTAAGAGCGGCATAATGCCGTCATCTTCTTCGTGCGCAGATGCAGTAAGGGCGAGCATAGAACAAACGAGCATCGCCAGAGCGAAAGCGAGGGTAATGACCTTGCCGTGGGTTTTGCTAAATTTAAACATAATATTTGTTCCTTTCATATTTAAAAATTTTGTACTTTTTAAAAATGCACACAAGCTACCCATATAGGTTTTACGCCTGTGTGCAAGAACAAATACGTTTGATTGGATATGATGGGGCAGGTCTTACGTGGATATTCCAATCGCGCGGGATCTTGCACCTGCGGTAGTTCAGTTCAAACATCATAGTCTCTTCACCTCATTTCCGTTAATTGAACCATATATTTCCTTACCGCACTTCCATTATACTACAATAAAAACAGTTTGTCAATAGATATTCCAAAATATTTTTATGTTTATAGAGTATGCACAAAGCCAATACAAAACTTTGTGCATAAACACCAATCAAATTTTATCTCATTTAAAATCGAACCGCTCGCCATTACGCTTGACCGCGAGCTTGCCGGCGAACATCTCCGCTATCCTCGCTTCAAACTCGCCATACCGCGTTTCCTTGACCGCCAGCCGCAGCACGATCTCCGCGCCAAAGCTGCAATCGTCGGTGATAACGCCGTATTTCGGCAGCTCGTTCTCGATTTTCTGATACGCCGAATAGTCGCACGCCAACTCGAACTCGATGTAGTTCTCGTACGTCACGATATGCGCCGCATCGAGCGCTATCTTCGCTCCGTTCGCATACGCGCGCACGAGTCCGCCCGCACCGAGCAGTATCCCGCCAAAATACCGCGTCACAACTACCGCGCAGTCGTCCGCGCCGCTTTTCTTTATCACATCAAGCACCGGAACACCCGCCGTACCTTGCGGCTCGCCGTCGTCAGAGTACCGCGCAATTCCGCCGCCGTGCAGCTGATACGCGTACACGTTATGCTTTGCGTCGGGGTATTCGCCGCGTATCTTCTTGATGAAATCGATCGCTTCTTCCTCCGTCTTGACCGGACACGCGTGCCCGATGAATACTGACTTTTTTTCAGTAAATTCTGCACTCGCTTCCTTTTCAAGCGTCGTATAAAGCTTCGGCGCGGTTATTTCGGGCTCAGAATTCTTCGTCTTCTTCGCCATTACCCTCGTCCTCACGTTTTACGCGGTATTTGTCATACTGTCCGCGCGTCTTTGTGTCGACCGTTGCGCGTATCGTCACTGCTTCGCTTCCATAGTCGATGTCGATTATCTTCGCCGCGGCATACAAGCGGTTGACTATCCCTTGCTCGGCGTTCGGAATGATGAAGGTCTCGTCTGTCTTGCCGTTGAGCACTAAAAATTCAAGCTTCGATACAAGCTCGTCGAGCCCCTCGCCTGTTAATGCAGATACTGCAACGCTGTTCTTTTCCGGGTCAATCGCCAAATGCCCGAAACCAAGCTCGGCAGCGTCGCATTTGTTGTAGACGTAAATTGTAGGCTTGCCTGAAGCGCCGAGCTCCTCGAGCAGCTTTTCAGTGACGGCAAGCTGATTCATCGCCTCAGCGTCTGACGCGTCGATGAGTATCATTATAATATCAGCATAAACCGCCTCGTCGAGCGTCGACTTGAATGCCTTTATCAGGTGGTGCGGCAGGTTGCGGATAAAGCCTACTGTGTCGGTCAGGAGTATATCAACGCCGCAGGGAAGAGTAAACTTGCGTGTCGTCGGGTCGAGCGTTGCAAACAGCTTGTCTTCGGCGAGAATTCCCGCGTCGGTGAGCTTATTTAATAGCGTCGATTTTCCGGCGTTCGTGTATCCGACTATCGAAACTTTCGTGATTCCCGAACGCTCGCGTGCCTTACGCTGAGTCAGCCGTCCGCGGTCGAGGTCTTCGAGTTCTGCTGCGAGCAGCTCCGCACGGCGTTTAAGATGACGGCGGTCGGTTTCGAGCTTTGATTCACCCGGACCGCGCGTACCGATACCGCCGCCGAGACGCGACAGTTCCAAGCCCTTACCGATGAGACGCGGTGCGGTGTATTTCAGCTGCGCGAGCTCGACCTGCAATTTTCCCTCGCGAGAGGTGGCGTGCAGCGCGAATATATCGAGTATCAGCATTGAACGGTCGAGCACACGAACGTCGCAGTCGATACCGTCCTCGATATTTTTTATCTGTGCCGGCGACAGCTCAAGGTCGAATATGACTAACTTTATGTCGTTCGCCTTGCAGAGGTCGGAGAGCTCCTTCAATTTTCCGCTTCCGATACAAGTCTTCGGATTGGGGTTTTCGAGAGACTGCACTACGCGCGCGAATACGCTGCCGCCGGCGGTATCGAGCAGCCGTTCGAGCTCAGCGAGCGATACCTCGCACTCGCCGTCCTTCATCTTATCAGTATTTACCGCCACAAGGACGGCTCTTTCAAATTCTTGCATTATTATAACCATGACTTTCCGTTAGCGAAAGTTTCCTTCCTAATGTCGATGTTTTGTGGCGGTTTCGCTTTAGCGAAATCGAGGTCTACGACCTCGAAGGCACAAAACTCGCAAGTCTGAAAAATTTATTTTTCAGACTTATCCTTATCTGTTTTAGAAAATACAAAAAGACCCGTATACGTACAATAGGTACGCACACGAGTCTTTACTTCCGATTCAAAGAAGCGTAATTTCACTCGGGAAATGTAATATCCATTGTCCCTTTGACGGTGTATTACACCTGCAGTGTATTACACCAACAGCGAAAATTACTTGCTCATTTCGAGACGTCTCTTGAACTTGTCTACACGTCCGCCTGCATCGACGAGCTTCTGCTTGCCGGTGTAGAAAGGATGGCACTTAGAGCAAATTTCAACTCTGATCTCGCCGCCCTTAGTAGACTTAGTCGTTACGGTCTCGCCGCACGCGCATCTGATTGTAACTTCCTTATATTCGGGATGGATTCCGTCCTTCATGTTTAAACACCTCACACTTTTCTATTGCAATTTCTATATGCAATGATTCATACATCTTAGTATACCACACTTTGAAGAAAAAATCAATAGCTTTTTGCAAAAAAATCAAATTTTTTTAAAATTCTTCGCTTTTTCTGACTCAGTTAATGTAAATTCGCGGGATACGCGGCGACACAGCGCATATCAGCTCATACCCGATAGTGCCGATAAGCGACGCGAGACGGTCGGCGTTGACGCGCGGGTCAGAGCCTATCAGTGTCGCGACCGAGTCGACCTCTACCGATTCTATTTCAGTGACATCGACCATCATCTGGTCCATGCAGACGCGACCGAGTATCGGTGCATATTTGTTGTTTATCAAAACTCCGCCCTTGCCGGACAGTAGCCGCGGGTAGCCATCTGCGTAGCCGACCGGGATAGTCGCTACCTTAGTCTCGCGAGCGGTCACGAATGTATGACCGTAGCTGATACCAACTCCAGCGTCGAGTGTCTTTACGTCGGTGACGCGCGCCTTCAAACTCATCGCAGGAATCATGTTTAGTATATTTGCCACCTCGTCGGACGGCGAGAGACCGTAGATTCCGATTCCCTCGCGCACAAGGTCGTACTTGTCGATAAACTCAGGTTCAGTGAGCGCCGCGCTGTTGCACATACTGCGTATCGGCGGCTCTATCCCGCGTCGCTTCAACTCGCCGAGCAGCTCGTCGAACCGCGATTTTTGAAGCAGAGCCGACGTTTTGTCGTGCTCATCTGCGCAGGCGTAGTGGCTGAATATTCCGGCACATTCGATACCGCCGAGTGAATGTATTTCCTCTATCGCTTCAAGCGTCGCCTGTTTCTTTGCTGGAGTTGTGTATTCAAGTCCGATTCGCGACATTCCGGTATCTATCGCGAGAAAATACCTCGTGCGCTTACCGAGAGCTGATGACACTTCAGACAGCTCGCGTGCGCATTCGGGGCGGAATACGCTGGTTATTATATTTTTGTGCGCGCAGAGCTCGCCGTACAGCGACGGGTGAACCTCGCTGAGTATCAATATCGACGATTTCACTCCGGCTTCAATGAGCTCGAGCGCTTCATCAAAGGTCGCGACTGCGAAATAGTTTGCGCCGCAGCTCATTTCAAGCTCAGGAGCTATCCGTTTCGCGCCGTGCCCGTAGGCGTTCGCTTTCATTATCGCGATTATTCCCGCACCGTGCGACTCAGCATAAGCCTTCGCAGCGCTGAAGTTATGACGTATTGCGCCAAGGTCTATCTCTGCCCATGCGCGGGTCGTATATCTGTCAATTCCTGCCATCATTTTCTGGTATGACCGAATACTCATTTTTCACTCCCTTTAGGACGAAATGAGTCTCAGTCGCACTGACTCCCTCCATACTTTTGATTCTGCGGTGAATGCGTTCGAGGCTGTCGGACGAATCGGTCACTATGCGCAGCATAAAGTCGTAGTCTCCGGTCATGTAGTAGCAGGTGACGATACTGTCTATGCTTGCGATCAGCTCGCAGAAGCTGTCGTAGTAACGCGGGTGTTCAAGGCTCACTTCCATGAGCGCGGTCATATCATTGCCGAGCAGCTTTTCGTCGAATATTGCGGTGTAGCCCGTGATGATACCCGACGCTTCAAGCTTGCGTATCCGCTCTATCACCGCCGATACCGAAAGCGATATCTCCTCGCTTATCGCCGACGCTTTTATGCGCGCGTTCTTTTTAAGGCAGCGCATGATCTTATAGTCGATTTCATCAAGAATCATTGTAATTTTTCCTACCTATATCTTATGTCGTCAGTTTGAATATGGTTACTTATTTTCCGAATATATCCTGCCACTGGCGCTCAGCGAACCAGTGATGAGCTTCAGGGCGATAATGAATACCGTCGTCAAGAAAGATACCGTGAGTATGCGGTGTGTCGTTGTAGAGCGCCGATTCGCGCAGGTCGAGTATGCGGCAGTCTGAGAGTCTCTGCTTGAAGCCCTCGAAAATGTCATTCATTTTCACTAAACGACTTGGCTCGTAGTTTTCGCTGAGAGGGCGGTAGAGATAAAGCGGTATGCCGTCACCGTTTGCGTTGCTTCCGAGCGCGGTGAAGAAGCCCCAGAAAAGATTGCGGTAATTGTCCTCGGCGTAGTTTAGTGCGCGCGAGCCGGTGTGTACTTCAGTTTCCCACTGATTCCAGTGCAGACCGATTACCTGCGGTTTTTTGCCAGCGGTGATAAGATTCATAGCGGCGAGCGAGAGTATTTCTGTAGCGAGCGGGTAGAGTGATATATCGCACTCGCCGAGCTTGCCGGGCTTAAGTATCAAATTGCGCATTGAATACCACATATTACAGCCGTTGACTTCAAATTCCGCGATACCCTGAGCACCGATGGAGATCTGGATTATGTATAGATCGGGAAGCTTTGCGCCGTTGTCGATAGCATTCTGCCACATAGAGGCGAAGTAGTTTGCAAGGCAGCAGGTGTCGTCTTGGGTCTCGCCGAGATTCATGCCGCCGGTCGTGAATCCGCTCCACGTAACGTCGGTGAGGTCATAGTATTGATTATATTCGCGCGTGAGTCCGTGTACGTTTTTGAGTGGCTCGCGGATGATCTCAGACTCAGGAAGGTGAGTGGCATGAGCGTGCGCGTTCGATTGCCCCATCACGATGAGTATAGGCGCGGCGTTTTTTGTGAATTCCATGTTTATGATTCCTTTGTTGTATTTACAACATTGCCACGATGTCCCCCGCCTCTATAGGCGGCGGGAGACATTTCGCAATAGTGGGGGATTCAATCCCCCACTATTGCCGTGACAAGTTGAACGTTGTTATCGTATACCGAAATATTTATTCTATTATACCATTTTTTCTTTAATATTTCAAGTGGCATTTTGCGCAATATTGTGACCATTGCACGGAGTTTATTAACGCAAAATGAATCCCGCGGGTGCGGGATTCATTGGGGAATGAGAGTTAACGTTGGCGATACGATGAATGCGACTCCATATGGGAGATTAGCGTAGCCGCGTTCGATGAATTTATCATTTTTGTATACTTCGAAGGAGTATCGCTTGTACAGCGGATATGTGTATATACTTACGCGTGGGATATCCGGGGTGATTTCGTATTCGATTGTTTCGTTGACTGAAATGTAGCTTTCCGGCATGAAGCCGAGCAGCTCGCCGATTATCTGCGGGTCAACTACATCGACGTACTCGAAGTATGCGGGGATTTTGTCGGTGACAGTCATGCTTACGCCTGCGGCGGCATCGTTGATTGACGGCGCGGACATAGATTGCAGTCTTTCGCCGGAGACGAGCTCGGTTTCGAGGTTTCGCAGCGAATAGCCCTTGTATTCGGACGGAGGTTCACTTAGCTTGACGTTATAGCAGACGGCGTAGAATTTTATAATGAATCTGGGGTCGTCGAAAAATCCATATTCGTTGAGAAGCTGTTCGTCAACACTTATTGGTTCTATTTTCCCAATGGAAAGTACATTAAGTTCGATTGGCTCAGATACTGCTGTGTCGGTGCAGCCAGTGAATAGAAATATGAGAATGAGTAAGATCAGCGCTAATTTCATAAAATTGATTCACCTACTCGTTAAGTTGACATATGGGCATAATAATAAATTATGCCCATAAGCTTTTAATTTTAATAATTTTGTTCAGGTAAATTTAAATATACAACGTCTGAAGCTTTATATGATATAAAATAGTAGTCATAAGGAATGCTTACTTCACCATCGCAAATGTAGTCATCGAAGAAGAGATCATCTTCCCAGACTTCGAATTTATAGTTGCGGAATCTAGCATATAATTGAACATATACGCGAGGTTCGGTTTCAGGGATAGACGCAGTATATGAAGCACTTATGGTAAATTTTGTACCTAAATCAACACCTAAAGCAGCTTCAACTACTGTTAAATCTATTCCGACGGATATAGAGACGGAAACTGACAGCTCTGTTGTTACTGTATAAGTACCTCCTGGAGGAGGAAACGATGCAGATTGCAAAAAATGATTGTGTGTAGAGGTAGTTACATTTTTTATGTAATACTCCTGTTTGCCCCATTCATTAGTTGAATAAGTAGGCTTTTGGCTTAATAGCTCATCACTACATATAAAGCTGGGGGTGAATCTTGCCACGGTTATTTCTGAAATTCCCTCAGGAATACCAGTAATTTGGTTTTCTTCAAGGAATTTTTTTACCTCGTCAATGCCAACGATAGTGATAACTTCTGTGGGAGTTGTGTCAGGTTGAGATGCGTTTCCACCTGATTCGTACTCAAGCGCCGAAACGCTGAAAGAAGAAAGGAGGAAAACGAGAGAAAAAAAGAGCGGCGATGAATCTACAAAGGTAAGATTTCATAATAGGTAACCTCCAAAATAAATATAAAATTGTGATAAGCTTATCTACATCTATATTCTACCATAACAATATTATTTTTTCAATATAATTTATGCGAAAAATAATATTTTGGGCAAATCTACAAATAAATAATTGCATTTTATACAATATGACTAATAAACGTAATATTTATTTATATATCCAATTTATATAATATTGGTTTACATATATTTAAATTCGTAGTAATGGAATTATAGTTAAATCTAAAATATAATAACATACGCCGCAACTGGATTCATTCCAGTTGCGGCGTATTTTTTACGTTGCATTCGTTATATCCAGCCCAACTGCACGTCGCCAAAATATGGAAGCGTGTACGTTGAAGTGCCAGCATTATTCATACGCAGAGTTATCTTTGGTCTGCCGCTGTTCAGTACAAAGCGTATCTTAGTGCCAGCGGTGCAGATCGCCATAGCCTGTCACTGCGCGCTCATATGCTCGCGCACCGACTGTTGAACACGCGACATATTATATCCGCCATTAGCTGGAATCAGCTCGGCAATGTTGTATAGCTCAAAATTTTTGTATATCAAAGCATTTCTCTGACGCGCAGTGTAACGCCGTTTTTGTTGGCTATCTTCTGGCAGATATCAATATCGGTATCCGGAATCGATCCACGTACCACAGAGAATACGACGCTCGGCACGTATTCCTTCACGCGGCGTGCAAAGCTGATAAGAGCCTCGAAGGCTTCCTCTCCGAACTCAGAGTGACATACCGCCTGATAGCTTTCAGCGGTTGCGCAGTTGAGACTTATCGAAACCACGTCAAAAAGTCCCTCGAAATCGGGGGCAGTGTCGCGCTTATTGATAAGGTCGCTCTGACCGTTAGTGTTCATTCGTATTTTTATTTTGCGTGTTGACTTCAGCTTGCGGCAGACCCACAGAATATCGTCGAGACGCTCGGCAGGCTCACCGTAGCCGCAGAATACAAGCTCGTCATAGTCTTCGAGTCGGCGTTTTTCGATGTCGTTTAGTATCTCCTCACGGGTAGGCTCACGATCGAGCCATAGGTCTCCGTACAGCTCCTCACCATGTGAGCGAACGCAGAAGTCGCAGCTGTTTGAGCAGCGATTTGTTGTGTTGACGTAAAGCGAATTGCCAACTGTATATGTAATAGTCATAGTATATTATTTGCGACGGGTATGCCGCGCTGTTCCTTTCATTTTACAATTACCGTATAAATAAGGTCTGCCACGATTTGCAGCAGACCTTATTCCGGAACTTATTATTCCTCGGGCTTCGGAGCCTCAACGGGGCAGACGCTTGCGCAAGAGCCGCACTCTATGCACTCGTCAGCGTTGATTTCATACTTGCCGCCGCCTTCCTTAATGCAGCTTACAGGACATTCGTCCGCGCAAGCGCCGCAAGCGATGCAGTCATCAGTAATCTTATATGCCATTTCTGTAACACCTCCGTCTGAATGGTTCAACTTGTCACGGCATCAATGGGGGATTTAATCCCACATTGATGCGAATATGTCCACGCCCTACGGGCGATGCCGCCTTTAGCTGCGGGGGACATCGTGGCAATGTTATCGTAATAATTGTACCACAAATTTTGAAAATTGCAATAGCTTTTGAAAAAATTTATATTCTCTTAATAACTTTTTTCGACTTGTTTAATATTCCAAGCGATTTTATTCGGCTTGATTCGACTCAGGCTGCTTCGATTTCGGCACACCTTTTCCGCCTATTACAGTGACTGTGTCGCGGTGGAACACCTTTGGCATGGTGTCCGGCTTGTCAAGGAAGCGTACTCTTACAAGTCCTGCGAGCGGCTGGACCTCGATCACCGTTCCGTCGCCCTCCGGAGTTGAAACTATCTGGTCGACCTTAGGAGTCTTGCGTATCTCCTCCTGATATGTGTCGTATTCATAACGCAGGCAGCACATCAGTCGTCCGCACGCACCTGATATCTTCACTGAATTGAGCGAGAGATTCTGTTCCTTCGCCATTTTTATCGACACCTGAACAAAGTCGGACAGGAAGGTCTTGCAGCAGAATGGACGACCACATATACCGATTCCGCCAAGCAGCTTAGTTTCGTCACGGATACCGATCTGACGCAGCTCGATTCGTGTGCGGAATATCGCGGCAAGGTCCTTTACGAGCTCGCGGAAGTCGACGCGTCCATCGGCAGTGAAGTAGAACAGCAGCTTCGAATTGTCAAACGTGTATTCTACGTCGACAAGCTTCATCTCGAGCTCATGCTCAGCGATTTTCTGCGCGCAGATCTCGAGCGCTTCAGCTGCGCCGGCGGCATTTGCTTCAGCGCGGGCGATATCGTCCTCGGTCGCGTGGCGTATGACCTTGCGCAGCGGCAGAATTACCTCGCGCTCGGTGACAATGCGGTTTGACAGGTCGATGATACCGTATTCAAGTCCGCGCGCGGTATCTACAATTACCGGCTCGTTCTTGACGAATTTGTCGCCGTCCGGGTCGAAATAGTATATCTTTCCACCGACCTTGAAGCGCACTCCGACGATTTCGAAGGTTTCAAGCGGCTGTTCAGGCTCGGCTTCAACAGGCTCAGCTTCTGAGATGTCTATACCTGGTGCGTCATACTCACTTTCGGAAGAATTTAGCTCGGCGAGTATCTCGCTCTGTTCGGCTTCATTCTCATTTGCGACTGCGATATATTCGGTTATCGCAGCTTCTTCCTCGACGATCATCTCGAGCTCATCTGCGTTTACATTTTTCTGTGGATTCTGATTTCCGCGTTCACGGTTATGATTCTGCTTGCGGCGCTGGTTGCGAGGATTGCGCCTTTGGCGTTCATTCTGCTTTTTAGCATTCTGAACAGGCGCTTCGTCCTTGGACTCCGATACTTCCTCTGTCTTTGGCTCATCGACATCAGTCGATAAATTTTCTATTTCCTTGTCGATATCGAGACGTTCAGAATGGTCATTCTGACGACGTTTTGGCGGGCGATTTTGACGTTTGGGGCGGCGCGGCTTTTGCGGGTGTGCATTCTTATTATTGCTTCCCGCATCATCGGCAGGTGTATTTTTTACTTCGGTCTCAGGCTTTAAGTTCTGTTTATTCTCATTGTCCTGCTTATTTTTGTGCTCTGATTCCGGCTTTACATTTTTCTTGTGTTCGGGTCTCGATTCGGACTTGACCTGAGACTTGGATTCTGGCGGAAGGTCATATCTGCCCGGCTTTACATTGATAGCGCCGTTTGGCGAATTATCCTGCATTTGTGCCGCTTCTGATTGATTATTCGGCTTGCGGCGGTTTTTGTTATATTTATGAAAGGGCTTTTTGCCCTCGTTTTTCTTTGGTGTCGCATTGTCGTGCGAATCCGAACTATTGTGTGGAGGATTGTTATTATTATCCATGATATTGTAATTTATTCCTTTCATAGTGCTGATGTCAGCGGTACGCGGCTCTGACCGCAGCGAGCGCACATCTGGACTGCGCGAGTCCTATATTTACATTGCGGTCAAGCTCATCGAGTGCGTTTGCGAATACGTCGGTCAGCCTCATTAGCTGTGCAATAGGGAATCTCGACGCTGCACCTCGCGCTTGCTCGACTGAAGTGTAAAACAGAGGTCTGAAATCCTCCGATGTAAGCTTGGCGGCGACGAGGTCGCGGATAGCTTCGGAGATCAGAGTGTAGATCTCGGCAAGCTCGCTGCGCTGCTTGGCTGAGGTGAGCTTGGTCGCGTATTCATAGAATTCAAGCTCGCCCGCCGCACCGTGACGATTTGCGAGCAGCGATATATATTTATCGGCGATATTCCAAATACGCATACATTCTGCGGCGCTTTTCGGGTCACACAGTTCGAGTGCTCGACCCAGACTGCCGCCGGCGAGTCTGACCGCTATATGGAACGCTTCACTGTCGGTCTGACTCAGTGTACGCGCGGCAGCGTTGTTTTCGATAAGCCAGCTCTCAACTTGTTTATCATCGAGAATTTCAAGCCGACATGACGGAGCGCGGCTGCGGATAGTCGGAAGCAGATTGTCGGCATTTTCGCAGAGCAGAAGAAACATCACACCCTCCGGCGGTTCTTCGAGAATCTTCAGAAGCGCGTTCTGAGCTTGTGTATTCATCGAGTCAGCTTCGGGAATGATATAGAATTTATTATTCAGATCGTTTGCGGCGTATACGGTGTCTTCACGCAGACGGCGTATAACGTCGACTCCAAGCTGCACTCGCCCATTTTCCGGCTCGATATAGATAACGTCAGGCGACTGACCGCGCATTATTTTGTCGCAGTTGATACACTCCATGCAAGGTATGGAATCCTTTGATTCTGAGTTCTTATTTAGCTCACAGGCGACTGCGGCGCAAATCAGCTTAGCGAGCGTGCGCTTTCCAGAGCCGGCAGCGCCCTCGATTATATATGCGTGAGAAAGCTTCGCGCTGCTGATATCACGCTTCAATCTTGCTATAAGTTTTTCATTTCCGAGAAAGCTGTCGAATCCGGACATTTACAGGTTCCTTTCGTTCAACTTGGTAATATGTTCATTGCCGCTAAAGCTGCGTGGACATCTTGCCAACATTGTAGGGATAGGCTGAGTTTATTTTGCCGATAAATATATTATATCAGATAATTTCGGGCTTGTCAATGCGATTGGCGACGTTTGTTGGCGCGATATCATTATTTTCCGCCTTTGGATGTCGAATCAGCGGTGAACTTCTCGAAAAAGAAAATTGAAATGTTAAACAATTGTAAACAATAAAAAATAAAAAAGTAATTTCGAAAAAATGCGCGTATATTATTACTCGAAAGCAAAAACAGCGTGAAAGGCGGTGAAGACCGAATTGTACGAATACAATAGCATCAAGCTGCGTGAAGCGGCAGAAGCTCATCTGTCGCCGTTTGCATTTCGCGAATCAAAGTCTCGCGGACGTGCGCGGACGCTTGAAGTATCAGCTCTGCGCGGCGAGTATCAGCGTGACCGCGACCGAATCATCCACTCAAAGTCGTTTCGTCGACTCATGCACAAAACGCAGGTATTTCTCGCGCCTGAGGAGGAACACTATCGCACACGGCTCACTCACACGCTCGAGGTCACACAAATCGGACGTACGATCGCACGCGCATTATTTTTGAATGAGGATCTTACCGAAGCTGCTGCGCTTGGACATGACCTCGGTCACACGCCGTTCGGACATATCGGAGAGGCGGCATTGCAGGAGTGCTATTCACCTGAATTCACGCATTACAGGCAGAGTCTGCGCGTTGTCGACAAGCTCGAACGCGACGGTGCGGGTTTGGATCTCACGTATGAGGTCCGGGATGGTATCGTCAATCATCAAGGAAGTAACCTTGCGTCGACGCTCGAAGGACGTATCGTTAAGTTTGCAGACCGCATTGCTTATATCAATCATGATATCGACGACGCGGTGCGTGCTGGAATATTGTCGGAGGCTGAGCTCCCGCATGAACTGTGCGAGATACTCGGTTTTACTCACTCCGACCGAATAAACACGATGGTGACGAGCGTTGTAAGAAGAAGCGATGAGCTTATGCAGTCCGGAGTTGGCGAGATATCGATGGAGCCGGAGATTCAAGCGGCGACCGACTCGCTGAGAGAATTTCTGTTCGAGAGGGTATATCACAGCGAACCGGTGCTCGCGGAGGAAGGACGCTCGAAGGAGCTTATTATGCGGCTATTCGAGTACTTTGTAAAAAATCCTGACAGAATGCCGGAATTCTACCGCTCGCTTACAAACAGCGAGCCTGTGGATCGCTGCGTCTGCGATTTCATATCCGGCATGACCGACCGCCACGCGATAAGCATTTATAAGCAGCTGTTTATACCAAACACATGGAGCGGACGCAGTCTGGTCTAAATGAAATGGCAATAAATAATTACATATGATAACAGAAGAGATCAAAGAAGAAATAAAATATCGCTGCGATATTGTCGACGTAATTTCGGCATATGTCCCGCTTAAGCGCGCGGGGTCGAACTATACCGGACGCTGCCCGTTCCACAGTGAGCGGTCGCCGTCTTTTACGGTGTTTCCGTCGACAAAGAGCTTCTATTGCTTTGGCTGCGGTGCCGGAGGCGATGTATTTACCTTCATGATGAAGCGTGAAAATATCGAATACCGCGCGGCGGTCGAGCTGCTTGCGAAACGTGCCGGGATCGAGCTCCCGCCCGACAATGAGCCGCGTTCGCAGGATTCTGTCCGGCGTGAGCGTGTGCTGAACATGAACCGTGAGGCAGCAAGATTTTATCACGCTTGCCTGTATTCTGATGTAGGGAAAGCCGGTCTTGATTATCTGACAAAGCGTGGACTCAGCGGTGCTGTTATCAAGCACTTTGGGCTCGGCTTTGCGCCTGACGGCTTTGGTGCGGTGACATCGCACCTCATGCGGCTTGGCTATACTGCTGAGGAGATGTCATCGGCATTTCTTTGCGGCATATCGCGCAAAAACAATCGACCATACGACTATTTCCGAAACCGCGTTATCTTTCCGATAATCGACGTTACGGGCAACGTAGTCGCCTTTGGAGGACGAGTGATGGACGGCTCACTGCCGAAGTACCTCAACACCTCCGATACCCCAGCCTTTAAAAAGAGCCGCAATCTGTTCGCGCTGAATTTCGCAAAGTCGAAATGCGCGGAGCGGTTGATACTCTGCGAGGGCTACATGGATGTGATCGCGCTGCACGCTCACGGATTTGAAAACGCCGTAGCGACGCTCGGAACGGCTATAACGCCGGAGCAGGCGCGTATAATGTCAAAATATACAAAGCAGGTGATAATCTCATACGACTCTGATGAAGCCGGTCAGCGTGCCACAAGCAAGGCGATAAAGCTGCTTACTGAGGCTGGGCTCGATGTGCGTGTGCTGCGAATCCCCGGTGCGAAAGATCCGGACGAATTCCTTCAGAAAAACGGTTCGACCGCACACGAAAAATTCAAGCTGCTGCTCGACCAGAGCCGCGCGCAGTTTGAGTTCAAGCTTGAAAGTGTGCTTGCACGGCATGATATTTCGATAGTTGACGAGCGGATAAAAGCGGCGGCGGAGCTTTGCTCGATAATCGCTGAGGTGTATTCCGACGCTGAGCGAGAGGTCTATATCGGAGTGGTTTCCGACAGACTCGATATCCAGCGAGATTCGCTGAAAAATGATGTAAAGCGTATCATGCGCAGTCGGCAGAAGACACAGAAAAACGAAGAAATGCAGGAGATAATCCGCAAGACCTCAGGCTTCGGTGACAGTGTCAATTCGGATACTATCAAGAATGTTCTCGCAGTCAGCACAGAGGAAAATTTACTTGGAATACTGCTGCTTTATCCTGAAAATATGCGCAGTATCAAGCGCGGGGAGCTGAAGCTCAGTGCAGATGATTTTTATTCTGAATTCAACCGCAGAGTGTTCAGCGAGATGATGAACCGCTACAGTGAAGCGCGTCAGTTCGATTTCGGCGACCTTGCCGAGGTCTTCAATCCGGACGAGATGGGACGTATCACGTCAATGCTTGTACGGCGGCAGCAGCTCACTACTAACGACTCAGTAGTGCTCAGCGAGCTTATTGAGCGGCTTCGCAGTGAAACCAAACAGAAGCGTCTCGAGGAAACGGGCGACCAGATCGACCTTATCAACGAGATACTGACGAAAAAGGGCAAGAAACCAAGGCAATCATAATTTATTGAAAGCCGCATGATTTTACCGTCATCGGCAGGAGGAACTATTTAACATGGCAGAAAAGAATATTAAATCTCAGGAAAATGAAAGCAATGAGATCGAGCTTGACGAGAACGGAGAGCGAAAATTCAGTGTCAACGACCTTATCGCACGCGGAAAGAGCAAGGGTTCACTGACCTCAAGCGAAATTGTTGAAGCGATAAGCGATGAAGACTTCGATATCGACCAGATCGACAAGCTTTACGAAGATCTCGAAAGCAACGGCATTGAGGTAAACTACCTTGACAGCCCGGATTTTGCGGATATTGAGAGTGAGATCGAGCAGTACGAATCGGCTGAAGACATGGAGAAAATGCTGATCCAAGAAGGTCTTGCAATCGACGACCCGGTGCGCATGTACCTCAAGGAGATAGGCAAAGTGCCGCTGCTCGACAACGATGCGGAGCTCGTGCTTGCTGAGAAGATGGCTCACGGTGACGATGACGCGAAGAAGGAGCTTGTTGAGGCTAACCTGCGACTTGTTGTCTCGATAGCGAAGCGCTATGTCGGTAAGGGTATGTTCTTCCTCGACCTCATCCAGGAGGGCAACCTCGGTCTTATGAAGGCTGTGGACAAGTTCGATTACCGCAAGGGCTACAAGTTCTCGACCTACGCTACATGGTGGATCCGTCAGGCGATCACAAGGGCTATAGCTGATCAGGCGCGCACGATCCGAATCCCGGTACACATGGTCGAAACTATCCACAAGGTATCGCGCTACTCTCGCCAGCTTTTGCAGGAATACGGACGTGAAGCGTCGGCTGAGGAGATAGCAGAGAAGATGGGCACGAGCCCTGATAAGGTGCGCGAGATAATGAAGATAGCGCAGGACCCGGTGTCGCTCGAAACGCCTATCGGTGAAGAGGAAGACAGTCACCTTGGCGACTTCATCGAGGACAACGACTCGCCAGCGCCGGCAGAGGCTGCATCGTATGCGCTGCTTCGTGAGCAGCTGAATGAAGTGCTTCATACCTTGACTCCGCGTGAAGAGCACGTATTGAAGCTGCGCTTCGGACTCGACGATGGACGTACGAGAACTCTCGAGGAAGTCGGCAAGGAATTCAACATCACACGTGAGCGAATTCGTCAGATAGAGGCAAAAGCGCTGCGTAAGCTTCGCCACCCGAGCCGCTCAAAGAGACTGAAAGATTACCTCGATTGAATATTCGGCGCTAAGCACAAAAAAATCATCGAAATATTGTGAAATATACACTAAGGTTTAGTCTGATATGTGTAAAAATGTGCATATAACTTTGTAGGATATGCACTAATCAATAGCTGGCAGAATTGGAATATATAGGTTTTTGGGCCCTGCCAGAGGGACAGTGGCAGAAAAAACAGCTTGACATATTGGATTTTATAGTGTAAAATAAATAAGGTATATTTTCTGGAATTTATCAGGAGGAACAGCGAATGAAAAGACGACTTATAAGCATGGCGCTCTGTTTGTTTATGGTTTTTACTGCGGTTGCTACTGCATCCTGCGGTAAGGATGATGACCTCAGCACCGTAGGTGAGGATCAGATCGCAAATGCAATGACCCTTAATATTTACGGAATCAAGGGCGCAGGTACTACCGATGAGGCAATTGCAGCAGTTGAGGAAGCTATGAGCAAGATCACTGAATCACAGTTCAACACTGCAATTAAGCTTATGCTCTACACAGAGAGCGAATATGACAGAGTTCTTGAAAAGAAGATGGATGAGATTCAGGAACGTCTTGACATAGCAGCAGCTGAAGCTGAGGCTAAGAAGGCTGCCGAAAAGGAAGCCCGCAAGAACGGTGTTACAACAGCTGTCGAGGATACAACAACGGCAGAAGAGAGTGAGACTGGAGACGAGACTATTATCAATGAGTATGGATTAGTTGAGACCTTCTATCCTGAGATAGAGGAAAATCAGCTCGACATCTTCCTCATGACTGATTACGATATGTTTATGAAGTACAGCGAAAAAAATGTACTTTCTGCACTTGATGAGTCGCTTTCGTCTTCGTCGAAAATACTCAAATCATATATCAATCCTAACATTCTGTCTGCCGGAAAGATTGGCAAGACTACATATGCAATACTCAACAATCAGCCGATCGGCGAGTATACCTTCATGCTGCTCAACAAGAGCCTGATGGACAAATACTACTATGACGCTGATAACTTTGCTACCTTCAATGATGCAGTTGATTTCATCCTTGAGGTCGCAGCAAATGACAGAGCATACACTCCTTTCATGGGCGACATCTCGCCTGTAGGCGTAAACTATTTCACTGTTGACGGTTCGCGCACTGTAGTGGGCAATATGCTTGCACCGAGTGCAAAGTACGGCGATAACGGTCAGCCTAAGGCGCTGTTCTCAGTCAGAAACTGGACTAACTACATGACCGCAGTTAAGCGTCTTGAAGAGAACAACTGCATTGGCAGCACTGAGATCAAAGCTGGCGACCGTTTCGGAGTAGGTATCATCAAGGGTACTTACGCAGATGTAGCGGCATTCGAAGATGATTACTACATCAACGTGCTCCAGAATCCTCAGGCTACCTACGACAATATCTACAACGGTATGTTCGCAGTAAGCACCTACACCAAGAGCCTTTCGAGATCTATGGAGATCATCACATATCTCAACACCAGAAGCGATCTGAGAAATCTGTTTGCATACGGTATTGAGGATATCCACTACGAGCTCGATAAAGAGGGCGTAGTTCATAAGCTCAGCAACGATTACAACATGAAGCTTGAATACACTGGAAACGAGTTTATCGCTTATCCGCCGGAAGGCTCTGATCCTGATATCTGGGAGAATGCAAAGGCACAGAACCTTGACATGGAACTTAGTCCTTACTACGGCTTCGTTCTTGATGAGAGCAAGCTTGATCCGGCAGTTGTAAGAGGTGTAAAGACCTTCAGCGATCGCTTCTACAGCGAGTATGCTTCGAAGTCCTCTGAAGAGCTGGCAGACTGGTTCCTTGAGTACTGGGATGACGCTGACGACAATGCGTCGGTTCAGGACTTCCTTGCAACTGAGGATGAAGATACTGAGGACGATTATGTACCGATGGGCAAGCTTTACAGCGATTGGTATGCAACCGTTTCGAAGGCTTCCTAAAATCATTTAGCAAAATGGGAGATATCGCCTTTGCGATATCTCCTGATTTTTTAAAGTTTGAATGGAGTTATTAACTATGAGCTTTAATTTTTATATGCCGGTTCAGATAATATCCGGACGTGGCGCAGTTCGAGATAATGCTGACAAATTTGCACTCGGAAAGAAGGCACTTATCGTGTCTGGGCGGAACTCAGCGAAAGCCTGCGGTGCGCTTGATGATGTTATCGACGTGCTTGCTTCACTCGGGATAGAATGGGCGTTGTACGATAAAATAGTCGAGAATCCGCCAGTATCGGTATGCTTTGAAGGCGGCAAGTTAGCGTTTGAGGAAAAGGCAGACTTTGTTGTGGCGATCGGCGGCGGCTCTCCGCTTGACGCTGCTAAGGCTATAGCTGCATACGCTGCGAATCCTGAGCTTAGCGCGATGGATATCTACACGGCGGCAATTGAAAAGGCGCTGCCGATAATCGCAATTCCAACGACTGCGGGAACCGGAAGTGAAGTAGACCCTGTAGCAGTAATGACTATCGACGGCAAGAATGTCAAGAAATCCTTCAAATCTGCCTGCACTTTCCCGCGCTACGCGATACTTGACCCCAAATACACCGAATCGCTCGGAGCGGAGTACACGATATCGACCGCACTCGACGCATTTTGTCACTGTGTGGAGTCGTATCTGTCACCGAAATCGACTGACATCTCGCGTATGTTTGCAGTCGAGGGCGCACGACGTATATATACAGCACTGCTTGAAATCGAGAATGGAAGCTGTGACCTTGAAGCATTGAAGCCGCTGCGTGAACAGCTGCTGACCGGAGCGACATCCGGCGGAATAGCGATAAATACGACTGGAACAGGCTTCAATCACCCGCTCGGATACAACTTGACGCTATACAAGGGTATTCCGCATGGAAGCGCCTGCGGAGTGTTCATGGAGGAATATTTTAGTTATAACTCCAAAACCGAAGAGGGAAAGCAGCTTATCGAGAATTTCTGCACTGCGCTGTCTGCGTCGCCGAATGAAGTAGCTGCGAATATAGTGAAGTGGTCGAATGTAAAAATCGGCAAGGCTTACAATAACGCGCTGACTATTGATGAGATCGAGCAGTACCTCGAGAACGTCAAGGGCACGAAAAACTACACAAACAGCCCATACGTCATATTAGTCGATGAAATGCGTGACATTTACACAAAGCTGTTCGGATAAACAAAACGAGCCGGTTTCCGGCTCGTTTTATTTATATGCTGGAAGTATGGTAGCTTGTCAAAGCATAATTCAGCCCATATTCTCTGGCAGCTTGCGTCCACCTATGATATGGAAATGCAGGTGCTTGACTGTCTGGCAGGCATCGTCACCACAGTTAGTGATTACGCGGTAGCCGTTGGTCAGACCAGCAGCTGCTGCGATTTTTGGGATGGTCTCGAAAATTTTGGCGACTACGGCGCTGTTCTCGGGTGTAACAGCGTCGACAGAAGCGATGTGCTTCTTCGGAATTACCAGAATATGCACGGGTGTTTGTGGATTGATGTCGTAGAACGCGAGAATGTCGTCATCCTCATATGCCTTATTTGACGGAATTTCGCCGGCGATTATTTTACAGAATATACAGTCCATGTGTGCTCTCCTTGTCTTGTACAATGTGATTTTTACAATCAGCTTGATAATAATATTATACACTATCTTTTTAATTATTTCAAGTAGGGCGAGTAAATAAAAATTTACTTTTTTTCTCGAAAATCTGCGCGGAATCGTTGACATTCTGCTTATTTTAGGGTATAATTATATTAGATAAATTTTTTTATTAAGGAGTATCTAAAATGAAAGTTACAAAAGAATCGATAATTGGCGAGGTTCTCGACTTTGACCGCGAGACCGCTCAGTTTTTCCTTGAAATAGGTATGCACTGCCTCGGCTGCCCGTCGGCACGCGGTGAAAGCATTGAGATGGCTTGCGAAGTTCACGGAACTGACGCGGACGAGCTCGTTGCTAAGATCAACGAATTCCTCGATTCCAAAAAATAAACAGGAAAACCGACATCAAAGCGTCATACCGGCGCTTGGTGCCGGTTTATCTGAATTTTTATGTATAATACAATCAAACTAAGCGTCAGACTTTCGGCGGCGGCTTCGCTTGTCGGCGCTGGTACAGTCGCGGATATCGGTACCGACCATGCGCTGCTTCCGATAAAGCTTGTGCTCGCCGGTCACAGCCGTGCGCTCGCGTCCGATATCAACGAAGGTCCATGCGAGCGCGCTCGTGCGAATATCATGCGCTATCGGCTGTCGGACCGGATAGCGGTATGCTGTCGCCCCGGACTCGACCGAATAGATGAATTCGCGCCCGATAATATTATAATATGCGGCATGGGCGGCGAGCTCATCGCCGATATTCTCGCGCAGTCGGGTTATCCGCGCGAATCTGCTTGCAGGCTTATTTTGCAGCCGATGTCAATGCAGGACGTGCTGCGAAAATACCTCGCGGCGAATGGCTTTAATATATTAAACGAGCTGGTGGTCTTTGATGAAGGCAAGTACTATCAGCTTATTGCGTCGCAGTACGACGGCGTGAAACGCAGCTATAGCGAGACTGAGTACCGGCTTGGCAGGCTGAATTTATTGCGTGCGGCGAATGAATCGGATGATGAGCAGGCGGATATCGACCGCGGATGGCTCGGGTTTGTGCGCAATGCCGCTGCAAAGCGAGTAGCTGGACGCAGTGTGTCGGAGGCGAGCGCAAATTCCAGCGAGCAGTCGGACGATGTAGAAATGATTAAAACTATTGATGAAATTATGAAAGGACAAAACTAATGCCAACTGTAGATGATCTTTATAAATTTTTGTCAAGTAAATTTCCAGAAGAGCTGCGGTGCAGCTGGGACAATGACGGACTCATGCTTGCGGCTGACCCAGACAAAGAGGTCATTCGCGTGCTCTGTACGCTCGATGTAAACGATGAGGCGGTCGATTATGCAATAAGCAATAATTTTGACGTTATCGTTTCGCACCATCCGATGATCTTCAAGCCAATGAAGGCGCTGAATTACATCGACCCAGTGTCGCGCAAGGCTATTAAACTGCTGAAAAATAACATATCCGTAATGTCGTTCCATACTCGACTCGACGCGGCTGTTGGTGGACTTAATGATATTTTTGCAAAGATGATCGGGCTGAAAGATGTAGAGCCGCTCGAGTGGGAGGGCGAATCGGTCGGACGTGTCGGAACTATAGAAACACCGCTCGACTGCACCGAATTCGCATCGTTTGTCAAAAAAACGCTGCAGTCCGACCGTGTTTTGTATTCACTCGGAAGCGGAGTTGTGAACCGTGTCGCGATCTGCGGCGGCGACGGCAAGGACTACATCGAGGCGGCAAAACGTGCCGGAGCAGATACATATCTCACCGGACAATTGTCATATAATATCATGAACGAGTCGAACTACATAGGACTCAATCTGTTTGAAGCTGGACACTTCTATACTGAGGACTATATCTGTGGCTATCTCACGCTGCTGATAATGAAGGAATATACGCAGGTCAAGACCAGCTACTTTAACTGTAACCGGGTCAAATCGCTGTGACAGGATATAATCTTGTAGTCGTTTTCAACCCGGATAAAAAGCACGTACTGCTCTGCAAGCGGATAAAAAATCCCTATCTCGGGCTTTCGAACTTCGTCGGTGGGCATATTGAACCCAGTGAGAGCTGCGAGGATGCGGCTTACCGTGAGTTATTCGAGGAGACGGCGATCACGCGTGAAATGATCAAATTGAATCAGCTGATGACTTTCATCTATTACAATCAGAGTTGTTACGTCGACGTATGGTGCGGACGCTTGAAGGCTGACTTTGAACCGCACGGAGACGAGAATCCGCTGTACTGGGGACGCGCAGACGACGATTATTTTGATATGACCCGTTTCGCCGGAGAAGGGAATATGGGTCATATTATGGAGCAGATATTCCAGTTCGGTGACGGATATTTAGATTAACTATAGAAAGGAATTTTATCATGCCATATATAAATTTTAAAACCAGCGCACAGCTTACAGCAGAGAAGGAGACTGAGCTTAAAGCTGAGCTCGGACGCGCGATCTCGATTATTCCGGGTAAGAGCGAGACCTATCTCATGGTCGAAATACAGGATAACGCACACCTTTGGCTCGGCGGAGACGATTCCGCACCGGCAGCTATGGTCGATGTCAAGATCTTCGGTCACGCAAAGCCTTCCGACTTTTCGTCGCTTACGGCTGAAATATGCAGAATCAGTAAATCAAAGCTCGGAATCTCGCCGTCGCGCGTATATGTCACCTACGCGGAGGTCGAGAATTGGGGCTGGAACGGAAGCAATTTCTGATATATGATAACTATCGAACAAATCAAATCGAGCGAAGCGATACGCACTTATATCGAAAAAGAGGACGAATCACTGCGTGCGCTTGGATTTACTGAACATAGCTTTACACACGTCGGACGCGTATCAATAATGGCTCGCAATATCCTGTTGCAGCTCGGATATCCGGCACGCGACGCTGAGCTCGCCGAAATTGCGGGATACCTTCACGATATCGGAAATATCGTAAACCGCACCGACCACGCGCAAAGCGGAGCGGTAATGGCATTCCGTATACTCGACAATATGGGCGCTGACCCAGCCGAAATCGCAACGATAATAACGGCTATCGGCAACCACGACGAAGGAACGGCGGTCGCAGTGAACCCGATCACGGCTGCATTGATACTCGCGGACAAAACCGACGTTCGTGCGTCGCGCGTAAGAAATACCGATATCAAAAGCTTCGATATACACGACCGTGTCAACTACTCGGTCAAACGCTCAGACCTCGATATAAATAAAGATAAGAATGAAATTGAGCTGAAATTGCAGATAGATACTGACTTTTGCTCGGTGATGGATTACTTTGAGATATTCCTCGCGCGAATGATACTTTGCCGAAAAGCAGCAGAACGACTCGGACTGCGCTTCCGTCTTAGTGTAAATGGACAGATTTTGTTGTAAGCTATTGACTTTTGGCGAAAATAGAGGTATACTATTTATATTAGAGTTAATTTTTAAGTAGGGGAAATAGCATAGTGAGCCGCTGAAAGCGGAGCGCATTTAATTCAAGCAAATCACAGAAATTAGTTCGACGCAGAGGTGCGGGGCCACGGAGTCGAACGCGCATGATAGTAATAACAAGTAGCAGAGACTGTTCGCCCCGCTAAATGAACGGTTGTGGAAATCGTCAATGGCGAATACCCCGCAACTTGCGATAGCTTATAAAAGTTCTTTGCCAGGCTTTCTTTCAAGAAAGCCGCGTATCCCCTTACTAACACATCGCACACCCCCCACGAAAGGATATACATAATGATAAACGTACAGGAAATATTCGGCAGTATGGTGTTTAATGACGCGGTCATGCGTCAGAAACTTCCTAAGGAGACATATAAGCTGCTGCGTAGGACTATTGATGAAGGAACTGAGCTTGATATTTCAGCTGCTAATATTATCGCCAACGCGATGAAGGACTGGGCTATTGAGAAGGGCGCGACCCATTTTACACACTGGTTTCAGCCGATGACCGGTATCACCGCCGAAAAGCACGACAGCTTTATCACGCCTATCGATGATGGAGCGGTTATTATGGAGTTTTCTGGCAAGGAGCTTATCAAGGGCGAGCCGGACGCGTCGTCGTTCCCGTCAGGTGGTCTGCGTGCCACCTTCGAAGCGAGAGGATATACCGCATGGGACCCTACCTCGTATGCCTTCATCAAAGACGACACGCTCTGCATTCCGACCGCGTTCTGCTCATACGGCGGAGAGGCGCTCGACAAGAAAACGCCGCTGCTGCGCTCGATGGAGGCTGTAAGCCGTCAGGCGGTGCGTGTGCTGAAGCTGTTCGGTACTAATACTGCTAAGGTAATCAGCACAGTAGGTCCGGAACAGGAATATTTCCTTGTCGACAAAAAGCTCTACGAGCAGAGACGCGACCTCGTTATAACCGGAAGAACGCTGTTTGGCGCTAAGCCGCCTAAGGGACAGGAGCTTGACGACCACTACTTCGGTACTATCAAGCCACGCGTTAAGGCGTTCATGGCCGATTTAAATGAGGAGCTCTGGAAGCTCGGTATCTTCGCTAAGACCGAACATAATGAAGCCGCACCGGCTCAGCACGAGCTTGCACCTATATTCACAACTACCAACCTCGCGACCGATCACAATCAGCTCACAATGGAGATAATGAAGAAGGTCGCGTCGCGGCACGGTCTTGTATGCCTGCTGCATGAGAAGCCGTTCGCTGGCGTAAACGGAAGCGGTAAGCACAACAACTGGTCGCTTTCCACAAAAGAGGGTGTTAATCTTCTCGAGCCGGGTGATACTCCGCGCGACAATGCGCAGTTCCTGACATTCCTCGCAGCTGTGATCGCAGCTGTAGACGACCATCAGGACCTCCTCCGCGTATCGGTTGCCAGCGCCGGAAATGACCATCGCCTCGGCGGATACGAAGCGCCTCCCGCGATAATTTCTATGTTCCTCGGCGACGAGCTGACTGAGATACTCGCGTCGGTCGTCTATGACACCGATTACGACCAGCAGAAGAAGGCGGTAATGGAAATCGGTGTAGATGTGCTTCCGAAGTTCCCGAAGGACACGACCGACCGTAACCGTACATCGCCGTTTGCATTCACCGGAAATAAGTTCGAATTCCGCAGCCTTGGCTCGTCGAACTCGGTATCCGGTCCGAATATCACGCTCAATACTATCGTTGCCGACGAGCTCTCGGTGATCGCAGATAAGCTTGAAGCGGCAGTTGCTGCTGGCGAGGACTTCAATAAGGCAGTCTCAGCGGTAATCAAGGAGACAATAAACGCTCACAAGCGCATAATATATAATGGTGACGGATACTCAAAGGAGTGGCTCGATGAAGCCGCACGCCGCGGACTCTTGAACCTGCGCACAACGCCCGACGCGCTTCCGTACTTCACCTCGGAAAGTAACCTCGCAATGTACGAGCGTCATGGCGTATTCAGCAAGACTGAAATGTTCTCGCGCAATGAGATACACTATGAATGCTATTGTAAGGTAGTGAATATCGACGCGCTGACCATGATTGACATGGTAAATAAGGACATAATCCCGGCGGTTATGAAGTATATCCACGTGGTTTCTGAAACAGCTGCTGCTGCGGGTTCGCTCGGTGTTGATATTTCAGTTGAGCGAGAGCTTGCGGCGAAGCTTTCGGATAAGCTGACTGGTCTCTACGGCGCGCTGAAGACGCTCGAAGCAAGCAATGCGAAGTGCAGAGAGATAGACGAATACTCTGAGCAAGCGTTCTTCATCCGCGATGATATGATTCCAGCGATGAATGCAGTCCGCGGATATGTAGATGAGCTTGAAGTGATGGTTGGTAAGGAATATTGGTGCTTCCCGACCTACAGCGAGCTTTTGTATAGTATTTAATTAAATATAAAAAAGAGAGTGTATCAATTTAGATACACTCTCTTTTGCTATTCATGAGCATCTATTCTCTTGAATAGTCTCCGACCGAATCGTTCGATTCGCGGAAAAGCAGGGAAATACACCAGATCGACGCGAGTCCTACAATAGTGTAAATGATTCGAGCAACTAATGAACCCTGTCCGCCGCAGATCCATGCAACGATATCGAATTTGAATAAACCGACCGAACCCCAGTTGAGTCCGCCGATTATCGCGAGTATGAGTGCAATTCTGTCAAGCATTTTTAAAAACCTCACAATCATTTTTTCCGGTCAATGATAGTATTGACCGATATAATTTTTTATATACATAAAATTTTAATCTGACTCTATTGCGACAAATTTTTCATTTGATATGATGTATAATATACATGGAGGTGGTCGACGATTACAACAGTTATTTACGCTGATTCGCTGCTGCTGGTAAATTTTTCAATGGATTTTTTGTCATTGTACATAACCGGAAAGCTGCTGCATTCTGAGATTTGCCCGCTTCGCCTTGCGCTGGCTTCGCTGCTCGGTGCGGTGTTTGCTACGCTGATGGCGGTATTCGACAATGATAATTTTATAATAAAGCTTATTTGGTGGCTGGCGTTTGTCTCATGCGCTGCAACTATGTGCGCTATATCCTATAAAGGCAGCCTTATCAAGGAACTATCGGCATTTATCGCTGTGAATCTCGGTCTCGGCGGACTTATGAGCGCACTATATGGAGCTATACAGCGCAGTGGATTTAAAGTGCCGACAGATGAGGCGGATGACATCAGCTCGCCATTGATGTTTATTGTTTTTGCAGCGATAAGTGGCATTGTTAGTCTTGTGTACGGACGAATACGGTCGACTCGCGGTAATTGCCGTGAGGTTGATGTGAAGGCGGCAATGAGTGGAAATGAAATCAAACTGCGGCTGCTTGTTGACAGCGGAAATCTGCTGTGTGAGCCGGTGAGCGGTCGACCGGTTATCGTCAGCTCTCGCGAGAAGGTCAAGGGCTTTATTGCAGACGAGCTTCTCGATATTTCTGTATCGGATATAAATAAGCTTGAGCCTGAGCTTATGCGGCGTGTTCGGCTGATACCGGCACGTGGAATCGGCGCGGGTGGACTTCTTGTTGGAATAATGCCTGACAGCGTTACTGTGTATGATGGTAAGACGGCTAACGGTCGTGCGGTTGAAGCGGTAATAGCGCTTGCCGATAATCGCGATTTCGCCACCTGCGATTTCGCAGGATGCGATGGGATAATACCGGAGATATTGATATTATAGATTATAATAAGGAGGAATATATATGCGTTTTTTGAATATTTCGGTGATGTTTGAGGGAATGATATCGCGAATATCAATGGCGGTATCGCGTATCTTGTCGGGCTTTGGCAGGCATGGACAGGTATACTATATAAACGGTGCGAACACGCTTCCGCCGCCGCTCTCGCCTGACGCAGAAGCTGAAGTGATAGGTCAGCTGCTCGATGAAAGCCGTGAGAGGGAAGCGCGGCAGGTGCTTATTGAGCACAATCTAAGGCTGGTGGTGTACATTGCGAAAAAATTCGAAAATACTGGTACCGGCATTGAGGATTTGATCTCGATAGGCACGATAGGGCTTATCAAGGCGATAAACACTTTCCGTGCAGACAAGAACATCAAGCTTGCGACCTACGCATCGCGGTGTATTGAGAACGAGATACTGATGTACATACGCAAGAGCTCGAATCGGCATGATCTATCGATAGACGAGCCGCTAAGCGTTGATTGGGACGGAAACGAGCTGCTTCTGTCGGATATACTCGGCAGTGACGATGACGATGTAATGCACGATATTGAGGAGGTAGAGGATAAAAAGACGATACGCGATGCGCTGTCAAAGCTCGACGAGCGTGAGCAGGTGATAATATCGCTGCGGTACGGTCTCGGCGGCGGTCAGGAGCTGACGCAGAAGGAGGTAGCGGATATGATGGGTATCTCTCAGTCGTATATTTCGCGGCTGGAGAAGAAGATACTCGCGAGACTCGGCAAGGATCTGTCGGGAAAGCTGTGAGAAAATTATAAGAATTTTTATCAGAAATTGCGCCAAACCTATTGACAAATCGACTCGGATGTGGTATAATATTATCCGTTGAATGGCTGGGTGTGGCGCAGTTGGTAGCGCGCTACCTTGGGGTGGTAGAGGCCGCAAGTTCAAGTC